>CAZRBG010000036.1:0-60726 GCA_964598225.1 uncultured Pirellulales bacterium
GCCTGTTTTTCTATATTCTTATAGGGCCTTAACGCTTATGGAAGTGCCATTCGTGCCAGAGCCTGGTTTCCTCGCCGGTGACGCAGCCGGAGAATTTCGTGAGAGGCTTTCCCGTGTCCAGCTCGTACAGAAAACCGGCCCACATCTGCAGGAAAGCATCGGAGACGCCGAACTGATGAATACTGTGCGTGACTGACTCGAACGGCACCTGCTGTCCCATGTCCATCCTCTGCCATCGCTGCTCGCCGCCGGTGTATTCGAGTATTTCGAGGGTGTTGGCGTTGTTGGTGCTGAATCTGGCGGAGGCTTTTGTCCCGAGAACCTCGATGTACCAGTTGTTCGTCTGGCCCGGCGAGATTCGCTGTGTCCTGAGCGTAAATGGAAACTCGTCCCCGGAGCGGCGATCCCTCGCTTTGCAGAGCAATGTCGCGTTATCCCAGGTTTTGCAGGGGACCGTGCCGCCTTTGCCGTCCGGCCGCTCAGGCATTAGATTGGACAGCACAGCGCGGACGTCTAAAGGGATCCAGCCGGCTCTAAAGGGAAGCGCGCAGGAGTGAGGTCCGAGATCCCCCATACAGCCGTATTGCCCGTTGTACTTAAGCATTCTTTTCCAGTTAATCGGCTTGGCGGGGTTAAGATCGCTGCAATGGAGAAAGCCAGCGCTGACCTCAATTATCTTGCCGAAGGTGTCCTCTTCTACCATCCGCCCTATCCTCTGCACCGCGGGAAAGAACATGAATTGTGACACACACCTGACGAAAACATCGGGATGTTTCTTCATCGCGGCCAGAATCGCCTTGTTGGCCTTTTCGTCCATTCCGAAGGGCTTCTCGCCCATGAGGTGCTTGCCAGCCTCTACAGCCGCGGAGCAGAACTCCCCATGCAGGTTGTGCGGCACCGATATATAGACCGCATCAACGTCGGGATTTGCCAGAAGCTCACGATAGTCGCTCGTAATCTGCCCCAGAGTCGGAATATTATCCTTAAACCAGCGGACGCTTTTGGCCGAGACATCCCGCCGGCAAATCGCGACGATCTCAGGCCGCACCTTCATCTTCGGCAGATGGAGCCATCGGGCCGCCGCACTGGCAAACTCCCGCCCCATCATCCCACAACCAATCAACCCGAAACGAACTGTCTTCATATGAAACTACCCAACTTCAACCCAAATGCGCCGGACATACTATGCCCCCCGCCGCCCCGTGTCAAGCCATCACTCAGAATCCGCTCCTCCTGGATGACTTGCCCCCGCCGTTGCCGGCTCTAATTCGACTTTCCATGACCGCTGTCGTTTGCAGCGAGAATTATAATGCTCACCGGATGCTACTCAAAATCTCGAGGCAGAAATTGCGCCTGCGACACTTTGCCGCTCATTCTCAGCACGGCGAGGTCGTCTTCGCCGACCTGTCCATGAATGAATTGTTGAACGTTCGGGTGAGGATGGTTGCGTATATGGTCGGCGTCCCCGTCTGCAATTATTTTGCCGTTGTGCAGCATTATGATTCGATCGGCAACCTTGTATGCACTGGTCATGTCGTGTGTAACGACCACTGAAGTGACGCCAAGCTCTCGCTGCAGTTTCAAAATCAGTTCGTTAATTATATCAGAACGGATGGGATCAAGGCCCGTAGTCGGTTCATCGTAGAGAATCACTTCGGGATCCAGCGCAATCGCGCGGGCAAGGGCAACTCTCTTACGCTGTCCGCCGGAAAGATTGGATGGGTAATGGTTCTGATAACCGTCCAGTCCGACCATCGCCAGCTTCGATTTGACGAGTTCTTCTGTTGCTTTCCAGTCGATGATTTTATGATGCTGCCTGATCGGGAATATTATGTTTTCCGTGACACTGAGGCTGTCAAAGAGAGCGCCGCCCTGGAAGAGAAAACCGTAATGTGTGCGGATTTTGTTAAGGGCGTTTTCACTGAGATTGTCGATTCTCTGATTCTTGTAATAGATTTCTCCGGCATTTGGCCTGAGCAAAACGATGAGATGCTTGACCAGAACGGTCTTGCCGCAGCCGCTCGGCCCTATCACGACGGTCGTTTTCCCCTTTTCGATGGCCAGAGAAACATTGTCCAGAACCACCTTTCTGCCGAATCGCTTCGTAATGTTCTCAAGTACGATTACGCCGTCGTCGTGATTGACTCGGTCGCTGTTTTCTTTGTTGTTCTGTATCACCTTATACTCTTTTCCGCAATCAAACCATGCTCCTGAGAGACCAAAACGTATTGTAAATCGCCTTAAAGACCACCGCTAACGCGAAATTCAGGGCCAATATGGAAATAAAGCTCGCCACAAACGCTTCCGTACACGCCTGGCCGACGCCGTGGGCACCTTCTTTACACGTGAAGCCTTTGTAGCAACCTATCGTCGCAATCGCTACACCGAAAAAGAAGCCTTTGGCAACTCCTATTGAAACGTCCCATAGTTCCACGCCGGAGGCGCTATAGTTCCAGTAAGCGCGGTTATTTATGCCGAAGTGCATAACACTCACAAAGAAGCCGCCTATAATTCCCGCCAGGTCCGCATATATGATGAGCACGGGCGTAAGAAACAGGCAGGCGAGAACCCTCGGTGCAACGAGATACCTTATGGGATTGGTGCCCATACTTCTGATCGCGTCAATCTGCTCGGTAACGTTCATCGTACCGAGTTCGGCGGTTAGAGCCCCTCCGACCCGCCCCGCCAACATTACCGCCGCCAGAACGGGCCCCAGTTCCTTGACTACAGCGATATTGATAAGGTTGCCCAGACGTTCCTCCAATCCCATGGATGCGAGCTGGTTATAGGTCTGCACGGCCAGAGTCATCCCCACGAAAGCGCCGGTTATCATTACTACAGGGACGCTGCGAACGCCGATAATATTCATCTGGGTCCATATCAGCGAATATTTGGAGGGGCGCGCACAGGTGCGAAGCGAGGCGATCGCCGACTGCCAGGCGAACCTCGCAAATCGCCCCATATTGTTGACTCCTCCGACCGTCTTGGCTCCTACAATCCCTATCATGATACTGCTCCTTAGCACAAAACACCGGGCCATGTCCTTCAAGCGGCAAATAATGGTAAGGTCTCAGCAATGAATAGTCAATCGCCAATTGTCGCCTGAAGGTTGTCTTAGATCGTCAATTGTTAAGAACTTGTTCGATAATAAAACCCAAAAAAACAGGTTTCTTCTGAAAGCGACTCTTTAATGTGTCGATAATTTGCAGGTTAGATGAGGCGGCTTTGTCTATGGGGTTCTGCTATCGTAATCAAGCTAATTCCCTGTGAAGTCCGTTAATTCTGATGCCGGAAGAGACTTATTTTGACGAAATTGGGAATTCAACCGTTTCGGCAGTTAGGCGAGAAGAGCATAGGCTGTCATACTTAATATGCGTAAGGTAACAAGATGAACGCAAAAAACATTGCTAAAAAGGGCTTGTTTGCTGTTGTATTTATTGCGATAGTTATAGGCGTTTTCGAATTATCGCGTGAAAAAGTCACCGAAGACATGACGCATTGTGCTGTGATTGCTATCATGACGGCCGCCCTTCTACCTTATCTTTACAGAACTCGAATTAAGAGCATTCTCCTTGCGGCAGTATTTATAGCAATCATAGTTGGGGTCTATTGGCTTGCCAGAATAAAGGTTACACAGGATCCCGCCCACTGCACTCTAATCGCCATTATGACCGCCGCGATAATACCATACCTCTACAACAGATACGTATACACATCTCTGCCGGAAACAGACCCGGAAGAATCCGCCGAAATTGAAGTGAAAGCGCTTCTTGCGAATAAAGCGCGTCTTGAAGAGAAAATTCGCAGGCTGACTGCGGAACTGACTACAGCCGGACGGAAGCTCGATGCGGAAATCTCCAATAAACCGCCCGAGCAAAGGCAATTACAACAGCGTCTGAAGCATCTCAATTGTCTTTACGGGCTTTCCAAAATCGTGAACCGTGAAGAGATTTCGTTAGGTCACATTTTCAAAAAGACAATCTCTTTGATACGAGATGCACACAAGTATCCGGATACCGTAAGTGTCCGAATCACATTTGACGGCATTCGCTATGCTACGGAGGATTTCAAAAAGAGTGAATCGTGCCACAATGTCCAGATTAGAGCGCACGGAGAACAGGTGGGCCTGATCGAGGTCTACAATCTGGGAGGCAAGGTAAACAGTGACGAGGAGATATTCCTTAAAGAAGAGAACAACTTGTTAATAGCTGTCTCCGAGTGGCTGGGCAGCATCGCCGAGCGAAAAAAGGCCCAGGAAAAACTTCAACTATTCCGCAACCTCGTGGAGCGCTCGAATGACTGCATTTTTGTTATTGAGCCGCAGTGGGGACGCTTCCTGGACGCAAATAAGCGAGCCTGTGACGCTCTGGGATACGCTCGAGAAGAACTGCTTGGGACAGTGACCATGAAGGACGTCGAGCAGGCCGTCATCGACGATGCATCCTGGAAAAAGCGCGTGGCTCGGCTCAAGCTCGAGAACGACATCATTCAGGAAGGCCTGTACAAGCGCAAGGATGGAACGACTTTTTCCGTTGAGGCGAGCCTCAGGCTGGTCACAGAACAGAAACAGGGGTATATAATAGCTATTGCACGGGATATTAGCGAACGCAAACGCGCCGAAACCAAGCTCAAATCAGCACAAGAGAAATTGCTCGAAACCGCTCGCGAAGTCGGCATGGCTGAAGTGGCAACGGGGGTACTTCATAATGCGGGCAACGTTCTCAACAGCATCAGCGTTACGGCCGAGTCGATAGAAAAGAGGGTCCGCAATTCCAAAATATCCTATCTTTTGGACGTTGTGCGGTTACTCCGGGATAATGCAGAAGATCTCGGCAAGTTCATGACGATTGAAGAACGAGGAAAGAAAATACCCGCGTTATTGGCCGATCTATACGAGAAGTTAATCGACGAGCAGAGGCGATCTTTGGAGTCGCTGGAGGCTTTAACTAAACACGTTCAACATGTGACTGAGATTATTCGACTGCAACAATCACACAGCAAGGCCAAAGGTCTGATAGAAGCAACTTCGGTTGCCGCCGTCGTGGAGGACACGCTTAAGATTAACGCCGAGGTGCTCACACAAAACAACATTAAGGTCACAAACCAAGTTTCCGATCTGCCCACTCTAATGCTGGACAGGCACAAGCTTCTTCAGATCATGACAAATCTGATCTGCAATGCAGCGCAAGCGCTGGCGGAGAGTAAGCAAGAGAACAAGAATCTCATGATACGGATCAGAGAAACGAAAGTCTGCCACCTGCAAATAGACATATCGGACAACGGGGTTGGAATTCCCGCCGAGAATCTGACCCGTATTTTCGAGCACGGTTTCTCCACCAGAGAAGACGGTCACGGATTCGGATTACACAGCACGGCTCTGTCTGTTAGCGAATTGAACGGATCAATATCAGCCCACAGCGACGGGCCGGGCAAAGGCGCAACGTTCACCATTGAATTACCTATCCAGAAAGAGGAGGCCACGGTATGAACGAGTTGAAAAAGGAAAAGATGCACCGCATTCTGATCATTGACGACAACCCGAATATTCATAAAGATTTTGCAACCATACTCGTTGAGGAGGAGGAAAGCGACAGTTTCAAGGCGCTAAGAAATGAGGTCTTAGGTGAGGACGGCGGCAACCGTGCGACTGGAAATATGTACGAGCTTGACTTTGCATCTCAGGGCGGGGAGGGATGTCAGAAAATCTCCCGGGCTTGTAATAAAGGGCGCCCTTATGAGGTGGCTTTCGTTGACATGCGCATGCCCCCCGGTTGGGACGGATTGGAAACAATAGAAAATATCTGGAAGATAGATCCCGGTTTACAGATTGTCATTTGTACCGCTTACTCGGATTATTCCTGGGCGGATATAACCGACCGGCTCGGCAAGTCCGAGAATCTCCTTATCCTGAAAAAACCGTTCGACAGCGCCGAAGTGGCTCAGCTCGCCAGCGCTCTGACAGAAAAATGGGTGCTCGCCCAACAAGCGTCCATCAAAATGGAGCAGTTGGAGAATATGGTTAAAGAGCGAACGGACAAGCTTGAGCAAATCAACGAGAAACTAAAAGAAGAAATCAATGAGCGAGAACAGGCTCAGCAGCGCCAGGGCGAGCTTATCCGAAAGATTGACGGCATAAATAAGGATCTCAGAGATTTCGCTTCGATAGTTTCACACGACCTTAAAGCACCTCTCCGCGGAATAAAAAGCCTGGCAACCTGGATCCTGGACGACGCCGGGGATAAACTCGATCAGGAGATCACAGAACAGATGCACCTGCTTTTGGACCGCGTGGAGCTGATGCACAGACTGATCGACGGTGTACTCAAATACTCCAGGGCCGGTCGTACGGAAGGTGAACCTGTCCGAGTGGAGCTTAACGAGTTCATTCCCGAAGCAATTGATATGTTGGACGCCCCGGGCAACATTGCAATCGCCGTCCAGGACGATATGCCCGCGATATATTGTCTGGAAACTCAGTTTATGCAGTTGTTTCAGAACCTCATAAGCAACGCCATAAAGTACATGGACAAACCAAAGGGCCGAATAAATGTAAGCTGTATCGAAGAGAACGGTTTTTGGAAATTCGCCGTAGCCGACAACGGCCCCGGAATCGAGGAAAAACACTTCGAGAGAATCTTTAAGATGTTTCAGTCGCTATCGGTGACAGAAAATTTCAGAGGCACGGGAGTAGGCCTTACCGTGGCAAAGAAAATCGTCGAGCTACATGGCGGCAGCATTTGGGTGGAATCAAAAGTCGGCGAAGGCAGCACATTTTTCTTTACTTTGCCCAAACAGGAAACAGGAGTCGAAAATGCGAAACTCGAAGCCAATATTGCTTGTTGAAGATGACAGCGTCGATGTAATGACCGTCAAACGCGCCCTCAGAGATTTAGAGGTTACAAGCAATCTGGTCCCCACCGGCGACGGGGAGGAAGCGCTGGCATATTTGAGAGATGACGAAAATACCAAGCCGTCCGTCATTTTGCTCGATTTGAACATGCCGAAGATGAACGGAATAGAGTTCCTCAAAATCATAAAAGCCGATAACAGGCTGAAAAAAATACCTGTGATAGTGCTGACCACGTCCAACTCGGAACAGGACATATCCAAAAGTTTCGAGCTTGGCGCGGCCGGCTATATGGTCAAGTCGGTCGATTACGAGAGGTTCATGGAGATCATCAAAACGATTGACTCGTACTGGACCGTGAGCAAACTTCCGCCGAACGGAGGATATGATCATGGATAGTGCCAGATACAAAATCTTACTTGTCGAAGACGACAAGCTCGATCAGTTGGCTTTCAAGCGTTTTGTGGATAATAACTCAATCCCATACGACTACACGATTGTAGGCTCAGTTGCTGAAGCCAGAACTGCCTTGGATAGCAGCCAATTCGATATTATCCTGTCCGACCATTCTCTTGGGGACGGCACGGCGCTCGACGTTCTTGAGGTGGCGGGAAATACGCCGGTGGTAGTTGTGACCGGAGCAGGGGACGAGGAAACTGCAACTAATATGTGGAAAGCCGGTGCATACGATTACCTCGTCAAGGATCTCGGGCAGAATTATCTCAACGCCATCCCAAAAACCATCGAAAATACCATCAAGCATAAAAGAACGGAGGAGAAAGTACAGTTGCTGTCCGGGGCAATTATGAGTACCGAGGACAGCGTCTATATTACCGATACACAAGGAACAATAGTCTTCGTCAACAAGGCGTTCTGCCGAACTTACGGGTACGAGGAAGAAGAGATCGTCGGGCAAAACGGCAACGTTCTGTGGATCGGCAAGCGGCAAGGGAGCAATACAAGAAGTGTATTCCAGACAAAATCTTCCGGAAGCAACTGGGAGGTCGGTTTCTATCATAGACGAAAGAACAACAGTGTATTTCCCGTATCGCTTTCAAGGTCGCCTGTCAAAGACGCTTCCGGTCGCGATGTCGCGATCGTCGCGGTCGCGCGAGATATCACCGAACGCATGCTTGCCGAAGACAAAATCAAAAAGACAAGCCAGAGGCTCAAAAAGAAAAATCATTACCAGAATGAACTCTCAATATTTGTCGCCGAGGCGGCGCAGCAGCTTCTTGCCGCCGGCCAGATCGAGACCGCTCAACTGGTCATCTCAGACTACCTGGACATATCGAAACTTGCTGCCGGCAAAATGAGGCCGGCCGTGCATAAATTTGATTTGGCTAAGTTGATCGCAAAATCAATAGATGAACTCGAACCGTTGGCCTCCAGCCTTAGCGTTGAATTGCACAATACAACGCCGAACGGGAAAGTTTTCGTGAATGCTGATCCCGATAGAATGGCTCAGATATTCCGGATCTTTCTCAAGCGCGCTATACAATCATCCGGATCAAAAGGTCACGTCCGCGTAGCCGTCAAAGATTCCGGCAATGAGATCACGGTCACTATACACGACGAAGGTCTTCCGCTCGAGCGCGATGAGATTCAACGAATCATAGGTTGCCCCGATTGGATCAGGGAGCAGTTCCAGGCTGGCAGGCACGATATGGCTTTGGGCCTGCGCCTTGCCATAGAACTGGTGGAAATGCACGGAGGTCGTGTGTGGACTGAGCGGTCGGACACAAATCGAAACACACTTAGCTTTACCGTGTCGAAGTCGGATGTCCAGCACTCACAGCAAGAAACCGCTGTAATGTCCTCTGCCGAAGCCGATTGAGATTTCTGATGACAATACGACAAAAGCTTAGCATGGGAATCTGGGTTCTTATGATCCTGTTTTTGGCGCTGGGTGTAATCTCGTATTTCCAGATTGGACAGATTGATGAAAATATCGACGAAATTATTCAGAGCAGAGCCTTGGGCAAGCGCGCGGTCGGTCTCCATCAGCGATACAAAGAATTAGATTCCGAACTGGAGAAAGCAAAAGATGCCCGAAACAGATTATTTGTAGAATTGACGGACACTCTGCAAAGCGTTGAGGAAATTTTTAATAAGTCGACAGAATCTACGGCCGGAACGGAATTAAGGCGTTCGGAGAAATCTGATTTTCTGCCGGAAACTCTGGCTATACAAAGGGCTGTCACCGACCTGATCCGATCATTGGGCGTATATCTACAGATGCCCGGCAAAGAACATGAAAAGAAGGTTCTAAGCGATGTGAACGATGTTCAATGGGCCCTTGCTGGACTACACAATCTATCTCTAACCGAACAACAACACAGCAATCTGGCCAAGGGCCAAAATCGACTGAAACGGGCAACCAATCTGGTCAGGAAAATTATCGCTCTGGGCGGTCAAAGCACCGGCAAGGCAAAGGAATTTGAAAAGATAAAAGACCAACTGGACGGTCTTCTGGGTGGAGATTTTGAAGTGTTTACCCGCGCCGACCTCGAACGGGCACAGGACGCAGGGCGCAAGATGGTTAATATGAAGCTTCTCGTTACTCTCATCCTGATTTTTACGGGCACTCTGGATGTATGTGTCTTCAACGCCGCAATTAAGCGTTCGATTACAAGGCCTCTTATCAACCTGAAGAACGCTATAACCGAAATTGGCAGAGGTGAATTCGACGCGCAAATAGAGGTTAGCTCCGCAGATGAAATAGGCCAATTAGCTACCGCCTTCAAGAAGATGGCCCGGCAGCGCGGACAGACCGAAGACGAACTGCGTAAAGCCCGTGACAAGCTGGAAGTTAGAGTCGCTCAGAGGACGACGGAACTGGTGCAGGCTAACCAAATTCTGGAAGGGGAAATTCGGGAACGCAAAAAGGCCGAGGTGGCTCTGGAAGAGCTCAATCGGGATCTGGAAGCGAGTGTGAGTGAGTTAGTGCGATCCAATACGGAACTTCAGGAGTTCAGCTACATCGCAGCACATGACCTCAAGACGCCGCTTCGCGGCATCGCGATTTTAGCCGACTGGATATCCATGGATTATACCGACAAGCTGGATGAAAAAGCCAGGGAACACATGGATTTGCTTCTGGCAAGAGCCAGGAAATTAGATGCGATGGTCGACAGTATATTGCAGTATTCGAGCATCCGACAGATCGATCGTAAGAAGCGACGAGTCGATATAAATGTTGTGGTTTCGCAAGTCATTGCCGGTATTGAGGCGCCAGAGAACGTCCGAATAAACACGAAGAATAAATTGCCCGTCCTTATTTGCGATGAAGAACAAATAAAGAATGTTTTCCTGAATCTGATTCATAATGCTATAAAACACGGGGCAAGCAGCGATCGCAAAATTGAAATCGGCTGTACTGAAAAGAAGGACTTCTGGATTTTCACTATCTCCGACAACGGACCCGGTATCGATCCGAAATACTTTAAGAAGATCTTCAGGATATTCCAGGCATTGTCGCCCGCAGAGCGAACCGAGGGCACCGGCATCGGCCTTTCGGTCGTCAAAAAAACAATCGAATTGAACGGCGGGAGCGTATGGGTCGATTCCGAAATCGGCAAAGGGAGCACTTTCTACTTCACCCTTCCGACGAATATGAACGCCCCAATCACTAAAACCGCCCGCGCGACAGACACCTGTTGTTAAATACACCGCCACCGCAAATCATTTTTGCACTCTCAACCAGATACCCGCCTAAAGCAAAGGGTGTCGGCCGACGAACAAATGTATTGACATCGGCGTACTATGGTTTTTAAATGTCTTTAGCGGCAAAGTTTCAGTAGCGGCAGAACCTTTTAACACTCATTCGGGTAATTAGGGATGAACAATAGAGAACAGTTGGTCGATACCATTGTCAAATCGAGCGATGGTAATCCCAAAAAAATCTCATGCGCCAAGCTCTTCCATCTGGCACAAGAATACGATGCAAAGCTCGCTGAGATAGGGCGCATTTGTAATGATAACAACGTAAAGATCTGCAAATGCCAACTCGGCTGCTTCAAATGAGCTTGAAGATAAAGGCACTTATAATTCTCCTCGCTCTGTCCATATTGGTTGGAGGCGGAGAAACGATCCGCCGATGGCGTATGGCTGGTAATTCAGGTGCACTGTCAAACCGATTGGTAATCTTTCACGCAGGCAGCCTGGCACTTCCATTCAAAGAGATATGCGAGGCGTTCGAAAAAAAGCACCCCGGTGTAGAAGTATTCCGTGAAATTGCTGGCAGTCGTGAATGTGCTCGGAAAATCACAGACCTGCATAAACCGTGCGATGTAATGGCGTCAGCCGACTACGCAGTTATAGATACCCTACTCATTCCTGATTACGCAGATTGGAATATTCGATTTGCGGGCAATGAAATGATAATAGCCTTCCGCAAGGATTCTCGCGGCGCCGACCGGATCAACAAAAACAACTGGTACGAAGTCCTTATGAGAGACGATGTCGTATTCGGCAGGTCCGCTCCGAACCTGGACCCGGCCGGTTATCGAACAGTGCTTTTGACAAAGCTTGCAGAAATATTTTATGCCGAGCCAAATCTCTCAGAGAACTTACTGTCTAAAAATCTAAAATACATCTATCCTATGTCGGCCGAGCTGTTGGCGCTCTTGGAAGTGGGAGAACTTGACTATATCTTTACATACCGTTCCGTTGCCGAGCAACACAACTTGCACTATATTACTCTCCCCGATGAAATCAACCTCAGCAGACCGGATTTGTCGGAGTTTTACAGGCGCGCATCCGTTCGTCTTGTTGGCCGGGAAAGGGGTAACTTCATCACTCGCGTAGGAGAGCCGATAGTCTATGGCGTGACAATCCCGAAAAATGCACCGAATCCGGAACTTGCGCGGGCTTTTCTTTCTCTTCTGCTTGACAAAAATAGAGGTTTGGAGATGCTTCAACAGAATGGACAGAACCCGCTCGTGCCATCACCGACGGAAACGTTCGAGAAGCTCCCGGAATCACTAAAGAAGTACGCCCTGCCGACCATCAAGGAGGACGGGGAGTGAAATCAGCGACCGCGTTAAAAAATGATTCACTTTCGCTGCTTTTCGCAGCGATGGGCGGTGTCGTATTGCTGTTTATCATTGCCCCTCTCGCAAGCCTGTTCCTCAGCAGCTCACTGCCGGAGCTTGCCGAGACAGCGAAAGACGACGAAGTGCAGGCCAGCATTTGGCTCACTCTCTGGACGTCAATGGCGGCCACTGTACTTTTTGCAATAGGGGCGATTCCTTTCGCTTATCTGCTGGCCCGAAAGAATTTTCCCCTCAAACGTCTCGTCAGCGGAATCATAGATGTACCTGTCGTCATACCGCACGTCGCTGCGGGTATTGCGCTATTGACGGTTGTCTCACGCGGCACACTCTTCGGACAGGCTGCGAGCAAAGTTGGAGTAAGTTTCGTGGGAAACAGCCTGGGCATAATACTGGCTATGGCATTCGTCAGCGTTCCTTTTCTCATAAACTCAGCACGAGACGGCTTTGCAGCGGTGCCCGAACGTCTTGAAAAAGCGGCCCTCAGCCTTGGTGCAAGCCCCATGAGGGTATTTTTAACCGTCTCCGTGCCGCTGGCCGCCAGGCCGATCGTTTCCGGCATGATTATGATGTGGGCGCGGGGCATGAGTGAATTCGGAGCGGTAATGATTATTGCGTATCACCCGATGATCGCTCCTGTGCTTATGTTCGAGCGCTTCAGTGCTTTCGGACTAAAAAATGCTCAAACAGTGGCTGTTTTGTTCATTGCCGTTTGCTTGATTTTTTTCGTAATCTTGAGACTACTGGCCGGGGAGAAAAAAGATGCTCAACGTTAAAGGCATTTCAAAGTCATACCCCGGCTTCGGCATGAAGGATATATCGTTCGATATCCAATCGGACGAATATTTCGTTCTGCTTGGGAGAACCGGTGCGGGTAAGAGCGTTTTGTTGGAGATAATAACCGGCTTGACCAGTCCGGATTCCGGCAGCATCCTGCTTGACGGCAGAGATATTACGTACGAGAAGATGCCGAAACGCCAGGTATCTCTTGTGTTTCAGTCGAGCACCTTGTTTCCGCACATGAATGTTTATGATAATGTTGCTTACCCGCTTCGCCGGCGCGGCAGAACCGCCGCTCAGATCGACCTGCGAGTATCCGAATTAGCTGAGGATTTCGGATTCAGCCATCTGCTCAAGGCTCGACCGCAAACCCTTTCAGGCGGAGAATCTCAGCGTGTCTCTCTGGCGCGGGCAGTTGCCAGTGAACCCCGATGCCTCCTTTTGGACGAGCCTCTTTCCTCGCTTGATACAACTTCCCGCTCTGACATACGAAGTCTTCTTCGTAAGATCAGCGCAAACGGCCAGCTAATCATACATGTGACACATGACTACACCGAAGCGGTTGCTCTGAGCACCCACATAGCCGTATTGGAGGATGGAGGCATCGCACAGATTGGGACGGTTGATGAGATTTTCCAGCATCCGAAATCCCACTTCGTCGCTCGCTTCATCGGCGTCAGAAACTTTTTCAAAGGTCGGCTTCAAGCCCCTGAGACCGATCAGACAAGCTTGCGGTACTTCTCCACCGATGGTTTGAGTTTTTTTGTGTTGACCGAGAGCCCCGCCGGTCACGGCAGTGTCATGGTTCGAAGTGAAGACGTTACAATTACGAACGCTCCGAGTTCGACGAGCGCCCGCAATAACTTCGAAGGCGTGATTGTTGAGATCGTGCCGGTAGGCGGAGGAGTCGAAGTCATCATCGATATCGGCCAAAAGAAATCGACAGAGATCGCGGCCTTTGTAACAAAAGAAGCCGTCAGTGCATTAGAGTTGCGGTCGGGCAAGAAGGTGTGGCTTAACTTCAAAGCAGCGGCCGTGAGGTTTATCGAGGAATAGGATGATAAAGCTCGATAAAATGTTAATGATAGGCTCGGCCGGGACCAACGTTGGCAAAACCGAGTTAGCATGTGCTATTCTTCGAAAGTTCAGCCGTATAAATCCGGGCATCGTGGGGATTAAGGTGACTACAATAAACGAAAAAAACGGACAATGTCCTCGCGGAGGAGAAGGCTGTGGCGTTTGCTCTTCAATGGACGGCGTATATCTTATTACAGAAGAAACAGATCCGTCTTCCGGCAAAGACACATCCAGGCTCCTGGCAGCCGGTGCGGCCAGAGTTTATTGGCTGCGGGTCTTGAGATCGCACATCGATGAAGGGCTTGCCGCACTACTCGATGTGCTTGGGTCGAATTCGAGTTCGATTTGTGAATCGAACTCACTTCGCAATGTGGCCGAACCGGGACTGTTCTTAGTCGCTGAAAGCAAGAGCAGCAAAACCTGGAAACCCTCGGCGCTGGAAGTTAAGAAGTTCGTAGACAGGATTGTAGTTTCAGACGGGAGAGATTTTGATTTCGACATTGGCGATATAAAGCTTGAAAATGGCAGATGGATGTTGTTGGCTAATGATAACTGAAGCTTACTTATCGTTGAATCTAAACCTGGAGGACATAGAAAAAGATGGCACACAAGGGTCTTTGGGAAAAGCTTGAGCAACTAGACCACGCAGAGACGGCTCGTCGCGCCGGGTGTGAATATCTCAGCGATCCGGAGCGATATGTTCTTAGAATGCTCAATACCGATTATACCGTCCGTGTTGCGGACAGGAGCATCGCAGCCGTCGGGGCTGATTCGTCCGAGCGCCCGGCGGAATTTCTGGAACAGCTCTGTATCCTCGCATATCTGATAGATGCCAAAGACCAGGCTCTGTCCGGCAAACTCGTCAACGGATTGGCCCTTCCCGGAGGCCAATTCTTTTTCCGCGGCGTCCACTGTCTTCCCACCGGGAGATTAGAGCAGGTATTCGGCGATCACCCCGAAAATCTTGTGGAAGCTGCGAAACCACTTGCCGCCGAGAAATCGGATTTCGGGGACGCATCCGTTAGACTCAGGATTCTGCCTCGCGTGCCGGTGACCGTCGTGGTCTGGGGTCGCTGCGAAGAGTTCGAGCCGCGAGCATCAATATTATTCGACAAGACCGCCGGCGACCATTTACCACTTGATGCTTTGCTGGCGGCTGTCAATTTGGCTGTGAAAGCTTTGACACAAGCCGCTGGCGAAGGCGGCTAAACTGTTTCGCCAATTACAGTTAGAAATATTTCAGGCAAATTCTTGACAAAGAATCGGCGGCATGGTATTGTAGCATTTTATCATGGCTTGCGCCTGTGTGCTTGCATAGGGCGATGCAATTGGTCAGGGCGAGAGGATGCTTATGCCTGAAATACATGGTGCAAAAATAGCAATTGGCGGTAAGGGGGGCGTCGGGAAGACGACAGTCAGTGCAATTCTCGCGCAACTCTTTGCCGAAGATGGATACGACGTGCTGGCGATTGATGCCGACCCGGACGTTAACCTTGCGTCTGCATTTGGTCTGCCGCACGAAAAAAGTCCCCAGCCGCTAATCAAAATGAAAGAGCTTATCGCTGAGCGCACCGGCACCGGACAGGATACACTCGGCAGGTATTTCAAACTTAATCCTATGGTCCACGATGTTCCGCAGGAATACTGGATCGAAGTCAAAGGCATGAAATTACTGGTCTTAGGGGCAATCACTCAGGCGGGCGGCGGCTGTGCCTGCCCCGAAGGGGCGTTTCTCAAAGCACTGCTCACACATAGTATTTTGCAACGTCAAGAGGTGGTGATGGTTGATCTGGCAGCCGGAGTGGAATTCATGGGACGGGCAAGCGTTCAGGGCATTGATGCGCTGATTTTGGTCGTAGAGCCGGGCGCCAGGAGCATCGAGACTGCCAATAATATGGCTCAGATGGCGCGTAAACTCGGTATTGGGTGTACCGGCGTGATTGCCAATAAAGTCATGAATACCGCTCAGTCCGAGGCTATTATAGCTCATTTGAGCGGCGCAGCTCTGCTGGGGACTATAGGATACAGCCATCCCCTCCAGGAAGCGGATATCAAGCGCATGCCCGTTTTCGAAGCTGATAAAGAGGTCACAGAGGAGTTGCGACGGGCGAAGGATAAATTAGCGGAACTCATCGTACAACTCAAGTCCGGCACCGACTGATCAAATTCAGGAATTGTCAAAATCGGGAAAAACTACGATTGACAGAGTAGGCAATTTCTGGTATTGAATAGAACTTTTAGTTCTTCCGTAGGTAGTAAGTAATGTTGTACGTTTTAGTGAATGCCCGCGTTAATAATCGTTATGAGGAAGTTTTATGGATGCAAAAGAACGCAGTTCTGATACTGCAGCACAAGAAATGATTACCCGCATGGCTGATGCCGGGCAGCAAAACGCCTGGGACCGCCTTGAACTGCAGATGCCGCAGTGCGGATTCGGCAAACAGGGTGTTTGTTGCAGGATTTGCGCGATGGGTCCGTGTAGAATCACCAAAAAGGCTAAATACGGCGTTTGCGGTGCGGATGCCGATACGATCGTGGCGCGCAACTTCCTGCGTGCGGTCGCGGCAGGCGTAGCAGCACACAGCGATCACGGCCGAACAGTTGCCGAGGTCTTTATGGCGACCGCTGAGGGGAACGCACCCGATTACAAGGTCAAAGACACCGTGAAATTGTTCAAGCTGGCCGAGGAGTTGGGCGTCGAAACCAAAGATCGTACGGTCAAAGAAATCGCATCGGACATAGGAAAAATCGCTCTGGCCGAGTATGGAAAGTCCGAAGGAACCCAACTCATGGCCCGCAGAGCACCGGCGCCGCGTCAGGAAATATGGAAAAAATTTGGTATCACGCCTCGTGCAGTCGACCGGGAAGTTACTGAATCGTTGCACAGAAGCACAATGGGGGTGGATCAGGACTATCTCAATGTTATCAAGCATGCTTGCCGGGTAGCTCTGGCCGACGGCTGGGGCGGGTCTATGCTCGCTACGGAGTTGCAGGACATTTTATTCGGCACGCCCTACCCCGGGCGCGGCGAAGCGAACATGGGCGTGCTCAAGGAAAATGAGATTAATATCATCGTCCACGGGCATGAGCCGATTCTCTCGGAAATGATAGCGGCGGCGTCCTCAGATGAGGAAATGCTCGCCGAGGCAAAAAAAGTCGGCGCAAGTGGGATTAACGTTGCGGGAACATGCTGCACCGCCAATGAGCTTCTAATGCGGCACGGCATACCGATTGCCGGCAACTTCCTGAATCAGGAGCTTGTAATCGCCACCGGCGCAATTGAAATGATGGCTGTTGACGTTCAGTGCGTGATGCAGGGACTGACCAACATCGCAAAGTGCTACCATACAAAGCTGATCACTACCGCCGATAAAGCCAAAATGGCCGGCATCGAGCACGTCACTATGGACGAGACAAATGCGTACAAGTCGGCAAAAGAACTCGTCAAGACGGCTATCGGCAACTATAAGAACCGGGGAGATGTATACATTCCCAAACATAAGAAAGGTTCGGTTGGCGGGTTCAGCTTCGAATCGATCAATCACATGCTCGGCGGACGCTTTCGGTCGGGTTTCAGGCCGTTGAACGACAACATCATCAATGGCAAAATCCGCGGAATCGTTGGTGTGGTCGGCTGCACCAACCCTAAAGTGCCACAGGATTTGACACACACAACCCTAACCCGTGAGCTTATCAAGAACAACATACTGGTTCTGACCACAGGATGTGCAACCATTGCCTGCGCCAAGCAGGGCTTGAGCAATCCGAAAGAAGCTCTGGATCTGGCCGGGCCCAGCCTCAGAGAAGTATGCGAGGCGGTGGGAATCGCCCCCGTTCTGACTTGCGGCAGTTGTGTTGACAACTCGCGGTTACTCGTTTCTTGCAGCGAACTGGTCCGCGAAGGCGGGTTGGGCGAGGATCTTTCAGATTTGCCTATAGCCGGAGCGTGTTTGGAATCAATCGCTGAGAAGGCCTTTGCCATTGGCCAGTACTTCGTCGCTAGCGGAGCGCTGGTCGTTTTCGCCGAAGAAGTAATGCCAATATTCGGCAGTGAAAAAGTGACCGACTATCTTTTCAACGGCATCGCGGACGATCTGGGCGGGCGCTGGGCGGTTGAATCCGATCCGGTGAAGGCTGCGCAGTTGATAGTCGACCACATCGAGAGCAAACGCGACGCACTGGGCATCAACAAGAAGGCCGAACGCAAACTCTACGACATGGACGACAGAAGAGCGCTGGCGATTGATTAAGCACCAAGCAGATTATTGCAGTTGAGAAGTCGGAGCCGGGAATTCGGCTTCCTGATTGATACAAGATACGAAAGGTAAATTTATGTCAAAAATCATTGCATCAGCAGCCATTCGCGGCGCACATAAGATAGCCAAACAGGCTGACGACATCTTGAACAAAGCCATCAAAGAAGAAGGGGAAGATTGCGAGGTAAGTTTTCCCAATACAGGATACTATATCCCGATCATCTATTCCATGACCGGCAAAGCCGTCGAGACGCTGGCGGACTTCAAGGAGGTGATGAAGGAGATAGAAGATCTGCTTCCCCCGATGGTCGATGACGATCTGTGGGTGCCGTACCTCGGCCACGCTCTCGACGCCGGTATGGCAACGCTCTTCGCCGAGGAAATAATCGAGGCGTGCAAGTACCTGATAGGCCCGAATCCGGTGGATGGAATCTGGCTGGGAGCCGCTGATGACGTAATAATGCGTGAGCGAGGCATTCAGTTTGTAGACGGCACGGCCCCCGGATTTGCAGCGGTGGTCGGCGCAGCCCCGGATGTTGAGACGGCCGTTAGTATAGCGCGAAAACTCCAGGAACGCAGCTTGTACGTATTTATGTCGGCACATAATAATGGAACAACGTTCGCCGAGCAGCTCGTCGAGGGCGGTGTCCAGTTGGGATGGGAGACACGTTTGATCCCGTTTGGCAGAGAGATCACCTCGGCGATATATTCGCTCGGTTTTGCCAGCCGGGCCGCGCTGAGCTTTGGCGGTGTCCAGCCGGCCGACTTCCGGCGGAACCTGCTGTACAATAAGAACAGGATTTTTGCTTTCGTTATGGCGCTCGGCGAGGTTACAGACGAATGGTACGCCACTGCCGCCGGCGCGATCAATTACGGCTTTCCCACTATCGCCGACTCAGACATCCCGGAGATACTTCCGACCGGTGTCTGCACGTACGAGCATGTTGTCTCGAAGATTCCGCACGACCAAATCGTAGAAAAAGCGATCGAGGTTCGCGGCTTGAAGGTCAAGATCACGGAGATTCCTATCCCGGTAGCAGTCAGCCCCGCATTCGAAGGCGAGCGAATCCGCAAAGAAGATATGCAATGTGAGTTCGGAGGCCAGAGAACGCCTGCCTTCGAGTGGCTGCGAATGCGTGAGATCGATGATGTTGAGGACGGCCACGTAGAAGTGATCGGCCCGGATGTCGATTCGGTAGAGGCCGGCGGCAGATTGCCGTTAGGGGCCATAGTCGAAGTGGCCGGCAGGAAGATGCAGGCCGACTTCGAGCCGGTGCTCGAACGACAGGTCCACACGTTCCTGAACGAAGCCCAGGGGCTCTGGCACATGGGCCAGCGAGACATCAACTGGGTGAGAATCAATAAGGACGCCGCTAACGCCGGCTTTACGCTCGAACATATAGGCAAACTGCTGCACGCCAAATACCATGGCGAGTATTCGAGCATCGTAGACAAGGTGCAGGTCAAGTTGTACACGGATGAGAAACAGGTTGTCGCCCTTCGAGAGCAAGCCCAGGCAATTTATGCCGAACGCGATGCGAGGCTGGAGGGCATGCAGGATGAAGACATCGACACTTTCTATTCCTGTACGCTTTGCCAGAGCTTCGCTCCGAATCATGTTTGTGTCGTTTCTCCCGAGAGGCCCGGCTTGTGCGGCGCCTATAGCTGGCTTGACTGCCGGGCGGCGTTCGAGATCACTCCTTCCGGGCCCAATCAGCCTATCCCCAAGGGCAATTCCATCGAGCCGACTATCGGTCAGTGGGATAAGGTCAACGATTTCGTGTCCAAAACCAGCGGCGGCAACATCGAGCGGATGAGCCAGTACAGCATGATCGCCGATCCTATGACATCGTGCGGCTGTTTCGAGTGTATCGCCGCAATACTGCCCTCTACCGGCGGAATTATGATAGTCAACCGGGAATACCCCGAGATGACTCCCTGCGGAATGAAGTTCTCAACCCTCGCCGGGACCGTCGGCGGCGGTCAGCAAACACCCGGATTCATCGGGCATTCCAAGCACTATATCTGTTCGAGGAAATTCATCGCCGCCGAAGGCGGAATCGAACGTATCGTGTGGATGCCTACCATGCTCAAAGAAGAAATCAGAGATGCCTTCGTCCAGAGAGCCGAGGAGGCCGGGCTTGGTGGCGAAGATTTCCTGGCCAAAATCGCCGATGAAACCAATGCGACCACAGAAGAGGAAGTTCTGGAATTCATCACCAAGAGCGAGCATCCGGCGGCAGCGCTTGAGCCCATGTTTTAGACGCTGTCGAGTGTTTCTTGCGACCGTTTGGACAAGACAGAAAACGTAGAAGACTTTTTTCTTATAAGACGAGGAAATTATGGCATTGACAGGATTGGATATCTTCAAGCTGCTTCCAAAAACCAACTGCAAGAAGTGCGGCATGCCCACTTGCCTGGCGTTCGCCATGGCGCTCGCCCAGAAACGCGCGAAACTTGATGCATGTCCCGACGTTTCTCAGGAAGCGAAGGACAAACTCGCCGCCGCCGCTGCGCCTCCGATGAAGAAGATAGTATTCGGCACCGGCGAGGCCGAGGTAAAGATCGGATCAGAAACAGTAATGTTTCGTCATGAGGAGAAGTTTCACAGCCCCACAGTCATGGGGGCGACCGTTTCGGACAAGCTCTCCGGCGACGAGTTGCTTGATCGCATAAAAGCCGTGAACGCACTTCAGTTCGAACGTGTTGGAATGCAAATAGGCGCCGGGGCCATCGCGATTGTAAACGACAGCGGCTCGGCTGAAACCTTCGCCAAAGCCGCGGAAACCGCAAAGGACAACAGTAAGCTTGCGGTGATTCTTGTCAGCCAATCCCCCGAAGCCATGGCCGCCGCTGCTGAAAAAGTAAAGGATGCAGTTCCCCTGCTGTCTGGCGCTACACCGGACAACGCAGAAAAAATGGCGAAAATCGCCAAGGAAAACGGCTGTCCGCTGGTCGCAAGCGCCAAATCCATTGAGGAACTCACCGACCTGTCTGAAAAGATCAAGGAAGCCGGCGTCGAGGATATCGTCCTGCAACTCAAGGCCGAGGACTTGCAACAGAAACTAAGCGATCTGACCAAGATAAGAGCCCTCGGACTGAAAAAGGTGTTCCGGCCTCTCGGTTATCCAATTATCTCTTACGTTACCCAAGGCGATGCGGACGCGCAAGCGGCTACGGCGATAAGCCTGCTTTGCAAGTATTCCGGGGTAGTAATTGTCGATACGGTCGAGCCGTACGCATTCCTGGCAATGCTGACCGCGGTAATGAACGTCTTTACCGATCCGCAAAAGCCCGTTCAGGTCGAGCCTAAGATATACGAAATAGGCGAGCCCGATGAGAATTCACCGGTGATGTTCACCACAAACTTCTCGCTGACCTATTACACCGTCGAGTCCGACGTCGAGTCCAGCAGGGTTCCGAGCTATATCCTCGTAGTCGACACCGAAGGCACCAGCGTTCTGACGGCTTATTCAGGAGATAAGCTCAATGAAAAGACCGTAGCCGATGCGATGGCAAAATTCGGAATCGAGAATAAGGTCAAGCACCGCAGACTCATCATCCCCGGATACGTGGCCGTGATGAGCGGCAAGCTCGAAGAGGCCACGAGCTGGGAGGTCATGGTTGGTCCCAGAGAGTGTTCGATGCTGCCCAAGTATTTGCAAGAAGTCTGGAATTAAGTCGTAATGTGTGATCTCTATCGCGTATCACTCAAGAACAATAAGCGCGACGCTCAGCACCATAATGCAGGATAGTGATAAGAAAAGATGTACGGTTCGCTTCGAACCAAGCGGGCTGAAGATAAACGTTCCCGTAGGGACAATTATCCTGGAAGCCGCGCATAAAGCGGGCGCTTACCTGACCAGTATCTGCGGCGGAGACGGATATTGCGGCAAGTGTAAGGTCGTTATAGACTCGGGCCAGTTTCAGAGCCGGCCCACCACGCTGCTTACAGCGGAAGAGATACGTGAGGATGTCGTTTTGGCGTGTCAGACCAAAATCCTCTCGGACATGATAATTACAGTGCCGAAATCTCACGCCCTGGAAACCAGCCAGATTCTAATGGATACCGACGCCCACCGTTTCAGCGAGCTTGCCGGCGAAGTGGAAGAGGGCGTGTTTCCATTCGATCCGGTGGTACAAAAGCTCTACCTCGAAATGTCCGAACCTACCGTGCGAGATCACACGGCCGACCACGAACGTCTGTACCTGAGCATACGCGAGCAGATCGATGCGCCCATCATGCAGACCGGCTACCGAGTGCTCCAGAGACTATCTTCGTTGCTTCAGGATTCCGACTACAAGGTAACTGCGACTATTGGCCGCCGAGGTAAGTGCACCGAGGTCATCGACGTCGAAACGGGCGACCAGGGCAGCCGAAATTTCGCCGTCGCGGTCGATCTGGGCACGACCACGCTCGTGGCCCATCTCATTGACCTGACCGATGCGAGCACGCTGGGCACAGAGGCAACCTACAACAGCCAGATAAACTTCGGCGAAGATTACATCCGCCGGATCATTTACGCCGAGCAGAACGATGCCTTTGACGAGATGCAGAACCGACTCGTAAACGACGTTAACAGTCTCATCGTTACGCTCGCAACCAGACAGAAAATCGATTTACACGACATTACCACGGTGATCTGCGCCGGCAATACGGCGATGGTGCATTTTTTGTTGAACCTCGATTCGACGCGAATCCGTCGCGAGCCTTATGTCGCGTCGGCCGGCTTCGTGCCGCCAATCAGGGCCGCAGAGGTAGGCGTTCAGATCAATAAGCGGGGACTGCTGTATTGCCTGCCGAGTGTAGCGGCTTACGTTGGCAGCGACATAGTCGCAGGTGTACTGACCACGCGAGTCTTTGCCAGGGAGGGGATTTCGCTCCTGGCGGATATAGGAACCAACGGCGAGGTTGTACTCGGCAACAAAGACTGGCTGGTTTGCGCTTCAAGTTCAGCCGGGCCTGCATTCGAGGGTGGCGGAGTAAAGCACGGCATGAGAGCCGGAAAGGGCGCCATTGAAAAACTGAGATTTGTCGAAGACGGCACCGTGGAGTACAAAACAATAGGCGGCGCCCCGCCGGTTGGGATATGCGGTTCGGGACTTTTGGATACGCTCGCGGCATTTTTGACCGAAGGCATAATAGATCGGACGGGCCGCTTCAGAGCCGACGGCCATCCCGAATTCAGCGAAGGCGAAGAGGGGAAGCAGTTCCAATTGGCCGAAGCAGACAACAACCATCAAGAAATAGTGATTACTCAGGCCGACATTGACAATCTGATTCGCTCCAAAGCCGGGGTGTTCGCCTCGATCAAGGTGCTGATGGAGTCGACTCAGACCAAAGCCGAAGACCTGGATGCGATTTATCTGGCGGGAGGCTTCGGAAACTTCCTCAACGTCGGGCGAGCCGTCACCATAGGCATGCTTCCCGACGTGCCGCCGGAGAAAATACAATTTGTTGGGAATACCTCCATCGCCGGGGCGAAAACCGTGCTTCTAAGCAGGCAGGCTCTGGATACTACCGAGCAAATCGCCAACAGCATGACTTATTTCGACCTTATGAGTTATCCCGGATACATGGAAGAATTTACAAGAGCTAAGTTCCTTCCTCACACTGATTTGTCGCTGTTTCCAACCGCAATGGCCGGCAAAGTTTGAGGGCGGGATACGAATATTTTTGATTTATTTGGGTATTTAATATGGCAATAACTATAGCAGTAAGCGGCAAAGGCGGCTCCGGCAAGACCACTTTTTCCGCAATGATGATGAGATCCCTTATGGAGCAGGCCCCCGGCAAGGCCGTTCTGGGCGTGGATGCCGACTCCAACTCGTGCCTGGGCCTTGCATTGGGAGCTGAACTGATCGGCACCGTCGCCGACGTCCGCGATCAGGCCCGCGCTTTGAAACCGACTAACGCTGGAATGGACAAGGTTCGAAGCGTCCAATACGGCATCCAGCAATCGTTGACCGAGTCTCATGGATTCGATTTATTGACGATGGGAAGACCCGAAGGTCCGGCTTGTTACTGCGCGGTTAACAATATGCTGCGAAAGTTCCTCGATGAGCTCGGGTCGCAGTACGAATTCGTGGTTATCGACAACGAGGCGGGAATGGAGCATTTGTCCCGCCGTACGACAAATAACGTAGACATGCTGTGCATCGTGGCCGAGCCTACCGCGGTCGGCGAAGTCACGGCGCAGAGGATACACCAGCTCGTCGAGAAGCTGCCCATCGTCGTCAAGAAGACCGGCCTGGTGTGGAATCGAGCCGAGAACGACAGGAAACCCGAGGGTATAGACGTGCTCGGGCACATACCTTATGACCAGGCCGTTTTGAACGCCTCGATGCAGGGCGGGACCGTTTTCGACCTCGATCATAACAATCCGGCAATGGCGGCTACGCAAAAAATAGTCGAGAATATGCTTGAGTTGAGTCCTCTTAAACCATAAACCGTTTTTGGAGAATTTAAGATGCCAGTTCCCGAAGTTGTAGAAAGTTTCGCAGGCTCCGTTAATCTCGTTACGCTCGGGGCCACCAAAGATGACGGCGGTACTCGAACCTCGACCGTCACTGTCGGCGGCGCGAAAAATGTTGTTTTCGGCGGCGGTCCGGAAGACGCCGGTAACCCACCGGTAGTCGCTATGGATGTGCTTGACAGCAAGCCGACCGACTGGCCCGATGCGCTCATTGAACCCTATAAAGACGTACTTGAAAGTCCCGCGGACTGGGCCAAGAAATGCGTCGAGGAGTTCGGCGCCGATTTGATCTGTATTAAGTTCGAGGGCATTCATCCCGACAAAGACGACCTTGACGCCGACCACGCCGTCAAGGTCACCAAGGACGTGCTCCAGGCCGTAGGCGTCCCTCTGGTCCTCTGGGGCTGCGGAAATGACGAGAAGGACAACCAGGTCATGACCAAGGTCAGCGGCGCCGCAAAAGGCGAGAACTGCCTCATAGGCAGCGTCACTGAGGAAAACTACAAATCCCTGACCGCAATTGCCCTCGCCGACGGCCATTTTCTCATAACAGAGGCTCCGCTGGATATCAACATCGCCAAGCAGGTCAACATCCTGGCTTCCGACATGGGTTTTCCGCTGGAACGCATGGTAACTTTCCAGGCCACAGGCGCGCTTGGTTACGGCATCGAGTATGCCTATTCGATTCAGGAGCGTCAGCGTCTGGCCGCGCTTACCGGCGATAAGATGATGGCAATGCCCGCTATTTGTGACGTGGGTTACGAAGCCTGGCGAGCAAAAGAGGCCAAGCTCGAGGACGCGCCCGGCTGGGGCGGCCCTGCCGACCGCGGGCCGATGTGGGAAATCGCCACCGCCACGTGCCTGTTGCAGGCCGGCGTGGATATCCTCCGTATGAGGCACCCGAGAGCGGTTGCCGCCGTCAAAAATTTCATCAGCAAGGCCTGGAAGAATAGCTCGTAGAAACACATCTTTGCTGCTCTGAGCGACTACTAACCACCACCAAAAAGGAGAAAGGAGAGACGCGTAATGATAATAATCGCCGAAAGACTCAACGGCATGTTTACCGATGTCAAGAAGGCCATCGCAGAGAGGGACAAGAAGGTCATTCAGGACCTGGCCAAGAAGCAGACAGATGCGGGAGCGGCATACCTGGACTTAAACGTCGGCACGGCGGCCGCGGATCAGGAAGGGACCATGCAATGGCTGGTCGAGACTATTCAGGAAACCTGCTCAACCCCGATTTGCCTGGATTCGCAGAAGCCGAACGTGATCGCCGCCGGGCTCAAGGTTGTAAATGCCGATAACGGTGTGCTCCTAAACTCGACGCCGTTAAACAAGAAGAACGACGAAGACATACTCGACAGGTTCATCGAAATGGCCAACGAAGCGGGACCGAAGGCGAGTATTATCGCTCTGACCATGGACAAGAATGGCGTCCCGCAGGATACCGACAATCGCGTCGCGATAGCGGCAGAGATCGTCTCTAAGGCGATGGAAAAAGGATTCGATACGCAGCGGCTGTTCCTCGACCCGATCATCTTGCCGGTCAAGGTCCCGGATGCTCAGGTCCAGCCCACCAACATCCTCAACGCGATGGACCAGATAAAGTACCTTGCCGACCCCGCTCCGCACATGACCATCGGCCTGTCGAACCTCTCACAGGGCACGACCGAAAGAAGCCTGATCAACCGCATATTCCTGGCGATGGCAATATCACATGGTCTGGATTCGGCGATTGCAGACGTGCTCGATGTGGAATTGATGAATGCGGTTGCTACGTCGGAGATGCTGATGAACAAGCAGATATACTCCGATTCGTACCTGAAGGTCTATGCCGGCGCAAAACAGTAAAGCTATACAGACCCAACCCATAATCCGGAAACGCCCCTGTGTCGCGGGCGGGAAGCCCGCGACACATTAAGCACACTGTCACTGCACCTCGAGTTTCTCTTTCAGACCAATAACTATTTCGACGACCCTGCTTGCTGCTTCTTCAACGGGCACTTGCCGCCTCTCTGATTCGCTGCGGAGTTTTATCTCGACCTTGCCTTCAGCAAGTGATTTCTTGCCGACCGTAATCCTTACCGGAATCCCGATCAAGTCGGCATCCTTAAATTTCACTCCTCCGCGAAGGGACCTGTCATCCAGCAGCGTATCAACACCACGGTCGATCAGTTTTTGATAGATGCTCTCGGCAGCGCCGGCGACATCTTCTTCGTTTTGATTAACACAGGTCACCAGAACCTCGAACGGAGCGACGCTTATAGGCCAGATTATGCCGTTCTGATCGTTGCCGAGTTCAATCGCGGAAGCCATAATCCGATTTACGCCAATACCATAACAACCCATCAAGCAAGGCTTCTCAGCCCCCTGCTCATCGAGAAATTTTGCGCCGAGTTTGACACTGTACTTTATCCCGAGCTTAAAGACCTGCCCTATCTCTATTCCTTTTTTGAACAGAAGCTTCTTGCCCTCGCGCGTATCGCCCTCACCGGCATAGCGAAGGTCCGTCACTCGCACATTACGGCCGTCGAGTGGGAAATCCCTGCCGGGGACGATGTTCCTTGCATGATAGTCGGTCCTATTGGCACCGGTCACTCCGACCGCCATCGCAGCAACGGCGTGATCGATTATCACTTTTGAGACCTTACCTTCAATCCCCGTAGGTCCGGCAAAGCCCACCTTTGCGCCGGTCACTCTCTCGATTGACTCTTCGTCGGCCAGATCCGCGTGTGCCCCTCCGAGCGTTTGCGTCAGCTTTTCAGGATTCAACTCGTGATCGCCTCGCACCAAAACGGCAATAGTCTCGTCCCCCACGGCATAAATAAGCGTTTTTATCATATTCTTCGGTTCGGTCTTCAGAAATGCACAGACCGCTTCGATTGTGCCGACGTTAGGCGTCTCGACTTCCTCCGCTGGTGGAATGTCGCCGCTTGCCTGTTCTTTCGGCAGCGGATCGACCGCCGCCCTTTCGAGATTCGCTGCGTACGAGCCGTCCTCGGTGTAGACGATCGTGTCCTCGCCGGATTCGACCGGAACGGTGAACTGGTGCGAGCCGGAGCCACCCATCTCGCCGGATTCGGCCTCCACAATAACATATTCAAGACCGCAGCGAGTGAATATTCTGCAATAGGCGTCATACATGGCCCTGTAGGATTTTTCCAGCCCTTCCGGCTCGGCATCGAAACTGTAGGCATCCTTCATGATGAATTCGCGCGACCTTATCACACCAAAACGAGGGCGAAACTCGTCGCGAAACTTCGGACTTATCTGATAAAGATTGATAGGCAACTGCTTATACGAATTTATCTCACCCGCGGCCAAATAAGTGAAAACCTCCTCTGCGGTGGGTCCTAACACATTTCCTTTGCCGTGCCGGTCCTCCAGACGGAACATCGTCTCGCCGTAATCTTCACTGCGGCCGGTTTTCTGCCACAGTTCGAGCGGTTGCAGAGACGGCACGAGAATTTCCTGCGCGCCGGCTCGATTGATCTCTTCGCGAACTATAGCGATGATCTTCAGCAGACTGCGCTGGCCGAGCGGCAGATAGGTGTACGTACCACTCGCGACCTTGCGGCAGATGCCTGCGCGGATCATCAGTTGATGACTGATCGCCTCGGCATCGGCTGGGATTTCTTTTACTGTCGGCACAAATAGCTGGCTGTATCTCATGTTCGTTCCCTGTGGCCTTTCAATCGTGGCTGTCATTGTTTTGCAGCTTCGGATGCACTATCTACAGGGCAAGTTTATAGGTGGAAAGCCCGGGCACTGCAAGGATATTCCACAGTGTCCGCTACGCACAGGGCAATGAACGGAAATTTCAGGCTAAATCTCTTGCAATCCGTGTAGGTTGTCGGTAAATTAACACAATTGAATTTCTGGGCGATTAGCTCAGCTGGCAGAGCAGCTGACTCTTAATCAGCCGGTCGTAGGTTCGAATCCTACATCGCCCATTTTGTAGCCTCTTTTTCGGAGTATACGGAGCGAAGAAGGAAGATGGATTGTGGTTTTATTTGCGGAGCTTTTGGGTCCAGGTTTTGCCGTCTTTTTTAAACTCTACGCTGTTTTTGGTTATATTCGTGATAGTAGCTTCGTTGACTTCGTCGCCGATGTATAGTATTTGCCCGTCAATAATTGCCGATGGTTTTTGGTCCGAAAATAAAATTGCCTTCAAGTCCAACTTATTTTTCCCCTTGGCGGGCTCTTTTTTTTGTGTTTTCTGCTCGGGTGTTTCTTCCGGGTCTTTTAGATAATCCATCACTTCCGCGGGCAATAGCTCCGGAACTTCCCAGTTTACGTCATTTCTCGCCTCGATGGTCGAAATTGAAGGCTTTGTTGCCTTAGGTTTTGAGATGGCGGGCGGAACGCTGCCGGCAGATGCCTCGGATTCCTGTGGAGCGGACCGAAAACAATATCTGTGGATAAGAATAATGATGATAATGAGAACCGGCGCCGAAAGCACCAGCGCCCTCCGCCTTTTATTGCCCAGGGCTTTTTGAGAGATACCGAATTTGTTTCGTAATTGCTCCTCAACCGAAGGTACGGCCGTCTCTGTCAGCGGATCCCGATATCTCACCACTCTATTGGGCGATTCGGATTTTCCAGATTGGCCTCTTTCAGTCAAGGAACCCTCGGTAGAATCGAGCTTCGCAATTAGACTGCTCCTTGATGTCGGCTGATCGTCGGTCTTTTTCGCCGAGGAGCTTGCGGCATTGTGATTCTCGGGTCGTGGGTTGGCAGACGAACATTCGCCCGAATCAAGCTCAGCAGAGACGTATTTGAAAACCGACGATATCCTTGAAAGCGAGGGCGAGAAAGAATCATCTGTCCGATCCACGTCCTCTGTGTCCGGAGGCCGCCAGTTGCGCACACCCTGAGGAATAGGTACGTCTTTCAGGACCGAAGATATGTCCTTGTGAAATCCAGACTTTTTCTTCTTGCGCTTTGCCATTGATTATCTTCCAACCAGAACCGCATCGTTGTTAATTTCCTGTGCAAGCGATTTGATTTCGTCCAACAAAGCCCAGTTTTTTATTATCTCTTCGGTCAGGGACTTATATTCGGTAGCCGGTTTACTCTTCGGTGCGTAGGTAAGGACCGGTTCACCGATGCTTGGCGCCTCAGCAAGTTTGACACTTTTAGAAATAACCGTCTCGAAGACGAGGTGCCCCAGAACATCCCGCATCTGCTGCTGGATTTGTTTGCTGAGGAGGGTACTTTTCTCGGCAAGTGTGAGAAGCACTCCAAGGATGGTCAAACGGTGGGGACGGAACTGCTTCTCAATTATGTGTGCCGTCTCGAATATCTGCTTGAGCCCTTCGGTTGCGTAGTACTGCACCTGAACTGGAACGATTACTCCCGTGGAGGCCAGCAGGCCGTTAAGAGTCAACAATCCCAGCGAAGGCGGACAATCGATAATACAAATATCATACTTATCCTGAATCCCCTCGAGCTTTTTGCGAAGGACGAACTGTCGCCGGGCCACCGCAACAAGATCGATCTCCGCACCCGAAAGCAAGACGTTGCTTGGCGCCAGATCCAGCAAATCGATTTTCGTGGCGATCGTGACCGAATCGATTCCGGCACGGTCGTCCACCAGGGCATCATAGACTGTATTGGTGACTTCGTCAGGTTCGTAACCGAATCCTATGGTGCTATGTCCCTGAGGATCGAGATCGATCAGCAGCGTTCTGTATTCTAACCGACCGAATGCGGCAGCAAGGTTTACGGCCGTGGTTGTCTTGCCGCAACCGCCTTTCTGATTAGCTATTGCTATTGTTCTCATAGTGCTGCACCAAAAGGGCGCGAAGAGTTTCGCCTGTTATCACTCTGCCGTACGTCTTTTCATCGGCGTAATAAGGGTGCGGCTTAGCCTGGATTTGCGTTTGCTGTGATTTTTAGGTGTACCAACACTGTAATCTGCGCAAGACCTATGCTTTGAAGGCATATATCGGACCTGTTGGGATAAACAGAAAGTACCAGTCGTGATTACTGGTTTTCTTCGTTTTGTTGCTTGTCCGATTTCTGTTCGACGTGTTCGGCGCCCGTCTTGTCAGAGCGGTATTTCTTGATTTCAACGATTGGTGTTTTTGCTGTTTTACCGGACCCCGGCGACCGCGGAGAATCTGCTTTTCGCTTACTCTTGGCGATCTGGACTAACATCTCCTCGACGCTCAGAAGATGACCGCAGAACATACAGTAGCAACCGATTTCCCTGTCCAGATAGACCCGTTGTCGAAGACATTCAGGGCATTCTATATCTTGGTGTTCGGGATCAAACAACTCTCAGTCCGAAATCAATTTGGCCGACAATCTATATCTTGTGTGTCACAAGCTTCTTTATCGGCAATATCGAAATCGAATAATGAGCAATAAAGGTACAAATGAACTGCGTAAAATAAAAAAACGCGGCTGATGTAGAGCATGAAGTCCGTCGTAGTAATAAGAGTCTGGAATTTTCATTGGTAATTTGTTACAATAGGTAAGTTAAAAGGTTTTGGTACGTTACAAAACAATCTGCTCAAAAATTCAGACAGTGCCGTCCCAGGCGGTCCTGGAGGGAATTTAATTTCCGTATCTTAGAAAGGTTCCGATATTTATGAGCCACCGGAAGCACCATTTGATTCGACTGTCGACTGTTGCCATTGCGGCAATTCTCTGGCTGACAGAGCCCAATTTCGGATTACATATAAGTGAAATTATGTACCACCCCGTCGACGAGGCCGAGACGCTCGAGTTCATAGAATTGTACAACAATAGGGCGGTCTTCGACGACCTCTCAGGGTACGGATTTACAGACGGTATCCGCTATGTTTTCCCGCCCAACACGATCATCGAACCGAAATCGCATCTCGTCCTTGCCCGGGATCCGGCGGCAATCGAGAGCTTGTATAATATCACCGGCGTTCTGGGCCCGTTTGACGGTCGTCTGAGCAACTCCGGAGAGCAAATGCAGCTATCCAATCCCGCCGGCGAAATCGTCATCTCGCTGGAGTACGACGATGATCACCCGTGGTCCGTATCGGCTGACGGCACAGGTCACTCTTTGATTCTTTCGAAAGCGGGCGGCGATCCGGACGAGGCATCGAGTTGGTCGCCCAGCACGTTTATCGGCGGCACACCAGGGCAAGCCGATGAGGCGCAAGCTATCCCGGACGACCCGACGCTGCAGACGCTCGTGGACGTCGGCCATCCCGGTGTATATTTCAAGGGCCGCGTCGAACCTACTCCAAATCCGGCCGGCAATCCGACGACCGAGTGGGCCGAGCTTTCATTTAACGCTAACACGGCACGCACGCCGTGGACGGAAGGACCGAGCGGATACGGTTACAGCAACGAAGGCAATGAGTTACAATTCATCAGAACGCAGCTTAATGATATGCCGGGCAACTACATGTCCGTATATGCCAGGCTGGAATTCACCTTGACGGTCGATCAAATCCGGTCATTTTCTACCCTCAGTGCCGAAGTCCACTACGACGACGGTTTTGTGCTTTACTTAAACGGCACCAGAATCGCCGATTCCGGACAAATATCGGGTAACCCGCCGCCTTTCAACCAGAGCGGAGGCCCGGCTACGGATCCGCCGGCTGTAAACCTGGATTTGACGTCGCGGATGAGCCTTCTCAGGGCCGGCAAAAATGTCCTGGCCATCCAAGCCCACAATGCCAGACTTTCCGGCAGTTCGGATTGCTTCGCAAGCCCTATCCTCAGGGCAGTCGTAGGAGAACCCCGGGAAGTAGAAGCTCCGGATTCGAACGTTGTGATAAATGAGGTATTGGCAAACAGCGATGCCGCCGCAGGTGACTGGATCGAATTATACAATCCCGGTTCGATGCCGGTTGATTTGAGTAATGCATATTTGAGTAACGACCGGCTTAACCTGCTCAAATACAAGATTCCCGACGGAACCATACTGCAGCCGGGTCAATTCTGGGCGGTCAGCGAAGGGCAGCCGCCGTCCGAATTTGGATTCGAGCTGGATTTCGCCGACGATACGGTCTATTTAACAGCCGCTACGGACGACATCCCGCCTGTCCCGTTACGGGTACTCGACGCATTTCGTTACGAGACAATGGAGCCGGAAATGACTCTGGGTCGATTCCCCGACGGGTCAGATCGGATACGCCGTCTGTCTAATGCGACGTTAGCCGGATCCAACAGCGAGCCGTTGATCGGCGATATCGTCATCAATGAAATCATGTATCACCACGGTACTCGCGACGAGCAATATGAATATGTTGAGCTGTACAATAAGGGACAAGAAACTATTGACCTTGGCGGGTGGGCTTTCACCGACGGCATAAGTTATGAATTCGCTCAGAATGTCGAGATGGCGCCGCATTCCTACCTGGTCGTTGCCAAAGAACCCAATCTGCTAGAGAGTATTTACGACAACCTGACAGTCGGGATCAATTTGTTCGGTCCATATGAAGGAGGGCTGAACAACCACAGTGAGCGTGTCTGTTTGTCAAGTCCGCTCGATGAGATCGATCCGGAAACCGGCAAGATTGAGACTTATATGGTGACCGCAGATGAAGTTACCTATTTCGACGGAGGACGATGGCCAACATGGGCCGATGGAGAGGGAGCAAGCCTGGAGCTTCGCGATCCTCACAGCGACAACGATACTCCGGACGCGTGGACCGACAGTGACGAGAGCGGCAAGACCACGTGGGAACACTTCTCGTTCACAATCGAGGCCGGCGATCCGAGCTACACACACGACCGGGTGACAATCTTCGATATGATGCTGCTCAATCGCGGCGAGGTGCTTATCGACGACCTTTCAATGGTCAGCGGCCGCGGAAATATTTTGAGCAACGCCGGGTTTGAGGGTGCCGAATCGGGTTGGCGAATCCTCGGCAACCACGTTCGATCATTTGCGACAACGGAGGACAGCTACACCGGTATGAGATCTCTGCACCTGATCGCAACCGGACACGGCGACCCCGGCGCCAACCGCATAAATCAATCGGTCGGAAATTTAAACCTCGGCAAAGTTACATTCAGCGGCCGGGCCCGATGGCTGCGCGGGAGCCGATTTTTGCTTTTGCGGACGGCACGTGAAGAAGCCCCGGTCCAGCCTCCCCGGCCGTCACATGCATTTGAGTTGACCATGCCGCTAAACCTCGGGACGCCGGGCGAGCAGAACACCGCGTTCGCGCCGAATCGCGGCCCTGCTATCCTGAACGTTCGCCACTCGCCGGTCCTCCCCCGCGCAGGCCGGCCAATCACTGTGACCGCTCGCGTGACGGATAAAGACGGCGTTCGCCTGGTCACGCTATATTACCGAACTGAAGATACTGCAGCATTTACGAGCGTTCCAATGAGTGATGACGGCTCCGGAGGCGATGCAATCGCCGGCGACGGCACTTTCACCGGAACAATTCCCGGAGCTCCCGGTGGAAAGATGAGAGCGTTCTATATCGAGGCATCAGACCGGTCAGCGTCGACGAGGTTCCCGACTTTGCTCGGCCCTACTGCAGACGTCCCCAATCGCACGTGCCTCGTAAGAGTAGGCGATACGATTCTCAGGACGCGGTTCGCCACTTATCGAATCTGGCTTTCCGATGATGTAATTAACGCATTCCGAAGCCGTCCGAACCTCTCAAATGAACTGATGGATTGTACATTTGTCTACAACGATAAGGAAGTTTTCTACAACGCCGGGATACGCTTTCGCGGCAGCCCGTTCATTCGGAGGGGCTCCGGACGCGACCCCAGAGGAAGGTACGCATATCGGATCGAGTTCAATCCGGACCAGAAGTTCGGCAGTCGCGATGAGATCAACTTGGATAACACCGAGGGCAGCAACAGGGGACCGCTCCAGGAACGAGCCTCGTACTGGTTCTACTCCCGGATGGGTTTGCAGTACTCTTCGCAGGAATTCGTACGCCCGATCATCAACGGCAGAAACCACGGCATTTACGAAGACGTCCAGAAGATTGACGGCGATTACGTAGAAAAGTGGTTCCCCGACAACACTGAGGGCTACATCCACAAGATTGACGATTACTTCGAGTATGGCGCTGACGGCACAGGCCACAGAAACCTCGACGAGGGATTGAAATTCGACTCAAGGCATCCGCTGCTCAAAGAGACCTATCGCTGGGGTTTCGAGAAGCGCTCGCACCGCGAGAATGACAACTGGGACCATCTGTTCGACTTTGCCGTCGCGATGAATACGAGATCGACCGATCCGGATTATGAACAGATCGTAGAGTCGGTGATAGAGCCGGAGCATTTCGCCAGGGTTCTGGCGATTCGCCATGCAGTCGGTGACTGGGACAGCTACGGGTATCAACGTGGCAAGAATAACTACTTCTATTTCGCCCTGCCCGAAGGCAAGTGGTATCTGCTGCCCTGGGACATCGACTTCACACTCGGCTCCGGAAACGGGCCCAATACAAACCTGTTCTCGGTCAACTCGGGCGAGTTTCCCGAGGTCCGGCAATTTCTGAACCATCCCAAGTACCGTCAGATGTATCTTCAGGCGTTCGCAGACCTGGTGAACGGTCCCTGGCAGACATCATACGGAACGGGCAATCCTCCGACCGCCTTTGACCGGTTCCTGGACGACGCAGCCGACGCTCTTGTCGCCGAGGGCCTCGGCGACGGGCGACGCAACGGCATCAAACAGTTCGTCCGCAACCGCAGATCTTATATTCTGAACCAGGTTCCATCGCACATGTTGAATCCGCCGGGACGGTAGATCGCCATCGGATACTTACGACGACACGGCCTGCGGATGATCGTCGTTTACCATAGGCAACTCCGCAGCCGCTGCATTCGACTCGACCTGCTCGACGTTCTTGCACCCGGGGATAACGCACGTAACGGCCGGATGCTTCAAACACCACGCCAGAGCCCATTGCGCCATCGGGACGCCCTGCGGGATTTCGCCCTTTACGCTCTCAATCTTGTCGAGTGTATTGTCGATATCTTCGCGGCTCTTCGAGACACTGCGAACGTCTGTTTCATTGAAATCGGCCCCTTTCGAATACTTGCCGCTCAGAAAGCCGCTGGCCAGGGGAACTCTCGCCAGCACCCCAAGGTCTTGTCTGATGCACGAGTCGAAAATCTGCTCCTCCGGCTTGCGGTGTATCCGATTGTATACAACCTGGACAGCTCCGGCTCCTACCTCCGATGCCTTATCGGCCTGGTAAATGCCGCCGTGTCTCTTGCTGATCGAAATACCAAGATGGCGAATCTTGCCGGACTTTACTTGCTCTTGCAGCATTTCCCAAAGTCCCGCCGTATCGAACATGGTGTCGGTACCGCTGTGGAATTGGTACAAGTCGATGTAGTCGGTCCGGAGCGACTCCAGCGAGTCCTCCAACTGCTTTCGAACCTGCTCCGGCTCGAACAGATCATCCCTTTCGAAAAGCCCGGTGAACCTGTGTCCGAACTTGGTGGCAATAATCCATTTATCCCTTTTGCCGTTGATCGCTCGACCGACAAATTCTTCCGATAGGTGATCCCCATAGCACTCGGCGGTGTCAATCAGATTGATGCCGAGACCGGCGGCCTTTCCGAGCATCGCGTCGACTTCGACCTGCCCGAAATCCTTGCCCCATTCTCCACCTAACTGCCAAGTCCCGACACCCACGACGGAGACCCGCATATCTGTTTTTCCTAATCTGCGATATTTCATAAAACTTGCTCCGTCCTGAGTTTTTATTTCTCCTGAAAAGAATCCCCGCCGAGAAATTCCAGCACACGCTCGCGAGTCTGTTCGATGGTTCGAGCCTTCCCTTCCGTTGCCCTGAGGAATTCCCGGCACGCAGTAATGTACTCCGAATCGACGTGCAGGGTGGGACCTGCCCTGAGCGAAGCCGAACGGGTTGCCCCACCATTCATCTCATTGGCAAAGACCAATTCGTGATCAGATGAACCATCGCTGGAATACACCAGATCAATCCGCCGGCGCGAATCAAAATAGCCGCCTGTGACGCGCAGAAATATCAGCAGCTCGAACCTGTTAAAATGCTCTTTCGGCGCGCCGTTGGCGCCGCACACCTGAGCACACGCCTGATCCAGATTGTCAGCGTGCAAATTTGTCGCGAGTATATGCCCCCGTTCCGACAGGCAACAATAAGTCCTGAGAGCGTCCGACCATAAATAGGCAAAATACGGTCCCGATCCGATCTCATGGCAGATGTAGCAGTTACGCCTGGACGCTTTCCCGTCGACCGCACTGTTCACTACTTCTGGAGTGGCGGCAATCAACGAAGTCTCTGACGGTACGAAATTCAGCAGCGCGCACATCACGGTCGTCTTGCCCGCTCCCCCGGGTACGGCCCCGACCATAAACGACGCCCCCCTGCTTATACGCGCCATTAAATATGCCGCAAGATCAAGGTCGAGGGTCTCAACGGCAAGCAGATCGAAAATCGACAGCATCCGCCCGCCCCGCTGATTGCAGCGGTTCAACTCTTCACAATGTCTGCTGATCGCATCGTTCATTATTGAATTAAGTGGCGAGGGCATCCTGCCCTTGAGTCGCGAGGCCGTCCGAGCCTCCCTATATAAAGAAACAAGAGCGAGACGCCCTCGCTAAGGACGGTTATATTTCAGTCCACTTGCCGGGAATCGGTACGGGATAACAGCCGTTTTTGTCCGCTTGAACGGGCGCAGGGCTGTCGTAGTCAAGGTCGCCGGCGTCCGGATAGAACTTGAAATCGGAAGCGAGCATCTCATCCCAGGTGATGATCTTGCCGGAATGGATCGCCGCACGTCCCATTATCGAAGCAAGGTTGGCATACGCCGCCCGGCGAGCTTCATTGTGCGGCTTGTCGTGCCGAATCGCACCGAGCAGCTCATCCCACTCGACCTGATACGGACTGACCTTCTCTCGCTCGGGCCGCCAGTCGATGTTATCCTTTTCGGTACGCTGATCCTTATATGTATGCACTGTCGGAGCGTGGACGTTGCCGGAGAACTGAGCCGCGCACTTTGTCCCATGCACAAAGGTCTCGAAGGCTTTGTGGCAATTGCTTATCAACCGGCTGTCTACCAAAGCTTTTGTGCCGTCCGGGAAGGTGTATTCGATAGCGTAAGTGTGCAGGTTCTGACTGCAATCAGGGCTGTTGGGTTCGCGCCCGCCCAGACCCTCGGCTTTTGTTGGCCAGGCGTCCTTGATCCAGCAGCACTCATCGACCTGGTGGATCATCATTTCGATGAACCACGCCGACGACACCCACAGGAAAAAGTACGGACGACGAATTTGCCACAACAACTCGCTCTGGCCGCCCTTAAAGGGGCCCAGCCTCGCAGCGCCGCCCATGCGATAGGCTCGAATCAACTGTATCTGTCCCATCGCACCGTCGCGTATCTTGTCAATCAGCGCCTGGCGCGAGGCTGAATGACGGCACATTAGCCCGCATGCAATTTTCAGGTTCTTCTTGTCAGCAATCTCGGCGAGACGGAGAATCTCTTTTGTCCCGCCGGGATCGGGTGCGAAAGACTTTTCCATGAATACATTGACGCCCTTCTCAACCGCGTACTTAATGTGTGTCGGACGGAAGGCCGAATGCGTCGCTTGAATCATCACATCGCCCGGCCGAAGGCAGTCTATGGCCTTTCGATAGGCGTCGAAGCCGATGAATCTCCTCTCGGGCGGGACATCGACCTGATCGCCGAACTGTTTGCTCAGAGCATTATAAGATCTCTGCTGCTTGTCCTCGAAAACATCGGCCATAGCGACGAGCCTGGTCGGCCCGGCCTTCGAAGAGAGCGCGTTGCCAACCGCCCCGCTGCCTCGGCCGCCGCAGCCAACCAGCGCAAGCCGGATGGTATTACTTTCGCCTGCATAGATGCGAGAAGCCGCTACACCGGTAAGGGCAGAACCGGCCAGGAGCGTTCCGCTGCGAGTCAGAAAATTACGGCGGGAGAATGTGTCGGGATTGTTTCGTGACGATTCGGGTCTTTCAGTGCTATCTTGTTTTTCCACGGTAGCTCCTTTTCCAAAAGTGTGAGCATGTTTCGTTACCATAACGTGGATTTTAACAGCGGAAAGCCCCTCTGCAAACCCTAAATCACAAGACGGCATCAAGCTCACTGTGACAAGCAGACCCGGATATGGTATTATGTCTGTCGGCAATGACCGGATGAGGCACACCGGTTTGCTAAGACCTGTGCCGGATGTAAACGTATATCAGGAATGGACAAAAATGGCTGACATTTCATCGGATTCGAAACGGAAGCCCGTAGATCGCAACAAACGCAGTAAACTTGCCGGCATTGCAGTTGTCTGCCTGTTGTTGGGCGGAATCCTGCTATTCGTCATAATATCCACTTCCAGGAGCAAGTCGCATTGCAGCCCTTCACAACCTCGTCCCAGCGGCGTAAAAGCCTGGGACAAAGCAACGGCCCCGGCGCAGCCGCCGAACGAGCCAAATGAGGATTTCTTTGCTAATTTCGTGGTCAGCTCCGATCAGGAAAACTTTATAGTGGAGTATCCCACCAGACATCCCCCGGACAATCCATTTGCCTATGATGTTCGAAGAATGACACCCGGCGAGCCTCTAAACATCGGCGGCGGCTCACTCACACTCTGTGCGCTCGGTGCGGCTTATCACGATGCGAACCAGACAATGGAGGATAATGCGATTTATCGCTTTTACAATGCAGACTTGAAAAGCATAACTCCGGAGCAAGTCGAAGAATTTAGGACAAGCACATATGCTACGGGCGAGTATTTCCGTTACATGCCTGTTCCCAGATTTAAGATTGGTTTTACGCACGAACGAATAGAAGACCCGATGTTTCAGGGCATTCGAGTATTTGACGCAACGACAAAAAAGGAACTCAGAGGCGGATATGGCTCCAGCACCAGGCGAGCATATCATTGGTTCGATACACGCATTCCCTTATGGCATCGCACTCCGGTCGATATAGTGATCGAGGTTTCTTATGGACCGTCGAAGACTTTCGAGTTCTCTCCGCGTGCCGGTGAGGGTTTTCGCGAGGGTAACTTCGAATGTCGTCTGATCGCCGTGTTCGAAGGCGTTGGTACTCACAGTAGCAGTTCCTCTAGTCAAAATAACACCATGATTCACAAATTTCGGAAAGCACAATCGGACAAGGCCGGTTTGAAGTTCGTGTTTGCCTGCCAACCAACGGCAAGCAAGATGCCGGTAACTTTCGAATTTCTTGACGCAGACGGCAATGTCCTGCGCGGCCGCGGCAGCTCCACCTCGGGATATACCCATACACCGGTTCTGAAACATCCACTTGAAAAAGTCACCCGTATCCGGGCGCGATATCGAACGCAGCGTCAACGCATCCTGATTCACCTGCCCTATATCCCGGGCCTGCCCGAGCAGAACAATGACATCGACAATCTTTTCGATGTTTACATTCCCTACGTGAGACTTCATGACGTGAGCCAGGTTAGCGGGTTTTTGAGGCACGTCTTACAATTGAAGAGCCACAGCCGGTCGGGGCCGGTGCCGCCCGACAGTATCAACAGCATTCGATTTCCGATTGAGTTCCGTGATACGACGCTGCGCGAGATAGCCCAACTCTACGCGCGGGGCGGCGATTTGGAAGTTGACGTCGAGCGCGAGCGGCTCCGCCTGGAATACCCACTGCCGCTGATGACCAGACTGAAACTGTTTCTACAGAAGATGCTCCGACGAAACTGATTGCAAGCTTAGGAAAAGGATTATGAAAAAGTTATTGCACGATTTGGCCCGAGCGGATGCCAACGTGGGAAGCTTTGATCCGCGAATATGACGTCCCGCCAAGTGATCCCAACCAATCAGTCACACATTAAATGTCTATCCGGGCAGACCACGGAGATGGTAGGGGGCGAAGAACTGCAGTGTACATGTTTTTCTACCTGGATAAATCTTGACATCAGAACACGTGAATTATGAACTGTCCACTTTACGAAATTTAATTTCAAGAATGTGCTTGAAAATGACTGTTCTATATGGTATAATACACACCTAACAATGTGGCATAGTTAATAGTTGATAAATAACGGGGTGGACAATGAGTTGAATGAAGAAACATAGATTATTCGAGTCTCGGCTTCATTAATTTGTCATTTCTGCCCAAGAAGAAACCAGATTCATTATGAAGCCCGGATTTTTACATCCTGTACGGGAAAATAGGGGTGGTTGAAGAAAAGCATACGGTTTCAACAAGTAAATATGAAAAACAAAGCCAATTCAAAGCACGTCCCTTTCGACAGGCTCAGGACAGGCTCTGAGTGCAGTCGAATGGGCCAATTTATTCGTGCTGAGTGCTGCGTGATGGTACAGTTTGGAGGAAGTTGCGAAACAAAGCCAATATGTGAAAGGTTGAAATAGACATAAAGCCCATGATGACATAGCTTTAGGGCGACATTGAGAACACTTGCAGTCAAGGAAAGCAAAGCCAATCAAAGCCAATTCGGCACTTACTCCTTGCAGTCATGCCGAAGAATCATTTTAATGCCTTGATTGTGGCGACGGGCGGTTTTTCTGTCGATATGAGTGCATGGTTATTCAAGATTATTGAACTACTCAGGGGATTATGGCCCCGGTCTTTAGGAGTAAATGCGATGCTCAAGAGAAACATTTGCCTGTATCTGCTGTTATTATTGTCGCTTAAGGCATTGGCCGGATGTGGTTCGCAGGCCTTTCATATCGAGCTGGTTCCGACCAGTAAAAGCCTTGAGGAAACCACAATCCGAAAAGGGGATGGGCTGATCATCGGCGACAAGATAGCCGTAATTGACGTCGACGGATTGATGGTCAACAGGCGAAGGAGAGGCCTTCTGCGGACGGGAGAGAACCCGGTAAGCCTTTTCGTTGAAAAGCTCGATAAAGCGGCTGCCGATCGAAGCGTCAAGGCTGTAGTGCTGCGACTGAATTCGCCCGGCGGGACGGTGTCGGCCAGCGATATCATGCATCATCGGCTGCTGGAATTCAAGCGCAAGACGGGCAAGCCGGTAATCGCCTGCATCGTCGGACTGGGCTGTAGCGGAGCGTATTATCTGGCCTGCGGCTGCGACGGAATCGTATCCCAACCCAGCGGAATAACCGGCAGCATCGGCACGATATTCCAGACTTTCAGCATTGCCGGGACCATGAAAAAGATCGGCGTCGAGGCGATCGCGATCAAAAGCGGGAAATTGAAGGATATGGCTTCGCCGCTGCATGACCTCAGCGAGGACGAGCGGCAGGTCCTTCAGGATATCATCGACGAGCATTATGGGCGGTTCATAGAAGTTGTGAAAGACGGGCGGCCGAATCTGAGCGAGCAGGAGATTCGAGAACTGGCCGACGGGCGCGTTTTCACAGCAAAACAAGCCCTCCAACAGGCGTTGATTGACAGAATCGGCTACCTTGATGACGGAATCGATTGGGCGGGTGAAATGGCGGGGGTCGAGACGGCAAAGGTCGTGATCTACCACCGGCCGACAGGGTACAAGCCGAACGTATACGGCACAGCTTCCGCCGACGCCGAGGGGCTGGAGCCGCTGATAAATATCGATCTGCCCGACTGGCTGACCTCGGGCGAAAGTCAATTCCTGTACCTGTGGCAGCCCGCGCTTGACTGATACGAAAAACATTGGGTTGGTTACGTGTCGCGGGCATTCCCTCGACAAGCTCGGGACAGGCTCCGCCCTCGCCACGTGGAGCAGGCTTTTATTGGGCGTCATCCGGCGCATTTCTGGCGCATCTAAAGCCGTAGATGTCATAGCCGAAGCAGACGTCGGCGTAGCCGGGGTTTTCGTTGTAACGGTATCCCGAACGGCAGCTTTCGGCGCTGAATTTCCACGCGCCACCGCGGACTACCTTGGTCTCGCCGGTCTCCGGGCCGCGAGGATCCTTTTCTGGTGACTGCTGATAGTAGTCAACCTGGTAAAGGTCATTACACCACTGCCAGACATTGCCGTGCATGTCGTACAGGCCCCAGGGATTGGCCGGCTTTTCGCCGACCGGATGGGGCTTGCCGCCGGCGTTGTCCTCGAACCACGCATGATCGGCCAGCTTTGATTCGTCGTCGCCGAAATAATAAGCCGTTTTCGTACCCGCCCGGCAGGCGTACTCCCATTCGGCCTCGGTCGGAAGTCGATAGCCGTCCGCCTCGAAGTCGCACTGCCACGTTTTGAGATCATAGCACGGGTGAAGTCCTTCAAGCTCAGATCGCTTGTTGCAGTATCTCACCGCGTCGGACCAGCGCACCTGCTCGACGGGATTTTCGCCGCCCTTCCAGCGGGACGGATTCTCTCCCATCACTCTCTCGAATTCGGCCTGAGTTACGAGATACTTGTCCATATAGAACGGACTCAGGAGGACCTCATGCGGCGGCGCATCTATCTCGTCGGAATCGCCCATTACGAACCGTCCGCCCGGGATCAAGACCATCTCCATGCCGGAGTCGGATGTCGCTTGCTCGGTGTCTCGCGCGGGCGCATTCGCATCTTCCTCGGGGGCCTTTCGCTTGCAGCCATTAACTAATATCGCAAGCAACAATACGGCAACAACGTGATGCTTCATAATCTTACAACTCCTTCTCGTAATTCAGATAATCGCTTAGAGTGTTCAATAATCCGGCCATATCTCGTAGCCGTCGGGATTTCGCATACACCGTTTGCAAAGCCTCCTGATCTCGTCGGCAACGTCAATCGCTTCGGGCCGGCCAACACACTCGTAACCGGCCTGCTGAAGCAGCTTTCTCGTGATAGTGTGAAATTTTCGGACAAGGTCGTCCTGCGTTCCGCCTACGCCCCGCCACTTCATCTTGAGATCATTGAAGCGCGCCAGATTTCCCGGATCCTTCTTGAGGGTGAGGGCTTTGGTTTCACGGGCCAGCCCGTCGACGTACGCCAATGTCTTCATGTTCTCCTTTTGACGGTCGTAGTGCTGAGTTATCTCCAGCGTGATAGCCCTCATCTTCTCGATAAACGACTTGAGCTCGGGGCTGGCATCTTTCGTCCTATCGAGATACTTGACCATACTGCCGGCAAAATCCTGATACTCCTCTACCCTTTGTCTTTGCCGGGCGATGAAATACACCATATCCTCGACGCCTCCGTGGATGTACTCTCTTCCGGCTACTTCCTCACCCCCCTCGAAGACCGGCTGCATCCCATCTGTAACTTCGCAGGTCGCGGCGCCGATGACGGCATCTTTCCTCACATGTGAGCGCAGGCGACGGCCTTCGGCATCGAGCATATCGCGGCAAAGCTCTCCGCCCAGAGTCGCTTTCATTATATCAACGGGAGTAGTAACCGATGCCGGGGTGCCCTTTCGCTCCAGACAATATATGAGGGATTTGCCCTTTGGCGGTATTTTCTTGCCAAGACGGTAAAAAGTAGTCCCATCCTCGAACCAGACGGGATACGGATAAAATCCCACACCGCCGCGCCAGAAATTATCAGGTCTGTACTCTCGAAACGTGAAAGTGGTTTTGACGCCGTCTTCGAGCAACTGGGTTATCCATTTGGCTGGAAACGGCCTTTTCCAGCCTATGGAAATATCCTTTTCCAGATAGGACGGCTTCAACTCTTCTTCATGCCAAATACCCGGAGCGCTCAACACGGCCAGAAACACGCTCTTGCCGTCGGTTTCAATTTCGATGGATTCTACCATGCGAGGCTGTCGCTTCTTATCGTTCGGGATCAGCCGCACTCGCTGTTTTCCCGCCGGCCATGTAACGGTCAGCATGTCGTTCTCGCCCTTCAGCAATCCAGCGAATACATTTCCGGTAGGAATGTGAAGTTTCTCGAGCGAAGGATATTCCTGCAGATCGTAAATCAGATCGTCGCTAAGGAAATCGGGAAGCACGCCGTAACGGATCGGACTAAGCAGGCTTATCCCGCCAGTACGTTCAGACGGATCGATTGCGATGATGCTGTCAGTACCGAAGGAAAAGACTATCGCCAGTTTTTCGCCTTCCTTCTCGCCCGAAAACACTACATCCAGCACAGCTTCATCACCGGAATTCTGCAGCACCTCGACCCGGTCGATTTTTGCCGCTTTGGCTTCCAACTCGAGGGGAACGATTTCCACTTTCTTAACTGTGCGATCGACTTTGGAATATATTACGGCCTTTCCTTGTCTCGAAGAGAACACCGCAATCAGTTGTTCATTTTCTACTGCCGCATCGCCTTTGAACGAGTACCGCAGGCTGTAGTTTTCCGGATTGTAATATTCCGGCCCGCGCCACTTTTCAGCCTCGGTGGGGACGGTTTTCCAGCCGCTCCGGCTTCCAAGGACTTCTACATTGGGAACCGGCGACATCGTATCCCAAATCCGTGTAGCCGCTGCGCCCGGACCGGCCGCCGTCACGAGAACAAACATCACCGTCCAAAACAGAACCTTAAACGTGTTTCGCTTATGCATTGCCGTTGGCTCCCTCATCAATAGTCAGGCCATATTTCGTAACCGTCGGCGTTTCTCAGGCATTGTCTGCAACGCCTTCTGATCTCTTCAGCAACTTCAACCGCTTCAGGATGATCGGCACAGAGATAGCCGGCTTCCTGAGCGAGTTTCCGCGTAATGCTGTGGTAGGCGCCGATTACGTTATCCTGAGCGCCGCCCATGGACCTCCATTTTTTGCCCAGTTCCAGACAGGCTGAAAGATTCCCCTCGGCTTTGCTTCTTGTGAGGGCCTTAGTCTCGCGAGCCAATCCGAAGGCATAGTCCAGGGTTTTCATGTTCTCCCTGCTTCTCTCGTATTCCTGCGGGATCTGCTCGACTATCGCCTGCATTTTGTCCAGGTACGGCTTCAAACTTGGGGAATTTCTTCTCGCGGCAGCCAGAAAGTGTATCATATCGTCGGCAAACTCTCGGTACTCGTCGATTCTTTCGACGTGGCGTCTGACGAAGTAAAGCATATCGTCTACGGCACCGAGAACGTACTCTTTCTTCTGAACCTCCTCTCCTGCCTTGAAGACCGCTTCGATTGCCTCGGTGCACCCGCACGTACAGGCCCGATGCACACCCCATTTGCCTCGCCTGTGATGAGTGCGAAGCGCCCGGCCCGGAAAATCGAGTATGCTTTCGCACGCCTGCCTGCCCAAAGTCCGCTTCAGTATGTCCACAGGAGTCGTGATCGAGGCGGGCGTTTGCTTGCCTTCGAGGCAATAAATGACGGACCGGCCCTTGGGCGGAATCTTCTTACTCAATCGAAAATAGCCGTCTCGGCCGTCGAACCAAACCGGGTACGTATAGTGCCCGGTGACGCCGCGCCAGACTTTTGCTTTGTTCTCCCTGAATGTATAGGTTGTCCTGACCCCGGCCTCCAGCAACTGTGTCGTCCATTTCGCCCGGAAAGGCCTTTTCCAACCGATAGCAATGTCCTTTTCCAGATAAGAAGGCGTCAATTGCTCCTCGTGCCAGATTCCGGCAGCACTCAGCACGGCCAGATAGAGGCTCTTGCCGTCGTCGGCGTAGTTTAAATAATTGAAAGACTCAATTGTGTGCCTTCCCGCCTGTCCGCTGCCCAGCGTCAGTCCCACCTTTACTTCGCCATGAGGCCAGGTGATAACCAGAATATCATTCTCACCATCTAACAAGCCAAGAAACATATTCTCAGAAGGCATGGAGAGCAATTTCGTCGAGGGATATCGTTCAGGATCGTAAACAAGATCATCGCCTATAAAGTCAGGCACAACGCCGTGTTGCATTGAACTGAAAATTCTCAAACCATTAACATTTGCCCCTGGCCTTATCTCCACGATCTCGGTCCCATCGAAAACGAAAATAACAGAGGCATCGTCGGCGCCCCGGTAGAACACCTCCAACACCACATCGTTACCAGTGTTACGCATCAGCCTGTAACGATCTATTCTGGTTATCCCTGCCGAATCCCAGCCCCCGACCGCAAGCTCGAATATCTTCCTGTTTCTATCTGCTCCCTCGGCTGCGCTCGGGACAGGCTTTGAGTAGACCCCCACCCTGCCGGTTTTCGACCGGAAGACAGCCATTAAATGCTCATTCTCCACGACCGCATCGGCCCGGAATGAGTATTCGCAGCCATAATAGCCGGGGTCCGAAGCGGCCGCGGCCGGGTCCGACTCAAGGGAAAAAAGGTTATGAGGAACGAGTTTCCAACCCGCCCTGCTCGTCAGGTCTCTCTCATTGGCCAAAGGTTCGCCGGTATCCCATATTCGGGTACACGTCGAGAATTCGGCGGCCCTGCTTGAAATGACAAATGGAGTCGCTACGAGCGTAAAAACCAACACCGCTTTTGATGCAGGAACTCGGAAATCGTCTCTAATTCGATTAAGCACGAAGACCAACCTCTCTTTACAATTGCATAACCTTATCTAATGTAGTCTGCGATAAATATTAATGCTGCACACGGAGATTTTCAAGCAAAAAAGCGGCATCTCCGGGCCTTGCCCCAAGGCGATTGTTCCAATATACTTAATCCCATGTTGGAGTTTCGAACAACCTCGGGTCGCGTTTTTTTGTGCGATAGGACATGTATCGCAGCATCGGGAGATTAACTATGCCGAGAAAAGGTTTTGCCTCGATATTCATATTACTTGTGATCTTCTCCGTCAAGTCAGACGCAAGCAGCATTCGGAAACTGAGTCCGCATGTAACAGTCTGCGAGGGGCCGGTAAACGGGGTCTTTATCAGACAAGACGGGCGGTCTCTCGTGATTTACGGAGACCCCGAGCAGCATTTGCAGAAAGCCGACAAGGTTCTCTTCACACACAGCCGGCGCGACGTCATTTGGGCCGGACGCAGGCTGGTTGAAGGCGGGGCAGAAGCCATAGTTCCCAAAAATGAAGTTGAGCAATTCACCGAAACCGACCGGTTCTGGTCGGAATTCGTTCAGAAAAGATTCCACGACACCAGACAGCAGAGTACGAAAATACCGATAAAGCCCCTGCAAGTTAGTCGTGCGGTATGGGAAAGCGACACAATCGAATGGAAGGACATCTCCATACAAGTGACGGATACGCCGGGTTATACGCGAGGCTCGGTCTCATATTTTCTCGACGTGGACGGGCGCAGGTACGGCTTTGTCGGGGACTTGATATACGGCAACGGGCAAATAATGGACCTTTACAGCCTTCAGGATGCAGTCGCAGGGGCGAGAATCGGCGGCTATCACGGTTACGCCGGACGAATCGGCGATTTGATCGCAAGCCTGCGGAAGGTGCTCGACCGAAAGCCGGATATCTTGATCCCGGCGCGCGGCCCCGCCATTGAGGAACCTCAATCGGCCGTAAGGCTCCTGATAGAACGAGTACAAGCTGCATACGCGAATTACCTGTCGATCAACGCCGGACACTGGTATTTCAAGGACCGCTACGATACGCTCGCCAGGCGAGCACTCGGATCGCCTGAGCGGGTCGATTGGATGCCGTACGCCACGGTGGTGAAACAAAAGCCGCCGGAGTGGGTTATTCCAATTCGCAACGCTCGACTGATTGTATCTGAAGACGGATCGGGATTCCTGATCGACTGTGGTTCAAAAGCCATCATCGACGAAATCGGCAAGCTGATGGAGGCCGGCAAGGTATCGACAATAGACGGGATCTACATAACTCACTATCACAACGACCACACAAACTTCGTCGGTGAGGCTGTTAAGGAGTTCAATTGCCCTGTTTATAGCTGCCGGGAGTTAGCGGACATACTCGAGCGTCCGGGTGCTTATCGGCTTCCGTGTCTGACGCACAAACCGATCTCAAACCTCGCGCCTCTTGCCGAGGGTCAGAAAATGCGCTGGAAGGAATTCGAATTGACCTCCTACTTTTTCCCCGGACAAACCCTGTATCACGGTGCTTTGCTCGCCGAGCGAAAAAATGGCGGCAAGATTTTCTTCATCGGCGATTCCTTCACTCCATCGGGAATAGATGATTATTGCCTGCTCAATCGCAATTTCCTCCACGAGCAAATGGGATATTTCTATTGCCTAGATTTTCTGAAAAAGATGCCGCAGGATTATTTGCTCGTAAATCAACACGTAGTCGAGCCATTCCGCTATGACAAGGCTCAGATCGGACACATGTCGAACGTACTGATGAAGCGAAAAGCGATCATGGCGGATCTTTTTCCGTGGAACGAGCCAAATTACGGAATTGACGAACGATGGGTAAGGATTTACCCCTACGGACAACGAGCAGAGCAGGGTCAGACGATCGAAATCACCGTCAAGATCGTGAACCATTCAAACGCCGCTGAAATATTCACAGTCAGGCCGAATGTTCCCGATGGATTTCGGCTGATGCCTGAAAAGATTTCCGCAACTGTAGAACCGCTCAAGGAATCCGATATGCGTTTCAGAGTAACAGTGCCGCCAAACGTCTCAGAGAGTCCGAAAGTCATTACCTGTGACGTGGCGTTTGCCGGGTGGGATCTGCGTCATTGGTGCGAAGCCTTAGTGGAAATCGTCCGCTAATAAAACGGCGCGATAAGCAGACGCGCTTTGCTGAGTATTTCCTGTCGCACTGATAGCGTCAAGCTGATAAAATAAATCCGTTTGCATAAGTTCAAATGGAATTCGGCCGTTCGGCGGAGGCAGGAGATTCAGGCCATGAAAATGAAAAATTTACGAGCAAAAGCTGATTCCCAAAAGCACGGTCAATCTGAAAAAGAGTTGATGATAAGCGATACAGGCAAGCTTGACAATGCACCTGATCAGCTTAAGATCACCCAGTATTGTCTGGATAACGCCGCAGAGGCAATCTACTGGATGACGGCAAATGCCCGATTTACCTATGTGAACGAGACAGCCTGCCGCGCGCTGGGATATTCCCGCCGGGAGCTTCTGTCTATGACGGTGCACGACATCGATCCGAACTTCCCAAAAGAGGCATGGGCAGACCATTGGCAACAATTGCAACGCCGGGGATCATTCACTTTCGAATCCCTTCATCGCAGAAAAAACGGCAAGACGTTTCCTGTAGAAATCACCGTCAATTATCTGAAATACGGAACGAGAGAATATAACTGTGCTTTCGTTCGAGATATTACCGAACGTAAGATGGGTATTGAACAGCTACGCACAAGTGAGCAGAGATATCGTACGCTTGCCGACAATATTGGTATCGGCATTGCTCACGTGGACATCGACCACAACATTGTCATAGTCAATTCCGCCGTAGGCAGCATGTTCAATCTGGACCCTTCGGAGTTCGTCGGCAAGAAATGCTACAAGATGTTCGAAGGGATTCGAGACACCTGTTCCAATTGTCCGGGAGACGAAGCGATAAAAACCGGCAGACCTGCTAAGATCGAAGCCGAAGGAGTGCGTGGGGATGGAAGCCGTTTTCCGCTTCGCGTGCAGGCGTTTCCGCTTTTTTCAGAAGACGGAACGCCGACCGGATTCATCGAGGTGGCAGAGGATCTGACCGAGCCAAAACGCACGGAAGAGGAAATCGAACAATTCTTCAACATGACAGGCTACATGATCTGTGTGGCCACGCTTGACGGCTATTTCACGAAGGTCAATGATTCTTTCGAACAGACGCTCGGATATTCCCGACAGGAACTGCTCAGCAAACCTTATCTCGATTTCGTTCACCCCGACGACAAAGAAAAAACCATAGCGGTCGTGGAAAAAAACCTTATCCTGGGCGAGCAGGTTTTCGGCTTTGAGAATCGATACAGGTGCAAGGACGGCTCGTACAAATGGCTCTCCTGGGCTTCCCGTCCGATTGTGGAGAGGGGCATTACATACGCTATAGCTTACGATATTACCGATCGAAAGCTCGCCGAACAGGCTGTTAAGGAAACTCAAGAGCGATTCAGCGATTTCTTCGTCAATGCGCCCATTGGTTTCCATATAGTCGGGCCGGACCAGGTATTAATCGATATCAACCAGGCCGAACTGGACATGCTCGGGTATGAAAAAGACGAGGTAGTCGGAAAGAAAAAGTGGACGGACCTGATAGTGCCGGAGCAGAAGCAACAGTTTGAGAAGCAGTGGTACGACATAACCACAAAGGGCCAGGCCAAGAATCTCGAGTACACTCTTGCCCACAAAGACGGATACCGCATTGAGGTTGTCTTGAACGCTTCGTCCCGATTCGACGAGAGTGGCAATTTGGTAAACACACGCGGCAGCGTACTGAACATCACCGCTCGCAAGCGGGCGGAAAAGGCTCGCAGCAATTTGATCAGGGAACTTGAGGACAAGCACAAGGAGCTTGAGGCTGTCCTGTACGCCGCTTCTCACGATTTAAAGTCGCCTCTGGTCAACATTCAGGGATTCGGCCACGAGCTTTTAGAGAGTTGCAATTCTGTAAGATCGGCCCTGTCTGGAGAAAAAAAGGATGCAAATATAGAAAAAGCTGTGGACACAGCTCTCAATAAAGATATACCTGAATCTTTGGAATTTATTTTGACAAGCATCAAGAAAATGGATTCGCTATTGTCGGGACTCCTGGACGTTTGTCGCCTTAACACTGCGGCAGTCAACATCGGAGTGATAGACATGAATAAAATGATGGCCGAAGTGGTCGCAAGCGTGGAATACCAAATAGAGAATACCGGTGCGAAGGTCGAAACCGAGACTCTGCCGCCCTGCCTGGGGGATTCTTCGCAGATAAATCGAGTATTTACAAATCTGCTGACTAACGCATTGAAATTTCTGAGTCCTGAAAGGCCCGGTCATATCCGTATCCACGCCGGAAGACGAAGAAATCAGAGCATCTACTGTGTGCAAGACAATGGGATAGGAATAGACCCCGATCACCTGGACAAAATATTCGAGATATTCTACCAGCTCGATCCGGCCGGAAGGCAAGGCGAAGGGATCGGTTTGGCTATAGTCAAACGTATAATCGACAGGCATAATGGTAAGATATGGGCCGAATCCATAGCCGGAAGGGGCAGCAAGTTCGTCGTAGCCCTGCCGGGTGTATAAAGGTCCCGAAAAACCGCACGAAAAGAGATAATATGAAAAGAGACGGCGTTATCATCATCTCCGAAAAAAACGAGAGACATTTCAACATGATAAGGAACGGTCTACTGCGTGCAGGCGTTAATAACAATATAATGCATCTTGCCGATGGTCGGCAAAGTCTTGATTTTCTCTATGAAATTACTCAGAAAACGAACGGAGAATTAGATGGCCGGGAATACATACTGTTTATGGATATTGATCTTCCAGATGTCAGCGGTATTGAAATACTTGAAAAGATCAAGGCGGATAATATGCTGAGCAAGATTCCGGTCGTCGTGTTGACCGAGAAAGACGATCCATGGACAATCGATCATTGTTACGATCTCGGGTGCTGTACTTACGTAGTCAAGCCCGCCGAAGGTGAAATCTTCGAAGATAGTATAAAGAAGATTGGGAGCTTCCTTTCGGTTGTAAAGATAACACCGCTCAGATAGCCGGGGATCAGTTGCCTATGAATAAAGACATGGTCGTTTTAATCGCGGAAGATGACGCCGGCCACTTCCAGCTTATAAAGAAGAATCTGTGGTTAGCGTGCGTTAATAACGATATTCTCCAGTTCAAGGACGGCCGGCAAATCCTGGATTTCTTGCTTAAAGCCGGTGACGGGCCACACCTGGACGAGACAAAACAATACATCGTGCTACTCGACGTGCGGATGCCCAAGGTAGACGGACTGGACGTACTAAAGAAAATGAAGGAAGAGAAAAGGCTCCGCAAGATACCCGTTATAATGCTCACCACGACAAGCGAGTCGAGCATGATCGAAGAATCCTACAACCTGGGCTGCAGTTGCTACATGGTCAAACCTGTGGACTACCATCGTTTCATGGAAGCCGTGCAGAATCTCGGAAAATTCCTTTCACTCGACGGCCTCAGACTTCCCTCTATCGGATGATCCCGCAACGCAACACACCCAAAGCAATGATAGTTCGAAGAGAAAAATGAGAGCGCTGGGACTTGAACCCAGGACCTACGGCTTAAAAGGCCGTTGCTCTACCGACTGAGCTACACTCCCCAAAAATCCTAAGTCACGACAATATAACAACTTCCCAAACATGCTGTCAACCATTTTTTAGCCTCCAGAAGCAGGCGTACCAAAACGTACCAATTTTTGACGCAGGCCTTGGGTGGTCGCAACCCTTGCACGGCGGACTAGATCATCCGCTACGGCAAGGTAAAACTTGTGGGTTGTTGAAAAACTAGCGTGCCCAGCAAGGACCATTACATCGTGTTCACTCATGCCGTTGGCAAGCCACATACTTATGGCTGTCCGACGGAAATCATGGAAGGTTCCCTTATTAACACCCGCTTTTCTGAGGATATTATTGAACTGTCGCCGAAAGTTATTTACGACCTTGAGCCGAGAATCCGTGAGGGTCCACTTTCCTTTCGCCCTGAGAACATTCTTAATGTAATCGTATCTTGCTACAGGAACGAAACCATAAGGATATCTTTCCGGCTGCTGAGCTTGGTGATCCGCGAGCATCTGAACAATTTCCTCCGTCAATGGGAGATTTCTGTGGTCAGCATCCTTGACCAGCCATTCCCAAGTTACCTTTGTGTTCTGCTTGGGATTTACCTCGATCGTCTGTGCGTCAAAATCAACATCTCCCCAGGTGCAGTTAAGAAGCTCTGCCCGTCTCATCGCAGTGGCTAGAGCCACTGTGATCAACAAATCCCATTTCAGAGATCTTTTCAAGTCGCTTTTGACAGCATATTGCTGGGCAGCCTTAAGAATCTGCCTGCACTGGTCATCAGCATAAATATTGATCTTCTTTTTGGGTGATTTCGGTACGGCGATATGCTGCAACGGGTTTTCATCGAGCTGCTTCCGGTTGACTGCAAGCTTGAATAACCTCTTTATGGCTCGAAGCTTTTTTGACACTGTTGCGCTGCTATTGCCACGATCAAGACATGCTTGGTTATAAAGCTCACCATGTGCCAGTGTGACACTCTGAAAATCAACATTTCCGATTGTTCTGATGAAATCATTCATAGCTGCTTCAGCTATACGTCTTGTACTTTCTCTGATCTGATCTCCTGTCCTTGCCAGGCTGTCTTTTGTGAACTCCCTGAGCCTCATGGTGTCGGGCTCAGTGTAGCCCATTCTGAGTTCTCTTTCCTTTTGGGCACGTTGTCTTTCAGCTTTTCGCTGATTTGTATGACCAAGACTTTCACATTTTCGTTTCCCATCTTCACCTGTATAACGCAGGGCATAGGTAAATTCCCGACCACCACACCGTGGCCGCTTATTGAGCTTCACCAACTGTTTCATATTACCTCCTTTCTGATGCCGGTTCAGCTCACACGATATGAACCGGATCATACTCGACCACAAACTAAAGCGCAAGTTCTATTTCCCGAAATTTGTTTCTTTTTCTATCCATTCCAAAACGACCTTTCTAGGGTACAAAGCTTTGCGACATATATGGATTCTTGGCAAACCTCGGAATTTCTTCAGGTGCTCAATGACATTATGATAGTCATTAGAACTGCTGATCTCAGGTATCCTGAGAAACTGAATTAGTTCAGATTCAGTCATCAACTCAGAATTATCGAGAATCATCGTTGGGACATGTTCGCATGGAGGCTGGTCGTTATCTGAATTCATTTCGCTGCTTCCGTTTCACGCCTCACGGACGTTTACTTGGCTAATTCTGTCTTTCTTCTACTTCGCAAGCAAAAGCGGCAGTATTCCTGTCATCTTTTCATCTGCGCATTAATATCGTGAAGAATCCGTGTTCTTGTGGCTTAAAAGAAAAGTGAGTCCTCTTGTAGTCACCTGAAACCAGAGGAGCCATTCTGCCGCTATAACTGAGGGCAAAGAAAGTGCAGAATGATGTTCACACTGGACATGTGAGGTATATGTATGACGTTCAAACTGCGAGCAAGCGACTTCAGGACTCTCGAGCACCTTGCGGATCATCGGATTCTTACCATGTCCCAGCTCGCAACTGTTTTGCAGAAGAACAGGCACGCAGTGCGGAAAAGGGTCCGTGGTCTCAGACAAGAGGGCTTTGTAGAAGTGACGACCAATGAATTTGGGCAGAGCTTTGGCCGGCCCGAGAGTCTCCTGGGATTGACTGAACATCGTGTCAAACTGCCCGCCCTGCCCCAGACCGACCTTGGTCGATTAGCTCCTTTCGAATGGACTGCCCCCTGATTCCGAAATTCGATAAAACCTGAATGTACAATCTATCCATCAGCTCTGAAGGTAGATCCAGTATGATCTCCCGCGTTCTTCCGTATCTGCCGCGGGACAGGACGCGGCTGCGCAGCAACGAGTAGATATCCAGCTCCGAAATGAGGTCTCCAAACGCCCGTCCCGTCAGCGGCCGCATATCGGCTTTTTTGCAGAACCTTCTATAGGCATCATACGCTTCTCCGGTACCTATTGAACCATGCTCGCTCTTACATGTGGCTTCTACCACGGCTCCCACGGCTGCCTGGAGTTGCGGCGGCGCCGATCGAAGCAGCGTAAGGTAACGGTCCTGGTCCAGTTCAGTTGCCGCTCTATCAACCAGCTCGAGTGTAATTTTGCTGCCCGCTTTTTCCGCCAGGTACGCACCTTTTGCCAGAAGCGCGACAGCCTTACGGGCATCGCCATGATCGCGGCTGGCCATGGCTGCGATCTTTTCAACCACACCGGTTTCAACTGCCTTGGGGTGCAATGCCTTCTCCACCCGGATTCTCAGGATATGCTGCAGGTCAACAGCATCGTATGGCTCGAAGATCAGTTCATTGAGCTTCAGGAATGATTTGACTCTTGGATCCAGATGCTCCGGCCAATCCAGCCGGTTGGACACGAGCACCAGGATCAGTTTAGCAGGTATCTTCTGTGGGAGCCTTCGCACCAGAAAGGTCATGAAATTGTCCTTGTCGCGGCGGATGTTGTCCACCTCATCGATAAATAGAATCAAATAGCCCTGATAATCGGCCAGCGTGGTCTCTATCCGAATCATCATCTCTTCCAGGGATATTCCCTTTTGGTATCGCTTGCTGGCGTTGAGCAAGCAGGCCAGATCGTTCAGAGCTCTAAAGCACGGCCTTGGATTGGACAAATCCAGATGTTCGTGTCGTATCGGTATGTTTTGGCCGGCGCACATTTCTGACAGCAGGTTCAAAAAGTAACTCAAGGTCAGCGTCTTGCCTGTTCCGGTCTTGCCCCAGATAGCCAGATGACAGGGATGATCGCCTCGAAGTATAGCGGCGAAATGGCTGCTGAGTTCCCGGATCTCGGTGTCGCGGACATTGGCGTTGAATATTTCTTCGAGCACTGCCAGTTGCTCTGCCCTTATGAGCTGTTCATCATCCAGGAACCGTCGGTCTTTTATGATTGCACAGCCTACCATATGCTGGATCTGGCTGAGGATCCTGCTGCGGACTCTCGTTGGCTCCACTGGAAAATCACCTCCATATGCGTCCACTGGAAGTACTGCTATAAAAATGTTTCGGTCAAAACGAATGTTCAGAGTGGGGAATTGATCCCTAATTCAACATCTCTCCTGGTGCAACACCCCCAGAGCGCGTTTCCAGTGGAGAATGCAGGACTGCTTGTGCGAGGTGTCTTGTCTTTCGGTTGCGAATCTGTTCTCACTGCCCGGTGAATCACCTTTCGCAATAGCCTCCTTAAGAAGATTTATAAGCGTCGTCTTTGTGTAGTAGTAAGTTATAGAGCTAAGAATATATATTATATATATCCGGGCAAGTTCCAGTGGAAATTTACTCCCATGTTGAGATCAACATAACTCCCGCCCCGGCACCGATTGGCTCGCTGAGTCAGATCAGTATTCCATTTGGCCCCGGCCCGGGGCGGGAGCTGCCGCGCTGGTGCGGGTTTTCTTCGGGCAGCGAACATTGCGCCGGATGGCGGCTGTGCGGGCCGAGAGAACAGTTACATAAGTACCGCAAGAAGTTACGAAAGTCGCAAGAAAAGTTACGAAAGTACCCCCCAATAGTTACAAAAGTCTCCGAAAAGGTTACGTAAGTCCGCTCAGAAGGCCTTAAAAAGTTACAAAAGTCTACAGGCTAAACCCACCTAAAGTCATACACGAAAGAGCTTTACCAAAAGTTACGAAAGTCGAATATATATAAATTTGATATGTCCCGGTTCCAGTTACACGAAAACGCTCCGGCAAGTCGTCTGAACAGATCGAGCCTGGCTGTATCCTTCCGAGAATCGTGTATGCCATTGGTAAATTGCCCTGCCTGCCTCGGCTGTTTCTTCTGTTTCTGAATGCTCCTGCGCGACTCTCCTTCAGTGGATATACAACCTTCTCCCTAACTGGACAAAATCCTTCGTACTCCAATGGATGCTGCGGTGTGCTAACTGATGGTGCTATTGTAACTTGCCCTGTCGATTGCGCATTTGGTGTATACGACCTGACGGTAAGCCGTTTGTAGAGCACCTGACACAATACAGCTTTGCAAGTTTTATGCATCTGCTTATGACCATGGGCTGGCCATGTCAGTGTAACGTCCAGTTCTGAATATGGCTTTATCCGTTTCGAACTGCGGATAGCTCTCCCGCGCCACCTCAGCGGCCGACCCTCGATTTTATAAACGGGGAACAATCGCAGCAAACATGGTTGTTCTCCGCTCCGGTTGCAATAGTTATCCAGACTGTGTTCACCTGGTTATGTTGAGTGCTATGGCTCGAACGGATTGCTCTCAGGGGTGTTGCTTTTCGCTCCGGCCCACGCAGACCCTTTATCGTAAACCTTTCTGCCTTCAGGGTCGGCCTTACGGCCTAAAGATAATATCGAAGGGTCTGCTAACGAGCCTTGGCTTAGACCTATGGCGGTTCACTATAAAACGGGTGAACCGCCGCATGAGCGATTCAGCCGGAGTTGACAAAATGAACAAACATAAGATATGGAAAATTGTGGATTTCATCCGCAGCCGGGGCAACTTGCCTACGGACCAGTTCGGACAGATTCTGCCTATTGACGATTTACTTGCCTGGTACGGTCTGGATGAGTGCCTGTCGAGTTACGAGCAGAGGTGTGTCAAAAAAGAGCTGGCTGCGTTAGCTGAGGCTCAGTTGGCCATCGAGCAAATCAGGATGGCCGAGCAGCTGCGTGCCGGCAGCTGACCGGCCTAATTTTCTTTTTTGGCTCGGTTTTGCAGCGGCTGTATGTTTCGATTTCTTTGGCCGCTGAGGCTCGCAGGCTCGCCTCCGCGGCCCTTCAATCCTTGCTTGCTATTCCGGCCTGCTGCCTGAATATGCATACTGCGTTTCTATAAAGCTTATATTCTACGACGGCCTTCTTACTGTTGACTGGTAAGAAGGCCCATCGCGTTTGACGATGGGTCAGGAGGAAAACCAAAATGACAGGACAGACACCAGTGGCAAAGTTCAGGGCAGGACAGGTATCCGCGGCCCTATGGCGAAACGACATCCAGGTTCGAGGCCAGACCATTCAGGTCTTGAAGGCGTCGGTACAACGCAGATACAAGGACAAAGACAGCGGCGAATGGAAGTCATCGATGAGCTTCAGCCGCAATGAGATACCATTGGCCATCTATTGCCTTGGCAAGGCATTTGAAAAAATAGTCGAGACCCAGAGCAGCAGCTCAGACAACAGCAACAGTAATGTGGCTGAAGAGCCCATACTTGATGGCGTGATTTGATTACTTGGCGGCGGTTCATCGTCAGGACCGCTTTCTTTCTTCTTTCTTTGGGCATATGTACGTGAATTCTTATTCCTGTTACATTTGGCTAAGGCTTAAACCCCTTTGGTTTAAGAATCCTGGAAATAGTTGATTTTGGAACCACTTTCGGGGGCCTGAACGCTGTCCGAACAGCAAATTGGAATTTGTGATTTTCAATTCTTCGGGCTGCACGTATTCGCCCCTATCCATATCCCTGCGGAAAATCAAAAATCCCTTAAGCGGTTCGCACGACGTCCAGTCCCAGCCAGAAAGTGCCCCCAAAATCAAGGCCGTGCTTCGGCCTTCTCATCTAATAGGGAGAGCCAGGATTCATAATGAGAGACTTTACACTGGCTCTTGCTATTAGGGTCGAAGGCGGACTCCACGACCTAATTGATAATTTCTTCCACTCCGTCTTTTCCACAGAGATTGTCGAAAAGACGGAGGTGTTCAGCATGAATGAACAAACAAGTTTCGGGATATGTGAAGGCATAGTTGTGCCTGAGTCGCCGTTAATCAAACGGCAGCAAGTCAACAGATACGGCAGCGTCGAAGGTTTGGGTCGTTGAGAATTGCATCCTGGTGTTCGACGACAGTTCACTTGCTGCATCGCAGAATATTGCCACTCAGTCACGTGGAGAGAAATGGTATGCAGAGATTAAGAGACAAGGTAAACGGCCCGTCATCCAGGGATCTGCATCAATTGACTCCGATACTGGGCGAATCAGGATTACAGTCTATGGCCCGGGCTTCAGTCAAAGCCGAGTACTCAGCGAAGAGGTGTATCACATCGTCTTTGAGATTATCCGACATACAAGCCCGAGAACTTTTGCGTCGATTAAGAAATGGTATTCGAATCGACTCGATCATGGGCTGGATCCTACATGGTACATCCACGAAGCCTTCGCTGATCTCATGGTCCAGGAAGCAGAATTTCCTGCATCGACTGATTTGCCACGGCATGTCGTCAAGTATGCACAAAGAGTCTTTTCACCTACCAACATTGTACCGGATTCGGCAATCGAAAGGATCAAGGTCGGTGTTTAGTCACTTCTCCCTTCTTTTTTCCGCGGCTGATTCTTCTGGTCGCGGTTTTTTGCCCCGACGCAGCGATAGCTCCGTCAAAATGCAATTATAGAATCATTACTTTGCTATTCATCTGTGGGTCTTATTGGGAGAACATCCAGGTGAATCTGTTGGCTTCGGAATTGAGTGTCGGCGGTTGTTAAGGGAAACAAAGCTTAGCGATAGACCTCAAACGGCTATCGCTAAGCTTATTATTTGGAGGTGAAAGAATATGTACTACAAGCACGTGGATAGACGGTCCAGGAAGGCTTTGATTGGCTTTTTGAAGGGGCATTTCCGGTACAACACCATGAACAGCTGGAACCAATCGACCAGCTATGCCAACTGTATCAAATTGCATCATGTGAAGAAACCATCCGACATCGATGAAGATACATGGTGGCACATGCTGGAAATTGACCAATGGCAGAGCATCTTGATCGACCTATTGGATGGTTTTGCACGGCAGTATGATTTTGCATGGCAGGCAGGTATCAACGGCAGAAGCGGCGGCTACGTCGTTCTGTATCGGGGCGGCATCAAGCCCAGTGGTTACAAAAGCTACTGCACCCGTTGCGGTCAGAAGAATTATCAGTCCGTGCCCGACGGCAAAATTGGGACTTGCGGCCGGTGTGATGCCGAGGCCAGAGTCAATTTCAAGCAAACGCACATGCAGGTCTTTACCTGGCCCGGAAAGAACGTCGATATGTACGAAGACTTTGAAGACTGGACACTCAATGAGCTTCAAAACCGCGTTGAAGTGGTGCAGAGTTTTGACAGGCTATGCGATGATATTGTCTCCACATATGCTGACATGTGCAGGAATTACCGTATCACCGAACAGCAGATTCTTGTTCCGAAAACAATCAAGGTTCTGGAGCCGGTGGATTGATTTGAGCTCTTTTGTTTTTTTACCGCGGTCGCTTTTTCTGACTGCGGTTTTCATTACGATGTAGCGATAGCTATGTCGTTTTTCAATAACGCCATTTCTCTTATATGAATAAATGGAAATCCGGGAAAGCTATCGACGAACTGAAATATACGAAAGATTTTGTTCGCCTTCCGTTGCAATCGTGTTAAGCTTTTTCCTTGCGACGTCTGCTCTTCGCAGCTTTCTCTTGGCGTTTCTGATACATTTCTCGAATCCAGTCTTTGACCGGCAGTTTCCACTGCTGAGTTTTAGAAGGAATATTCTTGACGAGACTTCGGGGGTTTAGGCCCAGTTCTTTGGCCATACGAATGTCCTCACTGTTCAAGCGGCATCTGCGTTTAGCCTCCGCCCAAAGCATGTCTTTCTTATTCGTTGATTTCACTTTCTTCTTGGTCATGGAGATAGCCTATCCCATTTGGGCAAACGTTACAATTACTCATCTCAAGCCAGTCCAGCATGGTTATTGATTCATAATACATACGGTGAACAAATTCTATCTCACATAATACTGTTGGCCTGTCCTCTATGGTGAAACGTGAACTGCTGGTTATGTAATTTCTGAGGGCATGGCAACTGAAGATTATGCAATTATCATCCATGGATTCAAAGGTTGTTGGCTCGGCTCAACGGTTTGTGGGGTAATCGTACAACAAGGACTATGCCCAGGCCGATAAAGTGGAAAAAGCTCGTTTTTTTCGCTTGACAGGGG
>CAZRBG010000037.1:0-58364 GCA_964598225.1 uncultured Pirellulales bacterium
GTGCAAGCGACGTCTGGTATCATCAGGGCAAGCAGGACAACATCATCAAAGCCTAACGTGAGAAATGGGGTCGAACCTCAAGAACTAAGTTCTTGGAGTTCTGGTTTTATACTCGTGGGGTGGCGCGTTCGAGGAAGTGGGTGATTTTGCTTGCTACTGTCTCGATTTGCTCGGTGGTGAGTTCCGGGAACATGGGCAGGGAGATGAACTCGTTGGCGCATTTTTCGGCTGTGGGGAAGCCGTTTTTGCCGTAACCTAGATGGGCGTAGGCCTCCTGCAGATGGACCGGGCCGGGGTAATGGATGCCGCACGAGATGTCTTCCGCGGCTAAATTGCTCATTAGTTCGTCGCGGTTCCGGGTGCGGATTGCGTAAACGTGGTAAATGTGTTTTGCATAGTCGGCTTCGGCGGGTGTGATTACGTCATCGGTATCGGTCAGAAGCCGGTTGTACAATTTGGCTTTTTTTCTTCTTGCCTCGTTCCAGGCGGGCAGATGCTTTAACTTTACGCTCAGTACGGCTCCCTGGAATCCGTCCATGCGGCCGTTCCAGCCGATCATGGTGTGGCGGCTTTTCTTCGTCTGGCCGTGATCGCGAAATGCGCGCATCTTCTCGGCAAGTTCGGCGTTATTGGTCACGACGGCGCCGGCTTCGCCATAAGCTCCGAGATTCTTGCCGGGATAAAAACTGAAGCACCCGGCGTCTGCGATAGAACCGGCTCGGCGGCCTTCGTATTCGGCGCCGTGGGCCTGGCAGGCGTCTTCGACGACGAAAAGCTCGCGGGTACGTGCGATTTCCAGGATCGGGTCCATATCGGCCATTTGGCCGAAGAGGTGTACCGGGATAATCGCTTTGGTCCTGGGCGTGATGGCGGCTTCCATAAGCTCGGGATTCATGTTGTATGTCCGCTCATCGACGTCGACGAAAACCGGCGTTGCACCGCAGAAGCTTATTGCTTCGGCAGTTGCTATAAACGTATTCGGCACAGTAATGACCTCGTCGCCGGGGCCTATGCCGAGTGCCGACAGGGCTGTCCAAAGGGCGGATGTGCCGCTGCTGACGCCGATGGCGTGCTCGCAATCGCAGAACTCTGCGAAGTCTTTCTCGAAATCAGAGACAAATTTTCCGCCGGCGAATGCCGTATTATCAAGAACCTGCTGCAGCGCTTCAGCAATTTCATCTCGAATGGACTCGTACTGGGCTTTTAGATCGAGGAACGGAATTCTCATTGTTGTTTAGCCTTTCATGTCTTTGATGTTTCTCAATTTGCGTGCCGGATTGCCTGCGACTATAGTGTTTGCGGGGACGTTCTTGGTGACCACGCTGCCTGCGCCGATAACGGCATTTTCGCCCACGGTGACGCCGCAAAGAAGGGTGGCGCTCGATCCTATCGAAGCTCCTTCTTTCACGAGTGTCGGGATGCAGGCCCAGTCGTGTTCTGTCTGGAGATTTCCGTCACCTGCGGTCGCGCGGGGAAAAACGTCGTTAATAAAAGTGACATTGTGTCCCACGAAGACATTGTCCTCGATTGTCACCCCTTCGCAGACGAAGGTGTGGCTGGATATCTTACAATTTTTGCCGATCTTCGAGCCTTTTTGAATCTCGACAAACGTGCCGATCTTGGTGTTGTCGCCGACCTCGCAGCCGTACAGGTTCACGAAATCATATATTTTGACCTCTTTGCCGAGCTCGACGTCAGGCGCGATCTTTTGTGTCACCAGGCCACCATTTTGCATAGCATCGCTCTCCGTCACTTTCTGCTTGTATCCTTGGGCGTTTGTTCAATTTCGTAGACGACCTTGCCGTTAACCAGTTTGGCATACGCAACCCTTGCCCGCTCGGTGTCGGGCCCGCTTATCCGCCACTTGCCGTTTGTTTTTATAATTTCCATCCGGCTTCTTCGTCTCCACCAGTCGTCGATCTGTTTTGGGAGGGCAAACCAAATATTTCGCTTTTCGCGAATTGACGATAAATGTTCTAATAGTCGCCGGTATATCCGAAGGGGTCTTTCGGAGATTATATAGTCGGGATGGACGATGAAACTGACCAGGCCGTGCTTTTGAAGTATCAGGTCGATCTGCTGCCGCCACAAGCTTGTCGAATACTGACTGAGGATATGAAAAAGTGAATAGTCCTGTGTCGTTGTCACGGGCAGCTCGAGAATATCGCCTATGAAATAAGGCATTACCGTACAGCAGCCTCCGCGTTGCGGGTCGAGATGCCCGACGTTCGGCACGGACATGTCGTACGAAAATTCCAGGTCTGAAAGCCACTCGAGATTTCGATACAATACTGGAGACCTGAAGCCTGCGGCGCGATATTCTTTGGCATACCTATTGATCTTCTTGACTCGCGTGAGAAACTCGGCGCGATTGTCGAAAAGACGCCCGTCGTGGTTCAGGCCGTGAATACAAATTTCACAACCTCGCGATCGGATACTCTCCAGTACTGCCGCAGTGGCTTTATATCGCCCTTCGGGAATAATCTGGAACGATGACCGAAGTCCGAAGGATGTATCGATTTCGGCAAGGCGAGGCGAAAAATCCAGGCCTTTACCCGTTTCGACATCGTGCGTCATCATCACGGCGCTGCGGTAACCCTCGGGCCAGAACCAGATAAACGGTATCGGCTCTCCTTTGCGCTCTTTGAGGGCGAGCGCAAGCAACTCTTGCATCATCGAATCGACTGTGCAATCTACCGGCCATCGAGGGAACCGGATTTTATCCCAACCGTCCAGGGACCGCCTTTGCAGATATTTACGCAGGGCTACAGGCAGAAGTGGACGCAGCATGTAATAGCTCCTGCGAATCGTTCGTGCAGCAAGCTGTTTGGCCGGAGAGACGTGCTGCGGGTGTCGATATCGTTCCATGCGCAAGAAATCCGCAGTTTCATCGGGATCGAAAGACAGTTCGCAAACATCCCCAGCCGATGTACAGTGGGCCAATGCGTCATGCAAGAGGGGCGGATCAGGATTCGAGCGGACTTGCCCGCTCGCTGTTCGACCGAAACAGACCGTTTCGTCGCCAAGCGCAAAATATCCGGGTGTTTCCGGAAGAGAACTCGGCATGCGAAACCCGACAAGCTGCGGCTGGCATTTGTAATAATTTGTAATTGCCGTATCCATCGGCAGGAGTCTCATTGCCACGATAAATCCAGTTTTTTTATGCGTCTGGCCGGCACGCCTGCTACGACAGTGAAATCCGGCACATCTTTGGTCACTACAGCTCCTGCACCCACAATGGCGCCTCTTCCGATAGTGATATTGGGCAGGATGATAGCTCCGGCGCCAATCCATGCGTCGTCGTTTACTTCCACTTTTCCCCGTACTACATTCACGTGGTCGTACAGACGTGAATAGTTTGGATCGGACGCCGTGACGATTGTAACGCGCTGAGCGATACTGACTCGATCACCCACTTTTACGTGTGTTTCTCTGTCTTCCAGAATTTCTACGATTATCAACTCCTCGCCGATATAGACGTCCCGACCGATTTGAGTTCCGGCTGCCCGGAGCAGCCATAGTCTCAGCCGCAGGCCGGGTACTAATTTCGCCGCCAGTTTGCACAGACGCTTTTTCAAAACGTAGAGCTTGTCGATCCATGACAGTCGAGTGTGTTCTCCGGCGGTATATGCCATATAGTTAATTACCCCACATGCCTGTATAATAGGCTGCCTGAGAGTTTCAGGAGCCTGTCCGGCAGCCTTGAAAATATCGCTCCGGCACATCTTGTCTTGCGATCTTCTGTATCTTCTTCGAGAGTTTTTGGCGCCGGGGCGCGAAAATAGGTAAGAGTAGTTCGACCGGCGCCAAGACGATCTTTGAATTTCACCAGACCGCTGTTCGTCATGCCGCTGCGACCTAAATCGAAGCACACAGCATCCTGCTCCCTCGCGATACTGATGGCCCTCCACATGAGCAGAGGCATGCCGCCCAGATTAGCGCGTTTGTCATCGGAACAGCCGTATTTATAGTAGTGAGTCCCGCCCCATGAGCAGGTTAAAATTGCACTAACGGCACGTCCGCCTTCTGATGCGACGTGCAAGACGGCATTGTCACCCAGACAATCAAGCACGTTTCGAAACCAGGATCGCGGCTGCGGAGGGATTCTATGTTTGCGCCTGGTCGAAACAAGAAGTTGATAGAAATCGTCAAGCAACTCGTCGGAGCTGCCGCGGCGACAGGTCAATTCCTCTCGCCGGGCTCGCTTAATCTTCCTTTTGATGCAGCTCTTGTGAAATCGGGCATAGATTCCTTCGACATCTTGATCAAGGTCGATCCGATGGAGATAGAACGAAGCACTTTTTGTGAAGGATTTTTCCAGTTCGGCCTCTGGTTGCTCTTTCATAGGCCGAAGCTCCACGTATTTCTGCCCGGTGTTCTCAGCATCCTCTTTAACGGCAGCCAGCAAGGCCTCAAGTGTCTCAGGCCGGTCCACCAAAGGCTCGCAGTGGTCGGAGAACGGCAGCGAGACCAGACGGCGCCCGGTCAGCCAGCTATCGATGCGGCAGAAGGGGATTACATTCTTCAAGCTCTCTCCGGGTGGAGAGGTCGTATAGGCTACGGGCGCATATCCGTAAGTCCGTTGCAATGCCTCGAGCCAGGCCGGAGAATGAAAGATTGAGGCGCCGGCAGCCTGCCTGATAAACTCCGAATAACGAGTGTCGCTCAACGGATCCAACGTGTAAACAGTCAACAGCTCAGCCTTTTTGTCAATCAGTGTTGCGTTTCCTTCTATCGGGGTTGCGTCGTCAAACCTTGCGGCCTGATACGATCACATCTCAGGTTGTGTCCTGCTCTCTGCGGCACGCGCCTTTTCAAGTGCAGTTTCATACGCTGCGTAAAGATGCTTTTTTGAATATTCCCACGACAGAGCATTGTCTATGCGTTCTTTGCCGATCCTCCCCATTTTTTGCCGTAACTCGGGAGAATCCAATAGCCGGGCTATCTTTTCTGCAAAGTCCTCTTCATCGTTGGCAACTGCATACAGGGCGCTGTCTCCGGCCGAGACCTTCGTTTCCTTGAGGTCGAAAGCTACGATAGGCTTTCCAAGGGCCATGTACTCCATAGTCTTGACCATGGTTGACAGGTTATTCATATCGGTTTTTGGATCCGGACAGACGCATACATCCGCAGTAGAAAGCGCTTCGGCCAGCTCGCTGTCGGGCACTCTTCCGGTAAACGTCACCGCACCGTCAATTTCCAGTTCCCGGGCGTAAGCTTTGAGTTTGTCAAGCTCGGTTCCCCTGCCCATAATCACGACCTGGAAATCTCGTCGCTTGCGGGCGTGGAGCAGGTTGCTGATTGATCTCAGGAGATAATCCACGCCATCCTGTTGGCCTATCACTCCCACGTAGAAAATAAGATGTTGTTTTCCTTTTTTCAGGTCGGGATTCGGTGTGACTTTTCTGATTCGGTTCAAATCCGGTCCGTTGCGGACAACGAAGACTCGATCTGCGTCTACACCCCCTCGCGAGACCGCCGTCGTTTTGTATGATTCATTGGTAGAGATCACAACATCGGCGGTTTTAAGGCTGATTTTCTCCAGCAGAAGCAAGGTTTTGTGAACTATGCCTCCCGGCTTGCCGTTTTCTTTTGCGAGGTATAGTTCCGGCGACAAGTCATGGTGATCGAAAATGATCTTTTTGCCTATAACCTTGTAAGGCAGCGCAACGACGAATAACAGGTCCGGAGGATTGCAGAGTTGAATGACGTCGAAACCTTCTCTGAAAAGGGCGACTATGGACAAAAACGTCATCATGAATATTGCATATAGAAACTCGAGTGCGTACGGGAGAATACCCGATCCTGCTTTCAAATCGCGGTACCTGTAAACCGAAACGTCATCTATGACCTCGTGCCTCTTGGTGTCATAAGCGCTGCCGCGAGGGCAGATAACCGTTACTTTGTAACCGGCCTCTTTGAGCGCCGTAGCCTGCTTCAGGACCCGCTGATCAAAAGGATACGGTTCGTTTTCGATTAGGATCAGTATCCTACCAGCATATTCCCCGGTAGTTTTTGCTGCTTTTGTTGAAGTCACAGTTAATCCTCACTAAATCTATAATATCTTTCTCCGGATAACGCTCCGGCAAATCTGCGTATTCTCTTTCTTTGTTGGCGACTATTATGAGTTCACTGCTTTCTATTACTTCATTCAGGTTGTCGGTTATAACTCTTTCGAGGTGTGGGATCTTTTCATTTATGTATTGTCTGTTTCTGCCGACCAGATTGGACAGATGCACGTTTTTGTCGTGGACTTTGAGATCATATCCCTTTCCGAGGAGAATTTCAGCGACTTCCACGATCGGGCTTTCCCGCAGGTCGTCGGTGCCCGGCTTGAAGCTGAACCCGAGGATTCCGATTTTTCTGAAGCCTCGCTCGGTTACCATTTCAACCAGACGTTTTTTCTGAGATTGGTTGCTCGGCTCGATTGCATTAATTACAGGCGTATTGACGTATTGATCGTGAGCGATCAGTCTCAGGGCTCTCAGGTCTTTCGGAAGGCAGGAACCGCCATAGGCGAAACCGGGTTTGAGATAATATGAGGACAAATTGAGCTTGGTGTCCCGGCAGAACAAATCCATCACTTCGTGCGAGTCAATTCCGAGCTGTTTGCAGATGCTTCCGACCTCGTTGGCGAAAGTAACCTTCAGGGCGTGGAAGCTGTTGTTGACCAGTTTGATTGTCTCTGCAACTTCGATTGAAGTCATTCGGGCCGGGGCGTCTACTTTATTGTAAACCGCCTTAGCTATTTCGAAAGCTCGCTCCGAAGCCGTGCCTATTACGGTTACGGGCGGATTATAGAAATCCTTTACCGCTGTGCCTTCGCGTAAGAATTCCGGATTGGAAACCACCTCGAAGTGCTCACCCCGTTTCCTGCCGGAATGCTCTTCGACTATGGTCCCCACCTTTTCGTTTGTCCCCGGCAGAACCGTGCTTCTGATCATAACTACATGGAATTTGTCGTTACAGGCTAGAGCTTCGCCGATATTCTCGGCGACGGCGTAAATGCCGCGCAAATCCAGATGCCCCGTGTTGTTGTTCGGCGTGCCGACACAGATTATAGAAACGTCCGCGTCCTTTATGGCCGCCTTGTAATCATCTGTAGCTTCTATATTTCCGGACTCCCAGCCTTTCTTTATGAGACTGTCAATATCCTTTTCCACGATGCTGGGAAACCCGGAGTTTATCAGGTTGATTTTTGCCTTGTTGACGTCAACGCCTACGACATCGTTACCGTCGCTGGCAAGACAGGCCATTGACACGCACCCGACGTACCCCAATCCGAAGATGCTAATTTTCAAGATCCACCTCATCGCTTATTTTCAATAATAAATGGCTCAATGCACAGAACACTGTTGCCTGTCCCCAGTGCAGCATTGGTATCTTGACGTTTTTCCAGCGCAGTTTCCGATAATAGAAGTAACCGCTATCGTCCTGCATGTTTTCTATCGTCCATTTTGTCACCTTCCTTGCGAGCGGCAGGCAATCATAGTCTTGTGTTGAAAAGTATGAGAGTGTATCTATTGCCTGTGAGGCGCTTTGTATATCGACTAAATGTAGCCTGTCGGCATAGTAGTTTGGCGTTCCATCTTTTTGAAAGAACGCTTTTTTGTAGAAATTCAGACCTTTTTGCAGATTTGCCTCGAATGATTTATCGTATGAATTGTCCGTATAACATTTCAGACTGTCAAGGTTATAGGCCGTATGCCAGTTATCCGTCCAGTGATATGTGGTCGCTTCGCCGTAGTACCAGCCTCCGTTTTCGAGTTGCCTGGAACAACTGTAAATCATTGCCTCCCTGGCGACTTCAAAGGCGGTTTCATCTTCGGTGTATCTTGCCGTTCTGGCCAGCATGGCGGCTCCGAGCATATTGGAATTGTGAATAGAGAGCTGCTTTGAAGGTATATAACCTATGCAGGTTCCTTTCTCGGTCTTCTCGCGTGGAAGGTCCTTCAAGATAGAAGTGCAGACGCTCTTGGCGACGTCCAGATACCTGCCGTCACCCAGCATTTCATAGGCATCCAGAAAGGCCTGCCCGATCAGACTGGTCCAGACGACTGTCGGAACGTATTTGGGCAGTTTGCCTGCTCGCGCGGTGTAATCGAAGTGGTTGCCCCAACAGAATCCCGAGTATCCGGGCGATCGGTTCTGAATCAGCCAGTCCAGGCAGTACTCGGCTTTCTTTCTGTAGTTCGAATTGCCCGTCAGGGCGAACATCCTCAAATAGCCGCGAGCGATGAATCCCATCCCTTTTGTCGATTGCAGCGGCCTGACTCCGATCAGGGGTCTGATATGGAAGGGACAGCGCAGGACGAGTTGTTGCAGAACTCTCTCTGCAAACCAGTTGCCGCCGGTCAGCGGCCGCAGACAGGACGAAAGGCCGTCAAACGGCTCGAAGCCCTTATAGTCATGCTCTTCGATCCATGTGACCAGTTTCGCAACACTCTCAATCAAGAGGTCTTGCTCGCTGTTTGATCCAATATCCGAATCAGAGCTGTGGTAGCACTTCGTACTCGGATGCTTTTCATTCATGTTGTCAATTCCTGTTTGTTCAGCGCATTGGCTTCAAGCAGATGCTTTCTCATGTTGTTTCGGCAACTGCCGTACGGAAAACAGTTGGTTTCTCACGGCGACGTGACGTTTCGATTCCCGCTCAAGACGGCTTTGTATATCTTCTCGAGCCTCGCTGCCGCGTCCGAAGCCGAGAAGTGTTCCTGTGCGTATTTGTAATTTGCCAGAGATATCCGGTCACAAAGGGTTTTGTCCAACAGGAGCCTCTCAATCATGCCGGCCACAACGGCGGGGTCCAGTGTATCCGACATGTAGCCGTGCTCTCCGTCTTTGAAGAAATCAACGAGTCCGCCGAGCGGTCTGGTGACGACCGGCAGCCCATAGGCCATCGCTTCCACGACCGAAATGGGAAACCCCTCTGAGTAGCTCTGGAGGCAGAATATGTTCGCTTGCTCGAACAGCCGGCGTTTTTCCACGCCTTTGACGTAGCCGGGAAAGATCACGTTTGATGCGCCGACTTCACGAGCGTAACTCCTGACATTATCGAGCTCAGCGCCTTCTCCGGCCACTACGAGTTCCACGTGGGGGTATTTGGCCTGTAGTAGAGACACGGCTCGCACAGTTTCGTAGATGCCCTTGGACCTTAGAATTCGCGAAAGAAACAGGATTCGAAATCCGTCCGCCTCATGACGCTTGCGCAAAACTTCTTGCATATCAAGGCCTTTAAGGCTGTCGTTACTGAGCACAGTCACTTCTCTATAAACGGGCTTGGTAATTCCCCACATTTCAAGTTTTTTTCCGAACGCATCGCTGAGAACTATAAAAGCATCGGCCCGGCCGAATACCAGCTTAAACAACCAGGAAAAACCACGGCTAATGCGCTTCTCGAAAGACTTTTGCCAACCGTGAAAGAACACCACGGTCTTTTTCCCGTAAGCCTGCGCCGACAACGCCAGAATTCCGTCACGTGCAAATGACTTCGGATCAAGGGAAGGATTAATCTGCACCAGGTCTATGTCGTCACTCCTGAGATAACCTATGTATCTGCGATAGTCCGCCAACGATCGACGAATTCGGGCCAGCAGACCTTTTTCTGTTGTTCGCTTGCCGATTGTGAAATGAACGGTCGATATTCCGAACTCGTCCCGCAGATTCTTCCAATAGTTTGACACTCCGCCGGGATCTTGAAATTCGGGGTGTGTGGTCAGCATTTTCATATTGGTTGCGGCAACACTCGAATTAGAGCAATGGCGGACGCATACCTCTAAAGCTCCCATGGCACAAATACTTGAAGTATGCGAACAGGCCGGTCAGTTGCCCGCACAGTATATTTATTGACGCATTATCCTCGACACCAATCGCTTTGAGCCTGTACGGGTCCGTACTTATTGTGTTCCACCCCACGTCGAGTGTCCTTGCAGACCTATAACCACATGATTTGAGGTATTCTACTTCTCTTTCGCCGTGATCCCCGTTGGGATATGCAAAGTGCGCGACGGGTCTGCCGAGCAGTGCTTCCAGCTTTGTCTTTGAATCGCGGAGGTCCTTTGTGCATTCTTTGTCCCCGAATAATGACAGGATTGTGTGGAATTTTGAATGTGCGCCAAGGTCAACGTATGGCTCCATTTCAGCTATTTCGCTGTCGGTCAGCGCCTGCCTGTCCGGGTATTCTTTTTCAATCTCGTATCCGAATTCCAGCCGAAGCCTTTCACGGGTGCGATTGATTGGAAGTCTCTTGATCTCACGAACAGCGACGCTGGGTACTTCCAGCCACCAGAAGTGGCGGTTTGTTCCTATTAGGTGGCTGCAAACGTACATAGTCGGCCTGATGTTGAATTCTTTAATTATCGGCATCAGGCCGTGATTGCTTTTATGGCCGTCGTCGAGTGTTACCACGAGTGCCTTGGCAGGTATATCGGAACTGTTGCCGTTTTCAATCGCATTCAGGAGAGTATTCAAAGAAATCAGATTATAATGCCTTTTCAGGTACTCGATATGTGCCTTGAAAGTTTCCGCCGAAGGGCGGTGATAGACAAGAATAGCAACCTTTTTCCTGCAGACTATGTCTCTAAGGATCCATGTCATCCCGGAAAATCTAAGCACGAATCCGACTATTTCTCGTATTAAGGTTTGAATTCTTCTCATGTTATACGGCCAAACAGCGACAGCGAGCCGGCATCGGGCGATAGATGGTCCGGCCATAAGCGGTTCTCCTCTTGGCCGGCTTGATCCCGAATAATGTAAAAAGCGCGATGGACTATCCTGACGGTTCCAGAGCGGGGTATTCACCGAATAATCTTGCAGCTATCTTCAGGATGCGCGCCTCCAAATCACCCGACAAGTGCTTTCGCCAGTCCTTCTCCTCTATCTCCAACCTGCCCTTGTAACGTATTCGATTGCCGGCCACCAAATGATGCTCCCGCGTGTCGACCCGGCAAGCGCCCCGGACACCGTTTATTCCGGTGAATTCGGCGACCCGTCGCCGCTCCCTGGCGGGACCCTTGCACAGGTCTTCATATTTCACCAGCAACCAATCCGCCTCTGCGTTTCGAAGCGTCCGGAACACCCGCTCATAGAACCAACACCATTGCCGCGCTGCAGCTATGGGATCTTTTGAGCGACCTCGGGCGGAGTTCGCAATCCCACGGACATCTCGCACCAGAACAACGACGCGAATGTCAGACGGCCGCATGCGGTGTAGCATGTTCATCCGAACGAAACATTTTGACGAATCGACCACGTGCGTGACTCCACACACCTCGCCGATTATATCGAACAGCAGCCACGAATTGGCTGCTGAAGTCGGATACCGGGCTGAGACAAGGTGACTTCCAGCCGAATAAAGGGACTTTAACGCGATCATCCGACGAGCAACGCCAAGAAAGGATGCGTGCAACTCCAGTGGCGAAGCGAAGCCCAATGAGAAGCGGTATGGGTTTTCATAGACGTCATAGCCTACTTTCTCGCTTAGCACCGCCAGGATTTTGCCCCAGGCTGCACAGTTATTGAATTTCTGAAGGCAACTGCACCTGCCGGGCGCGGCTGTGGTATTTTCGTTTTGGTCCTTGTGAAGCTCCCAGGAAAAATGCGTGATCTCGCCCAGAGAGAAAACTCCCGGAATCGTTCCACAGACCATATCCAACAAAGTTGATCCTGAGTGCGAATCGGAAATGATATAGATAGCGTTTGCCATTTATAGAAGAGAATCGCAGAAACGGCCCAATTTTTTCGCTTGCCTCCGCCACGTATATTCTCGAAGGACGAGTTCGCGAGCTTCTTTAGAGAGCCGATCAAAATCCCTGCGTTTCTCGTATGCGTTACGAATCGCCGCGGCAACGTGCTCCGGCGAACTCTCCTTCGCCCAAAAGGCACAGCCGGCGTCTTTGAGAACATTGCGATGGGCCGGTATTTCGGTGACCACGACAGGTTTGCCGCATGCCAGGTATTCGAAGAGTTTGATAGGAGAGCTGACGTTCCAGCCGTGCCAATCATTGAAAGGCAGAATTCCGACGTCGCATTGATTGATGCGGCTGGGTACTTCTTCGTAATCAACGGTTTTTTCCATCGCAACTTGCTTCTCGATCCCCAGATCTTTGACAAGATCTTTCAAGTATCCAAAGGCATCGCCGTCGCCCAGTACGTTCAAACGAATATCAATGTCCTTAAGCAGTGATATGGCCTTGACGGCGTTTTCAATCCTCCGCTGCCGGGAGACGTGACCATGATACAGAACCGTAAACGGACGAAACTCCGCCGACCCGTTTGAAGGTGAGAACATCTCAGGATTCACTCCGGATGTCCAAATTGCGCTTGCGTGAGGCTTAAGGCCGTACTCCTTAATGCAGTATTGCCTCATCTGGTCGGTTATGTAGGTTATGCCGTCGAAGTGCCTTGCGGCATATCGCAAGCATGATGTCAGGAGGGTGCTGTTTAGCCATTTTCGCACCGGATTGCTGTCCACCGCCAACGTTCGAACATCGAAAATCAGTCTGTAATTATATTTTCGTTTCCTCGAAGCGCAATATTTGAAGAGTCGAAGATTCCAACAATTCACAATCACGATGTCCGGTTTCAGGCGTTTTAACAGTGATGGAACCACCACACGCTGACAGACATATCGGCTGAAACGTTTCAGATAGGGTATTGACAACTGGCCGGAGTAGATTATTTCATTGTGGAAGGCTTTGAGTTGGATTTTCTCATCACGATATACGTTTAGCAAGTGTATGTCGAAGTCCTGCTGAAGGTTGGAAATAATTTCTATCAACCTGGTCTTGTGAGGCGAGTTAGAGAACTCCAGCTCCGCGACCCATAGGATTCTTGCTTTGTCGGATTTCAAATTCGTCATGACGTTCATGCCGGTAAATAAATGAATAACTTATGCCGGGCGGGTGTTTGTGTCTGTATCTTCACAACTGCTGATCAGACTGTAGATCGCGGCTTTCTCCCGGTTTCTCTTTTTCGAGTATATCTGGGCGACCGTTCTGATTTTGTCAATCTTGATCGCGGCTCGTCTTAATGGCTTAAAGCGGTATAGCCGGTTCAGGTGCTTCGCTTCGACCCTTGCTTTTTCCTCGCACCCTTTGCCGGAGCCATGCTGGGGCCCGAACGCCAGATAGGATTTGGCGTTTGCGTGCTGCCTCCAGCTTCCCATGACAAACGGGATATGATATATCTTCCCGATTTTCATGAATTTGAGCCATAGGTCTCTGTCCATGCTGATGTGCAGGTTCTCATTCAGGCCGTTTGCCCGGTTCCACATCTCGCGTCTGAAAAAGCCGGTTTCCTGCGGCAGAAAGCGCCCGAAACGGTAAAAGCAGCGGCGGAAAGAGGGCAGCTCCACACACTTGAGGACGTTGTCGTTTTCATCTACGATCAGACGGTCGCCGTACACCATACCTAACTCGGGATATTTGTTAAGATAGTGAGCCGCGATGGTCGTTGCGCCGGGCATCAAAAGATCGTCCGAATTCAACCAGTTGAAAATCTCGCCGGCGGCTCTTTTGAAGCCTTTGTTGATGGCCTGGCTCTGGCCGTTGTCGGGTTCGCTGATCCAGAACGCGAGCCTGTTTTCATATTTCTTTATGATGTCCACACTGCCGTCGGTGGAACCGCCGTCAATGACGATATACTCTATATTCGGATAGTCCTGGTTCAGGACGGATAATATCGTCCGTTCGAGAAAATCCGCCTGGTTGTATGACGGCGTTACGATCGTTACTAACGGGCTGTCGGGCACTTATCGAAGCTCCTCGGAGTTTATATACTATTGAGCTGAGCGCGCATACGTTATCGAACTGCGAACTATGATCCGATATCTCAAATCCCAAATCCCAAATTCCAAATCTCATATCTCAAATTCGAGATCGACTTGCCTTAAGTGTGAGCGATATCAGGAATATGTAGATTATGGTCACATTTGTAAATACTATCGCCGTCGGCCAGACAACGTTCTTGGCCATCTGACATGCCAAAAACGTTATCAAAATCAACCCCAACTGATTTTTCAGTTTATAGAAGACGAAATATCCCAGTTTCAGAGACTTTACATACAACAACATGAACAGAACGAACCCCCCGATGCCATAGAGCAGCCAGACCTGCAAATACGCATTATGTACGAACAAGCCGTGCTGCCACCCGGCCGTCTCACCTCTTTCGATCTTGTCGTGGCCGAAAGGAGTAATCCCCAGGAGCCAGTGTCTCTTGACGTTGTGCCATCCGTCAACGATCTCCGCCCTGTGTCCGGTATCGGTCCCGTGTTCGGATGCGAACTCAGGATTCAGCAAAGTCAGGCACGTTATCAGTCGGCCGGTGTATTTGTTTTCGGTCAGTCTGCCCGGTCCGAAGAAAAGTATAGAACCGAGGATAAGCGCCGTCGTACAGCAGGACACGGCTACTCTTTTAGCAAATGGAGTTCTATTGGAGCGGTAGTGTACAAATGTAATAATAACCGTTGCCAGGAGAAGTTCGCCCCAGAGATATCTTCTGAAAGAGAGAAGGCCCGCAAAAGAAGATGCACTCACTGCAATAAGATGTAATAGTTTCAATTTGACACTTTCATGTCCGGCAAAGAGCAACCTCACCAATGCGATTACGAACAGCAGGACGAAGAAATCCGCGAAGTCAGATTCCGGCGCCATTCTTGCCCCGGGGCCGAAGATATTTGGCTGACCTAAGCCGAGCAGAAATTTAATGATCGTATAAAAGCATCTCGACAGGATCAAAACTTCTAATACCGTAAGGGCATTCGCCGGCTGTTTGCTGTGCTTTCCTTTGAGGAAAATGTCGTAAACGTAAAAAGCGACAGTGAAATAAACAAAGAGCTGCATCATCGGCCCTACGCCGAGTCCCTGTAACTCAACATTCTTGACGTGTATGGTCAGGTACATCAGAATGCTTCCGGCGGTGAAGTACAAAAGGAAGATAGTTTTGACGTAATTGGTTTCTCCCAGTAGTCTTTCCTTGCTGTTTGGCCGGAATTTTACGAAAAACAGCACGATTAGAAGCAGTGCGGCGAATAAATGATAGACCCGTGCCTCGCCGAAAAGCCGTATCGTGTCAAGACGCAGTATTTCACCTTCGGCGGTTTCCGGATAAGGTTCCCATGTGTTGGACGTGGCTACGCAGACCAATAAAAGGCAGTACATCAGAATTGATGATATGCTAATTCTCTTTAACATAGGTGCTTCTTCCAGGATGATAAATCGCAATTAAACTCAGATTCTAATTTATCGACCTCATCTGAGTATTCATCTATCAGCATATTGTATTGCTCTTTATCGATATGCTTATAGTCGGGTCTTATAAACCATTTTTTCTTTTGCTCTCTCAACCAGTCTCCGGCGAGATTCATAGCCAGCTTTTTCGGTAAGGTTGCCTTTTTTTCAATATCGAGCAGGCGCTTGACCATTTTTGATCTTGGTACTTTAGTGACATTGACCCTGTTGCCTCGTCTTACAGGCACAGCTTTCAGACCTAAGAACTGAAAAACATCATTGCAGGTGTTCTGCGGGTCGTGTTCAAACCGGTCGTATAATAATACTTTCACATTTGAAAAGCCGTGTTTGTAGGCCACAATTTGATGGTGATAGAATCCCAAATCCTTGTAGAACCAAAAGCAATTGTATTTCTTCGCTTTCCGTGCCGGTTCATTCGCCAAGGCGTCTTCAAAAGAGCGGCGTTCTCTCTTTTGGTAGAAGTAGTTTGAAATTGCACGTTGTACCGGGTGCCTGAGTAAGATAACTATATGGATGTCACCCAATTCTTCTCGTATCTTTGGGATGGCGCTCTTGTAATAATATAGATAATGAACGCTTGCTTCTCCGCGAAACTTAAAGCAGTCCTTGCCCTGAAACAGCTTGTAATACTCTTGCCTTGTTAAAGTCGACGTTTCTATTATGTACTCTTTCTGTGGATCTTCTTCGCTAATACTCGAAAGAATTTCACTTACGAAATACCTGGGTTCCTTTATTTGCGGGATGTATATATCCGGGTGCTGCCTGAGGTAGTCCGCCAATGCGGTGGTTCCGCTCTTGGCAGCGCCTACGATCAGAAAATTCGGTTTACTGTCGGCCATTGACGGTCTTTCCGTATTCCGGAAGAAGCAGTTCCATTCAAAGGATTCGTATATATCTAAAAAACGGCTTCATGCTTTGTTTGCGAAATGACTATGCCGGGCATGTGGCGTTGGGTCCGAGTTTTCTTGATCGGGTATAAACGATGTATTTGTATTTTAACAATATCGACGCCGTGACGAGGCTTGCCGAGGTGATCGCCACTACCGAGACAAACGTAAGCTTAACTCCTATTAGTAGCATCACCAATATTGGTATAATGTTTGTTGCGGTCTTGAGCCACGTTGCGCCGACAATATTTTTGACTCTGCCAATACCCAAAAATGTAAAATAATCGGGAGAGGTGAGAATGTTTGCGAGCCATCCAATTATCAGAATTCTGGTGGCGACGGCAATTTGCGTCTCGAATCCCTCGCCCAGCCAGATTCTCAGAAGCGGATGAGCAAATACAAATATCAAAGCGAACATAGGGCAGGCACATAACAGCACAAACAGCATGCCTTTGCGACGGATAGCGGCGATCTTTTCGATCGACTCGAGAGTCTCGGCGGCTTTGCCTTTGATTTCACTTATCCGTGGCAGCAGAGCCTGAAGGCCTTGAACGAAAACGCCTCTCAGCGAAGTGATGACTCTATTGGCAATCTGGTAGTAAGCGACTTCGGAAAGACCTACGTATCGGGCGATGATAAGTTTGTTAAAGGGCATAACGAGCATATTACCCACAGAGGCCGTAGTAAGTCCTCCGCCGTACTTCAGCAACTCGGCAAGCTTCTTTCGTCTGAACGCCCGAAGTTCAAAAATGTGCAGGCGATAGGTGTATTTCAGCATAAGTACCCAGACTGTCAGCCGGAGCACGTAGGACAGAAGGAATCCGAAGTATAAGCCCCAGATTCCGCTGCCAATCACCAGCAGGATCAAAGCGAATGCAACCTGCGAAATTCGGCCGACGGCGGAGACATAATTTGCAACGTCCATTCTGCCGATCCCGGCCACGACGCCTCGAATAACGTTAACAAAAAGCCCGAGCATTGACAAAAAGCCCATCAGGAAGATGAGGCGGCCGACTTCGGCAGCCGCCGCTCTGTCAGCATTAAGAAAACCGGCAATATGAGTGCTAAAAAATCCCAGTATGCCGATTATTACCACAGACGGCACAATCAGAATGTAAAATGAAGTACTTATGTATTCCGTGACCGCCTTTAGGTTCTTCCGTCCGTATTCCGCAGCGACATACCTGGTTATCGCCGTGTCGATGCCGAACTGGCCCAGCCGGCAAAAAACCAGGACCACCGAAACAGTAGCCCATAATCCGTATTGTTCGGCTCCGAGAATTTTAAGGTAGAACGGGTATGCAATAAAGCCCGCCAGGGTGTCGAAGCACGAAAGGACCGCTCCTGATGCGACGTTTTTCTTTAGCTGTGAAACACTTCGAAGTCGATTGCGCATTTTTCGGGCTGCGTTTTGAGTGCTGAGTGCTGAGTGCTGTGTTCTCCGGAAGGAGTCCCAAGGACTGCGTAAGGAGTCACCCTGTGGCGGATTGCCGGTCGCGTGACGCGGAACGCTGTCCTTGGGACTCCTTCCGGAGAACGCAGCACTCAGAACGGAGAACGTATCTATACCGCCCGCGCCCTTATCTTCGGGTACGGATTTATGACCACCTGGCCGCCGCCGATCCGAAGCGACGTCGAGGCGGCTTCGAGAATCCGGACCACCTGCAGGCCGTCGGCGCCGCTAGATTCGGATTTTGCGCCCGTCCGGATACAATCCAGAAAGTGCTGAGCTTCGACCTTCAGCGGCTCGGTTAACTCAAGATATGGACTGTATACTCCCCCATAATGGTAGGAATACTGAAACTCCCCGAACGAATCGTAATGCGGAGGGGCCTCAACTCGCTTGTCGTAGATTCTTATCTTCTCTATTGGTTCGACGTCGTTATAAACAAGCATCTTTTTCTTACCGATGAACACCGTCTCGCGAACTTTGTTCGGATCGAGCCAGCTGCTGTGAAGTATGCCGAAAGCGCCGTTGGCAAAGTTCAGCGTCATGTTGGTCACGTCCTCGACTCCTTTTGCGACGTGGGACTTACCCTGGCAATTGACGGACACCGGCTCTTTTCCGAGGACGTAGAGAATTATGGAAATATCGTGCGGGGCCAGGTCCCAGGCCACGTTGATGTCTTTTTGCAGCAGGCCAAGATTCAAGCGGCGTGCGCTGACGTACTGCAACTCCCCAAGTTCACCGGAGTTGACGATTTCCCTGATCTTTCTGACCGGTTTGGAATAAATGAAAGTGTGCCCGACCATGAGCACGAGATTGCCTTTTTCCGCCAGGTCTATCAGCTCCTCGCACTGCTGCGAAGTGCAAGCCATCGGTTTCTCGACAAATGTGTGCTTTCCCGCCAGCAAAGATTTCCTGGCCATCTGATAGTGAAATTTAACGGGTGTGGCCACCATAACAGCATTGATGTCACGATCTTTGATCAGATCGTTAAAGTCGGAGGTGATCTCGACTGCTGGGTAAAGTGATTTCATGTGCGCGAGACGATCCGAATTTATGTCGCATACGGATTTCAGTACACAATCGGAAAGAGAATTCAGGTTCCGAATAAGATTCGGCCCCCAGTAACCACATCCGACTACTGCAATATTACACATGTTCACCCTCCACCATCAGTTGCTGTTTTCTACATAACTTTGTCATCGGGCAGTTGGCCGCTCGGATAACGGTAATGGGTCCACGGGCTGAGACACGTTGCCGCAGATCTAATTGGTACCAGGCAATCGGTGATTTGAGAAATAATCGCTAACGGTGTTTTCAGGAGGATCATAAAGTCCAACCGCAAAGATTTTCTTCTCGAATACTGAATGTCCAATCTGATCATTTTCGAAAAACTGAGTTTGTTCTTGCCGCTGACCTGCCACAGACCCGTCATTCCCGGCACCGCGTCGAAACGTCTGTGCTGCCACTTCAGAAATTCTTTAACTTCATATTGAAGGGATGGCCGTGGGCCTACAAGGCTCATCTCGCCGCGGAGCACGTTGATCAACTGAGGCACTTCATCCAGACATAACTTTCGGAGTATTATCGCTCCGGGAATTATATGCGGGTCATTGTCCAGTTTGACCATAGGTCTTTCCGATTCCATTTGATTCGAGCCGTTTATCAATTGCGAAACGTGTTTTCTGTGGAAGGACGTATCGACGCTAACGTCCATTGTCCGAAGCTTCCAGATTTTGAACGGCCTGCCTTTGTAGCCAATTCTCTGCTGCCTGAAAAAAACCGGCCCCGGAGATACGATTTTGAGAATGATTGTGTGAACCAGCAGGAATGGCGACGCTAAGGTAAGCCCGAACAGAGCACCTGCGATGTCCATCGATCGCTTCCAGATCGGCAGCGGGGACTTGTCGAGGTCGTCCCGCGATACTGTTTCCGTTCCTGCAACACTCCACCCGTCGCTAATGTCTTTGAAGTACAACTGTCCGTTTCTTATCGGCAGCGGGCCTGAATTGCCGTCGCCGTTGTCAGAGTGCCGGTGCGAGGGGTAGCTATAAATTCTACATTCCTGCAACAAGCTGCTCCCGGGGGAGCTTGTATTGATGTTGGCGTTAATGTCGTCAACAAACTTCCGTGCACCTTCTTTTGAAGTGTAGGGCAGCAGGATACCTAAATGGCGATTATCAAACCATCCGATTTCATCTGTCGAGCGAACACGATCTCTGAGCGATCGGATCAATGATTGAAGTGCGGACGAATTTTTGTCCAATTTGCCGATTTTGTAAACCACCAGTGAAAAGGCATGCTCATTGCGGTCTACTCGGTCCTGCTCAAGCCTTATAGCGGCTTTAAATTGACTGGGAGATTGTAAGCCATCCCCCTTAACTCGCCGTAAGGGGACGCTCCGACCGGGAAAGGCTCCGGAACCGCTGAGACCCAATCCAGTCTTGAAGGAGGCCCACAACTCCGATATACTTCTCACCACTCAACTCCTTACGCAGCCTCCGGTTGCCGCAACGCTCCTCTACCCCAACAAGCGCCACCAAAGCGCGTGCGGGTTTGCGTGTTCTGCGTAATCTAAATGGCCTCCTGAGCCATATTATTACCCACCTATGTCTCCCAAGCTACCAGTTTTTGCCCGTTCCGTCAAGTATTTCTTTCCATTTTAAAAAATTTCTTGCCAAAAAACGCACATATTCCAGCTTCACCAGCAAAATGCCCACAAATCTGGCCAAAAGGCCTGTAGGAAGACTTGTATCCTTACGTTCCCGACTATTCACTAATGGCACAATCATTTTAGAGGGTCCGGTACAACCATTCCGGAATGTGCAGCTTTCTCTTGTTGAGCACCACTCCGAGAAGGTTGGTGTCGGACTTGATCAGTTGTTCTCTGACTCTGTCGACTACCTCCCACCGAGAGCGTTCGGCTTCAACTACCAGGCAGACGCCGTCGCAAAGACGAGCGATTCGTATCGTCCAGCTTGCTTCGCTAACAGCAGGCAGATCGATCAGTACGAAACGGTAGTTTCTCTTCATTGAATTCAACAGCTTTCGCAACTGATCGGTGTTTAATATCTCGGAATAGTTGCGCCTGGCGGAACCTGCGGATAGAATATGGAGATTATGCACCTTTGACGGAGTAACGGCGTCGCCGTTGTTGGTGCCGTTGGTCAGAGTTTCAGACAGCCCCGGCGAGAGCCTTGTTTTGAACGTCTCGTGCACCGAAGGATGGTTCAAATTTGCATCGACAAGCAGGACGTCGCCCTGACCGAGACGCGCCAGCGTGGTGGCCAGATTTGCCGCAACGGCGCTGACACCCTCATTTCGATGTGAACCGGTGATCGCGAGTGTGCGAAGTTTTCTCGTGCCGTGACTCCTTAGGAGGAGCTGCTCTTCGAGCACATCCAGTGACTCGTGGTATCCTTTAAGCCTGGACTGGCGTTTTATGCTGAATGTCGGGACGTAGGGGATGCACGTAAGTGTAGAGACGCCCAGCTTTTCTTCCGCCTGTTTTGGGGTCTTGATTGAGTGGTCCGCATAGTCGGATACGAATGCAATTCCGATCCCGCCGAAAATCGCGACGGCGAGCCCTAACATTGCCGTTAGCATTCTTCCTGAACTTTCCGGTAAGACCGGAAGAGTTGCGGCTTGCAGGATGCTTATGTTTGATATTTTATCGGTTTCGAGGGCATCATCTATGCGGGCCTGCTCGAGGTTCTCGGAATACTTGCGGTAGTTTGCTTCCTGTATCTCAATCTCGCGTTTCAGAGCCTTGACTTTGACCTCGATGTCGTGGAGAGTTCTCAGTTCTTCCTGTGCGCTTGCCAGCTTAGTCTCCAGCTTTTCCACCTGCGCCCGAAGAGACGACACAGTTGCCTGCTCGCTTAATAACGCCGACTGAAGAGAGACATAAGTTGTGTTCAATCCTTTGCTGATTTGAGTGCGCTCCGCCTTTTCTTTGCTGAGCAACTCCTTCGCGGCGGCAATCTGCCTGCGGATATCCCTTACTTGTCTGCTTTCCGGCTCGAATTTAGATGTAAGGTCCTGCTCTTGAAGCTGCAATTCGTACAACTGCTGGCGCATTCCATCGGCGGCGACGTTCGGAAAACCTTCGGTTACTTCCGTCACCACCGTATCGGGCATCTCGGCAAGTGTCCTCTTCAAAGCTTCCACTGTAGCCTCAGAGGCGGCCAGTGCAATCTCAGCGCTGTTCTTGTTTTGTTTCAGTTCGCTGATACGGTCCAGAAAAACCCGCTGTTGCTGGTCGAGCGATGTGATTCCTGTCTGGTTTCTTAAGTTCCTCAGCTCAGTTTCGAGCTGTGTAGTCTTGTCGCGCAACTGATTCGATTGCTGCTTGAAGAACCGGTGCGACCCGGGAGTCTGATGCACGGCTATGTGTTTTTCGAGATAGGACTCAATGACCTTGTTTAAGACCTCGTGAGCCAACTGCGGATTCTGAGATTCGTATGCCAGGCTTATCGTATTGGCCATTTCCCGGGTCTCGACCTGCAAGTTGTCCATGACTGTGCGGATGGCTTGCTCGCGCTTGTCCAGAGAGCCTTTAGAGCCGTTCCTGCCGGACCGCGTTTTGAGCTGCCGAATCCTCTTGGCTAGAATGTCAAGCGGCTTCCTGATCTTTGCCATTATTGAGTCGCCCGAATTTACGACGGGATGCTCCTTGTAAATCAACGCCTCGGCCCCAATGGAATCCACCACCGTCTCGGCGATATGCTGGCTCCGAAGGATCTCCAGTTCCGTGTTCATCTCGCTTTCGGGAGACGGGCGGACCGGAATTATGTGTCCGGTCGTCGCTACCGGATCCAACGTGACGTTTTCGCGTCCCAGACGCATCAGGAGCTTGGCCTTTGATTTGTAAATGTCGTTGGCAAGTACTGCCGCCACCGCCGTCATCGCCATTACGACGAGGAAGAATATGATTATTCTCCGTTTGTAGCGGAACAAGACATAATAAAAATCTCGCAGCGATCCCTGTGGCGCTGTCTCGTCGAGTTTGTTTTCTTTGTCAGACAATTGTCTTCCTCCCATTTATGATACGAAGTTAAGAAGATAAGAGGTTGTAAATTCCAATTTCTAAATCCTAAGTCAGGATTTTGAATTTGTTCAGGATTTAGATATCAGGATTTAGGATTTCTTATCTTCCTATCTTCAGTCCGGCGGACGACCTCAGCGGAAGTTGCCCATGCCGTATGCGGAATTTCCGCTTGTCGTTCTGAAAAAGAATCCCGTGTCGGGTATGATGTTGTTAATATGCTGGTCAACCCACTGATTGATTTTTGCAATCGTGGTTCGAGGCACGTATACGATGTCCTTGGGCCGCAAGTAGAACGGTTCGGTCTCTTTGCCCGCGGTGGCTTTTTTAAGGTCGAGCTTGTATGCGTACCGTCTGTCTCTGGTGTAGCGGATGACGATTACGTCCTTACGTTCGGCGGCCCTTAAATCGAATCCGCCGACTTCCATAATGGCTTCCAGAGCCGTTATTGGTCCGGGCATCTCCACCTCGCCGGGTCTGAGTACCTGGCCGCCGACAAATACACGCTGGTTATAGAATGATCGAGCGACTACTGCAATTTCCGGCGCTTTCAGGTGGGGATCGTAAAGTCTCATCAATTCGTCCCGAAGCTCGGCGGGCGTTTTGCCCTGAGCCTTGACTTCGCGGATCAACTCGAGCGAGATTTTGCCGTCGGGACGCACGGTTTGCGATATGTTGAGTTCGGGGGTGTAGAAGAACTTGACTTCGATTTCATCACCGGGCGCGAAGGTGACACGCGGGCCGGCGGCCGTCTTATACGAAGGGCCGTTTTTACCAAGCTGTGCCGGTTTCGTGGGCAGTTTTATCTGCTTGGCAAACGAGCTGCTCGACGATATGGGCTTTTCGGTGATATATTCCCACTCTCTTTTGGTCAGAAGCTTTCCTTCCTTGATGCTGTCGGCTTTAGGCTGGGCGGTCCGGGGCGGGGGTTTTACTTGGATGCCGTTCGTGTCGAGGGGAATGACTTTTGCCGTCTCGGCCGATTGTCCCGGGGATTCTTGCGGCAAGAGGGATCCCTTGCGGGACTTCCGGAGGGCCGGGCCTTCGGCCTTGTTGCCGCCGACTGATGTCAGTTTCCTTGCCAGTGCTGCGTTGGCCGATTTTTCCAACAGTTCGTCGAGTTTTTTCCGGTCGGAACTATTAAGATATCTTTGATAAACAGCCGCCCGCCGAAAAGATTTTTTCGCTGCTTTGAACAGAGACCGGTCGTACTGTTCTTTCCCGACCTGCATCCACTCCTGGGCCGCTTTTTGCAGTGTATTGCTTTTTGCTTTTTCACTCGCTTTGCACGGCGACGGTGACGTCGTCGCTACTGCGAACACGAGGATAATCAGCGAAGCGCCTCTGAAGAGCTTGCTTTTCAGGTCTTTGATTGCATTTTCCGGTTTATCCAAAATCAGCCTCCCTTTTGTCAAAATAGAAGTTAAGAAGATAAGAAGTTAAGAAGATAAGAGGTCGCCGGTTCGTAATCTTCCTATCTTCCTATCTTCTTATTTTCCTATCTTCCTATCTTCATTCTCAATTCTCAGTTCTCGATTCTTCATTCTTCTCGATGGACTCCGTCCCCGTCGGTGTGCCGCAGTTTGTAGTGACGCCGTAAGGCGTTCTTAAAATGCCCTCCACAGGATGGCCAAGCCATTGCGGGCACGCTACGAACCTGCACCGTATACGAACCTCGATGTCTCAGTGCGCGCCGGTGGCGCACTTCTGCATACCTTTCTATTTTTGAAATCCGTTTCGAAATGGCTGGGCCATCGGCCGGGGAGTGCGATTCGATAAATATGAGTGCCCCCTCCTGCCTGCTCCCCGCTTGCGGCCTCGCAACCCGGACACCCGCTAACTTATTAATCGCCATTATAGCAAAACCATCAGACCGAAGTCAAGCTATTTCTTGCTGGGATCGCGCTTTTATGAGTCGTTTGGCCTGAAAAGGCGTAAGGTGAATTGTGTTAAATCAGTCGGAAAAAGTAACAAAAAAACCGACAGCCGCGTCCGAATCGAGCCGATAAGTATAGGCAAAAGGGGTGACTGTTGAGGTGATAGGAAGGGGGGGAGATGAGAAGATAGGAAGATAGGAAGATAGGAAGATAAGAAGATGAGAAGATAAGAAGATAGGAAGATAGGAAGATAGGAAGATAAGAAGATAGGAAGGTGGGAACAGGTGGTCTCTTTTCACCAATTATCAGTGGCGCAATCTATACGCCGAAGGAAACAGACATGCGTGTCAGTATGAGAACCGGGATCATTATCGGCATGGCGCTGCAATGCCTGTCGCTGCTGTCTCTTACGGGCTGCGGGCGGCAGCAAAGCGCGGTTTCTTTGTATGTCGATGCCGTTACGCTCAAGGAAGACGGCCGGATGAAAGACGCGATAGAAAAGCTCAACGAAGCAATCGAGGCCGACGAGGAGTTCTCGCTTGCATACTCCATGCTCTGTAAGATTCATCAGGATTTGAAGGAATATGAAAAGAGCGCCTCGGCGTGCGAGATGGCCGTGAATCTCAATCCGTGGTCTTTCGAGGACCAGTTCAATCTGGGCTGGAATTATCTGATGATGCGAAAGACGGTCCTGGCCGCGGAAGTGTTCCGCAAAGCCTGTGAAATGGAGCCGGATCATCTTGCCGCGAACATCAACTCCGCGATGGCCCACTATGAGATAGGGGATTTCGCCAAGGCTCTTGAGTACGCCGAACGCGTCGAGAGGATCGATCCCCAAACCACGGGCATCCGGCAATTTCTGACCGATCTTCGCCGGATCATCGCCAAAAGATCGTCACGGGGCCCGGAGAACAAGTGGCAGGCAAGGCGATAGACGCCGCGTAAACCACAGCCTGCCTTGTTCAAGACCATTAGCCCTCGAACTTCCAGCCGTCTCGGTACTCGCGGCTGAGCAGGGCGTTCGCTTCGGAGCTGTTCGTGAAGCGGCCGGCCTTGCAGTCGTAATTCAGCTTCTTTCCGACGCGGTATGCTATCAGACCCAGATGCATCGTCTCGATTGCATCGCCGCTATAGACGAAATCGCAGCTCGTCTTCAAGTCGCCCTTACAGGCATCGATCCACTCTTTCTGGAAGTGGCCCAGCGGCGGAATCACTTCTTCTTGCGATCTCTTATCGTAATACGTCAGGTCCGCATCGTTGCCGAAAGGTATCAGAATCCGAGAGTCGAAATCGCATATCACAAAACCCTTCGTCCCTTTGAACATCGCGCCGTGTCCGATCTTGTTTAGATCGACGTATTTCCTCGGGGATCTCGGCTTCATATTCTCCGGTTTTCCTCCCCAGGGCACGCCCTGGTACCAGTGTAAGCGAATCGGCCCGCGCCAGTCATTGGCCGGAAAGTCGAAAGAGCTGTGCAATTCAACCGGCGTGACTTCGGGATTGTATTGCTCGCCTTCGGCTTCGGCCGTCGTGGGCACCTTGGCGTCAATGGCGTTCCAGGCAAGATCGATCGTGTGACTTCCCATGTCGCCGATCTGTCCTGTTCCGAAGTCCCAGTACATATTCCAGCTAAGGCAGTTCATGCCGGGCCTGCGAGAGAAGTACTCCGGATTGTAGGGATGGAAGGGCGCTTCGCCGATCCACAGGTCATAATGAAGCGCCTTGGGCGGCGTGCCCTTGGCCGGGGGATAACCGTCTCTGTAAATCCGGCGGTTAGCCCACGCATAGACGTCGGTCAGCTCGCCGACGGCGCCGTCCTTGACTAACTCGCGGACGCGCTCGAAGTTCGGTTTGGCGTGACGCTGGGTGCCCACCTGCGTGGCGAGTTTGTTCTTTTTCGCAATGAATTTGTCGCGAACGATGCGGGTCTCCTCTACCGTGTGGGCCAGCGGTTTTTCCATATAGCAGTGAAGGTCGCGGTTGAGCGTCCAGTTCGCGATCAAGCCGTGCGTGTGGTCAGTCGTGCAGCAGATCACGGCGTCGATGTCCTTCTGGTCGAGGCACTTGCGCCAATCGACGTAGCGTTTAGCCTTCGGGAATTTTTTGGATCCGTGGTCGAGATGGTTCTCATCCACGTCGCACAGGGCCACGACGTTTTCGCTCCGGACCGAGCCGAAATGCGCATCGGCCCGGCCCCACGTCCCGATCATGGCGATGTTGAGCTTGTTATTAGCCGAATTGGCGCCGGAAAGCGTGCCGCTCGGCAGAATAATCAGCCCGGCCCCGGTCGCTACGGATGATTGAAGGAATTCGCGTCGTTTCATGGTTCTGGTCTCCATTATTTGTTTGATAATTTTTCCTGACACCACAAATCCGGATTGCTAATGTACATGCACATTCAGCCCGTTGCAAGCAGAAACTTGAACCGCACGGTCTTATGATGGGTTGAGCGGGTCTTTGGCGAGGTGCTTTATTGCCGCGGCGAATCTTTCGGGGGTGCCGATGTCGAACAGGCGGCTTTTGGCGGGGAAGGCGTAGCAGCTTTGTTCGATTAGCCTGGGGAAAAGCTCGTGCTCGAGTGAAAATGCGGTGTTATCCGGGACCAGGGACAAAACCTCTTTTCGGAAGAGGTAGATTCCCGCGTTGATGTAACGGCTGTTGGCTTGCTCGGCCTTTTCCTCGAAGCCGGTAATTCGCTGTGAATCATCGAGCATTACCAGGCCGCAGTCGCCTGTGTTTTCCGTTTCGATGACGACCATTGACATCAGGGCGTGCCGTGCCGAATGGAAATCGTAAAACCGGCGGAGGTCCGCCGAGCAGAATGAGTCCCCGTTGGCGACCAGGAAGGTGTCGCTTTTTATGTGCTTGGCGGCGTTTTTGATTGCGCCTGCGGTTCCGAGGGGCTTGTGCTCGTCGGAGACGACGAATCGTCGACAGCGGGGGGCCGGGCCCCATGCCGCGGAGTCGTTCTTATCGGCGTAGTAATCGCGGATGACATCGGACATATAGCCGGCGCACAGGATAAATCGTCGCAGGCCGAATTCGGCGAATGTGTCGATGACGATGTCGAGGAATGGTCTGTCGCTTATCTCAGCCATAGGCTTGGGGCGGTCATCGACGACTGAGCGCAGGCGGGTTCCCATGCCGCCGCAGAGAATCACGGCGTCGATTTCGCTGAGTTTGTTTTTAGTAAGTGTCCTGGTGTGCATAGACGATGATCTGGCTGCCAAGGGTCTCGAAATTGAAGGGGACGTGCAGAAATTTATCGAGCGATTTTTTCACGTGCCGCTGCTTCCTCGGCGGCACGAACAGCAGCATGAATCCTCCGCCTCCTGCGCCGCAGAGCTTGCCGCCGATGGCGCCGGCCTTGAGAGCCGTCTCGTATATGGTGTCAATATCGCAGGTCGAGACGCGGCTGGAAAGGCTCCGCTTCAGCTTCCATGATTCATGCATGAGCCTGCCGATACCGTCAATGCCCTCGCCGTTGTTGAGGATATTAACCGCTTCGTCCACCATGTCCTTCATGTTCTTGAGTTCGCTGCTTTTATCGGCGGTATTTCGAATCTGCTCTCCGGCGATTTCCGACGCGGTCCGGGAAAATCCTGTGAAAAAGAACATCAGATGATTTTGCAGCTCGATTATCCTCTTGCGCTTTACTGTAACCGGTTGCACGAGGAAATTTTCCTTGCCGTTGAATTCGATCCTGTTCAGTCCGCCGAAAGCGGCGGCGACCTGGTCCTGTGACCCGACGGCCTCGCCGACGACATCCTGCTCGACATAGATGGCGTTCGCGGCAAGCTGGCGCTTGCCGATCATCTTGCCGGAAAGGGCGTAGAGGGCGTTCAGGAAACCGATGGTGAAAGCGGAACTGGAGCCGATCCCCGAGCGGGCGGGCAGATCGCTGGTGTGGACCATTTCGATGCCCTGGTCTATCCTCATGAACTTGAGACACTCGCGGACGGCGGGATGTTTTATCTGATTGATATCGCATTTTTCCTCACGCAGGCTGTACCTGATGCGGTACTTGTAGCCGAAGAAGGGCGGCAGGAACCGGCAGCTTATGTAGCAGTACTTGTCGATGGTCGTGTTGAGCACCACTCCGCCGTTTTCCCGGTACCAGACGGGATAATCCGTCCCGCCGCCGAAGAACGAGATGCGAAATGGCGTTCTGCTTATGATCATCCAATATCCCCGATTAGCTTGTCTTCACAGACTCTTTCTGCCGTCTTCGGGGCTTGTCATGCAAATTTCATGCCGGGGTGCTTGAAAGGCCGTTTATCGGCTATGGGCGGGTATTCTCGTTGAGTCTGTAAGATAATTGGACATGCCGGACGTTTAAGAGCTTGCCTTGAGCTTTCGTGCAGACCGTCCGTCACAGCCTTGCAGACGTGCGTGCTTAGTGGAGAAACAGCAAGCCCCACCCTACGGGCTTGCCGTCCGAACCTGCAGTTGTTATACAACTGAAGCCTGAGCGCACTGCAGCGACGGGCGGGTGCTGCGATACCACTGAATTGTCTTTTTTATGCCGTCGCGGATGGATGTTTTTGCCTCGAAGCCCAGAAGCTGCTTCGCTTTGGACGTGTCGATCAGTCTCCGGGGTATCATGGTTGGTTTGGATGCGTCGAATTCGACTCGGGCGCCGGTGCAACCGTCTGTGTCAAGCATCGCCCGTAAGGCCTGTTTAATAGTGCAGGGCGCGCCGCTGGCAATATTTATCGGACTGTAAGTTTCGATTTTCTCCATGGCCAGCAACATCCCGTCTATGAAGTCGTCGATGTAGATGAAATCCTTTACATCGTTGCCATCTCCCCAAACCTCGATCGGATCGTGTCTTTCGACGACCTTCCGCATCAGGGCCGGCAGCACGTGCGAGGTTTCCCACTCGAAATCGTCATGCGGGCCGTAGATATTGGCGGGCCGGACCACGACGGTCGGCATCGGTTGTGGTATCTTCTCCGCATACATTCGGCACAAGACCTCGGTGAACTGTTTCATCCAGGCGACGCAGTAGTATTTCTCAAAAACATCGCCCGGTATCATCTCTTGCTCTGTGACCGGATGATCGACGGCCGGATAGACGGTGTTACTGCTCAAAAAGAGAAACTTCTTAACACCGGCGGCGTATGCCGCATCCAGCAGCAGCGTGTTCATCAGGATGTTCGGAGTAACGTGGACGAGAGGTGTCTTAGCCATTACACCGGCGCCCGAGGTGTTAGCGGCACACATGAAGACATAATCTATCCCCTCTGCAACGCCGCGGCAGTCGTTCTTGTTCGTAAGATCACAGGTGACGTACTCGATTCCGTCGTCTTTTATTGTCGGCGGTTTTCTATGTATTGTTGCCCGAACGTCGGCTCCGAGCGACAGCAATCGGTTTATAAGGTTAGTACCAACGAAGCCGGCGCCCCCGGCCACCAGAATTTTCTTACCCTTGAACATCATTCACCGCCTTGATCTCTTTGAGAGAGTATTGGATTGTCAATCGGCCAGAAGATATTGAACTTCGGATCGTCCCATTTGTATGTGAACTGTTTCGAGCGATCGTAATACGTTGATTGTTTGTAATGAAATATTGCAGTTTCGCTGAGGACCAGGTGAGCGTTGCCGTATTTCGGAGGCACCAGAACCTGTTTTCGATTCTTTTCCGACAGAACGAACGACTGCCACTCGCCGAAATCAGCGGAGTCGCTGTCGCCGTTTACTACAACAAGGTAGAATTTGCCGTGCAGACAGGATATCAGCTTCCAGGTTTCATTGTCGCCGTGGATGCCCCGCAGCACGTTCCTTGAAGAGACGGAAATGTCGTCCTGGATGAATTTCACGTCAATGCCGTGTTTTTTATATAGGGCTTCGTTGTATGTTTCGATGTATTCACCCCGAAAATCCTCGAATACGTCCAGCTCGATCTGTAACACACCTTTCAGGTTTGTTTTATGTACTTTCACCAATCAGCTCGCTTTGGGTAGCCTAAATATGCTATTTCGTATGTTATATTCATAGACGAGACTGCGTATTTTCGTGAAGAGCCTGTTCGGCGGCACGATCTTTATGAGCCCGATTAAGATCTTGTCCAGCGGGAACGGCATCTTCGCAATTACCGCTCCGAGAGAATAGATGTTGTGCCGGACGTTTTTTTCATGTTCGTCGAAGCAGGACAGAGCGGACTTCTCCGAGCAGCCGGTCATGTCGCCCTTATAATTCGACGGATCGATCAGATGTCGCTCGATACAGTAGTTATATAATTCCGTACCTTCCGTCGGCACGGCTGTGGTGTAATGAGGATACGTTACCCTGCCTCTCTTGCTCACCGCTATAGTATCCAGATCGTCCTGCAAGGTGGACTCCGGTGTTGCAAGCATGTAATTGACCCATGTATTGATGCCGTAGCTTCTGATCTTTCTTAAATTGGCCACCACGTCCACGTCCCGCATCTGTCTTCTAAGAACGTCCCGCCTGACGTGATCCGAGGTGCTGTCGAGCGAGAGGTGAACCGAAAAGCATCCGGCTTTTCGCAACAGTGACAGCAGATCGTTGTCTATTATGTCCAGGCGAAGATAGCAATTAAATGGCACGCCTATACGCCGGGAGTAAGAATCAGCAAATTCTTCGAGCCAGTCGTTGGCTCTGGTGGCGAACAGATCGTCGCCGAACTTGACGAAGTCCATTCGGTACTTGCTCTTGACGTCCTCGATTTCGCGTATGATTCTCTCTACCGAGAATCGCCTTACTATAGGTCCTTTGCCTTTATAGAGCTGATGGTAGTAGCTGTTGCAGCAGTAAGCGCATTTGAACGGGCAGCCCCTCGTCGCGTAAAATGTCTTCTTGGGTGTGTCCTTGAGATATGAATTCGAGAGTACGAGGTCTCTGTCGGCGACCGGCAGCTCGTCGAGGTTACGTATCAGCGGCCGAACGGGATTGCCGCCTTTCGTGGTAATGAGGTTGGCAATATCGTCGTAAGGTTCATCCTTCTCGACCCGCTCCAAGAAATCGCGGAAGGCACGTTCACCCTCGCCGACGCAATATGCGTCCATGCCGCTCTTATCGAATGTCTCCGGCGAGAAGGTCGGCTGCGGCCCGCCCATGATCGAGACGAATTGGTGTATTTGCCCGGCTTTCCGGTTGGCCTCAACGATTGATTCGTAACCCATAATATTCACGGAGTAGGCGATGACCTCCGGCTTTATCTGCTCAACAACAGTCAGGAAATCATCATTTTCAAGGACGCAGAAATAAGTCGAGTGGCCGAATTGCTTTGCGATTGCAGACAGATATGAGATCGAGATATGATCAGCGAATCCTAACTGATGTATGACGAACAGTATCTTCATAGGTGCTCATCGTCTATTTCATGCCGACAGGCTCGGCGAAGTAGTTTTTTCTTTTCGTGTACTCGTCACGGTTCTCTACGAACCAGTTCCACGTCTCCATGAGGCCGTCGAGCAGCGAGGTAGTCGGGTTGTAGTGGATCAATTCTCTCGCCAAGGAGATATCCATAACACGCCTGGGAAATCCGGCCGGTTTCGACGTGTCGAAATCATAGTTGAAGTCGAGAAAAGCGTTCAGCGTTTCGATCAATTCTTTTATCGAGTGGCCTTCGCCGCTGCCGAGATTAACGAATCTGCCTTTGGTGCCGTAATGGAGCGCCTGAATGACTCCTTCGGCTACATCTCTGCTGTACGCGAAGTCGCGCACGGCCGAGCCGTCTCCCCAGACAACAACCGGGTCCTGCTCGTTGTGAATTCGGCACATAAGCGTTGGAATCACCATAGCATTTTCCGGGTCGAAGTTATCACCCGGCCCGTAAACATTGCAGGGACGCACGATAGCGAAGTTCTCTAGGCCGTATTGGATTTTATACGCCTGGACCTGCAATTCGGCCATTCTCTTGGCCCAGCCGGGGAACATGTCCATGGGTGGGCCTTCGGGGTCCTGGTCTTCTTTGAAGACCTCCGCGCTGGAATAGGCGCCAATCGAGCTGGTATACACGATCTTTTGGACTTTATTTAGACGACAGGCTTCGAGCACGTTTGTGTTGAACATGATAAGCGGCACAAAGAAACTGGCGGGCTTGCTCTTGGTGACCTCAATCGAACCCTTTATGCCGGCGACGTGAAAAACAAAGTCCATCCCGGCGGTTATCTCTTTGCAGAAACTGAAATCGGTCAGGTCGCCATAAACGTGCTCGGCTTTCTCGTTCGTGACGATTCTGTCGAGCGAGACCGACTTTACGTTGGCGCCGGCGTCGCACAGGATATCGACAATCTGCCTGCCGATCATCCCGGTGCCCCCGGTGACCAGAACGTTGCCGGCGGTGAAATTCTTTAAGATTTCTTCTTTTATCATGATATTAACGTTATCTGCGCGGCTTACTCGACTATGAAATAGGACACTCTCGAGGCGTAGCGATAGCGGCGAAGTTTGATATTGTTCAGTCCGAACACTTCCATAAGCGCGGCCGTCTCGCCGGGCGAATCATGGTCGTTAAGTTCGTCGAAACCGAGTACGCTGCCTTTGACCAGTCTGGGTTTGATAGCCTCCAGGCACACCTTGGTCGGCTCGTAAAGATCGAAGTCGAAAAACGCCATCGCCACGATCGTCTCGGGATAGTCCTCGAGATATTCATATATCTTCTCGCAGGCGTTGCCGACCACGAACTCATATTTCTTAATGTGACTGAGAGGGTTGTCCCCTTCCTGACACTGCATCACCTGGTCGAGGTACGGCAGATAATCGTCTGTGACCTTGATGTTGCCGATCTCTATCATCTCCGACGCGCCGTCTTTGTCGCTGATGTTCGGGAATCCCTCGAAAGTGTCGAAGCCGATGATCTTCTTGTGCCTGTTGTAAGGCTCGTAGATCGCCCGAAGCGCCGCGAAGTACGACATGTTCTGCCCCCAGCGGGTGCCGAAATCCATGATGACTCCCTGGAGGTCAATCGCCTGCCTGTAAAGAAAGTCCATGAACAGCAGGCGCGAGAGGGTCTTGGAGTTGAGGAACAACCCCAGATTGGGCAGGATGGCGTCATCGGGAAGAGGGGACCGCTTGAATACATCGACAAATCTGCTTCTTGCCGCATTTTCCACGTCGCTGGCGTAATTCATGCCGCCCAAAGTCGTCTGTGGCATAATTCTATCTCCTTATAATTCAGAGGTTCAAGCCCGCAAAACCATCCGTGCATGCGTGTAATTAAGGATACATACGAGTAACTATCAGACCGGTACACTTTCGGTCCGCCTGCAAAAGTATTCGGCAAACACTCTTGCGAGTGTGCTCTTGTCGATGCCGTGAAAGCTCCTGATTATCTCTCTTCCCCCGTACTTGTAACAATGTTTGTAACCTGCGTTGATGTCCAGTCCGAGACGTTTTACCGGGATAGAGACGCCATTGTCGTTGAGAATTTCGCAGACGGCGCTGCCGAGCCCGCCGGGCAGAAAGTGCTCTTCGAGGGTGATGATCCTCTTGGTCCCGTCAATCATGTCAAGCAGCTCCGCTTCGTTGATCGGGATCTGGAATACGTCCACAAGGCCGACATCGCTGTTCTCGAATTGTGGGGAATTGATAATTTCCAACGCCGCATGGACCATCGGCCCGGTGGCTATTACCATATTCTCGCCGCCGCTTCTGACTTCTGCTATTCCCTGCGAGAAATCAGAGCCCGCATCATAGATGGTCGGGTAGAAATCCTTGTCGAGCCTGATGTAGTTGGTAAGTTTCTTTTCGCACGACAGCTCGGCGTATGCCGCGGCCATAAACGTGTCGGTGATGCTGTCGATCTCGACGTTCGGAAATGCCCTGAGAACGGCGATATCTTCTATAAGGTGGTGAGTCGGTCCGTCGCTATTGTAGCTCAGCCCCGTTCCCATTCCGACAATCGTGATAGGAATGTTCATGATGCCGTTATTGACTCTTATCTGCTCAAGACATCTGAGTGTTATAAACGGTGCGATCGCGTAGGCAAAGACCTTCTTACCCGCAAGGGCCAGTCCGGAGGCGATCAGTATGGCGTTCTGTTCGGCTATCCCGACGTTTACGAACTGTGAGGGCAGATCCCTGCGGAAATTATCGAGGGCCGGAGCGCTCATGTCGGCGGCTACAATAACTATGTCCGAATTCTGCCTTGCAAGTTCGAAAAGCCTGTCGAAAAAAGCATCTCGCTGAGTTATATCAGACATTCTGGTACCTCCTGTCAAGTTCGGCCAGGCATTTGTCGGCGATTTCGCCCGATGGTGCGCGTCCATGCCATAACGGCTGATGGCACAGAGACGGCGTGCCCTGCCCTTTAACCGTATCGGCGATGACCACGGTTGGTTTGTCGCAGGTTCTGGATCGCAGCGGCTTCAGGGCGCTTATGATCTGGTCGAAACAATGGCCGTTAATCCGGACGACGTTGAAGCCGAAGGACGACCATTTATCCTCGAACGGCTCCAGAGCAACCAGGTTCTCGGTGAAATCAGTCACGCACAGGTAATTGCGATCCACGATAGTGATAAGATTGTTGAGCTTGTTGTGGGCGGCGAACATGGCCGTTTCCCAGATCGAGCCTTCGTAGCATTCGCCGTCGCCGAGCAGGGCGTATACGTTGTACAACTCCATGTTCATCTTAGCCCCGAGAGCGACTCCGGCCGCCACGCCGTATCCCTGGCCCAGTGAACCGGCCGTGATCTCAACGCCAGGGACATCCTGCTGCAGGTGAACTGCGAACATGCCGCCTTGCTGATTGAATTTCTGCAACTCGCTTTTGTCGTAAAAGCCCAGATCCGCGAGGATAGTGTAAAGGGCGGGACTTGCCTGCCCCTTGCTCAGGATGAAGCGATCGCGGCCTGACCATTCGGGATTCTTGGGATCGCAGCAGAGCAGGTCGCCGTGATAAAGGGCTACGAGTATGTCCACGCAGGAAAAGCACGAAGTAACGTGACCCTTACCTGCGCCGATACACATCTGAAGCATCTCTTTCCTGATCTGATGCGATTTTTCCTGAAGTCTCTGTATTAAGCCATCCATGTGAATTCCTTTGGCAAAATTATTTGTAGGGTGGGACCTGCCCTGAGCGAAGTCGAACGGGTTGCCCCACCATCTTTGATGTCCATCGGTGGGGCAAGCCCCACTCTACTAAAACGGCCCCTTAAATTTATTCTCGTAGCTGTAGAAGTCCTCATTGGAGAGGTCGGTTTCATCCAGGTCGAGCTTTGCTTCGATAGTCCTTATGATTTTGATCGCATTCGGGTAAAACTCCTGTTCCAGATGTCTGACCGTCGGGCAGGGTGTTTGTGCGAAGCCTGTCCTGGAAACAGGTGTTCGAAGGCTGTGGAAGCATTTTTCCGATACAATTGCAGCCACTTCGGCCCCAAAACCGGCAAAAATCCAGTCATTGTCTGCAACGATGCAGTGTCCCGTCTTCATCACGGAGTCTACAATCAAATCCTCATCGAGAGGGCATATCGACACCGGATCAATGACCTCGACGCTCACTCCCCGTTTAGCCAGTATTTCGGCGGCCTTGAGAGCCTCAATGTTCATCCATGAAGTGGCAACTACAGTGATATCGTCGCCCGGACTCAATACCCTTGCACGGCCCAGAGGAGCGGGCTCGATTTGCTCAGGGACCTCGTCGGTTACATCGTACAGCCAGCGGTGCTCGATAAAGATGACGGGATTGTCATCCCTTATAGCTGAAACGAGCGTTTCCCTTGCATCGCGCGGCGTTGTCGGCATAATGACCTTAAGCCCAGGTATGTGAGAGAAGCACGAGTGCATAGTTTTGCTATGCTGAAAAGCCTGGCCCCAGCCTCGGCCGATGACTGCTCTTATTACCATCGGAACCCGGAGCTTGCCGGCGGACATATATCTGTAGCTGGAGACCATATTGGCGATTTGGTTCATTGCCAGCAGCATGAAATCGACTCTCATGTGAATGTGTATTGGCCGCAGGCCGTTTATTGCCGCCCCCAGGCCAAAGCCGGTCATTGCGTCCTCTGATAGCGGCGTGGAAAAACAACGCTCGGGGCCGAACTTCTCGAGTAATCCCCGAGTGCTGCCGAAGACTCTCTTGTGGTCGGCGACGTCTATGCCGTAAACGAAGACATCAGGATCGGATTCCATCTCCTGAGCCATCGCTTCGTTGAGAGCCTCGCAATAGCTGATTTTTCTCAAACCAGGACCTCTTTGTACAACTCAGAAACCTCACAAAAGCTCGCATTTTTCGCTTTCGAGAAGCTCGCGGACACACTATCTTCGATTTCTTTCTCCATTCTTTTTATGTTATCGGTCTGGACGCCCAGATTCTGTAGTTTTTTTCGCTGTAAGGCGATAGGATCTACTTTGTACCACTGCTCGAATTCCCGGACGCTGCGATATCCGGCCTCGAAGTCCTGCCGGACTCCGACGTGCTCCAGATATCTACAGTATTCCAGTCTCAGAAATCCCGGTTTCCGCTCATTTCTCATAGCCTCGATTATTTCCGAGGTAAGCTCATAAATAACTTCAGCGTCTGTTGTTTTCTCCTGGCGGGCGACGCAATTGAACTCTGAGACGACGTCAATGAGCGAATCGTATCCACGCCGGGCGGCTTTCGGGGTATGTACGGCCAGGCCGTTATCCTCGCAGACGAACAGAATCGGCAATTTCATCAGGCAGGCGGCGTTGAAGCTCTCCCAGAAGACCCCTTCGTCCACGGCGCCGTCTCCGAAGAATGCCGCGACCAGTTTGCCGTTATTCGCCCGTTTGTTTGCAAACGCGCAACCCGCCGCTACAGGGATGGCACTTGCCACAATGGCCGATGCGCCCATGAAACCGTGATCGGGCGAGCACAAATGCATCGAGCCGCCTTTACCCTTGAGCGAAGATGTACCCTTGCCGTACATCTCGGCAAAGAAATCGTCCGTATCTCCGGTCTTGGCCAGGAAAAGGGCGTGCGATCTGTACGTGCCGAATACGTGGTCTTCGGGTTTCAGCGCCTGGCATATACCGACGGATATTGCCTCGCCCCCCATAGACATGTGCATCGGAGTCTTCATTTCATCCTCGAAGTAGTGCTCGATGATCTTCTCTTCACATGCGCGGACCAGGTACAGCTTTCTGTACAGTTCAAGGTTCAGCTCGTCTCTTGTACTTTCGGTGCTCATTTCCTTTTCCTGTAATATCGGCGCCAATAATCCAAGGTATCTTTTAAAGTCTTATCGAATTTAATCTCCGGCCTCCATCCCGTAGCTTCATGAAACTTGTCAACACACGGTATCTGAAGGGTGACATCGGAAGGACGCAGCCTGGCGGGATCGACCTGAACCTCGATATCTTTCAGCGTGGACATTGCAAGCAGCTTGTCGAGCATCCGGCGTATTGTCATGGTCTCAGTGCCGCCGATGTTGTAGACTTCGCCGGGCCGGCACTTCTCAGCTATCAGCCAGTAGGCTCTCACGGCATCTCTTACGTCGGAAAAAGTCCGGACGCTGTCGAGGTTTCCCACCTTTACAACGCGTTCGGCCAGTTCCGCCTCCATTGCAGCCACCTGTTTGGCGAAATTCGAGACTACGAAGACATCTCCCCTGCGGGGGCCGGTATGCGTAAACATGCGCGTTCGAATGGTCCTGATCTTCCATGAAAGCCAGTACTGAAGAGCCAGCATGTCCTCGCCGACTTTGCTGACTGCATAGGGCGACGCCGGACGCAGAGGATTGTCTTCGGTGATGGGAATCTCGTCCTCTTTGACCTGGCCGTAGACCTCCGATGAGCTGCATATATGGATGACGGGATCGTATCCATCCGATTGCTTCAATTGCTTGACGACTTCGAGCAGGTTGCCCGTGCCTACAACATTTGTTTCGAGCGTATCAATCGGAGCAACGAAACTGAAATCAACGTAAGACTGTGCCGCAAGGTGAAATATTATGTCCGGTTTATGCCCGGCAAGAATGCTCTTGAGCGAGGGAAAATCCTGCAGGTTTCCCTGGTGAAGGTGGATTCTCTGCTGTATTGCCTCAATGTTTTGCCTCGGCGAGCGCCACCTCACGAGACCCGACACTTCGACTTCGGGGTGATGCTCAAGTATGTACTCGGCCAAGTGGCTGCCGACGAAGCCTGTTATGCCTGTTATAAGTGCTCTCATGTCCGTTTTTCATTTCACAATGTTTGTTCGGCCGTTCCGCCCGCGATTTTAGAGTTTTGTTTCTCGCACCATTTGTGCCACATCTTTCGGTATGCATCTTCGAGACTTCGCGTAAAACTTTTTTTATCGCACAAGGGGCTGTTAAACATCATTGTCCGCAGGGACTTGCGAATCTTCGCCAGGCTCTCAAGCTCGCCTGAGAATGCCAGCGCTTTGCCTACGTATTCTTCGGGGGCGGTAGCGGCGAAATCTTGTAGTCCGACGCGGGTTAGAATGCTTAGTCCGACTCTGGAGGAGTGTCTATCGCCGACCAACGAAAGTGTCGGGACGCCCATCCACATTGCCTCACAAGTTGTTGTAGTTCCATTGTAAGGGTACGTATCCAACGCAATATCCACGTGATTGTACATCCTGAGGTGCTCTACGGTTGCCTTACGGCCGCAGATTCTTATTCTGTCAGGGGTGATTCCAAAGTCTCTAAATTGCTCCAGATAATGACTTCTCACCGCCTCATCATCGCCTCCGCCGAATTTCAGAAGAAGTTGAGAATTCTCCTTGCTTCTTAGGATTTGCGCCCAGAGCCGGATCATGTCCGGCTGTATTTTGCAGTTATTGTTGAAAGAGCCAAAGGTGAAGCAGCCTTTTTCAATCGCCGGAAGCGGCGCTACAGCAGGGGCAAAGCCCGGCGGTTTATAGCATAGAAATCCCGAGGGCAGGAAAATGAGTTTCTCGGTGTGGAATTGCTGTGCCTCGGGCAGGTCGGCAAGCTCATCCGTCAATCGATAGTCGATCTGTTCCATTCCGGTGGTGTCGGGAAATCCGAGATAGGTAACCTGAATCGGAGCGGGCTTACGAGCGAAAACGCCGAGACTATTGCCGGACGTGTGTCCGGCAAGATCGACGAGAATATCTATGCTGTCTTGCTCAATCATGTGGGCGACTTTGTCGTTTTTCAGGCCGCAGACGTTCCTGTAATGATCGAACTCGCCCTTAAGATGCTCGGTGACCTGGTCGGGGCGGGGGATGTTGCCGTATCCGTAAACCTGCACTTGCTGCCGGTTGTGCGTGTCTAACAGTGCCTCGAAGAAGTAGGAGACGGAATGTCCGCAGAAATCTGGTGAGACGTAGCCAACGTTGAGCCGGCGGTCCGGATCGCGGGAGTTGTTGTGTGAAGTTTTGGCAAAGCTCATTGGCGCGTGTACGCGCGCCCATCGTTTGTGCTCTTCGAAGAGTTCGAGCCGGGTAAGCAGGGGCGCCTGATGCAGGTGCCAGAGGTACTTGGAGTGGTTCACCTTGTCCGCTTTGGCCTCGACCGCCTTTCGCAGAAGGTCGATCCCCTCCTGTGTGCGGCCTATCCGTATCAGGTATTCTGCAAGTGTAGTCCACAGTTCCGGGCTATTCGGAGAAAGCTCGACGGCCTGCTGCTGGAAACGGACGGCCTCCGACAAGCGTCCGGTGTCACGACAAATATTTGCAAGCTCGAAAAGGACCAGCGGATGCGGCCGGTGCGCCAGTATTTCTCTGTAGTACTGCTCGGCTTTTTGGATGTCACCTGTTTTGGCGAAAAGAGCGGCGAGCATAAACAGTGCATCTGTTCGGCCGGGATCGTCCCTGACCATTTGCTCGACTGCGTTGGCGGTTTGGCCGTCAAGAAGGTCGGTCGCTTCGGCGACATTTCCCGCCTTGACCGCTTTGGCCGCCTTCAGCAGGGATGAAGGCAGACCCGCTTTGTGGACTGTTAATTGCAGATCGCTGTTATCCGAAATGAAAAAGTCCAGTGTGCCATTCCGTGGGACAGCCTCCGCCGACCGTGCAAAATCCTCGGGTGTATGCTGCCGTTGGGATATGGCAGAGCGATGATTTCGGCACCATTTGCGCCACATTTTTCGATAGACTTCTTCCAGGCGGCGGGCGTAATAAGGTCCGTTGCACAATGTGCTTGCCGTCATTCGTTGACGAAGCGTACTTCGGATGCCGGCGAGGGCATCAGGGTTCTGAGCCAGAGCGACGGCTTTGGAGACATATTCTTTCGGCGTCGAAGCTGCGAAGAATTGCATATCCAGACGACTGAGTATGCTGAGCCCCGTTCGAGAAAGCAGGCTGTTGTTCCCGACCAACGAAACTACAGGCACTCCCATCCATAGCCCCTCCAGCGTGGTTACGCAGCCGTTAAATGGATAAGTATCCAGGGCGATGTCAACCCGGCCAAAAGTTCTCAGATGCTCGACGGGCGATTGCCAGCCGCAGATTTCCACTCTCCGCCGATCTATGCCGAATTGCTCGAACTGGCTTATATATTCCTCCTTGATATCCGCATCGTTTCCACCGGCGTATTTCAAAAGCAGATGTGAGTCATTATTCGTCCTTAGGACCTGCGCCCAAAGCGAGGTGATATGAGGATTCATCTTCATGTTGTTGTTGAAAGAACCGAAGGTGATGAAGCCATTTTCATGCACGGGTGAAGGCGCGACCGACGGCGCATAATCAGGCGGACTGTAGCAAAACAGGCCGCCCGGCAAGCGAACCGACTCTTCGACATAGAATCCGTCCATAGCAGGCGGATCGAGCAGATCATCGGTCAGGCGATAATCAATTTGTTCCATGCCGGTGGTATTGAGGCCGCCGTAGTCCACCTGTATTGGAGCGGGTTTGTATGCGAGGACTCCCAGCCGATTGTTTCCCGTATGCCCTCCGATTTCGACGAGGATGTCTATCTTGTCCCGTTCGATCAAACGCGCCGCCTCTTGATCCTTGATGCCGCGGATATCTCGGTAGCAGTCAAATTGTTGTTTGAGCCGTTCGGTCGTTTGATCCTGTTTTTGCACGTTGCCGTAGCCGTAGACTTCAACGGCGTCGGAATCGCGCCCGCTTAGAAACGGCTCGAAGTTATATGCGACTGAGTGTGTGTGGAAGTCGGACGAGATATAACCCACTCGGAGTCTTCGGTTCGGATCCGGTGTATTTTTGTGAGATGTCTTATCGCGGATCGCCGGAGCGTGCATTTGAGCCCATCGCTTGTGCTCGTCAAGAAGCACCTTTGGATTCAGATCGGGGAGATAGTGCATGTGAAACAGCAGCTTGGAATGAGCATCGCTGTTATCCGGTTCGGTCTCCACAACCTTTCTTAATTTATCGAGCCCCTCTTGTGTTCTTCCTGCTTGAAGGAGATATATCGCGAGACAAGTCAGGAATCTGGTATTGCCGGGGGCCGACCGGACGGCTTCGCTTTCATGTCGGATTGCATCGAATAATCGCTCGGTTCGCACGCAAATATCCGCCAGCTTGTGAAAAGCCAATGCGTTGGAATCTCGCTCTACGACCGCCCGATACCATCGCTCGGCATTCTCAGGCCGTCCGATTCTGTCGAGCATAAGGGCGAGCATAAAAGAAATGTCCGTCCGCGACAGATCACGACCGACAAGTTCCTCGACGTGTTCGACTGCCTGCTCATTGAGCAAATCCGCAGCTTCCTCCAAACGTCCGGCTTCGATGGCGGCTTTGGCCGAGACTAAAAAAGCCGGCAGGTCTTTGTCCGAGACCAAAACTCTCATCTGGCCTGTTTCCGGATCGGTCGAAAAAGAGCTCGATAACGCCCCCATTTATGTTTCCTCCGCAATGTCGGGCTCGGCATGCGGCGAACCGCAGGAACAAGAGATTGCATCAACGTTTTCAGATTGCTTCTGCGGAACATCCACACCGCGGCTTCGACACCAGCAATACCACATTTCTCGATAAGCTGTTTCTAAACTTTCGGCGTACCCTTTTGCGTCGCACAGGGTGCCGGCGGCCATGCGATTGCGCAGCGTAGCGCGAATCCTGGCGAGAGCGGGCAGATTCTGCGCAATTGCCGCAGCCTTGGCGACGAACTCATCCGGTGTGGCCGCGGCGAAGAATTCGAGACCTATTCGGCTGAGAATGCTCAGTCCCGATCTCGAAAGAAGGCTGTTTTTACCCACCAGCGAGACTATCGGAACGCCCATCCACAACCCTTCCAGCGTCGTTATGCAGCCATTGAACGGATAGGTGTCAAGCGCGATGTCAACCTGGCCGTAAAGCTCGAGATGCTCGACCGAAGGTCTCCATCGTTCGACTTGTATTCGCCCGGCTGCGATTCCCATTTCCTCGAACTGCTTGAGGAACATCTCTTTCATATTCTGATCTCTTGCACCCGGGAATTTCATCAAGAGGCGGGAATCTTCGTTGGCCTTCAGCACCTGTGCCCAGAGTGACAGAATATGCCGGTTGATCTTGAGGCTGCCGTTGAACGAACCGAATGTGATATAGCCGTTATGCTCGGCCGGAAGCGGCGCCACCGACGGAGCAAAATCCGGAGGACTGTAGCAAAAGAGTCCGCCGGGCAGACACACGGATTCTTCGACGTAAAATTTGTGTCGCTCGGGCGGATCGAGCAGGCTGTCGGTCAGGCGATAATCGATCTGCTCCAATCCCGTGGTGTTCAGACCGCCGTAATCGACCTGAATCGGAGCGGGTTTGTATGCCAGCACGCCGAGCCGATTGTCACCTGTATGACCGCCTATCTCAACGAGGATGTCGATTTTGTCCTGTTGGATTAAATCCGCGACTTCAGAATCGCCGATCCCAAAGACGTTGCGATAATGATCGAACTTTTTCCTGAGGCGCTCGGTCATCTCGTCCGGGTGCGATACGCTTGCGTATCCGTACACTTCGGCCTCCTCGGAATTGCGCCCGCTGAGGAATGCTTCGAAATTATACGCCACCGAGTGCTTGCGGAAATCGGGTGAAATATAACCGATCCGAAGTTTCCTGTCGGGATCCGGCGTGTTTGCATGATTATCCCTGGCCATGCTCGGCGGTGCGTGGATTTGGCCCCAGCGCTTATGCTGTTCGAGAAGCATCTGCGGATCCTGATCGGGCAGATAGTGCAGATACCACAACAGATTGGAGTGAATAATCTTGTTTTCGGGATTTACTTGCAAAGCGTCCTGAAGCACTGCTATGCCCTCTTCCGTTCTCCCCGCCAGCATAAGATCGGCGGCATAATTGCTGCAAATTCCGGGAATTGACGGATCCACTTCCAGCGCTCTTCGCCGGTATTCCATCGCTTCTGATATCCGGCCCGTGTTTTGATAGATACATCCCAGCTCGTTGAGCACTAAGGCGTTCTGCTGATGCTCCAGTATCTTTTCATACCATTTTGCTGCCTTCTTTAGCTGTCTGGTTTTTTGAAAAATCAGCGCGAGCATGAGGAATATGATGTCGGCGTGCCGCCGGTCCTCTTGCGCTTTCCGGCGGGCTTGTTCGATGTTTTCATCACTCATCAGCTCGATTGCCTTGCTGATGTGTCCTCTGTTCACCGCCTCATTTGCCTCTACCAGAAAATCGGGCAGGACACCTCTGGGAACCTTCAATTCCATCTGCCCGTTCTTCAGGAAGAGGACCTCGGACAGGTCGATTCTACCGTTAATCTGACTCCAGGAAGCAGGCGATTGCCCGTCTGCTTTTGAACGTCTGGAAGTATCGGATCTCTTGTGTTCAGTCATTGGAAACTTAGGAATTCTATTGTTTGGGCCGATCTGCTATTGAAACGGGCATTTGATCACTTTTCTGTTCGGTCCGGCCGCTGTGGAAGTCGAATTTTTCACACGGGACATCCACACCCTGTTTCCTGCACCACCGATGCCACATCCAGCGATATGCTTTTTCCAGGCTTTGAGCGTATTTTCTGGGGTTGCACAGATCACTGCCAAGCATCATCCGCCGTAAGTTGGGGCGAAGTTTCTCAAGATTGTCTAATTCTCTCGTAAATGCTATCGCCTTGCATACGTACTCATCCGGAGTAGAAGCCGCAAATATCTCAAGCCCGGCGCTGGACAGTATACTTAAGCCGGCACGAGAGAGTTGGCTTTTTTCTCCGACTAATGAAATTGGCGGCACGCCCATCCAGAGGCACTCCAGCGTTGTCGTACAGCCGTTGAATGGAAATGTATCTAACGCGATATCAATCTGATGGTACAGTTGCAAATGGTCAAAATGAGAGGGCAATATTCCGTAAAACCTGATTCTGTCTTGAGAGATTCCAAACTCCCGGAAGATGCTGAGGTAATAATCCTGTATGCCCCGGTCATTTCCACCCTGGAATTTCAATATGAGATGTGAGTTCTCGGTCTTGAGCAAGATATTGGCCCACAACTCCAAAAGGCGTTGGTTCATTTTGCAGTTATGGTTGAAGGAGCCGAAAGTGACGTAGCCCTTTTCTCTCGCCGGCAGAGGTCCCACCGCAGGGTTTTTGTCCGGAGGTCTGTAGGTGAAGAAACCTGACTCCAAGCATACCGATTTCTCCACGTAGAATCTCCGCAGGTGAGCCGGAGAGAGTGTGCCGTCGGTCAGTCGATAATCAATCTGCTCCAGTCCGGTCGTGTTTATTGATCCGTAGTCGACCTGAACCGGCGCCGGCTTATACACCATAACACCGAACCGATTGATAACTTCATGTCCGCCGCCGAAATTCACCAGGATGTCTATTTCGTCGTCCAATATTCTTTCTACAACCTCCCGGTCGGACATCCGACGGATACTTCGAAAGTGATCGAAGTTGCGCTCGACATTTTTCGCGGAATCATCCCGATGGGGATCGTTACAATATCCGTATAATTCCACGGCACTCCGGTCGCGCTCGGCCAGGGCTGCATATAGACTGGCTGTGGAAATGCTGCTGCAAAGGTGGGATGAAATGTAGCCGATTTTTAGTCTCCGCTTCGGATCGGGATCGTTATCATGATCTCTGCAGGCAAGTCCTGCGGGAGCATGAATTTGTGCCCATTTTCTATGCTCATCGAAGAACTTCCGCTCGTCAAAATCGGGCAGATAGTGCATAGTCCACAGGTAATCCGAGCGAATCTTTCTATCCTCAGGTGCTTTCTCAATCGCCGTCTTCAATATTTCAATGCCGCGTTGAACCTGACCGGTTCGTATTGTGTCCAGTGCATAATCGGCCAGGACATTTACATCATCCGGATCCTCTCTTGATGCTTGCGATCTGTATCGGGCCGCATCGGTAAAACGGCCGGCATCGTGACAGACTGACGCTAACTGAAGCAGGACCGTCTTGTTGCCGGGCTCATCTTTCAGCACCTCTTTATACAATTCTTCTGCTTTATCAAGCGGACCGGTTCTGTGAAGCAATCCTGCAAGGATGAACGTGATAACAGGGCGAAAAGGAGCGTCCGGCGGCGTCAGTCGAACAGAATCAATGGCCTCGTCGGTCAGAAGCTCTTTTGCCCGGTCCCATTGCTCGTTTTGAACAGCTTCGTTGGCCCTGACAATAAACTCGGGAAGACTCTCCCGAAACCTGGATAGACTCTCTTCCGGGAGGTTAAGTTTCAATTGGCCATTCTCAACGGACAAGATTTCCGACAGCCCTTTTTCGGACCCGTTTCGATTATTTGTTGCGTAGTTGTCGCAACTCCGCACCTCCGGCCTGTGTTTGGAAAAACCCGGCCCCGGGGCCTGACTCTCGCACCATCTCCGCCACATCATCCGGTAGGCTTTTTCCAGACTTTGAGCATATTTTTTCGGGTTGCACAGGTTACTGCCAAGCATCAAATCTCTCAAGGCGGCTCGAATCTTTGCAAGATTATCCAATTCCTTCGCAAAATCGTTTGCCTTGGCGACGTACTCGTCTGCGTCGGAAGCGGCGAATATATCCAGACCAAGCTGAGTGAATATGCTCAGGCCGGCTCGGGAAACAAGAAGGTCGTCACCGAACAGCGAAATGGTCGGGACGCCCATCCAAAGTCCTTCAATGGTCGTTATGCACCCATTGAATGGGTAGGTGTCCAAGACGATATCTACCTGATTGTAGAGTTTCAAGTGATCGAAGTGAGAAGAGAATTTGTCGTAAATGTCTATCCTTTCACGACTTATTCCGAATCGCTCAAATTCTCCCAAAAAATAATCGCGCATGCCCTGATCGTTTCCGCCGCGGAACTTCAGCAGAAATCGAGATTTCTCGTTGGCCTTCAATACCCTGGCCCACAGTTCGATAACATAAGGATTGATCTTCAGGCTGTTATTAAATGAACCAAAAGTTACGTATCCGTTTTGCTTTGCCGGAAGAGGACCAATCAGCGGACTTCTGCGAGGTGGCCTGTGGCTGAAAAATCCGCTGTCCAGACATACGGATTGCTCGACATAGAATTGCTCCATGTTGGCGGGAGTCAGCACTCTGTCTGTCAGGCGGTAGTCTATCTGGGCCATTCCCGAAGTGTTGATTCCGCCGTAATCAACCTGGACCGGAGCGGGTTTATGTGCCAGAATACCGAGGCAGGTGTCTCGACAATGGCCGCCAATCTCGATGAGAATGTCGATGCGGTCCTCTTCTATCAAATCGAGAACCCCCCGGAGATTCATTTTCTGTATATTCCGGAAATGGTCGAATTTCTGACTCAGGCGTTTCGTCGCCTCGTCTGGTTTGGCGATCTTGCCATACCCAAAGACTTCGAATCGTTCGCGGTTGTGTCCGTCAAGAAATGGCTCGAAGGATTGGGAAACGACATTCATGCGAAAATCGGGCGATATATAGGCTATACGCAATTTGCGATTCGGGTCGGGATCGTTATTGTGAGATGTTCTTGCCATGCTCGTGGGGACATAGGTCTCTCCCCATTTCCTGTATTCTTCGAAGAACATCTGCTGGGTTGATCCGGGCAGGTAGTGCAATTGCCACAAAAGAATCGAGCCGGCCGCTTCGTCGCTGTCGGGTGCTTGCCGGACCCTCTGTCGCAACAGTCTTATTCCCTCATCTGTTTTGCCTGTCAATATCAGAGCCTTGGCGTAGTCAAGTTTATATGCCTTATATCCGGGGTTTGCCTGCACGGCTTTCTTGCGGTATTGCACAGCCTCGGAAAGGCGTCCGAGGGCATGGTAGATATCCGCCAGCGTGCTGTAGACAGCGGCGTGCGGTTCACGTTCGCACACTTTTCTATACCACTGTTCGGCCTTAGGCAATTGATCGGCATCGAACAGGAGCTTAGCGAGTGCAAACATCAGAGCGGTCGATGCTTTTCCTTGCGATTCCATCTCGCGAATGCTCGCTACAGCGTCTTCATTGAGTAGTGCCGCAGCCTCTTCGATTTTACCTTCTTTTACAGCGTTGTTGGCATCAATGATAAATGGGGGGATCTCCCCGGGTGAAACGGTGATCTGAAACAGGCCGTTCTCAAGCCTTAAGTAGTCTAATTGTCCGGAATCAGGCCTTGAACGGACAGAGACTGGATTTGATGAGTGGTGATCATTACGCGCGTGACCTTGGTCCGACTTGGATGAGTGCATTCAGACTATTCCTCTGACAGGGCAAAGCCGTGCGTATTAATGAACCGATTTTGCCCCCGATAACCTGGCAAAACTATGAATTCATGTTCCTTTTACGTTTGTTATCGGCACAAAAGGTGATTCAAGGCCAGTCTTTTGGGGATATTGTGATCGTGCCGGTGTTTCCGGAGGGCGGATGCGTGATGAGAACGCGCAGAAATGTGCCCGGTGATTGCGGATCGGTTCCGAAGATCAGTCGGCTATTGCCTTCCAGCCCTGGTTCAACTCCTCGAGCAGTGAAATCACTTCACGAAGCATTTCCGGATCGTTCTTGGCATTCGCCTTTGAAAGCCGATCGTTCATGAAGAAATACAGCTTGCGAAGATTTCCTGCTATTTCTCCTCCGGCCTCCATATCCAGAACTGCATTCAATTCGGCGATTATATCCTGGGTCTTGCCGATATACTTTCCCTTGGCTTCGTAGTTCTTTGCTTCAGCTTCTTTGGTTGCCAGCTTCAGAAACTTGACTGCGCCTTCGTACAGCATGACAATCAGCCGGCCCTTGTTCTGAGTGGTGACCGCGGTGTCCTGATATGTCCGGATTCCATTCATGTTGTAGCTCCGTTATAGCTCTTCGACGGTGGCGGATGTGTGGGCGAGTGCCTAATTATTGGGGGAGATGACTGAGGGTTAATCCCGCGGTCACCTCCCCCCGAGCTTTTTATTCGCTATAGGCTTTATTACCTTAGCAGCGTCAGTGCCATCTGAGGCATCGAATTTGCCTGTGCCAACATGCTGATGCCGGCCTGCGACAGCACTTGCGTCCTTGTAAGCGTTGCCATTTCTGTGGCGACGTCAACATCCGAGATTCGAGATTCCGCGACACCCAGGTTTTCCGCCTGAATGTTCAGAATCGCGATGGTGCTCTCGAGACGGTTCATCTTGTAGCCGAATGCCGCCCGGGCACTGTCCTTTGTGCTGATGGCGCTGGCGACAGTCGTAAGAGCTGTAGTGGCGGCAGCGGTCGTCAGGATGTTGAGTCCGGCCTGCGTTACGCCCGCCTGCATGTCCACGCTGACGGCGGTATCGCCGTTTCCTACTTCACTGGCGTCCAAATTCCAACCGCCTGAAATGCTTCCCGTGACTCCTCCTGACGAGACCAATATGCCGCTTATCGACATCGTGTGCTCGTCGGAAGTCGAATCCCGTGAGTCCAACCGCAGGATGTATTTCGACGAGGTCGTATCCAGATGTGCCTCGGCGGCACTGTAGCGAAGATCGTTGCCTGCCGAGTCCCAGCCAAGATCGTTCGACGCGGCGTTGATCTGGGATACGATGCTGGCCAATGAGAAGGTTGTGCTGCCCGAAGTGGTCACTGAAAGCGCCACTTCGATATCGCTCTCATCGTTGGCGGCGGTGTCGTTATCTTCGAACGATATCGTCAAAGTCAACGATGTCGAAGCACCCGAGCTTTGAGTCTGGGCTACTGTCAGCCAGGTGTCGCTGGTGGCGTCTACGCCGTTGGCCGTGAGGGAATCGACCCGCCAGCCGCCGTCGCCTGTCTCGATATTCAGGCCGGATTTTGTCATATCCACCTTGTCGATGTCGATGGTCGAGGTTGTGCCGACGTGAATCGAAACCTGGTTGGTGGCCGTTGGTGCTTCGTTCAACATTGTAATTCCGTTGAAGGAAGTGGCGCCTGCGATTCGCTCGATTTCACTGGCCATCTCTGCGAACTCAGAATCCATAATTTCCCGCTGTGCCGCCGAATACGAGCCTGTGGCGGCCTGTTCCGCCAGCTCTTTCATTCGAATCAGGTTCTCATCCATGACGGCCATGGCGCCTTCCATTGTCTGCACCATGCTGATGCCGTCCTGTGCGTTACGAGCACCTTGCTGCAGTACGGCGATGTCCGCACGGACAAGTTCGCGAACCGCCAGGCCGGCTGCGTCGTCTTTGGCACTGTTGATGCGCAGACCAGAAGCGAGTCTTTCGACAGACTTGGCCAGGTTGTCGTACGCCATCCCCAGGTGCCTGGCAGCGTTTCCTGCCATAATATTGTTCTTAATTGCTAACATATTCTTGACTCCTTAAAAAGTACCAGACATTTCTATTTTGGCCCTGTCAAAAGCCCCCGAAAGTTGTCAGGGCGTGCAACGAGCACGCAAAATTAAGGTAATTCCCGTTTTCGCCTGCAACGTCCCTTATCGATTAAATTCGCATTTGCTTTAGCAGTTTTTTTGTCTTGTCGGTACGATGTGAGGTCAGGCCCGTAATATTACCGCTGGTGAGGTTGATAGAGTTGACGCGTGAATTGGCGGCTCGAAAAAAAAATTATAAAAAAAGATTTCAGAACGTCAGATAATTTGTACGAAATCTATTAGTAGGCGGTCTATCGGGTTCAATGCGAACGGTCCAGTGAGCGAAGCCCTTCATGGCGATGCATCGGCCAAGGCACGATTGGAGAAAAAAACAGGGGCAAATGACGACCGAAGTTGACATATTACAGCAAGCCCTGGCCTGTCAGCAGTCCGGAGATATCAGCCAAGCTGAGGATTGCTATCGGCGAATTTTGGCCCGCGAAGCGGAATATCCCGGGATTCTTCATTTGGCTTACAACAATATGGCGATGATCCTCGAGAGTCGGGGCAGATGCTCTCAGGCTGTCGAATATTATCGAAGGGCCGCCCGGCTGGCGCCGAATTGCGCGGAGATTCATTTCAATCTGGCTAATGCCCTGCGATCACAAAGTCTGCTCGATGAAGCGATTATCAGTTATAAGCAGGCGTTAAAAATAAGGCCGGAGTACGCCGAAGCTCATAATAATCTGGCTATAACGCTAAGAGAACAAGGGAAATTCGAGCGGGCCGCAGATTGTTATGAAACAGCAATACGTTACAATCCCGGCTGTGCTGCTTTTCACAGCAATCTTGCGAGCCTCCTTCAGCGTCAGGGCCGAATCGACGAAGCTGTCCGCCACTGCGAGCGAACTGTCAGCCTCAATCCTGATAGTCCTGACGCTCACTATAATCTCGGCAGCGCCCTCAGGGACGCGGGCAGGTGCGATGAGGCGATAGTTCAGAATGACCTGGCGATTCGGCTGAGGCCGGAATATGCCGAAGCGCACTGGAATCAGGCGGTAGCCTGCCTCCTAAAAGGAGCCTTCAGGAAAGGCTGGAGAGAATTCGAATGGCGGCGAAAAACAAACTGGCGCGTCTCCTCGTATCCTCACAAACACCAAAAACCTCGCTGGGACGGCAAATCATTTGCCGGCAAGAGGTTACTCGTTCATTGTGAGCAGGGCATAGGAGACTGCATCCAGTTTGTCAGGTACCTGCCGCTGGTCAAGGCGCGTGGTGGGACTATAGTGTTCGAGGCGTGGAAGTCGCTGCACGGCCTTTTGAAAGATTTCGACGGCATAGACGAATTAGTGGAGCTGTCATTTGATGCCGAGAGCCGCGCGCAATTTGACTATCATGTATCTATTTTGGATCTGCCGGCAATATTTGCAACCACCGAACAAACAATCCCGGATTGTGTGCCCTATATTCATGCAGATCCGATAACATCTGCAAAATGGAGGCAGGAGCCTGGCGGCCCGGCCCCCAAAGTCGGAATTGTCTGGGCGGGATCGGCCAGGCACATTAACGATCACAACCGCTCTTGCCGGCTCGATTCTTTTGAGCCGTTGACTCGAATTCAGGGCGTTCGATTATACGGCTTACAAAAAGGCGAACCGGCACAACAAGCTAAGGAGTTCCCGTTAACGAATCTTGGCGATTGTTTCGAGGATTTCACAGACACTGCGGGCGCGATCAATAACCTCGACCTTATTATTTCCGTGGATACTGCCGTTCTGCACCTGGCCGGGGCGATGGGTAAGCCCGTCTGGGCTTTATTGGCTTATGCTCCCGACTGGCGATGGATGCTCAATCGCGAGGATAGTCCCTGGTATCCGACTATGCGGCTGTTCAGGCAAAGGAAATGGCGTGACTGGGATTCGCTCATGCGAACCGTGGCGCAGGAGCTAAGAGTGTTTATAGACATGCGAAAGCAGGTTATTATCGGATGATTCCCGTTATCATACCAAGTTACAGCAAGCCCGAGCAACTCGACAAGTGCATTAAGCATCTCAGGGAACAGACCGTCGAGGTGGAGCTATTCGTGCGGGACAACAGTGTTGACAACGTCTATTTCACCGCAGCGATTAACGAAGGAATATGCAGATATCTTGACAAAGACTGCGATTACATTCTGATTCTCAATCAAGATATGTATCTAAAATCAAATGCAGTGGAAGAAATGCTGAAATTTATGGAATTGCACCCGCAATGCGGCATCGGCACTCCGCTGCAGTTGCACCGAAGTGATCCCGATTTCGTGGTTTGCGGCGGTTGTCTCGATGCATTCCCGTTCGGCAAGCACCAACAGGGTCCAATAACAGATTTCACGGAAGATGCTCCACTTTTCTGGGCCAACGGAGCTTGCATGGTACTCCGTAAGCAAATGGTCCGTGAAATTGGTCTGTTCGACAGGAACCTGGTTTTTATCGGAAGTGACAGCGATTATTGTTTCACCGCTCGATCCCGGGGATGGCAAGTCTGGAGAATAGCAAATGCTCATGGGATTCACGAGCATGGGGCCTCAGGGGCAGTTGCAGAGACCGAAATAGATTCGATCAAAATCAATGACATGCTGTACTTCGGCAGGAAATGGTTGACCGGCGGCCTGTACAGAGAAATGGCGGCCGAAGGCAAGAACTGTACTCCCGAAGCAATCGATACAGTCATGAACCAACTGGCCCGGGCTGCCGACGATCATAAAACAGCAGCCGTAAAGTCGGAAGGTGTCGATGTTTATAAGGAAGAGGCAATAGTGCTGGCAAGGGGGGGACGGCACGAGGAGGCACTCGAAAAATGCAGGCAGGCTGGACAAATCTCGCCGGATGACCCGCAAACACATCACATAACGGGCTTCATACTGCAAACCAACGGGCGGCTTGAAGAAGCGAGTGAAAGTTACAGGCGAGCCGTTGAGTTGAAGCCGGATTTTGCCGAGGCTTACGACCATCTTGGTGTGGCGCTCAGCGAGCAGGGCCGATGCGACGAAGCCGTCGAGAGCCACAGAAAAGCAATCCAACTGGCGCCGGATTATGCCGGGGCGTATAACAATCTTGCCATAGCTTTGGGATCTCAAAACCGCTTCGATGAAGCGATCGAATACTATCAGCACGCCATAAGGTTGGCTCCGGATCTCGTTGATGCCCATTATAATCTGGCCAACATTCTGAGAGAACGGGGCAGGCACGAGGAAGCAATCGCCGGCTATCGCCGAGCAATTGAATTACGGGCGGACCATGCCGAGGCGTATAACAGCCTTGGGCGGGCATTGAAAGATTGTGGCAAAATTGACGAGGCGCTCGACAACTGTGAAAGGGCGGTAGCTCTGAATCCCGACCTTGCCGAGGCGCACAATAATCTGGGACTTCTTCTCAGGGCTCAGGGACGGTATGGAGAGGCAATCGAAAAGTTCGAGAAAGCCATCCAGCTAAGGCCGGATTACGCAAACGCGCACTGGAATTACTCCCTCGCTCTACTTTCATGTGGCAAGTTCGTTGAAGGATGGAACGAGTATCGCTGGCGCCGCAAAGCAGAGCTCGGGGCAATACTCGACTCTCAGCGGGAAAATCCCGGCAGTTGGGACGGCTCGCCGTTTGAAGGCAAACGATTGTTGGTTCGCTATGAGCAGGGGATGGGCGACAGTCTGCAATTCGTACGATACGTTCCAATGGTAGAGGCCCTGGGGGGGACTGTAATATTCGAGACGCTAAAGCCACTGATGGCGTTGTTTGAAGGATTCGAGGGCATTGACGAGCTTGTCGAAGTCTCGCGGGACGGCAGGCCGACCGTTGAATTTGATCTCGACGTCTTCATTCTGGATTTGCCCGGACTGTTCGGCACAACGGTCGATACGATTCCCGCGGAAGTGCCGTATCTGTTCGCCGACCGGGCAAAGGCCGATCTTTGGCGCCAAAGGCTCATTGGCGACGATTTCAAGGTCGGCATTGTCTGGGCCGGATCTCCCAAACATACTAATGACTCCAGCCGCTCTTGCAAGCCGGCCGATTTCAAACCTTTAGGTGGGATCGAAGGCGTGCGACTATTCGGATTGCAAAAGGGCGCCGCCGCAGCCCAAGCCCCTGCACTACATGCCGGAATACCATTTACCAGTCTTGGCGGCGAAATTGACGATTTCACAGATACGGCCGGCATTATTGAAAACCTGGATTTGGTCGTTTCGGTCGATACCGCCGTGCTTCATCTGGCGGGGGCAATGGGTAAAAAAGTCTGGGCGCTGCTGCCTTTCGATGCCGACTGGCGATGGTTGAGAGAAAGAGAAGATACCCCCTGGTATCCGACTATGAAGCTTTTCAGGCAGCCAAAACCGGGTGACTGGCACGGCGTATTCGATTCAGTCACAGCCGAGTTAAGAAAGTACGCCGGCGCCGACAGGTTGTATGTCAATGGTTGATGCCTCTGAAATAATTGATGCTGCTGTCCGGGACCAGCGGGCCGGTCGATATGCCGAGGCTGTCGCGAATTACAGACAGTTGCTTCAAGTCGATCCCAACCAGGCTGAGGTTTACGTCAATATCGGAATCGCTCTGCGAGCGCTGGGCCGACGTAGAGAAGCTGTAGCCTGCTACAAAAAGGCAATACGAATAAAGCCCGAATTTGTCGAGGCGTATTACAATCTGGCTAATGTCCTCAAGGAAAAAGGCAGATCGACAGAGGCAATCGAAAATTACGGGCAGGCTGTCAGGCTCAGGCCGGATTTTCCGCAGGCATATTATAATCTGGCAAACGTGTTAAGAAGTTCCGGGCGATTGGAAGAGGCGGTCGAGAGTTACCGCCGGGCGATTGAGCTTAAAGGAGATTATGCCAACGCTTATGTCAACCTGGCGATGACCGTAAAAGACTTGGGTCGAACCGAAGAGGCGGCCGGCAATTACAAAAAGGCGATTTGTCTCAAGCCCGATTATTTCCAGGCCCATAATAATCTCGGCATCGCGCTCAAGGAACTCGGCCGTCTGGACGAGGCTATCGAAAGCTATGCCGAAGCTGTCCGCCTTCGTCCCGATTACGCTGAGGCCCACAATAATATGGGTATTGCATTGCATGCTCGCGGCAAGCACGACAAGGCCCTCGCAGCCTGTGAGCGCGCGATAGAGTTGAAACCCGATTATGCCCAGGCTCACTGGAACCGCTCGCTCATTCTATTGTTGAAGGGCAGATTCGAAGAAGGCTGGAGAGAATATCGCTGGAGGCGAGAGACCAATCTTGCGGCGTTTGCGTACCCGCACAAGCTCGACAAGCCCCTGTGGGACGGTAAGTCCTTCGTCGGAAAAAGGCTCCTGATACATTATGAGCAGGGCCTCGGCGACAATATGCAATTCATCAGATACCTTCCGATGGTTAAGAGACTTGGCGGAACTGTGGTTTTTGAGACGCCAAAGTCGATGTACAAGCTCCTGCAATCATTCGAAGGAATAGATGAACTGTTAACAGCATTACCGAAATCGCCGCCGGATGTTGAATTCGACGTCCATGCTTCACTGATGGACCTTCCAGGCATATTCGGCACGACATCGGAAACCATCCCTGCTGATGTGCCGTACATTCATGCTGATCCCGATAGGATCGCACACTGGCGACAGCGAATTACCGGCGACGGCTTCAAGGTCGGTCTTGTCTGGGCAGGACGGCCGACAGGCCGCAACGAAGTGCTGAGCCTCCAACATCGTTCGTGTAGCTTGGAACATTTCACTCTTTTAGCGGATGTTCCCGGAGTTGGGCTGTATGGATTGCAGAAGGGCCCGGCGGCCGCACAGGTGGATAAACTCCCCCGGCGAATCTTAGTCGAGAACCTTGGTGAGCAGTTTGTGGATTTCGCGGACACCGCTGCCGCAATTGCGAACCTGGATCTTGTGATTTCCATAGACACTTCCGTAGCTCATCTTGCCGGCGCGATGGGCAAGCCGGTCTGGATTCTGCTCAAGACCGACGCCGACTGGAGGTGGCTGCCGGATCGTGAGGACAGCCCATGGTATCCGACGATGAGGCTTTTTCGCCAGAGAAGGGCGGGTGACTGGGACGAAGTGATGAAACGTGTCGCTACCGAATTGAGTATGGTAGTCGCGCCGAAGGAGGAGCATACGTATGTCTGAAGTAACGGCAATGGTGGAAACAGCCGTGCGGCATCATCAAACAGGCCAGCTCGAGCAGGCGGATTTGATTTACCGGCGGATCCTCAGCGAGCACCCCGATCATCCGGTTGCACTTCATTCATTAGGCGCTCTGGCCTATCAAAGAAGCCAGTTAAACACTGCGGCCGATCTTGTCGGCAGGGCGATTGAGGTTAATCCTCGAATCCCGCAGTTTCACAATACGCTCGGCGTCATATTTGAGGCTCAGGACAAACTCGAACAGGCCATAAAAAAATACCGACATGCAGTATCACTCAAACCGGACTACGCCGAAGCTTACAATAATATGGCAATCGCTTTGCAGTCGCTGGGCCATTACGATGAGGCGGTTGAAGTGTGCCGCAGGGTCACTTCGATCAATCCTGAGTTTGTCGAGGCTTACAACACGATGGGTTTTGCATTCCAGATGCTCGGTGAACTCGACCTCGCGAAAGAAGCTTACGAGAAAGCGGTCCGGCTCAATCCTGATTTTGCGGAGGCTTACAATCATCTCGGAGTGGTTCTCAGCAAGCTGAGCCGGTATGACGAAGCCATTGATAGCTATCGGCAGGCCCTGATGATTAATCCGGAATATGCCGAAGTACACAACAATCTGAGCATCGCTCTGAAAGCCGTTGGAGAATTTGATGCTGCCGTTGAGAGCTGTCGGTGTGCGTTAAGACTCGATCCCGACTTTGCCGAAGCATATTTCAATCTGGCTAATGCTATGCGGGACAAGGGACGCAACGAAGAAGCGCTCGCAAACTACGAGCGCGCTCTGGGAATAAACCCGCATTATGCCGAGGCCTGCAACAATCGAGCCATACTGCTCAATGATCTGGGGCGTCGCGATGAAGCAATGAAAGATTGTGAGCGAGCGATCAGTCTCGATCAGAATTACGCCGATGCATATAACAATCGCGGCATTGTGTTAAGGAACAAGGGCCGACTCGCAGAGGCCGAGGCCAACTACCGCAGGGCCTTGCAGCTCGAACCACAATCTCCGGATGCACACTATAATCTGGGCAACGTCTTGAAGGAGCAGGGACGCTGCGACGAGGCGATCGAGAGCTACGATCGCGCTATACAGCTCAGGCCCGGCTACGCCCAGGCTCATTGGAATCGTTCACACGCCTTTCTCCTGAGCGGCGACCTGGCAAAGGGTTGGGAAGGCTACCAATGGCGGCAAGCGCCCGAACTGGAGATATTTACGTACCCGCATCGACATAAGCAACCGCGTTGGGACGGTTCGAAATTCGCCGGCAAGCGGCTTCTGGTCCATTGTGAACAGGGCCTCGGTGACAGCATCCAGTTCATGCGATATCTGCCGATGGTTAAGACCCAAGGCGGCACGGTGATATTCGAAGCCTGGGAACCACTGCACGGTCTACTAAACGATTATGAGGGAATAGACGAGTTGGTGGAGTTATCGTTCGATAGGCAAACCGAGGTGGATTTCGATCTTCAAATATCTTTGATGGACCTTCCCGCTGTTTTTGGCACAACCTTGGGGACAATCCCGGCCAATGTGCCGTACATCCATGCCGACCCTGAGAAGGCAGAGTTATGGTGCCGCAGGCTCGACAATGAGGCGTTAAAGGTCGGAATAGTTTGGGCCGGCTCACCTAACCACGGCAACGATCACAACCGCTCCTGTTCGCTCGATAGCTGCGTTCGGCTGGCGAAAGTCGAGGGCGTTAGGCTCTACAGTCTCCAAAAGGGCCCGGCGGCCGCGCAGGCGGAGGGTTATCGAATAGATGTCCTCTCGCAGGATTTGCACGGTTTCTCCGACACCGCGGCCGTTCTCGAGAACCTGGACCTGGTAATTTCTGTGGATACTGCGCCGGCTCACTTAGCCGGAGCGATGGCCAGGCCGACCTGGATACTGCTTCCTTTCGCTCCCGACTGGCGCTGGATGCTGAATCGGACAGACAGCCCCTGGTACCCAACGATGCGCCTCTTTCGCCAACCCGGATGGAGCGACTGGAGCTCGGTTTTCCACCAAGTCACCGAAGAATTGCACACGCTTGCGCGCAAGCGAAATTCTAAATTCTAAACAATATCTAATGTCCGAAATTCAAATGATCAAAACGGCGTGGCTTACCGTCTTTTTGAATTTCGTTCATTTGAATTCTGAATTTGTTTAGGATTTAGATATTAGAGTTTAGGATCGTGCACGAAATAACTTCCCGATTTCATGGGGATAGTTCCGTCGGAA
>CAZRBG010000038.1:0-58249 GCA_964598225.1 uncultured Pirellulales bacterium
TTGCTCAACGGAAGTTAATACTTATGGAAGTGCCATTCGGGACAGTCACCTATTTCTTTTTTATGCGGCACAGATTGCCGGCTCTTGGTGCATTTTTTCCACAAGGGATCATCTTTTAAGGCATTCTGTATTTTTTCCTCGATCTGCTCGGCACTCAGACCGGCGTAGGCACGGGACAGTTCCTCTCGCCGCTTTCGCATGAAAGCTACGGCATCAAACGTCTTCTTCTTCTTCTTCTTCATATAACACCTCTTTTGGCGTCCGTATCTCAATTAAGCCATATCCCTGTTCAAGGTTCACTGCATTGAACAGCTTTATTTTACCAAGATTTACTATGTGCTTGAAGTTCCAGCTCACAAGTACGTCCACGCCACTCACCGTGGCCACGGCTACATGAAGCGCATCAGCCAGAGAACCCGGGCCGACAACTCCATGTGCGATGTAAGCATCGGCCAGTTCTCTTGCCTCGCCAGTGATACTGACTTGTATTTGAAAGTCCGTCGGAATATTTTCAAGATGTTTGCGAACCCCTGCTGGCGCACCTTCAATCTCCTGAAGCGTCAAATCGGAGACGACCATTATGCACTCGCCCGACCTGAACATCGACCAGAGCCGACGCGTTGCATCGGAGAATTCCTCATCTTCGCAACCACCGATTACCGAAGTGTCAACATAAACTTGCAACTTCTTCAAAGTACCGTCTCCTTAAGATGTTTACTGCTGCTCAGTATAGTCCTTTTTCCCATCCTGAACAACCACGTTAGACCAAAATCCTGTCCATCTTGTCATATTGTGCCCCTCTATTATTAAAGGCGTTTCTCGGGGGCCGGATGTAGACTACGAATTTGGGATTTTTTTGATTTTTTCGTACAAAACCGCGTTTTTGAGCCGGGAATGGGGGGTTGGGATGGAAAAATTTTCTTGAGTCTTGACGGGATAACAGGATTTACAGGAAAAAGTAACCCCGAAGGGCACGAAGGAACACGAAGAAATACACAAACATGTAAATCAGTATTAAATACAAGACTTCGTGCCCTTGGTGTTCTTCCCATTCGACTGTGCTCAGGGCAGGCTGTGGTAAAACAATATACACGTCGATCCCGTAATCCTGTCTAATACCGTGAAATCAGTGAAACTTGTGCCTTAGGTATCTGTGTCTAAATGGGCCTTTTTAGATATTTTGTTTGCTATTCATCGTATTATGTGGTATAATATACGAAAATAGAATATACGAGATGAAATAGGAAAGGACACCGGGAAATCAGATAGTTAACGACAAATAGTAAATTCATAAACTCGGCTTAGTGTCTTGGCGGCTTCGTGGCTATGGGCAAATTTGAAAAAACAAAGCCAACTCTATGCGTCGTGCGTGATGCGTGCTGCGTACTCCGTAAGGAGTCCATAGGACTGCATAAAGAAAAATTGTAAAACAAAGCCAATTTGGCTTGCGCTGAATCAGTGTAAAACATGGAATAGCAGCGACTTATGGCTGTTCAGGCAATCTGAGCCACCGAAAAACAAAGCCAATTCAAAGCCAATTTTGGCTTCTACCGCAGAGAACACCGGGTGCGCGGAGGTTGGAGTATGACCTTTTGAGTTCCTGGATTCCCGCTCCCTCGACGATGCTCGGGACAAACTTCGCGGGAATGACAATATTACTTCTCCGTGTCCTCTGTGGCTAAGTTAAAGCAGCCGGTTGGATTGGTCAGGGTTTTGGCGGGGGTGGATTTGTCTATTGTGGCGGTGCCTACGGTGGTGAAGCCTTTTTGCTTGACTTCGTCGGTGATGGTGACTTTCTCGTGGGGGCGGTTGTTGCCGACCTGCCAGAGCTTGTCGCCGCTGTTGACGATTTCGATTTCCTTGAGTTCGAGATTGATCTTGTCGCCGGTGACTGTGGCGACGAGGTAGTTGACCTTCGGATTGTAGCCGAACAGGCCGCCGTGGGCTATTTGCAGGACGTCGTCGGCCTGGGTGCAGGTGATTGCGTGGACCTCGCCGCAGAGGTATAGATCGACGCCAAGCTTCTTCATCGCCTGCCAGAGCGGCGACTCTCGGCCGCCCTCGAGCATCAGGCCGCTGGAGCTTTCCCTCTTGACCGGGGCGACGATGGGTGTGTGTCCCATGACTACGACGTTCTCGACGCCGGAGTGGGCGGCGACGATCCGCTCGAACCATTCGAGCTGCTCGCCGGTGACTTTCGGCACGATGCCGCCCTGGGGGCCTTCACCTTCCTCGAATGGATCGACCGCGACGAACAGCGTGTTCTCGTGGACAAAGTAGAAGGCCGTCCCTCTCATGCTGTACGGCCCGTTCAGGGGCATTTTGAGGTACTTGTAGAAGCGGCGTTTGAAGTAGGAGACGAGTTCCGCCTTTTCGCCGTGCCAGGGGTTGTCGCCGATCTCGTGATCGCCGATAGCAACGTAGTATTTGAGTCCGTGGTCCTGCATCCGCTTGGTCCAGGCGGTATAGTAGATATCGGCGTATTTTTTGATGGCTTCCTTGTCCGGCCAGCGTCCCATTACCAGATCGCCTGCGACGAGGACGAATTCGGGGTCCTCGGCCTTGATTGCGTTAAGCACGTAATCGAGCGCATCCTCCCAGCCGGGCTGCGGATACTCCAGATCGACGTTGAGGAAATCGGGAATGCTCACGAACCGCCAGGTCTTGCCAGAAGCCACGCCGCCCTGCGGCACCTCGACCTTGGCCGTCCAGAGGATTGCGTTGAGTACGAGCTTGCGGAAGGGTTCCATCAGCCAGTTCTTGTGGTAATGTCCGCCGGTGAAGCCGAATCCCCTGCCGCCGTCCTCGCGCTCGGTGGCCCAGGCGAGGACCTTATCCTTCGGGTCTCGCGGCGGCAGCTTGCCGGTCATGATTGGGGTAACGGGCGGGGCTTCCTCGCGGAATCGGATGTCGAAGTACCACTCGTCCTCGACGATATAGCCGCCGCAGCCGCGAGAGACGGGGTGGTCGTTGTCGACGACGGAGACGGTCGCGGTATTGATAGGATTCTGCGAATAGCCGGGTTCATAGCAGCCGCCCATCCACTTGAGGAATTTGGGAGCTGAGCCTTTGGGCGGATCGACGGCATAGTGGACGAACATGAGGCCGACGCCCCTGTCGGCAAGCTCGTCGATCTTGTCGATCCGGCCCGGCTCGTTGAGCGGGCTCATAGCGGCGCCGTCGGTGAGGAATACGATCGCATCGGCACGATCCAGATCGCGGGGATTCTCCGGCCAGCCGTTGTTGTGAACCTCTATCGTAAGGTTGCCGACGTTGGGAGCATCCAGAAGGCATTGCCTGATGAAGCGAGCATCCTGATCCCAGTCGTGGTGGCCCTCGCCGTGGCTGGGCGCCGCGGCAATCAGGGCTATTTTGGTAATGCCGTCATCGGCAACAGGTTCATCCCGCCCGCAACCGGAAAGAACAATACAAATGACAACCATTACGACTGTTGCGGCTGACCAAAAACGACTTCTATTCATAATATCCTCACGAAAAAACCATAAATTCGCGTTCATTATTGCTCTTTTTCGAGGATTTTTCAAGTCGGGGCAATTTTTTGAAATATTACTGATTTGCCCCCGACAATCCTAATGTGGCCCGAATTGGGCTGAAATCAAGAAATGAAACAAATGTTGGTCGTATTTAAGGAGTAAAGTCATGTTGATGAAATGGTTAAAAAGAGGCGTAGTTACAGTAGTTGGCGTTTCCATCGTCGGGGGTTTGCTGTTCGGCAAAGACGTGGCCAGCTATGTCCGCAGCTCCGCCAAGTCGGTCCGAACCGTGGTCAAGGACTCGGTGCCGATCGAATTCGAGCTGAGGCGGGCACGGGATATGCTGGAAGAGATCATGCCGGAGATGCACGCCAATATCCGGCTGATCGCACAGGAAGAGGTTGAAATAGCCGCATTGCAGACCGACATTGCCAAGAGCGAGGAGGCCATGGATCAGGAGCAGGCACGTATCACAAAGCTTCGCGATGCTCTTGACAAGCCTCAGGCCCACTATTGCTTCGGCGGTCAGGAATATCCTCGCAGCTATGTGAAGGACGACCTGTCCAACCGATTCGAGCGATTCAAAGAGAGCGAAATGGTGCTGGCCGGCAAGAAAAAGCTTCTATCCACGCGTGAGAAGTCTCTGCACGCCGCGATGCAGTTGCTGGAACGCACCCGCAACCGCAAGAGGGCGCTCGAGGATCAGATCGAAACGCTCGCAAGCCAGTACAGACTTGTCAAAGCCGCGGCTGTCGGATCGCAGGTCAAGGTGGACAACAGCAAGCTGGCGCAGACGGAAAAGCTCATCGCTCAGATCAAGAAGCGGCTCGACGTCCACGAACGCGTGCTGGCGCATGAGACTAAGTTCGTTCAGGCGATCCCTGTCGATGCTGTCCCTGAAGAAGACCTGCTGACCCAGGTTGACGAGTACTTTAAGGAAAAGCAGCAGTTGGCAGTTGCTGAGCCGGAGGCGCCGGAGCCGCAGCAATCGCTGGATAACTGACGGCTAAAGTGATAAAATAAACTTCAACCGTGGCAAGCAAATGCCGGGAGCAAGAAAGTGCTGATCCTGCAATTAAAACAAGCCGAGAGCGCGATGGCCGACGGCCGATTGGACGAAGCCTTTGACATCGTTCAGTCGGAGAGCATCAGGCAGCATCGCCGCGGCCAGAAACTGATAAGCCGGCTGGCTGAAGCCCTTGCCAGGCGGGGCCGGGAGAATCTCGATTCCGAGCGGATTCAACCGGCCCTGCTTGACTGCAACAAGGCGGAAAAGCTGGCCGGCAATACTACAGAGGTGGCGAAGCTGCGGTCGGCTATATGCAGCGAGATGGAGCAGAAACGGCTTAGGAACCGGCACCGATCTTTCAAAGTCGCCCAGGCAAGGCGGCATATCGAAGACGGCTGGCTCTCGGCAGGAGAACAGATTTTGAAAGAAGCCGGTGAAAAAGACAGCCAGGCCGATATGGTCCGGCAGCAGGCAAACGTTGCGAGATTGCAGATTGGCGAGGTAGTGGCAAAGGCGGAAAAGGCGTTACAACGAAACGACCTCGACGGCGCCGTAAGCATCGTCCTGAAAATCGGAGCCGCATCCAGTCAAAACGATAAGTTCGTCGAGCTGCTCTCGAAGGTGAAGTCATTAGCGACAGAAAAGATCAAAAAGGACCTTGAACACGGCCGGATCAATCTTGCGCAGCGCCTTTGGCAGAGAGTATCGCCGCTTGCGAACGGTTCGAGTGAGATGTCGGAGCTTGGCCTGGCGCTGAATCGGTGCGGGCAGGCGGCCGAATGCATCGCAGCGGGCCGACCCCGAGCGGCGTTGCCTCTTCTGCGAAAGGTTAAGGCGGCTTACCCAACGGCAAAGTGGCTGACCGAAGCAACCCAGCAGGCAAAGATCGCGGCAGAATCTCTGGACGAGCTTGCCGCGAGCCCTTTGGGACCGGATACAGGCGAGGAGGCATCAACTGAGGCTGACACAATGTATGAAGCTGAAGAAAGCAAGTTGGCCGATGTTCCTAGTGTGCCCGTAAGAGCCCGCCCTGAGCTTGCCGAAGGGGCATTTGAAAAAAACGCCTCACGGCGTCACTACAAACAAACGGTGGGCAAAGCTCACCCTGCGATACCTTCGAAGTTTGTTCTTCAGATGGACGGGATTGGTAGCTTTATCGTTCTCAGAGAAAATCGCATCACGATCGGGCCGGTTAGTTCTTCGGCGCGGCCGACGATAGGCTTGATGGCCGATCCCAATCTTCCCGTGGCGGTTATAGAACGATCTGAGGAAGACTATTTCATCAAGTCGGCCAGTCCAGTTAATGTCAACGGTACGGGGACCACCTCGAAGCTGCTCGCCGACGGCGACCGCATCGCCTTGTCGCCGAGGTGCGTGATGAGATTCAATCTTCCCAACCCCGCAAGCACGACGGCAACGCTGAGTCTGACGAGCGGGCGAGTGGCGCGCGGGGACGTACGCCGAATCATCCTGATGGATCGCGACATCCTGGTCGGACCGAGCGCGGGCGACCACATAGCATCAGAGTCTCTCGAAGAGACAATGGCCATGTTCGTTCAGAACGGGCGCTTGCTTTGTAAGGCAAAAGACAGGATACTTGTCGACGACAAGGTCGTCAGCAGCCGGGCCGGACTCCCCGTCGACAAACAGATTAGAATAGGTCAGGTTTCGCTGGTCTTGACGGAACTGACGGAATGAAACCAATACTCGGAAACGTAAACGCATAGAACGGCAGAACTAAAATGCAAAGGTACCAATACCAACACGGTGATCGCCCCCTCGAAGGATACACAGTCCAGAGGGCTGCAGGACGCGGCGGATTCGGCGAAGTGTATTATGCCGTAAGCGACGGCGGCCGGGAAGTGGCCCTCAAGGCGGTCCAGAATTACGAGCAGATCGAACTGCGGGGGATCGGGCAGTGCATGAACATCAAGAGCCCGCACTTAGTGACGATCTTCGACGTCAGGCATAACGACCAGAACGAGCCGTTTGTCATAATGGAATACGTCTCGGGACCTTCACTGCGCGATCTGCTCGCAGAATCGCCCGGAGGGCTCGGAGCGCAGAAAGCGGCATTCTTTCTGCGCGAGATAGCCAAGGGCCTGTCGTTTTTGCACGAGTGCGGCATCGTTCACCGCGACCTCAAACCCGGCAACGTCTTCTACGAGAACGGCTACGTTAAGATCGGCGATTACGGCCTGGCCAAGGCCATAAGCGCAAGCCGCCACAGCGGCCATACCATCACCGTCGGAACCGTACACTACATGGCGCCGGAGATCGGAGCCGGAAATTACAATCGCAGCATAGATATCTACGCCCTCGGAGTTCTGCTGTACGAGATGCTGACCGGAGACGTTCCGTTTTCCGGATCGAGCCCGGCCGAGATACTGATGAGACACATGACGGACGTCCCCTCTCTGGACAATATCGAAGAGCCGTTCGCAAGTGTAATCAAGAAGGCCCTGGCTAAAGATCCCGAGGACCGATACAAAACCGTCCAGGAGATGGTCGAGGACCTTTACGGCTCGGAGAATATCCGCAACAGCGTATCGCACTTTGCTCCGGAAGAGCTTTCGATAATCGCAGAGCGAGTCGCCGCAAAGGCGAAGATCGCGAACGAGCCAGGCGTCCGAACACCCAGACCGGCCTCGCCTGATGCCCCGACCCGCGAGATCGGCGGACAAGCTGCCGACGGCGCCCCAAAGAATATAGGCAAACAAATTAACGAAACCGCGCAACGTGTCGCCCAACAGGCGGACGACTTCGGCAGGCAGGTTGCCGACAGGGTCGATGCGAAAATGAGATTCTCCGCAATAGCCGATTCTGTCCATCCGCATCAAAGGCGCACACTTGCATTTCTGACTATGGCCATGATTGCGGTCGGAGCCGGCCTGCTGAACGGGCCGCGAAATGTCCTGCCAGCGGCAATAGCAGTCTTTGCGATGACCGCAATCTGCTCCAGAGTAGTTCTCTTCACGCGTCAGCGGTGGTTCACTAATCTGGAGCCTGAAGCACAGTGGATACCCAGAATTGCGATGTGCTGCGTCGCCGCGCTGCTCGCTTCGATCGTTCCGGGACTGCTCAGCATGTCCGGAATCGCACTTTTCCAGGGAGTAGGATTTCCGCGCGGCTTCCATCCGATGAAGTTTTTGCCAGCTCTTTTGTTCCGTGGAGGCTCAATGTGGCTTGCGCTGGCGTTGCCTATGTTCCTGGTGAACTGGTCCCGGATCAGCGATCCGCAAAGAGCCAAACGCATATCGCTCGGCTCGGCCATCTGGATCGGTATTCTGGGTCTGATCAGTGCCGCGATCTTCGGACAGCGCGGTTTTCTGATAGCCGCCGTGCTGGCCGGAACGTCACTGGTAGTCCAAGCTTACAGTCCTTTTGGGCGGGTGATAAAGCAGGCACAGCCTCAGCCGGCGCAGAATCAAACCAAAAAGAAGAAAACACAACAGACCGGAACTGCTGTCGGCAGTCTCGTATCACCGAAGATACGCGCACTCTGGTGGATCGGCTGCTTCCTGACGCTGGGGCTGGGAATTTTCCTGCTGGTTGCGGCATCACAAATGCGGAGCGACGAATCTGTTATTTTCGGGGCTATGGGCGTAAACAGTCTGATAGCGATGGTATTCTGTCTGGCCATGAGCGCTCGGAAGAGATTCACCGGCTGGTACGGTTATCTGATAAAACCGGTGCTGCTCGCCATTCTCCTGATGACCGTTGTCACTGCCTCGATCTGCATGAGCCAAATAAATCTTCGTGACGAAGAATTCCTTTTAGCTCTGTTTATGATAATCTTTCCGCAGGTTGCCTTCTTCGGCGTTCTCTTCATTCCGGCACGGGTATTTGACGGTGCGCCGAAAAAGGCTGCTCCGCAACCTGCCTCACCGCCCGGCCCCGCCGCCAATCAGCGATCCGATGTGTCCTCTTTCAAACGTCTCTGGGCGCTTCTGTTGTGTTCCGTCGGGTTTTCGGGATTTCCCGCCGGTCTCCATCGGTTCTATGTCGGCAAGATCGGCACGGGAATCCTGTGGTTTCTGACTTTTGGATTGTTCTTCATCGGACAACTCATCGACATAATCTTGATAATTACCGGTCAGTTCAGAGACCGTTACGGCCACCCGTTGGAGATTTGGCTGAACAAGAGCGAACTGGATGCAAAAACTCCGGATACCAGCGTCGCGGCGGCAGCCTCCGGTCCCGATGTCGAAACGCCCCCGCAAGAGCAAGCGGAAGATGCGCAACCAGCCGCAACAGAGGATTTCACGCCACAGCCGGCTTACGCGACGTGGGGATCATCGGCCATGTTCGAACGGTTCCATCCGCTTGCCTTTCTGTTTTCGGGGCTCGGTTTCGTCCTGACTTTTGTTGCTATCGCGGTGGGGCTGTTCTTTGCACTGCATATCCCCCACTTCATGGGCGCCGCCGATTCGGATTTGGCACGTGAAATGGAAAGGTCTCTCGGCTCCAACTGGCCGCAAATCCTCATGGACATTGCGAGAATCGTCTTTATCGTCCTGATGCTGCCGGCTGTCGTGTGCATCAGTATAGGAAGGCGTCATCTGGGAGCACGCCATCTGATCCGCGGCATACTCGGACTCGGCGGGCTTTTGGCGGCGGTTCTGGTTCTGGGTGATGGGATGTACTGGACTTTCCGTCGCGGCACGCATGTCACAGGACACGAAGGATTCGGCCCCACACTCGAGCGCCTCCTCAAAGGCTTGCAGAGCGAAGGAGCTTTCTTCGCGGCGATTCTGTTCATTGCAGCGGTCATAATACTCGCATGGCCTGCGAGACCGAGAAAACCGATGCCGACTCCGGCTCTCAATCAAGGAGTAAGCTGATGAATGTAATGGTAGGACTTCCAGCTCTGATACTTCTGCTGCTCGCAGTGATCGGGGTGACGATCTTATTGATCAAACTATTCTCGAAACGGCCTTCGGTTGCAGCGGTCATAGTTGTAGCTATTCTCGCTTCTGTCGTCGTGGGCTATCTGGTTATGGGCGTTTCGCATCGACGTGCCGCGCCAACAGCAATCTACCAGCAAGATCGCCCCGCACCGCCGCCTCGTCCCACAGGCCCGAGTGCGGCTATCTGGATGCCCGGTATCGAGGATGAGTTCGAGGCCAATATTTATCCTTCGAAGCTATCGGCCGTTCGCTCGCTCGGCCTGCGGATAGGCGAGCCGATCCGGCGGCTCTTCGGCAGTCAGCAGTGGCCGACGAAAGGTATTGTTTTCGAGAGCAACCACGACCGTACACTACTCGAAGAGTTCGTCAAGACCGCCTTTCGCAAGTTTCCCAATGTCCAATGGACCATCGAGCCGGAAACGGTAGCCGTGGAACCGAACGAAGTCGGTATTTCCCTTGACCTGTCGGTATCTCAAACCAGCGACCCGGCCTGGCCCGCCGCCAATTCCGGTGATGGCGATTTCGTGAGCAGAGTCGCCAGCGGAACGTATCGCGCAAGGATCCTCCACCAAAGCAAGCGAGCAACCATAAACGCCGACTTCGTGGAAAAGCCCTGGATCGAGAACTTCTACGGCCATTGGAACAGCCGACCGAATAAGCGGCTTATTGTCGCCAAGTCCGACGGAAGCTGTCTGACGGGTCAGGAAGCCGAACGGCAGGCGATCTTAAATGCCTGCAATCAGCTTACCCCATTGTTGCGAGAAAAGTCAAGGGCCAGGGCCAAGCCGTCTCTGACGCGAAAGGTGACTCCGAACGACATTCGAGAGAATGGTTTCATCGTCGATCAATTCTCGCAGAAGTTCGACGGCCGAGCGGGCGAGATTTGGCGACACGCCCTTCTGATAGATGCTTCCTCGGAAAAACTGGAGCGGTTGGCCGCCCATAAGGCGGTTGTCGCGATGAGAACGCGAGTAAGCTGGGCGAAAATGATCTCTTCGGTTCTCGGACTGTTGACACTGATTGTTATCACGTACGTCTTTCTCAACGCCGCGACCAGAGGCTACTACACGTGGTCGCTGCGGATCGCCGGGGCGGTCCTTGCCGTGACTGTAATAATTCTCTTTGTCATGTAGGGGAGGTCTCTTATAATATGCTCCGGCATGAAAAAATCCACAAACAGAGTGACGGAGGCCGAGCAGTACCTCCTGGACAAGATTCGCCGGGGCAACGAACAGGCCTGGTCGGAGTTTGTCGACCGTTACCGTGGACGCCTGCTGAGCTTCGCACGGACCAAGCTGTTGCAGCAGGCCGACGCCGAGGACAGCGTCCAGGAGACGTTTATAGCCTTTATCAAGGGACTGCCGAATTATCGCGGCGAGTGCAGTCTGGAGACATATCTGTTCGTACTGCTGCGGCGTAAGGTCATCGACACATACCGCAGCCGCAACGCAAAACACGCCTGTCTGATACAGGACACTTACGACACTCAGAGCGATGAAAAACCGTCCGATCCCTTTGCCGGCGTAGCCGGGCCGGAACAAACCGCAAGCTGGTATGCCCGGGCCGATGAGAAATGTGAATTGCAGAAACATGCCCTTGCCGATGGTATTACCAAACTCATCGACGGATTCAAGAGTTCGTTGAACTTTCGCGACTTGCAGATTGCGGAATTACTGTTCTATTGCCAGCTTTCCAATAAGGACGTCGGCAGGATTATGGACATGAACGAAAAGGCCATCGCCCTGATCAAGCACCGAAGTCTCAAGCAGATCCGCGCCAACGTTGAGTCCTCCAGCATTCCCGTCGGGCCCTCGTCGGCGGAGTTCGAGAATATCCTGACCGAGACGTGGGAATATCAACGACCGAGTTGCCCCAAGCGAAGCACCATCGGAGCGCATCTGCTCGGGACTCTCGATGAAGACTGGAACAATTATGTCGATTTTCACGTGAACACTCTCGGCTGCAAATTCTGCCGGGCCAACTACGAAGACCTCAAAGCCCAAAGCAGCAAGAGCCAGAGCAATAAACTACGCGCCCGTATAATGCAATCAACCGCCGGATTTCTCAGCAGACATTAATGACATTTACATAGGTAACCAAGCAGAACATACATAAGCGGAGAAATTGTGAATATGAAAACCACGCAGAACGCAAACCAGCGAGTTCGTTATTTATCTACCGCATTTCTTTCAATCATACTACTATCCGCCGCTCCACTTCATGCGGGCAAATATGTTTTCACAGTCCGCGGCGATAAGACATTCGTAAATGAACAACGAATTATTGTCAAAGGGCTTCGCTGCTCGAATGCTTTGGTAAGCGATGAGTCCGCAGAGGAATTGATCGACAACCTCGACACCTTTGCATCTTACGGGATAAATACCGTCAGTGTCTTCTTCATGGGTTCGCGGTTCGGCGACGTTAAAGGTTACCACAAAGACGGAAGCCTCAATCCGGTTTATGCCGCTCGTATGGCGCGAATCCTCGAAGCAGCCGACGACCGAGGAATGATCGTTCTCGTTGGCTGTCTCTACTGGGGCAACTCCAAAGCCAAGTGGGAAGGCTGGACGCAGAAAGAGGCAAATGCCGCCGTCGCCGACACCGTTCGCTGGCTGAAAGAACACGATTATCGCAATGTGTTCGTGGATGTTGACAACGAGGGCATGGCAAAAAGGGCAAAGAGCTTCGATAACCGACAAATGGTCATAGCCGGAAAGAAGGTCGATCCTGAATGTGTTATCGCCACCAATTTTCACGGTCCGCCGCCGCCGGAGGCCGATCTCGGCATACATTTCAGCGAGAAGGTCCCCGACAAGCCCTACATCGAAAGCGAAGGCACACCCAAGAACGCGCCGGGCGGCTACTGGGGCAAATACAGCAAGAGGAAAGGCTACTACAACTACATCAACATAGGACTCTACACCGAGAAGATGAAGGCCAACCAAAAAGCCATCACAGCCGAGCATCTGGACAACGGACACGGCTATATGTGTGCATCCACGTGGCTTCAGTGCCCGCCGCCCTCAGGACCGAATAGCCGCCCCGGCGGCGACGGCACAAAAGGATCGCCGGGCATCCGCTGGTGGCTTGAATCCGTACGCAAAAAATACGGACCATACGTTCCCCCACCGATAGACCGGTAGGGTGTGCACTGCACACCAGGGCGTTATATGGTCCGCCCCTCGCGGTATTTCGGCTTGATGTACTTGCCGGCGTCGGGCGCGTTTGTCACCTTCATGCTCTTCCAGTCGAAATCCAGGTTCCTGCCCGCGCGCAGAGCGACGTTGCCCATGAGCGTGAACTCGGTCAGCGGACCGGAATAGTCGAAATTGTTACTGGCGGCGCCTTTACCTTTACACGCATCAAGCCAGTCACCATGGTGCCCGTTCACGCGCGGCAGCGTCTTGGGCGGTCTGTCATAGGCCCGCATCTTTGTCTCCGGTATGATTCGAGGTGACCTCGACCAGCCCTCGCCCAGGATGGCGCCTTTCGTACCGATGAAGATGATACCGTTGCCGCCAAGTTTTCTGCGTGCTTCCAGCTCAGCGGGGCGCGGAGGCATCAGTCCGCCCTCGTACCACGTGATCCGCACAGGTCCCATGCCGGCGCGGGGCGGGAAATTGAAGTAAATTAACGATGCCGCCGGGCAGGTCTCCTCGGTAGTGCCGTAAGAGCCGGCTTCCACGCTGAAAGTTTCGGCCCGATCCAGTTTCAGAGCCCAGAAGGCCGGATCGAGATGGTGACAGGCAAAGTCGCCGATGGTGCCGGAGCCGAACTGCCACCACGCGCGCCAACGGACAGGCGCGTAGTCCGGATGATAAGGCCGCCGCGGCACGGGTTCGAGCCATCTTTCCCAATCGAAGCCGTCGGGCACGGGCGGAGTTTCCTTCGGCCGGTCGGTGAGTTTAGTCCAGCGACGCGCGCCCGTGTCGGTCCATGCGTGAACTTCCTGCACGTCGCCGATAGCGCCGTCCCAGATCCATTCACACGTCAGGCGAATGTCCTCGCTGGAATGACCGAAGTTGCCCAATTGGGTTGCGACGCCGGCCTTACGGGCGGCCTCGGTTACTGCGCGGGTTTCATAAACAGTTCGGCAGAGGGGTTTCTCGCAGTAGACGTGCTTGCCCTTTGCGATAGCGTCGAGCACCACCATAGCATGAGAATGGTCGGGGGTAGCAACGAGAACCGCATCGATATCTTCGCTGTCGAACATTTCATTATAATCATGATAAGCCGGGCATGGTTGACCATAGCGCTGTTTCACCAATCCGAGAGCGGGTTTGAGGCCGGCTTTGCCGCCGTAATAGAACATGCTGTAATCGCTCTGTTGGTTAATGTCGCAAAGCGCCGCAATTCGGGCTTGCGGCTCGTTGAAGAGCTGCTTCATGTTGACAATGCCCTGGCCGCCCGTCCCGATCATAGCGACGTTGACTTTTTCGCTCGGCGCGGTGTTGCCGGCGCCGCCGAGAACATGACGGGGTACAAATGTAAAGGCTGCGGCCGCAGCAGCGCCGCCCAGTAAGTTCCTGCGAGAGATTTCTTTATTCATTTAAGTGCTCCTTATTCTGTTCGACTATGTTGCAGTCTATCGGCCGGGCAAGCCCCACCCTACGACTGATGTCTCACTCATTTGTTCGATCAGGTCTTTCTCAAGCGAGGAAAGAATATCTTCGAGACATTTGCTAAAGGCTTTGACCAGCTCTTGAGGATTCTCGGATTCAAGGTCGACAGCCGTCCTATATGTTTCGCTGAAAACCGGCGCCATTTCTCCGGCATCTTCGGTCTTTAACAGAAAGATACGCATTTCCATTACCGCTTCCGGCGATGCTTCATTCCTAAAGTCCCCGTATAGTGCGGTAACGTTACCTTCGATAACATGTGTCGGTTCGACCAGCGTTGCGGCATCCATTACTGTTCCAAAGAGTCCGGATTCGGCCAACCAATTGCGGGTCTTTTCCGTTATCATGGCCGCAGGTGAGACCAGAAACTTATTGTAGAAATCCGACTCGTATTCGAATTCGCCCGTTCGATAGACAAACCCTTTGTCGGCATACGCCGAATCGATCGTAAACCGGCGAACCTCCAGGATGGTATCCGAATCGGCCCGGGTCGGCTCACCCCGGCGATCCGCATTCAGAACGTAATACTCCTTGTCATAGGTCTGACGGTTGTTACATCCCGACCCAGCAATAAGGCATACGAGCATACTGACAATTATTCGCAAGTACATTTTACCGTTCATTCGGCACCTCCCGGTGAGATGGGGGTTCACTGAAAAACAGACTGGACGGATGCTTTTTGAGAGTCTCCGTCAAATCCCTGATGTCTTCTGAAATCTTTTCGAAATTGGCCAGGATCAGCCCAATCTGAGGTCTTTCGGTTGCCACCAGTCTGTCGAGCCTGACGAGCGTCTTGTTGAGACGTGAAAGGACCTCTACCATATTGGCCGTTGGTATCTCTGCTTCCGGGCCGACCAGCAGCCTCTGTAAGTGCTCGTTGGTTCGGCGGACTTCAGCAAGAAGACTTTGAATCTCATTGCCGATAGCCGCAGTATTCACATCTTGCACTGCCTTGTCGGCCGAATCAAACGCGTCCTGAGCGCTCAGGCTTATCTTCCTGGTATCCAGATTTCTAACCTGCGTTCTTGCTTCGGTGAGCAATACTTTCATTTCCTTACTAATCTCGCCGACGTCGGCATCGGCAATAGCCGAGTCTATCGAGCTTAACACCGCCTCGACCGTACTGATGAGTTTATCTATCTCCAACTCCTGCAATCTGCGAAGCACTTTGTCCACAGAGTCTTTCAATGTGCTGAACTCACTGGGCGCCGAAGGCATGTACAGGTTTTTTGGCTCCCAACTGACTTCGAGCAGGTCGAATCTGTTCGGATCGAGGTAATCCGCCTGCAAGTAGGCCTGCCCGGTGAGCAGGTTCGACGATATCCGCACTCTCAGGCCGCGATCGACCATCTCCTCTAAACACTGCCTCTGCGTACCGGGCTCAGCCGGAAGGTTCTCCTGATCCACCGAGCATAAGACCATTACGTAGTGTTCAGACATCGGCATGCCGGAATCCCAGGCGGGAAGTCCGTAGTGTTCGCGGACGAAGGTTATCTTGTCGACCAGTCCGATTCGGACTCCCCTCAATTCCACTGGTGCTCCTTCGGTCAAGCCGGTGACGGATTCGTCGAAATAGGTCTCAAAGTACAACTTCTCCTGCACCAGAAGTCCCGCGCCGAACACGACAACGGCAGCCAGAACCAGAGCCCCGGCAAGAATTACAAAGAGCCCTATTTTGAAATAACTCGGTTTCGTGCCCATCTTATATATCCGTTCAATCCCAGTTCATATATCTTTTCGTAAAGAGCAAAATCGAGTGTCATGTTGCTGCTTTTTCTTCGGATTTGCGATGGAAGAACTGCCGAACAAAAGGATTTTCGCTCCGCTCCCGAAGTTCCTCGGGCGTTCCCGCCGCGATAATGGTCTTTTTATCCTTGTCGAGCATTATCACTCGATCGGCCACAGCAAATATGCTCGGCAGTTCATGCGTGACTATCACGAACGTGATCTTCAGAGTCCGCGAAAGCTCCAGGATAAGATCGTCGACCTGGGCCGAGATAATCGGATCCAGCCCCGCCGAGGGTTCGTCGAGAAAGAGTATATTCGGGTCGAGGGCCATCGCCCTTGCAATAGCGGCCCGCTTTCTCATCCCGCCGCTTAATTCGGAGGGCATCTTATACGCGGAATCCGCAAGTCCGACCACCTTCAGTTTCATCAGAGCGATTGTCTCCATCGCATCGGAAGGAAGATCGGTAAATTCTTCGAGCACCAGACGAATATTGTCCACCAGATTCATCGAGCCAAACAGCGCCCCGTTCTGATACAGCACGCCGATATTGCGCAGTATCCCTTTAAGTTCCTGTCCCCGGGCTTTTACTATATCTTTACCGTCAATAAATACTTTTCCTTTCACAGGGTCGTGGAGACCGATCATGTTTTTTAGCAAGGTGCTCTTGCCGCATCCCGATCCCCCCAGAATAACGAATATTTCACTTTGTTTCACTTCGAAGTTGATATCCTTGAGTACGGTGAAGTCCCCGTAAGCGACTTCGACGCCTTCGACACGTATTATTGATTTGCCGTTATCCGTCATTCTATGCTAAATGCCCAGGAAATAGTAGACAACCGCGAAAACGCCGTCAGCAACCACAATGGCTACAATGCTGCTGACAACGGCACTGGTAGCGGAATCCCCGACCGCACTGGCGTCCTTGCCGGTCTGCAGGCCGCGCAGACAGCCAATACCGGCGATCAGCAAACCGAAGACGAGCGTTTTGAAAAGACCGCCGAAAAGGTCGCCCATTCCCGTAGCCTGCTGCATTTGGGTGAGAACCGCAACCGGGGCGAAGCCAAAAGAGATCATTACCAGACCACAGCCCACGAGACCGAAAAAGTTATTGAACATAGTAAGCAGCGGCATGATAACAACCGCGGCTATTACTCTCGGAATCGCCAGGAATCGGACCGGATCGAGTCCCATTGTAATCAGTGCGTCAATCTCTTCGTTGACTTTCATTGTGCCCAGCTCGGCCGCAAACGCCGAGCCGCTGCGGCTGGCCAGGATAAATGCGGTCAAAAGAGGACCGAGTTCGCGAAAAAGAGATATTATTACCAGGTCCGCAACGAATATTTCAGCGCCGAATTTCCGCATCGCTATGGCCGATTGAAAAGCAAGGATCAGACCGATCAGAAAACCGAGTAATGCCGTGATGCCGATTGCATTGGCGCCGGATTTTTCCGCAACCACCAGGGTATCGTTAAGACGCAGACTCCCCGGACGGAGAATTGTCCCCAGCAGCTTTACGAAAATCTCGCCGCTGAAGCTGACCTGTGCCTTAAAATCTTGAACGAGTTTTACGGCGGTCCGGCCGACATTGTCCGGAAGGCGTACTAATGGGTTTGGTCTTCGTTCAGGTCCGCTTACTTCGCCGGGATCGAAAAGTTTCAGGAGCTGCTCGAACTCCGGCTTAAGGCCCTCGATCTGAATCGAGCCGGAATTCCGCTCCTGGATTGCTTTCAGTTGCAACAGCAACGCGAAACCCGCACCGTCACAGTATTCTATACCGCCTGCGTCCACGATAAGAACCTCCGGGCCCGCTCTGGTAATCTGCTTGACTGTCCGCCTCCAATGCTTGCCGACAGCATCGGCATTCAGTTGTCCGTCGATGACAAGCTTATGTTTGTTTTTGTCAAGCTTCTGGTATTCTATAGATGCCATGATTACATTCCAGGCGGACCAATCTCAGCATCAACAGGATACCCGCTCGGCGCCGATAGTTCAAGCCTGATCGTTGTTTGCAAACTCGGCACAATTTTTCGTCATTGCCTCTTTAAGCCGCTGCCCGCTCTTACATTGTCGAGAAATCCAAGGACCTTATTGCCGGGCACGGCAAAACTTATACCGTGCGCAGCGGATATCATCGCCGTATTGACTCCTACACACGCTCCGTTAAGAGTAATTAGCGGCCCGCCCGACGAACCCGGATTTATGGCCGTATCGGTCTGCACGAATTCCACACCACCTTCCCTGTTGCCGGGATCGCCGGAAAAATTCTCGTAAATCTGGCTTATAATTCCCGAAGTCACCGTATGGCCCAGGCCGAGCGGATTGCCGACCGCTATCACCATATCTCCGGCGTCAATAGCGTCGGAATCGCCTATTGGCAGAACTTTGAAGTTTTTTGGGGACGAATCACTTACCTTTAATAGTGCCAGATCATGGGCCGGATCGCGGGCAACTATGACAACATCGTGGTCCTGTCCCGAACTGGTCAGAATTTTGATCTGCTCGGCATCCTTCACGGTATGATTGTTGGTAATGATGTAGCCGGACGGATGGATGAAAAAGCCCGACCCGAGGCCGTAGCCGGGGACTTTCACGGGTATGCCGCCCAACGGGCTGAACGGCAAGATATGGAGGCGATACGGCGTGTTGCTCTTGACGTAAATACTGACTACCGCTTCCTTTGCTCCGTCGGCTACCCTTCTGATGAGACTGGTGGTCAACGGCCGTTCCTCAAGCACGCCGCGGGTACGGACTACAACGTCAGCAGACGCAGCATTCAACAACTCATCGGCCGCCGGATATAATATAGTCGGGTCATCGGCCCGATATTCTTTTTCATCCAGGCTCACACAGCCCGTGGCTAAAGCCATCAACAGGACGGATGCCAGTCTCAATCTCTGACTCATTTGTTTTCCTTTTCTTAAACGCAGAAACATGGTCCATAAGAGAATAACACCCTGCGTGCATTTAGCAAACAAGAAAGCCCGCTCACTTCTGTTTTGATGCCGGGCCGTGAAATATAGCTGCGAAAATTCGCATGGAGTTGCGCTCTGCCACCGCTGTTGCGATTGGCGTGTAGCATAGTTATAATCAAACGACTTTACAGTATGGAACTGCTCTTGAACCGACTGGGGATATATGCAATGCGAAATCATTCTGTCAAACTCTGTGATCACCTTCGGGACCGCATCCGCCCGGAGAAATTTATGCTGATTGGGCTACTGCTTCTTCCGGCGATTTTATCACTCGCTGTAAAGGATGCCTATGCCACCGACACTCGTAGAGAAAACGGACTCATAGCTTCGCCCGAGCCGGACTGGCCTCAGTGGAGAGGACCGCGGCGAGACGGCATTTCGGATGAGAATGGGCTTCTTCAAGCCTGGCCAAAAGACGGACCGGAGCTGCTCTGGAAGGCAGACGATCTCGGCAAAGGCTGGTCATCGCCGATCGTCGTCGGGCCGCGTCTGTACATCACAGGCGACGTTGGCGACGATTTGGTGATTTTCGCTTTCGATCGCGAGGGGCGAGAGGTCTGGCGGACTAAGAACGGAAAATCATGGAAAGGCCCGTTTCCCGGATCGCGAGCATGCTGCGTCTTTTCGGAAGGCCGCTTGTACAATATGAACGCACACGGGCGCGTAGTCTGTCTCGACGCGGCATCGGGAAGAGAGATTTGGGCCGTCAACATACTGGAACGTTTCGATGCCGAAAACATCACCTGGGCGCTGAGCGAATGTCTGCTCGTCGACGGCCGGCAACTTATAGTCACACCGGGCGGCAGAAAAGCCCTGATAGCGGCGCTGGACAAGCGAAACAGCAGAACCTTGTGGAGGACTCCGCCTGTCGGCGATGAGTCAACATCGTATTGCTCGCCGATTCTGTTTCGGCATGGCGGCAGGCGGGTGATCGCCAACTGCTCGGCGGCACACGGATTCGGCGTCGACGCCGATACGGGCAAGCTCCTCTGGACGGTTCCGCTGAGAAATCGCTTCGGAACGAACATATCGACGCCGATATACGGCGACGGCCTTATTTACTACGTGACACCCTATGCCGAGCACGGCAGAGCTTATCGTTTGGAGGCAAGCCCAAACGACATAGACGCTCAGCACATTTGGACTTGCGAACTGGACACGGTGACCGGCTCCGGCGTTCTGGTGGACGGAACACTATTCTCGGCCAGATACAAGAAACCAAAGTGGTGGTTCGGCCTCGACTGGCATACCGGACGGACAAAATACGAACTCGAGGACCTCACCACCGGAGCGGCAATTTACGCCGACAAACGACTGTATTGCCTCGATGAACGCGGCAATGTCGCGCTGTTGAAGCCCGAAGGGCTTAAAACAGCCGGCCGTTTTCGCCTGCCTGCGGAGAAAATTCGCCGCCGCGACGCCTGGACGCACCCGGTTCTCTGTGACGGAAGGCTTTATCTGCGACATCATAACACTCTCTGGTGCTATGACGTCAGTACAATCGGCGAGGCAAGCCCCGCCCTGCCCAAGTCCGGCAAGAGCTTGGAATAATAACCCGCCCGCAGGCAAAAGCCTTGATTTCCCGGGCGGATTGCCTATTGTATGTGTTGTTGGATTAAGCCCGGTTTGGGTGAATGCATTTACAGGAGAGCAAAATGGGAATTCTCGCACGCGCATTTATCATCGTAATTATCGTAATCTCGGCGCCGGGCAATCTCCGCGGCGAAGTGACTGCCGACAGTGGGGCTGTTAAACGTGCCGAAAAGTCGTCGAAGATCGCCGGTTATTCGCTCAGCAAGATCAAGCGCTGGCTGCACGATGTGGCGATAAAGAAGATCGATCCTGAGACGGGATTGTATCTTGGCGACGGCAAGTGGAATTATCGGGATACCGCGGCTGACTGCTACCCCTTTCTGTGCTGGGCGGCACACGTAACGGACATCGAGCTGCTGCACGGGCCGATTCGCGACGTGCTCGATGCCGAGAGGACGCTCTGTAATCATCTGGACCGCATACCGGCAAGATTCGACCTGAAAAAGGGCGTTAAAGACGAGTCGGTCTCGTACGACAGGCTCGTTTTCGGGGCGTCGGAGTACGTCAAGGACGGCCTGATTGCGATTGTCGAGGTTACGGGCAAAGACGAGTGGTTTGAGCGGATGCGAGAAATCGAGGACGACGTGTGGAAACACGCGCGCGTTGAGACTCCTTACGGCAAGATCCCATCGACGAATATCGAGGTCAACGGCGAGCAACTGCAGGCGCTCACAAGGTTATACAAGATGACCGGGGATCTGAAGTATCTCGAATGGGCGCGCCGCCTGGGCGATTATTATTTCTCAGATGACGATTTCGTGCCGCGACGGTTGCGAGACCACGGCTGCGAGATAATCGGCGGTCTCGGACTGTTGCTGGCCGTAGAATCAGAAATCGATAGCGATAGAGTCCCGGTTTATAAGAAGCAGCTCAAGCGCGTTTTCGATACGATTCTCGAGCAGGGCTGCAACGAAGACGGCATGATGTATAACCATCTCCGTGATCGCAAGGGCTGGAGCGGCAGGCTCAGCGACGGGTGGGGATATAATTACGTGGGCTATATCTGCTATGATATGATAGCGGGCGAGGAAGTCTACCGGCCGCACATCGAGCGGACCCTGCGAAACCTCGCCAAGCCAAAGTACCGGAACTATCCGTGGGAAGGCTCTTCGATCGACGGTTTTGCCGATTCGGTGGAAGGCGGAATTTACGTTCTGAATCGCTACCCGGTGAAAGAAGGCTTCGAATGGGTGGACAGCGAAGTTGCGACCAACATAGCCCGGTCCGATGAACCGCTGGAGACCGCCGAGCTTTGGGGGACGATGAAACTCCAGGCCAACGGCGTACGGACGGTAATCATGCACGCGCTGATGCACACGCAGGGGCTGATCGCACGACCGTGGGACATCGGGATGGAACTGGGCGCGTGCCCGGCGGGAGACGGGCTGGCGATTGCGATAAACTCAAAGGGCCAATATGAGGGTAAAATCGTCTTCGACATCAAACGTCACAAGCATTATGTGAATTTTTCCCGGGACTGGCCCCGCATGAACACGTTGCCGGAGTGGTTTACCGTCGAACTCGATAAACAATATAAGGTATCCGAAGTTCGTCGTAGCGGCTCGTCGGTGACTTACACAGGCCGGCAGCTTCACCAGGGATTGCCGATCCGTCTCGACGCCGGAGAAACGAGGATTCTTTATGTTGGGCCTATTTAGCTCTCAAACCCGCCCTGCGATACCGATCTTTGCAAGCAGAGTGCTCTCAATAGCGATCCCGTCCCACCGCCGAATATATGAACGACTGAAAAAAATGATTAAAAAATGTTTTTTAGTGGATTTTATATCGGACCTTGGTAATAATTGTGATATCGTACGAGCGTAGACGTAAAGCAGTGTGTTTTGACGATTGCGCTTGTGTAGTACAGCTCAGGAGTACAGTGCCGTAAGGAGGCGGTTCTGCTGCGAACACCGGAGAAGTCTGTGGGGGGCTACAAATCGGCGGGGTGAATAGGATGGTGTTTCCTTCATATTCACGCTTCGTCGGCCTGTGTCGATCAGGACGGTTGGCGGGTGCGGCCGGCTTCGGAGCAAGCAAGGATTGGTAATTTGGGCATAAGCTGTTCTGCTATAAAACAGCTTTTCAGCAGGATGCACAAGCCCGGGAATGGAGGCAAAAACAGGAGATGACCATAAGTGAGTTTACGGAAGAACTGAAAGGCTATTGGTCTTGGTTGTACGAAGATTATCTATCTGAGTTTTACGAGCAGTACGTTGGCTGGCTGTATTCAAGACAGTGGGCTCAGTGGGAACTGCTGGCGGTTGCGGGGGCGTTGACGATCTTCTTGATCCTAAAGGTCAGGCGGAGACGGAAAAAGTTGGCGGCAAAGATCAAACGACTGGCCGGGGCCGCCGACGAGCCGCCGACGATTAATGTGAAACTGGCGGGTGGCGATGAATACCGCCGAAGCCCGATGGACTCGAACGAGTCTGAATTCAACAGGAATTATCAAAGATGGAACCGCGGAGCGGAGATAGTGGAATTGTCGGATCATCCGGTGAGGCAGTTACGCCGTGAAATCATCAAACGCGACAGGGCCGAGGCGCGTCTGGAGCGGGAGGTGGCTGAATTGACAAGGGACAACGAGAGATTGCAGCGAGAGGTCGCCGAGAGTATGCGTGCCGAAGAAAGTCTGGAGCGCAAATTCGTGGAACTTGCCGCTGTGAACGAACGGCTGGAGCGACAGGCATTGGATTGCGGGCAAGTCGAAGAAGCCGTGCCAAGCTGATTCAATGAGTCGGCAATCCCCCCCGAAAAAGAATCGAACAATGTAGAGCAAATGCCGGTTCCGGCTCAGGACTCCTCGCTCGCTCATATCAATTATCAATCCACCCGACAAAGCGAGACTCAACACCCATAGTTCGCGATTTCCAAAAATGAGAATCTCTACGATTTTGAAAAGGGCTGTTGCAGATCATAACAGTTTGTAGTATAAAGTAACATTTTCCTGATGGTAAGAGTTATGGTTCAACAAGATTTATGTCGGCAGTGCAATCAGAGGCATGATTGTGAGAAGGTCTACGAGCAATTGGGCAAATTCGAGGGTCCTTCTATTGTCAGGAAGGTTGTTCTGGCATTTCTGATGCCGTTGATTGTTTTTACTGTTTCGCTGGCAATCTTTGAAAAAATCTTCACGGCATTGTTATTTAACGGTTGGTCCCAGTCGGTTTTGAGTTTTGTGTCGGCTCTTTTGTTGACCTTCATTTGCATAGTTGTGACAAAGTTGATTAGTGTTAGGCTCGGTCAAGATAAGTAATTAGGATTAACATAATATGGCATTTGCTGTAGCAGGCAAACATACATTTCCAAAAGGCGTGCATCCGCCGGAGAAAAAGGCCCTGACGCACGACAGTAAGATACAGCCGGGCCCCGCCGCCAAACGTGTATCGGTGCTGCTCAGCCAGCACATAGGCGCCGTTTGCCGGCCTCTGGTCAAGAAAGGCGACCAGGTCGAGGCCGGCCGGAAGGTAGGCGACTGCGACGCTTTCGTTTCCGCTCCCGTACATTCTCCCGTTAAGGGAAAAGTCAAAGAAATATCTTTGCGCTCTCACGTGATTCTCGGCAGAGGCGAGGCGATAACTATCGAGGCCGAAGAGGAAAGTCCTGCAAAAGGCCCCGAATTTAAGGTCCCCGCTGATTTCGACCTGAATAAGTATTCGGGTGAGCAGATTTGCGAAGCCTCCCGGGCCGCAGGTCTGGTCGGCATGGGCGGGGCCGGTTTTCCTACGAGGGTGAAGCTCGAGCCCAATCCGCAGATGCCGAAGAACGATCTCATCGTCAACGGATGCGAGTGCGAGCCTTACATTACGTGCGATTACCGTATCATGCTCGAGTGGACCGGGCGGATCATCGCCGGCGCAAAACTTGCCAAAAAGGCGTCGGAATGCTCGCGAGCGTTTATAGCGATAGAAGACAATAAGCCGCAGGCTATAGACGCCATGACCTCGGCGCTGAAAAGCTCGGGCGACGGTGACCAGATCGAAGTAGTTCCGGTGAGGACCAAATATCCACAGGGCGGCGAGAGACAGTTGATCCAGGCGGTCCTGAACAAGAAAGTTCCCGCCGGCAGTATTCCGCCGATGATCGGAGTCTTGGTGCTCAACGTGGCCACGGCTGCGGCGCTTGCCGAGGCGGTCGTCTCCGGCGCGCCGTTAACTCACAGAGTCGTTACCGTTACCGGAGAGCCGATTGTACGGCCGGGCAATTACTACGTTCCTATAGGCACCCCCGTCGGCGACCTCATCGAGTTCTGCGGGGGCGTCACCGAAAGCGCGGCAAAAGTCATTTTCGGAGGGCCGATGATGGGGATTGCCGTTGCGGATATGGAAACGCCCACAACAAAGACAACTAATGCCGTGACGGTATTGACGAAAGAACAAATCGGCAGAGCAAAATTCAACAGACGCATAACGCCGTGTATTCGCTGCGGCAGGTGCCTGGCGGTGTGCCCGGAGAATCTGAATCCCACGAAGATAGCCCACGCGGTCAAGCACGAACGGCTTGATATCGCCGAACGTTATGACATGGCCGCCTGTATCGAATGCGGCTGCTGCAGCTACATCTGCCCGGCGAATATAGAGCTTACCGGCTATATCAAGACGGGCAAGATCTTCGTTGCCAGGCAGAAGAAGAAAATGGCCTGATACGATATTGATGTTGTTCACAATTGGAAAGGTTGAATGCTCAAGAACGTAACTGTCTCACCTTCACCGCACATAAGCAAGCCGCTTTCGACGCGCGGGGTAATGCTGGATGTCATAATCGGTCTGGCGCCCGCGATGCTTGCCGCCGGGTATTATTTCCGCATCCGCGCGGTTATATTAATCGCGGCCTGCGTTATTTCCTGCGCCGCGACCGAATGGGTATGCAATCTGATTCGCAAGAAGCCCAATTCACTCGACGATCTCAGTGCCGTAGTAACCGGTATAATCCTCGCACTCTCGGTGACACCGGCTCTGCCGATCTGGGCTGCTGTAATCGGAGGCGTCTTTGCCATTGCAATCGGCAAAATGGTTTTCGGCGGGCTCGGGGCCAATATTTTCAATCCCGCCATGGCGGGCAGAACCTTCCTCACCGCTTCGTTCGGAATGTTGATGACTACCTGGATGGTTCCGGCAACGATAGATCCGGCTATGCCGAAAGTTTCAGCCGAGAACAAACTCGATGCACGCACGCAGGCGACACCGCTTGCACAAAGTAAGGATGCGCTGAAAAACGAACAGGGAGCTGAAGTCGTTAATCAACAATTGACCGCGGCGTTTACAGGTGAGATCGGCGGTTGTCTCGGCGAAACGAGTGCTCTGGCTTTGATAGCAGGCGGTATCTATCTTCTTATAAGGCGGACTATCAGCCTACATATACCAGTGGCCGTTCTGTTGTCTGCCTTCTTTTTCGGATCAATAACCCATTTGATAAATCCCGAAGCCGCCATTTTGCCGTGGACTCATCTGAGCGCGGGCGGAATGCTGATATGCGCGTTTTTCATAGCAACAGATCCAGTGACGGCGCCTCTGACCCGCAAAGGAATGTGGCTTTTCGGAATCGGCGTCGGGTCGATCACGATGCTGATAAGAGTTGTCGGAGAGTATCCGGAGGGCGTAATGTACGCGGTTCTGCTGATGAATTCCGTGACGCCGCTGATAGACAGATTGTTCAAGCAAATTCCGTCGGGAGGTAAGGCAGGTGGATAAGATAAAGCATTTTTTCGAACAAAGCTGGTTGCTTATCATCGCATCGTTCTGTTTCGGCCTGTTGATCGCCGTGGCGAACGCCGCCTGGCAGGACAATATTTTGCAGAACGAAGAGGACAAGTACAACAACCTCGTAAAGGATATGATCCCGGACGCCAACACAACCGAAATCGTACTTGAGAATGTCGAGATTGAATCGGCAAAAGGCAAGGAAAAGGTTACCTCGGTGCGGAAGGCCGTCTCGGCCAAAGGAGAGACCGTCGGCTGGGCTTTCACGTGCGAAGGCTCGGGCTTTGCCGACAAGATAAAGCTCGTACTGACCGCTGATCCCGGATTTGATACGCTAAAAGGGTACGGCGTACTCTCGAGTAACGAAACGCCGGGTTTTGGCGATAAGATCAAGGAGCCGTACTATCGACGGCAGTTCGACGGGGCGCCGGCAACCGAGCTGGAGCTGGTGAAAATCGGTGATCCGGACGACAAAGATTCGGAAATCGTGGCGATCACGGGAGCGACGGTCAGTAGTGAGGCGGTCGTTACGACTATAAATATGTATCTCGGTCAAATAAAGAACCACATGCAGGAAAAGGGGTTGATCAGCAATGGCAACTAACGGAGCAGGAGCCGCCGGTATTTATAAGGACACATTGCTCGCGGGCCTGTGGCACGAGAATCCCGTGTTCAGGCTGCTTTTGGGTATGTGCCCGACGCTGGCCGTGACCGCGGCGGCAAAGCCCGCATTGACAATGGGCCTTTGCGTAGTATTTGTCCTGGTTTGCAGCAATATCGTGGTCAGCCTGATGCGCAATCTCCTCAAGCCGCACCTTCGGATCGTGATGTTCACGCTTACTATTTCCACATTCGTCACGATTGCGGATTTGTTCCTGAAAGCATTCCAGCCTGAGATGAGCACGGCGCTGGGGCCTTACGTGCCGCTTATTATCGTCAATTGCATCATAATCTGCCGGGCCGAGGCCTGCGCCAGCAAGAACAATTTGGCGGTGAGCATCGTAGACGCTATCGGGATGGGAGCGGGGTTCACGCTAACCTTGTGTGTGCTGGCCGGTGTGAGAGAACTGCTATCAACAGGTAAAATATTCGAGGCGGCTATAATGCCCGAATGGTTTGTGCCTTGGGCCGCTATGAGCATGCCGGTCGGAGCGTTCTTGACCCTTGGGCTCATGCTGGGACTCGTAAATACGATCACGGGAAAGAAAGAATAAGAGAGCGAATATGGAAACGTTAAACGTATTACTGATGGGTTTCATATCCGTCGTGCTGATCAACAACCTCGTCCTGACCAAGTTCCTCGGCATCTGTCCCTACCTCGGCGTGTCGGGCAGGATCGACATGGCTTTCGGCATGGGGCTTGCGGTGACATTCGTGGTGACTCTCAGCGGGACGTTGACCTGGATGATCGACCACTGGATCCTGATGCGATACGGGTTGGAAGTAACGCGATACGTTTGTTTCATACTGGTTATCGCAGGTGCGGTGCAGTTGGTGGAGATGTACCTCGGAAAGTTCTTTCCGCCGTTGTACGACAGCTTCGGGATATTTCTGCCGCTGATTACAACGAACTGTGCGATCCTCGGCTTGTGTCTCTTCCTGAACCTCTGGGGAGTCGACAGTTTGATAGATGCGGTGGTTCGCAGCTTCGGCGCCGGGATCGGTTTTACGATGGCGATCTGCATAATGGCCGGTATTCGCGAGAATCTGGAATTGGCCGACGTTCCCGACTGCCTCAGGGGGGCACCGATTACATTGATTACAGCGGGCCTGCTAACGCTGGCCTTTATGGGTTTTGCAGGAATGATTAGATGATTTATTCGTATTTTTTATGCACCATATCGTATTTAGCACTTTTGGGCCAAGGTGCTCCGGCAGGAGGGATCGGCAAGATTCTCCTGGCCGGCGTCACGATGGTCGGGCTGGGCAGCGGCTTTGCGCTGGTGCTGTTGGTCGCCAGCGAAAAGCTGAAAGTGGAGGTTGACCCGAAAATCGAGCAGATACACGGAGCTTTGCCGAATCTCGATTGCGGCGCCTGCGGCTACGCCGGCTGCTATCAGTACGCCAAGGCGGTTCTGGCCGATCCTGAGCTGATCGGCAAGTGTGCGCCGGGCGGGCAGGACTGCGCGGCCAGTATAGCGGACATCCTGAATCTCCAGGTCAGCGAGTCGGGTCCGCCTCAAAGACCGATCGTGCACTGCCGCGCTCATACCGCCGACAGAACGATCAACGGCAATTACCAGGGCATCCCAAGCTGCACCGCAGCGAACGCCCTTGCCAACGTGCAGGCCTGCGCGTTCGGATGCCTCGGTCTTGGTGACTGCACGAGAGCGTGCAAGTTCGACGCCTTGCACGTCGTCGACGGGCTCGCCACCGTCGATTACGAAAAGTGTACGGGCTGCACCGCCTGCTCGAAGGCCTGTCCGCGCAATCTGATCGAGATGGTGCCGTTCGGCCACGAGAATATGATGACGGTCGCGTGCAAAAGTAATGAGAGCGGCAAGAGCACGCGGTCGATCTGCAAGGTCGGCTGCATCGCCTGCAAGCTGTGCACAAAGCAGAGCGATCTGTTTACGGTCGAGAACAATCTGGCCCGGCTGGACTACGAAAGATACGAGCCAAGCGAGCAGACCGAGCTGGCCATGACCAAATGCCCGACCAAGGTAATAATCTACCGCGGCAAAACCGCCCCCGAACCGCTCTATCCAAAACAAAAAGTTAAGGCAACAGGTTGAGTTAGATCTGCGGTGCACTAATTCACCTTGCAAGAATAGCATTTCCTTTGTATTTGAGGAAGATGATGCTTGCCGGATAGTCAGGAGATGGCTTAATGTATAAGATAACAGGATATATTGAAAGAGACCCGCAAAGTGGATTGTTCGTTGGAATTGTTCCGGGTATCCCCGGTGCTCACACTCAGGCCAAAACTCTCGACGAGCTTAAAGACAATCTCAAGGAAGTGGTTGAGCTCTGTCTTGAAGAGATGGATCCGGAAGACAGGAAGCAGATACCTGAATTCATAGGAATCCAGCACCTTGAGGTGGTGGGTTGAGCAGGCTCCGAATTATCAACGCCAACAAAATGGAGAAACTCTTGCTCAAGTTGGGTTTTGAAAGGGTCCGTCAGAAAGGAAGTCACGTTTTCTACAAACAACCTGTTGGAGAATCTCTGAAAAATGTCTGTAGACTCAGGTGACGTCAGCGGAGGAACGCGAACGAACAGCATGTCCCGTGGACAGGGTCAAAGTCGAGTCGCCTCGCGGGACTCTTTCGAATAGATTCCTTTGCAAATCTGTCAAAGGAATGAATCGAAGCAACGCCCTCCGGGTGTAGGCGTCCTCTTAATCCTGCTTAACATGTTTTTCGGCTCCGGCGGTTTTTGTAACTCTGTATTGCGGGGCGGAGGTTATCAGGATGGCTTCGGTTTTGGAGCGTGACTCGATTAAGGCAAGGCCTTTTTCCGGGCCCATTACGGTGACCGAGGTTGCCAGGGCGTCGGCTTCGGTTGCGTTGTCGGCGATGATGGTTACGCTCGAAAGCCCTTTGGCGCTTTTGCCGGTTCGGCGATTCATGATGTGGCTTTGGCGTTTGCCGTCGATCATTATATACTGCCGGTAGTCGCCGCTTGTGGTGACCGCCGCGTTAGTGATCTTCAGCGTAAACAGGAGCCCGTTAGCGCCGTTCTTTTTCACGTCGGGATTAGGGTCCTGCACGGCGATCAGCCAGTGCTCTCGGCCCTCGGGCGGCGAGCCGAAGCAGCGAATGTCGCCGCCTATATCGACCATTGCGCCGTGCGCGCCGGCGCCCCGAGCCGCTTCGATTGCTTTGTCGATTGCGTAGCCCTTGGCTATCCCGCCAAGGTCGAGACGCATTCCTTCGACGGCGAATTGAACCGTTTGATTTTCACTGTCGAGAATAAGCTTCTCGAAGCCCACTTTCGATTTAGCCTCGGCGATCCGCTCCGGCGTGGGGGCGTCGCCCTCCTGCTTGGCCCGGCGAAACAAATCCATCAGTGGGCCGACGGTTGTGTCGAACGCGCCGTCGGTGAGTTCACTGAACTCGATGCTTCTTTGCAGGACTTCGAACGTCGGTCCGCTCACCTTTACAGGCTCATTGGCTGCCCCGGCGTTTACCCTGCTGATTTCCGAGTCTTTCTTGTAGTCACTCATCAGCTCGTCGATTTTGCGGATCTCCGCCATGGCAGCTCGAATGCACTCTTGCCCCACATCCCGACTGTCGGCAACGACCAGGACACGGGCAAAAGTCCCCATGACGAGCTGGTGGCCGCTGTCGACTTTGACCGGCCCCTTACGCGCGCAAGAAAGCTGTGACGCTCCCACGAAAGAAGTGCAAAAGAGCAAGACGATCAAGCGATTTATTTTGGTATTCATGCGATACTTTGCCTGCAAACACAGAGGCTGACGAATACTTCAGGTAACCGGCAGGATGTTACCAACAAGCGAGTGATTTATCAACTCGGTTTTGAACAGCCGGGTTTGGGGCCGTGGTGTTTTACGCCTGACGGATGAAGTTGAGACGCTCGAAATCGCCGGGATTATCCAGAGCCGCCTGTGTGTAGCCCGGGATTATCGTTTCGAGCATGTCCTCGCTGTCGCCGAAGTGGCGCGTAAAGATTTCGCCGAAGACCGCCCGATAGTCGGTCATCCTTCTGACGTAGCGATCCTTGATGCTGAACATGTCGCCGTTGTCCCACGTCGATGCGTCGCAGTTGTAAACCCCGCCGCGGACGCTGCCGCCGGCAACGAACATTACGCAGGCGTGACCGTGGTCGGTTCCCTTGCTGCCGTTTTCCTTCGAGGTTCGGCCGAACTCGGTCATCGTGACGATCAGTAGCTTGTCCCACTGTTCCTGTAGATCGCGATAGAGAGCCTGGAATCCCTGGGCCACCTGAGCCAGGAGGTTTCCCTGCCGGCCGTAAATCTTGCCCTGATTGCTATGGTTGTCCCAGCCTCCGATATTTACGCCGAGCACGCGGGCGTCGGTCCTCTTCAAGAGCATCGCTATCTGCCGGAGCCTGTTGCCGAAGCCTCCGCCGGGATAATTCGCTCCACCGGACGGCACATAAGGACCCTGCGCCACCGCTTGCTGCACGATGCTCATCGAGTTTGTCAGAGCCAGGCCCGTGCCGTAAACCAGATCGCGATACGGCTTGTCCGCCAAATCGTGCGGGCCGCCGTAGATACCCAGAAGTCCGCTGCCGTCGGAACCCTGCGGAGTGCTCGGTAAGCTGCCGATGAACTTGACCGAGCCGGCCGGATTGCCTGAAAAAGAGTAAGTATTAACATTGCCGAGCGTCGGAATCGGCAATGGACCTTTCAGCGAGACCATCTGCGAGTTGGACATTGCGGCGGCAACCAGATTGTTTTCCAGCGGATTCATCGTCATCGCAACCTGGCGATAAATCATGCCTTCCCGGAAGGAGGAGTCTCCGGGCACGCCGGTCTCCCAGTACTGCCTGCTGTCGAAATGTGATTTCGATTGCCCGTCGTAGCCGATCCGGTGGAGAATGGCAAGGTTGCCCGGTCCGTCGACGCCGGTCAGGGCGGGGTGATTGTAAATCTCCGTCATCGGAGCCATCCGTGGATGAAGACCTGCGAAGTCGTTGCCCGGATCGATTGCGTTCGCTCGGGGTATGAACAACGTCGGCCGATTTGATTTGTTATATTCGGAGTCCCCGTATGGAATAACGGTGTTGATGCCGTCGTTGCCTCCCCGCTGGAATATGAATATAAGCTTCGTATCGGAGGCCACTCTATCGGCAAGTACCTGATCTTCGAAGATTTCGGGCCTAATAAAGCCCAGGCCCGCACCCAGAGCGGTCATACTTCCGGCTCGGAGAAAATCACGTCGTGTCCAGCTCATGTTTGGTTCCTTTTGTCTAAAAGGTTGTTTTTCAATTTTGCTCTACTGGTAGTTCCATTGCGGCATACTAAGCAGCAGCCCGACAAAGTCCTCGATTCTGTTCGTGAAAGCCTGTGGGGCGGCACGATCCAGTTGCTGCGGCGCCCCTTCGGAACTCGTAGTTAAGTATTCGAGCAACAGATTTCGGTTTGCCTCGCCCAGCGTGTTCTGATAAAGCAGCTCGTCGAAGTAATCCACGATCTGCTCCGGGGTCTCGAGGTTCCGCTGATCGAGAAACAAGAGCGAGTCCCAATTGTAATTGTTCCTGCGGTTCTGCGCCAGGTTGCGGACAAAATCGATCCGTTCGAGCACGGATGTGGTGTCAATCCAGTCGGAGCCCAGTTCCGAATAGCCGTCCGGATCGTCCCGTGTGAAAAGGTGCATGCCCATATCATCATTAAGTCCCGGCAGCCCCTCACCGCTTGCGTCGGCGTCTATCGCACGAAGGCTGCTGTTTATGAATTCCACGGATGTTTTGACCTTACTCCGGTATGCCGTTCCCGACCAGAACAGGCTCGATTGATCAACCGGGTCGAGCATTGTCTCCATTACGGTTGCTATGTTGCCCGCGGGAGTAGTCGAGTTCCACGCCTCGATCATATCCGCCAGCAGCTCCTGCAACTCGGCCGGTGCTGTGCCGTCCTTATAGGTCGCAAGAGTTATATCGTCTGAAACGAACTTCTGGATCAGCTTGATGCAGATGAACTCGGCCGTCGAAGGATGGCTTGCTATAGCCCGCACAATATCCAGGGTGTTATTCAGACCCGTCGGTTCGGGGCGACCGGACCTGCTTCCTTCGGGAATTACGATCTCGTGGGGTGTGCCCTGGAAAAGCAGCTTGGCGGATGCGTCGTGCTTGTCCGGATCGAAGCTAAACGTCCAGATGCCGTTAAGGTTTCCGTTCTCGATATTGCCCGGCATGATTCGGCGGTCGATAAGCTCCGGAAGGATGGAAAGATCGGAGCTGTTCAGTGCCCTGTTATGGACCTGTATTGCCAGGACATTCTCGCCGGGCTTGAGAACACTCTTGAAGGGCTTTAGGCTGATTTGTGCCGGGGCCGCTGTTACCTCATGGTTGCCTCTTGTATCTTCATCGTGAGCCGGCGGCGAGCCCAGCCCCTCCATAGTATCACTGCGGCCGACCTCGTCGCCGTTGATATAAGCTACGAAGCCGTCGTCGTACGCGATTTCCAGAATCGGATTCTCAAGTTGATCCGGATCTTCCAACAGGAATTTACGCCGCAGATAGATTGAAAGATAATTGCCTCGCATGTCGGTCAGGACCGTAGCATCATCACCGTCTCCATATCCTATACCCGTGCCGGCGCGAAACCATCCGGAATCGTCGTATTCGATTTTTGTCCATTCGGCCGAGGGGTTACCGTCGGCTGCAGGGGTTGGCTCCTCTGTTCCCTTGACGAATTTCCAGCCGGAACCCAAGCCGATGAGGACGGTTTCCTCGGACTCAACCTCGCAATCGGTTGGAGGTTGCAGGGCCGACTCGGGGAAGTTCCGGACCTGATCGTGCGGAACCTTGCAGACGGTCCAGCCGGTGAAGCACTTTGAAAGCTGCTCGATATCCTTTTGCGTGTAGCGGTTATCGACTCCGAAGGCGAAAAGCTCCAGGATCTCGCGGGCGTAGTTCTCGTTGGCCTTGCCCTTGACGTTCAGCACGTTGTCGAGGTAGATCAACATGCTCGGACTGGTCGCACTGTAGAGCAGCAGGTCCTCGAAGTTGCCAAGAGCGTTGTCATAGAAGAACTGATACTCGCTATATTCTATCTCCGCCGCCTCGGCCCTGGCCTGCGTCTCCGGCATGGCGTCGGTCGCATCCGAGTTCTTGAGCCCGTCGAGGTAATCGGCGACTTTGTCGTAGTCAGTTGTAAAGTGATTCTCCCAGAACTCGGCGAGCACTGCCTGAAGCTGCCTTCGGGAGTAGACTCCCCGTACATGCACGAGCTGCTGGAGTTCGGCGATCCCCTGGATTACTCTTCGCGGTTCCCCCGGCAGGACCTGACGGGTGAGCAGCTCCGGGACCATGCTCAAATCGCTGCTGTTATAGCCCCGGTTGTGGACCTGAATTGCCAGGACATTAGCCCCTGTGCGAAGCCGATCTTTGTAACTGCTGATGTCGAAGTTTTCAGGTCGTCTTGCTTCATGGCCTCGGGTGGCTATGGTATCGTGAAGTACGATGCCTTCAGGCAAATTGGCCCGGGCAACTTCATAACCGTTAAGATATGCCTTGAAACCGTCATCGTAGTCGACTCGCAGGATCAAATCGTCGACGGCCTCCAGCGACTCGGCGTCAAGGGTAAACGTGTGCCGCATGTATACCGACACATAGCCCGGCCGGCTTTCGTCTTCCGGCGTCTCGGGATCATCGTTGATCCGGCGCATGTCGTCGAGGACGGTGCGATCGTCGCCGTCGCCGTAGCCGATACCGGTTCGGCCGCGGAGCCAGTGCCCATCGTCGAAATTAAAGACGTTCCATGCCCTGTGGGGTTCACTGGTACCTTTGCGATAGCGCCAGTACTGCCCGCTCGTGACCAGGAGGGTTTCGCGAATCGGGAATTTCATTCTGAAAAGAGCGTCTTCTTTCTGTTGGAGACGCAGGTTGTCCATTTCGTCGATGCTCGCCGGGTCGAGCTGCTCGGCGATATATGCCGGGATGCCCATTTGCTTAATGCGCGCCAGATCCACAGGGGAAGGGCCGTAACCGAGGCGATTTAGCACGTGTCCGGCCTTCTTGAGATCCGTCCGATCCGCTTGCGAGACCGGAATCGAAAAAATGAATAACGACAGAACGGACAGAAAACAAATACGAGAAAATTTGTATGTAACCATGGCGCGACAAACCTCCCAATGCGCGTCCTCATTTAACGAAGACTATCCTTCACAAAGCCCCATAATAAATACCGTTACTCAAATATATCACATATAGGATATTAAGACAAACGTTTTTGACTATCGTCCCAAAGGTCTCCACAAGAGACCTTATGGATTTGCAAATCTTCCTGAGGAGTCCCCGGCACTGCCGGTAGCTGAAAAAGCGATAAACGCAATTGGCTGTTGGGAACTCGCACAGCGACATTGCCCAAAACCTTTGGGACAAGAACAATTTTTCTGTTTGATTCACACCGGCAGCCTGCGTCGGAAACATGGTGTTGGCGCTGTGGCCGGATGAGTATATAATCTGGTCGTCATCTTTGATTCTCCGCCTTGCGGTAAGGCGCCGATGGCACGAGTATGAATTAGAGGTCTATGAAAGGGTTTACTATGGCAAAGCAAGTTCTCTTGACAGTCTTCCTATGCGGGCTGGTGATTCCGGCCGGCTGTGCCACACAGGAAACAGCTAAGAAAGAGGGACCAAAGCGGCAATATGTGGAAACCGACACCGGCACATGGCTCATTCATGATATGAACAGACCGGCGCCGCCGATAGTAACGCCGGGCAAAGTGCCGAGCGATGCTATTTTACTTTTCGGCGGACCCGATCCGAACTTGTCAGGATGGACGGATATGAAGGGTAAAGACTCAAAATGGATTGTCAGGGATGACTACATGGAGTCAGTCAAGGGCGCCGGCTACATCCGAACGAAACAAGAGTTCGGCTCGTGCCAACTGCACGTCGAATTCAGGACACCATTGCCGGTCAAGGGTTCCGGACAGGGGCGCGGTAACAGCGGCGTATTCCTGATGGGCGAGTACGAAGTCCAGGTCCTTGACTCGTATAACAATCGTACATACGCGGACGGCCAATGTGCCGCGCTTTACGGCAGAAAAGTGCCACAGGTTAATGCGTGCAAAAAGCCCGGCGAATGGCAGACATACGACATTATTTTCCATCGTCCGATCTTCCAAGGCGATAAGGTAGCCAAGAAGGTAACCTTCACCGTGCTTCATAACGGCATCCTCGTTCACGATCACGTCGAACTGCAGGGAGGCACCGGCTGGCGCGGCAAGCACGCGATATCCGACTATAAGCCGCACGCCGATAAGGGCCCGATCTCGTTGCAGGACCACGGCAACCCGGTGAGATACCGCAATATCTGGATTCGCGAGCTTGAGGATTGAAAGCACGTTCAGGGCATAAACCCAAAGGACTATAGTGGATAAAGCAAAAACACAGGAATTTGAGTCAGCGCTTCGCGACAACGTTAAAGGTGAGGTTCATTTCGACGAAGTTACGAGGGGTCTTTACGCAACCGACGCCAGCTTCTATCAGATAATGCCCGTCGCTGTGGTGCTGCCGCGAGACGAAGATGATGTTCGAGCCGTGGTCAAATCCGCCGCCGAGTTCAGTGTTACGATAGTCCCCCGCGGCGGAGGTACGAGTCTGGGAGGCCAGGCGATTGGCCCGGGCGTGATCCTCGATTTTTCCAAGTACATGAGCAGGATTCTCGAATTGAATGTCGAGAAGCGCTGGGTGAAGGTCCAGCCGGGAATTGTCCTGGACGAGCTCAACGCCGAGCTTGCCCAACACGGCCTGCACTTTACTCCCGATCCGGCCACCAGCAACCGGGCAACGATCGGCGGCATGATCGGCAACAACTCATCGGGGACAAAGAGCATCATCTTCGGCAGAACCTGCGATCACGTACCGGCCGGAAAAGTCCTGCTCTCGGACGGCACGATTCTGGAGCTGGAGGAGCTTTCGCATAAACAGTACGGCCAACGCGCCTCGGGCAAATCCGCCGGCCCGCGCGAAGCGGAAATACTGACCGTGTTCAGGAAGATCATAGAGGACAACGCCGACGAAATCGAAAAACAGTTTCCAAAGGTTATGCGCCGCGTTACCGGCTACAACCTCGACATGTTCGCCAACGCGGATCGCTGGAATCTGATGAATCTTGTGATCGGCAGCGAAGGAACGCTCGGCATCTGCCTCGAAGCCAAGCTCAACCTCAAGCCGCTGCCGAAAGCCAAAGCGCTGTGTACGGTTCATTTCAAAGAATTGATCGAAGGTATTCGCACGGTAGAGACAATCCTGGAGCACAAACCGTCCGCCGTTGAGATACTTGACACCGACGTGATCGTCATGGCGCGCAAGAACCGAGCCATAGCTCCGCTGTGTGAATTCATCCAGGGCGATCCGGAAGCGATTCTCGTCGTAGAGTTCTTCTCACGCACCGCAAAAGCGGCCGAGAGGAAGGCCGGGAAACTTGCCGCCGATTTGAAAAAGCAGAAGCTCGGATACGCATGGCCCGTGATAACCGAGCCGGACGAGCAGGCAAAAGTCTGGGCGGTAAGGAAAAACGGCCTGGGCCTGCTGCTCGGCGTCAAGGGGGACAGCAAGCCGATTGCATTTATAGAAGACGCCTGCGTTCCCGTCAAATTTCTGCCGGAATATATCGATAAGATACTGAAATTCTGCAAGCAGAGAGACATTCGGGTTGCGATGTACGCTCACGCCAGCGTCGGCACTATTCACGTCAGGCCCGTCCTGAACCTGAAGTCTCAGCAAGACATCGATCTTATGAAAGAGATCGCCGAGTACTCCTTCGGATTGATAAAGAAGTACGGCGGGGCCTGGAGCGGAGAACATGGCGACGGCCGCGTTAGAAGCCCGTTTTTGGAGAGATTCTTCGGCACGCAGGTGTATGATGCCTTCCGGCAGACCAAGAAACTCTTCGATCCGGCCGGCCTGATGAACCCGGGCACCATCGTCGATGCCAATCCGATGGAGCAGGACCTGCGCTACGGGCCGGAGTACAAATCGCCTCTCGAACCTACGGTGTATCACTATCGTGAGGACGGCAGCTTTGCCGCGGCGGTCGAGATGTGCAACGGCGTAGGTGTGTGCCGGCAGAAGCTCGTCGGTACGATGTGTCCTAGCTATAAGGCGACCCTCGATGAAGCGCATTCGACCCGCGGCAGAGCGAATGCCCTCCGACTGGCGATGACGGGCCGGTTCGGACCCGACGGAATGACCAGCGATCCCGTCTTCGAGGTGCTTGACCTGTGCCTGTCGTGCAAGAGCTGCAAGTCCGAGTGCCCCAGCAACGTAGACGTGGCCAGGCTCAAGAGTGAGTTTTTGCAAAAGTGCCACGATGCACACGGCGTGAGCCTGCGAGAGCGAATCGTCGCCAACTCGACCGCAATGGCCCGGCTGATAGCGGGCCGAAAAGCCGCGATCATGAATTTCATTCAGGAAACCTGGCTGTTCCGTACCGTGCTTCAACTATTTGCCGGTTTCGACAGCCGCCGCAAGCCGCCACGCTACGCCACTGTGCCGTTTCCAAAGTGGTTCGCCGCCCATCCGCAGCGAAACGGCCAATCGCGCAGACAAGTCGTTCTTTTCGACGACACCTACATGAACTACCATCAGACCGAGATCGGCATTTCGGCCGTCGAGCTGCTCGAATCCTGTGGATACGAGGTTATCCTCGCCCGGGCCGGATGCTGTCAGCGGCCGAGAATCAGTCACGGCTTTCTGCGAGACGCCAGGGCAAAGGGCGAAAAGACACTTCGCAATCTGGACAAATATATCGAACAGGGCCTGAAAATAGTCGTCTGCGAGCCGGGCTGCTGCTCGGCCCTGACCGATGACCTGCCCGATCTGATCGACGACGAGCAGTTGGGCGCTCGCATAAAGGAAAACGTCATGATGATCGACGAGTTCCTGGCCCGCGAGGCGGAGCGGGGAGACCTCGAATGCGAATTCACGTCCCCCTACGAGAAGGTCCTCATTCACGGTCATTGCCATCAAAAGGCCCTGTTCGGAACCGACAATATGAAGCAGTTGCTCGAGCGCGTGCCGGGAATCTCCGTTTCCGAGGTCGATTCCGGATGCTGCGGCATGGCCGGCTCCTTCGGCTACGAAAAGGAGCATTACGAGCTTTCCGCCAAGATCGGCGAAGAACACCTGTTGCCCGCGGTGCGCGCCGCCGAGAAGGAGGGAACGGTTACGGTCGCCTGCGGCTTCAGTTGCCGCCATCAGATTGCCGACGGCGCCGGCGTCAAAGCACTGCACTGGGTCGAAACCATCCGGGGGACCGGCGTTGGCGACTGAATCTGCGAGGCGGCTGCGTTGTTAAGATGGTTTTGGGCTTCATACGGCACACAGACTGTCGGCGCGGCTTGCCTCAATTCTTTATTATCGTCCCAAAGGTTGCGAGATGTCGCTGTCACATTTCCCGGCAGCCAATTGCGTTTATCGCCTTACCGGCTACCAGCAGTCCCGCTAACTCCTCACGGAGAATCGCAAATCCATAAGACCTACTCCCCAGAGGGAAATTACCGTTGTCTGCTGTCAGCCCTAACGCGACAAACGCCAATGTGTCCATACCTACGTAAGTAACGCACTCGAAAAAGCCGTCGAGTCCGAGCGCAAACAGGTTACGAACCGCCAACCATAGCCTCGCCATGCTAAGAAACATCGGCTCGGCACTAAACCCAAGACTACAAGTGCCGTTCATCCCGGAAACTGCAAGCCATGCCTGACCCAATAAATGTACCGAATTCTCTTAGAGTAATGGAGCTCGAAACAGCCTTTGAATTGCTTTGTTTTCTTCCTATAATTTATATAGAGGTAAGGTTATGGGTCGGTGAGAACTCATCGACATATTCTCTGTCGCAGTGATAGGGCCAAATATTATGCGCGGTGTTGGACATAGAAAGGATGAAAGGAGGTTGCTATGGCTAATGAATTAACTACAATAAGAGACACGCTTAAGAGAAATCGCGACCAACTTCTCAAGCGTTCAAACGTCATCGCTACCGGCGTTGGATGCAAAATCACCGGCGGTCAAAAAACAAAAACGCTGAGTCTTATTTGCTCCGTTGCCGAAAAAGTTGCCGCTTCACAGTTATCGAGCCGGGATATAGTACCCACAACACTGGAGGACGCCCCTACTGATGTTGTGCAAACCGGGATTATTCGCGCCTTGCAGTCCACTACGGGTAGACATCGACCGGCGCCAGGTGGCGTGAGTATCGGGCACCGGGATATCACAGCCGGAACATTGGGCTGTCTGGTACAAAAAGAAGGTCGGATATTCATACTCTCGAACAATCACGTTTTGGCTAACAGTAACCAGGCTGAAATAGGAGATCCCATCTTACAGCCAGGTCCCTATGACGGCGGCTCCTATCCGGATGATCGTATCGCGGTTCTGGAAGACTTCGTCCCGATCAACATCATTGGGCTGCCCAGTGAGTGCCGTATTGCCAACGGAATCGCCGGTGTGCTCAATGCGTTGGCCAAGCTCCTGGGAACCCGGGTGAGAATGCGGGCAATCAACCAGCAAGCACCGGAAAATCTTGTAGATGCCGCCGTTGCCCGCCCTATAAAAGCCGAAGACGTCATTGAGCAAATCCTGCAAATCGGAACCATTCAGGGATCAGCCAAAGGTGAGTTGGGCATGGCCATCAAGAAGAGCGGACGCACCACAGAACTTACTGCCGGAATAATCGAACAGGTGGATGTTTCGGTGAATGTCCAATACGGGAAAGGTCAGATTGCGATGTTTACCGACCAATTGATGGCTGGTGCTATGAGCCAGGGAGGGGATAGCGGTTCGGCGGTACTGGATGACAGCAATCGTCTGGTAGGACTGTTATTTGCGGGCAGCGATACCAGCACGGTCATTAACCGAATCGAAAACGTATTTTCCGCTCTTGGGGTTTCCGTATGAAAGACTAACACTTCATCATTTAGCTTGTGATATATCTTCATTTTCATGAAGTCAGGATAAGAGCATGTTATCTTCAATTAAGAATGTTAAGAAACGGCACGAAGCGCATTTGTTAAAAATGCCGGGCGTGGTTTCGGTCGGCGTTGGATTAAACAGAAGCGGTCAACCGGCGATCATCATCGGGATGGACGGGCTGAATGCAGAAAGTGAAGGCCGGTTGCCGTCAACTCTCGAGGGCTATCCAGTAGAAGCCCGGGTTGTCGGGCCTTTGAAAGCACAATGAATTGACTGACATCACGAATTGCTGGTTGCTGGAAGGACAACAGTTATGCGACTAAAACTCATAGCTATTTCAGATACCCATCTTGGAGAAGACACATCTCTGCTTTCTTTTCCTCGCGGTCGCCAGCATCTCTGGAAAATTCTTCGCACTTTTTTCGGTGAGGGTCAAAATAAGAAGCGCTTTGATATAGAAGAAGCAATACTTCTGGGCGATACTACCGACAGAGCTCTATCCTCTACATCACAAATTATAACTAATACAAATGCGTTCGTACAGATGTTAGGCGGCGTTGCTGACATCAGAAGAGGCGTATTTGTACCCGGGAATCACGAGCATACACTCTGGACTAACTACCATCAGCGGCGTGACGGTAATGGAAAACATTACAGCGTCACTAAACACAGCGGGGAGCTAATTATAAAGAAAGGCGAGCGCTGTGACAAAAACGGAAGTGCCGAGGAACTTCTCACAATCTTTTTCGGATATCCCTCAGGATCATCCTGGCAGACCATTAGAAACGAAAAGAAGTTTGAGTTTGCGATTGCTAATCCTGTCTATGTTAGACAGATTAATGGGCAAACGTATGTTTTTACTCACGGGACGCATTTTAGGCGCGACGTTGCAGCACCGGAAATAATAAAGAAAATAGCCGATTACATTGAGTTGGACGAACTGTTAGGGCACATCGAAATCGACTCAGACTGCGATATAAGCAAGGCCAAGAACCTGGAAGGTCTTGAGAAAGAAGCAGCTCGCTTTGTCGATTCTCTATGGCCCAGTTCAAAGAACAATCCAACTTCACAATCGGATCAGCTATGGTATTTGCTCACTACGCTTGGAGGGAAATTGAAAGACAAAGAGCACAGGAGGCCAAGCTATCCCAGCAGCCGGCTTTACAAATGGTCAGACTTGAAGAAGACTGATGAAAAAAGGATCAGGCGGCTGACTACTACAAGTGGCAAGGCGAAACATAGATCCATACAACAGTGGGAAAAGTATTTTCGCGGTCATATGATGAATTACCTGAAGCGTAAGCATCTTATCCAGGACAGTAAAGGTAATATTGTTTTCGTGTACGGGGATACCCACGATGGAGGATGGGGTCAACAAAAGCTGGATTCGGGGCAGAGAATACGCATTTACAATACCGGCGGCTGGGTAGTACATAATCCGCAAGACCACCCGGCTTGTCATATCTTTGTTATTGATGATAATGGTCGTGAATATCTTCTTGACGTATCCTATAAGGGGGTTCAGATAGGCGACGAAATGCTGCTGGATCTGGCAGCAAGAGACAACGAAAACCATCACAGAAACACAAGCCGTATGCTTCGCTTTTTCACACAGATTTTGTTTGGGAATTGAACACCAAGAACAAGCTCGTTGTTCTTTGGAAAGAGCAATGATTTTACGAGAAAGCAGAACCACTGCTCATAAAGGCGGTCGAAGGCCGCCATCTTAAACTCAGCGATACCAAGCCGCACACTCAATAATAGCTAATAGGCCTGACCGATCTCTACGAAACCATGGGCGAACCCAGAAAAAGCCAAAGAGTGGCGAGCAAAACTCTTGCAAACGTAAGCTATGAGAGAGGGACAAATCATATATACAACAACCACACTGCCTTTTGGTTAGTGTGTAAAGATCAATATATGTCAAATCCTGTTGACTTCGGTATCACGTTCAAAGTGGGAGGCCTGGTCCGGAGTAGCTGCCAATGGCCAGCTTCAGAACTCCTCGGTATAGGACAGATATTCGATGATACGCTTTAAGTAGCGACGATCTATGATGTAGCTGAAGCATTGCACTGCAACGTCAAATCGGAGACGACCATTATGCACTCACCCGACCTGAACATCGACCAGAGCCGACGCGTTGCATCGGAGAATTCCTCATCTTCGCAACCACCGACTACCGAAGTGTCAACATAAACTTGCAACTTCTTCAAGGTACCTTCTCCTTAAGATAGTTACTCTTGCTCAGTATAGTCCTTTTTCCCATCCTGAACAACCACATCGAACCAAAATCCTGTTCATCTTGTCATATTGTGCCCTTCTATTAATAAAGGCATTTCTCGGGGGCCGGATGTAGACTTCGAATTTGGGATTTTTTTGATTTTTTTGTGCAAAGCCGCGTTTTTGAGCCGGGAATAGAGGCTTGGGATGAAAACTTTTCCTGAGTTTTGACATCTTTAGCCACGAATTTCACGAATTAACACTAAATATGTTGAACCACGAAGGGCACGAAGGAACACGAAGTTTTGTACGAAGATTGATTATATATCTTCTTCTTCGTGTTCCTTCGTGACCTTTGTGGTAAACCAAAAACCGTGAAATTAGTGTCTAAAAAGTTAGCCTCGGTGCTCTCTGTATCTCTGTGTCTAACGTCTAATCCGGGAGGGCTTGTGAGGCGTGGACTGCGGATTTGGCGGCGGTTACTTTTCGGTAGACGGTTTCGGGTGCGCGTCTTACGCCGTCTACGGCTAACAGGTCGCGGTCGATGGAGATGCCGAAAAGGCGCTCGTTGGTTTCGAGATACGGCCTGATCAGCCGCCAGTCTTTTTCCGTCAGCGGTGCGAAAAAGCCGCCGTTAAGCTGCTCTTCGATGAGGTTATGGTGCGGATCACGGACGTAAATGGCGCCGCCGGAAGCGAGCGAGAACAGGTTCGAGCCCGGATACGGTGACGCCTGCGGCACGACCCGGCCCTTGTTGTCAAACTCTATGCCGTTGACGACAACGAAGCCGCCGCCGTTGAGCGGATCGCCGGCCATAAAGGACTCGGCCAGAAAATCGAGGCACGTGCCGTTAATGACCACTCGCGGCTTGCCCACGGCATTGATCAGCGGCCGCCCCGCCGCGTTGCCCAGGATGTAGACTTCGCCGCCCTTGGCGCCGTACATGAACGCCTGGCCGACGTCGCCGTATATGACCAGACGGCCGGCCTTCATGATCTGGCCGAGCTGATCCTGTGCGTTGTCGTGGAGATAGATCTCCATGCCGTCGATACCGGAGGCTATGTAATCGCCGGAGGAGCCGAAGACGTCGATTCGGACTCCTTCGGTATCGGGTCCGAAGCCGCAGCCGGTAAAGCGCTGGCCCACCAGGCCGTGGAGAATGAAGCGCTTCCAGCCGAGCTGGTAAGCGCGGACCAGGAGCTTGGCGTCGCAGTCATCGCCTTCGGGCGGAAAGTCGTGGCAGTTCACGACGAGGGTGGTCTCGGCTTCTCTCGGGGCCCGCAGGTCGTTCCGAGTTTGCCAGTCGATTTGTCGGGCGTGAGCGGGAGCTTCATCCGTGATAGCAGGCACGGAGCCGAGTATCGAGTCGATCGCGTCGCGCACGATCCGGAGGACGACCGAGCGCTTCTTTTTGCCGCAGTTGTATCGGCGGTCATTGAGCAGCGAAAGTGCTTTTAGAGCCCATTGGAAATCGGTGTCGCTCCTTTTCGCGATTGTCTCGATTTCAGAAACGAGAACTCGTATCGCATCGAAATCCAGTGCTCCCATCTCGCGAGAGACAGCGGCATAAAGACCGTCTGCATCGTTATCGATAGCGGAAGTCTCGATCCTATTGAGCAACTCGTCCGGCAGATTGCCCTTCGCCGGCTCGGAGCGCAGATCAACGGCCCAGTCGCCGGGAGGACAGGTTACGGCCACGCCGAACTTATCGGCGCAAGAGAGTTTGGCGTCGCCGTTGCCTGCGTTCTCTACGGTGAACGAGAACGCACCGCCGTCGGTATGGCTGCCGCCGCGGGCGTTCCAGTAGCGGTCGGCAACTGGTCGAAAGCGTGAATCTTCTTTGCTCAGGGAGTGAAGAGTGGCGTCAATGGCCTGCTTCTCGGAACAGATCAGGCCGATGCTCGCATCGCCCTCCTGCAGCGCGAAGACCTGGGGCCGGAGCATCGACGTGTCGGTGATGCCAAGCAACTGAAGCCGGTCGTTGTCGGGATTGCTTCTGGCGATGATGAAGAACCACGGGCCGTCCGGCGAGGCGTGGACGTGCATGGACTGGATCGCCCGGTAGATCTTCTTCTTTTCCTGCGAGAGGTTGGCGAAATCCAGCTCCGTCGTGGGAGCGAGGGCCTCGATGACATATTCGACGGGGTAACGCCAGATTCGGCGCCACAGGTCGAACAGCAAAACCGAGACCTCGGTATCGGTCAGGAACAGCGGCATGACGTTGTGCTGTCGCAGATAGGAGGCGATGCTATGGTAGTTGGCGAAGTCGCCGTTGTGGACGAGGGCCTCGTTCATGCCGATGAAAGGATGCGCGCCGGCGGGGTGCCAGACCCGCCCTTTGGTGGGATACCGCTGATGGGCGATCCAGACGTTTGCTTTGAGGTTCTCAAGGCCGTAATACCGGACGACCTGCTCGGCGTAGCTGACGGCCTTGAATATCATCAGGTTGCGCGCGTGGCTGAGCACGAACGCACGCTTTTCGCCGAGAGCGGCGTAGAATTTCACGTTGAAATTAAAGCTGTTCTGATAGATGAATTCATCCTCGACCACACGTGCCGGTTGGTCGGTCAGATTATTCTCTTCTGCGAAGCGGTTGAGCTTGTTGTCTTTGGCGCGGACGAAATATCTTGCGATATGCGGCGGACGGACTTCGAGACCGACGTCACGGTGGTCGTCAACATGTGAGAGCTTTTCGGCATGGTCGATCCGAAGATTTTCACTAATGAACTTCTCGGCTTCACCGGCGGCGCCGGAGTCGAGAAAGGCTATCTGAACAATGTAGTCATCGCGCAGCGTTTTGGCGTCGACGCCAAGCTGCTCCGGCACGAGACCTGCGGCGGCGATACCGCCTCCCTTGCCGTTGCCGCGATTGCGCATCTGGATGGAAGGCTCGAAGATGTGCCGTCCTCCTACGGGAACCGTCGCGGCAAAACCTACAACCCCGCAACCACCTTCATCGACCGTGTTCCGGGCACCAAGGATTTCAAGGGGCAAATCTTGTATTAACTTCTTTCTCGAAAAATGGATGTTCTTTGTGAATGTACTCATTTTATATTCTCGAGCAATCTTTGAATTCGGCCTATTTGTCGTTTACCTTCGCAGGCTTGTTGTCATAGTCGCGATGCGTCAGCAGATCGCTGCGACCCACAAGCTTTTTTATACTCCTGAATCCGAGCCTCCAACAGATGTATTGAAGCTGCTTCGACCATGAATGGAACAGGTTGACGAGTCTCTGCGTCGACCAGTCCAGGTCGAACATCTGTGAAAGCTCGGGGTCGGTCGTCGCTATTCCTCTCGGGCAGCCGCGTCCGCTCTCGCAGGCGCCGCATCTTATGCACTCAAGCGCCACAAGCTCGACAGTGCCGACTACCACACCGTCGGCGCCGAGGGCGATGGCCTTGGCGACATCCCAGGCGGTTCTTATGCCGCCCGAGGCGATCAATGTTATCTGATCGCGCACGCCCTCTTGTTGGAGGAAACTGTGCACCTTGCCAACGGCGTATTCGATGGGCATGGCGATGTTCTTCTTGGCTATGTCCGGAGCGGCGCCGGTCCCGCCGTAGCTGCCGTCGAGATGAACGATGTGAGCGCCGGCGTAGTAACTTCCTACGGCGACCATATCGACGTCACTTGCGCCGGAGACCTTTACCGAGACAAGCGTTCTGGGATTTATTTCCTTGATCCAGTCCACGTGTTTTTTGTGGTCCTCGACCGAGTAAACCGAGTGGAACGGAAACGGCGAGAACAGCGCGGTTCCCTGAACGGCCTCACGCATTTTGGCGACTACCGGCGTGTTCTTGTCGCCGAGCAAGTGACCGCCGAGACCGGGTTTCGCGCCCTGTGCGTACTTGAATTCGACAATGCGAACGCGGCCAATGGTCTCTTCGCGGACTCCGAACAGGCCGGTCGCTACCTGGGTGATTACATGATCGTCGTACTCCCGGAGTTCCTTCGGGTAGCCGCCCTCACCAGAACAGGTGAACGAGTTGAAAGTGCTGTAAGCCTTCGCCCGCGACAGCATCGTCGCCAGGCTTATCGAGCCGTAGCTCATGCCGCCGCCGTAGACGGGCATACCGATCGGAACCTCCGGGCGACCGTCGCGGCGCTTGTTGAGATTGATACCGAGATCAACGTCTTCAGGCTTGAACGAGCTGTCCGGCGCTCCATTCGCAAATGTGATGTCGATCCTGTCGAAACCGCCGCCGGAGCCGCCGCGTTTGTATTCCATATTGTTTTTTGGCGGCACACCCGTCGCGGCCTGCTCCCAGGTGCTCACCAGCAGGTCTGCCGTCCAGCGCGGATCGCCGAACGCCCGCCACATCGGGTCCGGGCCGACCCTGATAGCATTTACCGGACAATCGTTCACGCAGAACGAGCCGGCGGTACGGCACACTTCCGATCCCTGACAGAGATGAGACTTAGGAGCGAGCATTCGCTTGCCGGCCCTGACGTGAACGCCGTACTTGCACACCTCGGCGCACTTGCCGCAGCGTATGCAGTCCGACGTTCGCACGACTTTGTAGATCGCAAGCGAGTTCCTGAACCTCGACGGACAGGGCTTTGCGAGCTTCTCATCAGCGGCCGGATAATCGGCCTGAATCTTCGACTCCTCGGCAATGTCCGTTGGCTTGTCGGTCGCGGCGGAGGCAAGGGACTCCTCGAGGTTGCGCTGCCTCTTGCCGAAGAACGGCGACAGGTTGTCACGTTCGAGGTCCTCGAAGAACATGACTCTTCCCAGCTCGCCGCGAAGCCTGCGGACTTCACGCAGGCCCATCGCTCCCATCACCTCTATAAGTTGCGAGTGCCACGAACCGATCAGATTCATTATTCGCTGCGCGCCCCAGTCGGCCGGTGTGGTGTCAATCCCCGCCGGACAGGTCTGTCTGTCGGCGCAGTCCTTGCACAGCCTGCACCCCATAGCAACGAGCAACGCCCGATCGATTGCAACTCCATCAGCGCCGCAGGCGATGGTCTTGGCAACGTGCTCGGCCAGAGCTATCCCGCCGCTTAGAAGAATTGCAACGCGGTCTCTAAGGGATTTCTCAATGAGAACCGAGTGGATATCCCGGACGAGTTCTATTATGAATTCGTCGCTTTTCTTGCCGAATCCCTTTCCGTTGTTCTGAGCCTGCAAATGTATTACCCCCGGACCTTCTGCGGCAAGGTTAATTGCCCGCTCAACGGCGTGTTCGTCCAACGGCAGGCGTACCGATACAATAACGTTTGGATTCGCCGAGATTATCTGCTTTATTAGTGCCGATATGTTCTCAGACCAGGCTACCTCGACCATCGTTGCACCGCGGAGATCCTTCATATCGTCGTGGTCGGGATCGAACCTGACGATCAGGTGCTCTTTGTGTTTTTCCAGTGCGCCTTTTGCGTCCTCCGGCAGGGTAACGGCGAAAGTGTTGATATTGACGGCCGCGGCGGCTATCGCTTCCTTGCAGCTATCAGTCAGGAACTTATTGTCGGGAAGATCGAACACAATCGGGATAGGAATTTCGGCGTGGGTGTGACTTTCGGTGAGCAGATCGCCCCGTTTGTCGAATTCCAATTGTGCGGGACGTCTGCCTATCTCGATGGCGGTGGAGATATATTCCCGGCCGTGTATTCCGTCCCTGGTGGGCCTTACGATTTCGGACATGTCCGTCCACATGGAATCGAAACCGACGCCTGCGAACAGGCCGCGGTAGCCTGCGCCGGAGACCGGAATCTTGCCGTCATCAGACTGCTTCCAGATGCTTGTGATGATCTCGGCGCGCCAATATTCGTCGCCCAGCTTCTCATATTCGGGATTAGGTATTCGAAAGAGGATGTTCTTCTTGCACTCCTGAACGCATCGCATACAGCTTATGCACAGCACGTCTGCTGTGTCCACCACCTGGGGCGTGTCGAATGCCCGCTGCCTGTAGACGTCGTATACACATGCGTCCTTTTTCACACAGCGCATGCATCCGAGGCAGCCGTCGCTTTCGATTGCGTTGTACTTCGGAACCGGGAAAAATCTCGGCCTGGTAGGTTTTACATTAACGTGATATTTAATCGGCATATTCTCTACTCACATATTTACGGCGGGCGCATACCCGCTCAAAGAAGGCTAATAAACGTGCGGACGCGGGAGCAGCCCCGCAGCCTTGATTACATCGGGCAGCATTCCCTCGGCTTCTATCGCCTGGAGGTGAACGCCCTTAATGCCGCTAAGATTCTTTGCCGCATCGATAAGCTCAAGAGTTATCTTGATGCCTTCTTCTTCGCGGTCGGGGGCATCTTTCATTCTCGCGATCAACCCATCCGGAACTTCGATGCCGGGGACGTTGTTATTCATGTACCGCAACATACCTGCCGAGCGCGGGACAATGATTCCAGCGAGAATGGCGACCTTGTCGGTCAGGCCCATATCCTCAGCTCGCCGCACTGCCTCGGCGAAGCGTTTCACGTCATAGACGGCCTGGGTCTGGATGAAGTCGGCGCCGGCGTTTACCTTCTTGGCAAGCCTGATCGTGCGGAATTTCTCCGGCGGCCCCAGAGGCGTCCAGGCGGCTCCTATAAAAAACGGCGCCGCAGGCGAAATCGAGTCTCCGCCATCCTGAATGGCGTCGTCACGCAAACCTTTGACGATAGAAATTAACTGTATCGAATCGATGTCGTAGACGTTCTTGGCGCCGGGATGGCCCTTGAGCTTGCCGCCTGCGCCGGCCGATTGGTGGTCGCCGGACAAACACAAAACGTTTCTCATCCCCAGCGCCCACGCGCCGAGCAAATCGGATTGGATCGCGATGCGATTCCTGTCCCGGCATACGATCTGCATAATCGGTTCGAGGCCTTCCTGATGAAGGACCTTCGATGCCGCGATGCTCGACATTCGAACAACGGCGGTCTGATTATCCGTGACATTGTAGGCATCTGCAACTCCGCGAAGGATACCGGCTTTCTTCTTCACTACTTCGGCGTCGGGACCTCTTGGCGGGCCGACTTCGGCGGTTACGGCAAAATGACCCGCATCCAGTATTCGCTCCAGATTGCTTCCTATCATTGTTTTCATTGTCTGAGATCCTCCCGGATTACCCTCTTCGGTCCCCCGTGACCGGAATTCGACCAGTCTTTCGTTTTCCTCAGCCCGGCAAGCGCTTCGATTTGGCCTCGCTCATAAGCGCGCTCAACGATAAGGTTCCAGACACAATCAACGTCCTCATCCACTTCGCACTTGCCGTCTTTACGCGTTCCGCCGCACGGTCCGTTCATCAGGCTCTTCGCGCAGCGTGCTACGGGACAGTAGCCGCCGGTCTCGCCGAGAACGCAATCACCGCAGGCGGCACACCTCGCACTCCATAATCCGGCCTCTTCTCGTATGGTCAGGGCCGACGTATTAACGCCCGGATAAACGGGCTTGGGATCATACCGCTCGGCCAGGGCCTGAATTCCGATGCCGCACGCGATGCTCATGATGGCGTCGACTTCAGCGACTTGCCCGGCAAGCTCCTCTACAAACTCCCACTCGCACTGTTTGTCGAGCGTAGCTGTTACAATCTCTATCGAATGGCCCTGCTTCTTCAAAGCCATACGCAGCAGAGGCGCGAGCGCCTCCACTTCTTTCTCGCCGCCGGCGGAACATTCGGCCACGCAGGTCGCGCAGCCGGCCAGGAGCACTTTCTTATATGGTTTGAGTTTCCCGACAAGCTCGTCGAGAGGTTTCCATTCTGCAAAAATCACTGTTTTTCTCCTGTTTTCATGGGATTGGGACCGAGCGGCCGCACCGCCTCGGCGCGAGCCCCGGCTATCTTTATCAATTCATCCGCCTTTTGTGAAAGCTTGCGGCTGATGCCGACCCGTTCGGGACAATAGCCTATTTTCTCAAGCAGGTTGTGGATGTATTCGACGCGTTTCTCCGCTCGCAGGCTTCCCGTCAACATTTTGCAGCTCTTCTCGGGACAGGCAACTATTTCGACGGCTTCGGCGCCGGATTCGAGTATCTTAATGATATACGGCACTTCGATCTTACTGCTGCACGGCATCATCACGGCACGTACAGACACACCATCAACCTCCTGCGACCATGCCGAGCCCATAGCTTCGTCACAGATACCGTGTTGACAATACAGAACTACAACTTCCGGATTTTGGCCGCCTTGTTGGCCCGCGTTACTCATATATTCCTTTCTTAAATCTGAAGAAGCAGACAACCTTCTGCGTGATAATGTCGCAAACAAGGTGCAACTCATTCGAGTCCGGTTCGTACACCTTGATAACACTCTCATATTCCTTCCCCTCGGGCAGAAAATCACTCAGTCGGTTTGGCATCTCCAAAAGCTTGTCTTTGTTGAATGTGACGTTTTCTTTCTGCGGGAAAAGCGCGGCATAGAAAATATCGCTCTCAACTAAATCGTGGAAGAAATGAGTGCCGAACGAAAGTTCCGGCATCAGATTGCCGCCTTCGTATGCCACTTCCACGAGAACCGCAGCCTTGTTGAGCTCGGCGAAATTTATCGGCACGCCCAGACTCGGCGTGGTTGTTCCCCATCTGCCCGGACCGATCAGCATGGTGGGCATCATCTCTTTACCGGCGATCTGCTTATTCAGCTTGCCCATCAACCTTGCAACCATGTATTTCTGCGAAATTGGCAAATCCACATACGCCTGCGGTTCGATATAGATTACTCTCTTTATCCGCCGGGAAATGCTCCCTCCCATCGTATAACCCGTCGATTCGAATAACATCTGATCCGGATTGAGGTCTTTAGGCAGCTCCACGCTCGGTGACAGACCTTTAGCCTGAAGAGGCCTGCACTGAACCAGATTTATTTTGAAATCGCCTTCGGCTGTGAAATTGACCGTAAACTCAATATCCACCGGATATTGGTAATGCTCTTCCAGGACTCTGAGCATGTTCTGCATTACCTTGGTGAAGTCTGTCTTTGATAGAAGCTTTTCAAAGGTTATTACCCACGGCGTTCTGCCCCGAATGCCCATTTCTTTCATCTTGCGTTCGGTTTGCCGGTCACGACTCGCCAACATGTCAAACTCCGCGTCGAGAGATTCACTAAACAAACTCGCGGTGGTGACTGTTCTGAGCCGGTTCTGACCTGTATCAAGAAGATCGACGTTGTGCTGCGAGAACCGGCTTGCACCTTCTTTATCGGCATACGGCCGCAAGAGAGGATGATCCAGAGCTATTGTCTGCGGATAATCGTCTTCTACCCGATCCACCGCCCGCGTTCCCAGGCCAAGAACAAGCCTTAGCATACCAGCCTTCGGATCAAGCTCGGGCTTCCAAACAAAAGTGTTGTGCGATATTCCGACGCCGGCCACCTCCGGGAAAAAGTAACCGTTCTTGTGCGATCCCGATACGCGCTGGACCAGCAGGGCCATCTGCTCATCTTTCTGGCCGAGTCCCCGCTGCTCGCGGTAAGCGAGAGCGTTTTCATCCATCGTGCTCGCGTATACTCTGCGGACGGCCTCTTCGAATTCGGCGTAGCGATGCTGCGGCTCGCCCTGATTCACCAAAAATATACTCTCGTATTTTCCCGCAAAGGAGTTTCCGAATGCGTCTTCCAGCAGGCTGCTCGACCGGACGATGATCGGGGACTGCCCGAAATACTCGACTATCTCCTGAAAACGCTCGCGAATCTGATCCGGGAATTTACCACGCAGGAGGTTCTCTTTCATCTCAGGCGCCACCTCGTAGTAGCCCTCTCTGGTCTTCTGCTTCATGAGAAGCTTCCACCAGCCGTTTTCGACTATGTAGCTGTAGAATACATCCGAGCCGATATAGAATGAATCGTGAGGCTCCAGGTAACGGCCCCAGTCGAGGTGATCATCCTTCGATAAAATCTTCTGGGCCAGAAGCATTCCGGCAGCTTTGCCTCCTACGTAGCCGCTTCCAACCAACCTGCTCTTGATACTTGTCAAATCGTCCAGGGTGAAGACGCCGCGGGCAAGCTCGGCGATCCTCTTGTCCCGGCCAATCATTAACCTGCAAAGCTCATCGATAAGTTCTCTAACATTTTTGGAATCCTGAGGACTCTGCCGCAAATCATCCGCATCAAGGAAAAGGCGGTCCCAGTAGTCGAGAGTTCTTGCCGAATCTCCGGGCACTTTCTGAGAAATCTTGGACAGCAGTGTACTTGCATCGACACTGCTGATTACCGGCGTAAATTCACCACCCTGCCGAAGGTGCGGCAGAAACATCGTGGGCGAGTAACGCCTCCAGACCTTCAGAGGGTGAATATAGGTCTTATCTCCAAGGTTATATACGTCCAGCAGCAGTTGCGTCGTCTCGCGAATGCGTGCAATGGTTTGATAAGAATGGTGGTTCCGCAATATGCCGAAATATGCGATCGTGTCCAGCTCGAAAAGATAAGGACACGTAACCTTGAAGAAATTCCCCACCATGAGATCCGTCGCCCACGACCCGAGCAAATCCGAGAGGCAGTCAAATACGTAGTAAGCCTCTCTGCCTTCTTGTGAGATAATCGCATGCACCTGTGTGGAAAAACTCTCGAAACCGATCTCGGCATCAAGCTCGTAGACCGTGACGTTTGTCCGGACTTTGATGAGAGGCTCGTGGCGTGCGAACCTCATGTAGACAACGTTTCTTCCGTCCTGTACGGCCTTTGAGACGTAAGGCTGAGCGAATCGCTCATAATCCTCGACGCTGTCCACCTGCCAGACTACGTTGTCGCCTTTTTTCAGGTCGCAAAGTATTTTGTCCAGACCCTCAAGACCCGTACTTGCATAAGCCGTCATTAATCAACCTCTCTTGCTCGTATATCGCTTATAATCTATCCCCAGCTCTTTGACCCTGTGGCGGATTATCCTCGGCGTGGCTTTCAGGTCTCGAGCCGCTGCCGTCATATTGCCGTTGCAGCGATTCAGGGCGTCAACAATCAAATCCCGCTCGAAAGAACTGACCCTGTCTTTGAACGAGCCGTTCAAAACGGTGCCCGACGAATCCGACGTCTGAAGGGTTGGCGGAAAATGATGTGAGTGCACGACGCCGTCGGTGCTCAACCTTACCGCTCGTTCGATACAGTTCTCCAACTCCCGTACATTGCCCGGCCAGTGGTACGCCATCAACATCTCGATTGCAGGCGTGCTGATCCGTCGAACATCTTTGCCGATCTTTCTCGAATATCTCTCGACGAAATGGTCCGCCAGCATCAAAACGTCGTCCTTTCGCTCTCGCAGCGGAGGCAGCACGATCGGAGCAATATTCAGCCGTTCATAGAGATTTCGTTGAAAACAACCTTCTTCAACAGCTTTCTCGATATCGCGGTCGGTCGCGGCTACGATTCTCGTATTCGTTTTAATTGCAACGCTGCCGTCAACTCGCTCGAACCGATGCTCCTGCAATACACTCAAGAGCTTCGCCTGTGCAAGCAGCGAAAGCCCCCCTATTTCGTTCAGGAAGAGCGTTCCGCCGTTCGCCTCATCCAGACGACCCTTGCGGCTTCGATTCGCCTCGGCAGAAATCTTCCTTTCCTGGCCGAATAGTTCGACCTCAAGAAGATTGTCTTTCAATCCCGCGCAGTTTACTCTCACGAACGGCCCCTCACCTCTTGGACTCGAATAGTGAATCGCGCGGGCTGCCAGTTCCTTGCCCGTTCCGGCCTCACCTCGAATCAGCACAGCCTCATCACTCGGCGCAATCTGCCGGATTCTACAGTATACATCGCCCATGACTTTTGAGTTGCCGATGATATTCTCCGGGTGAAATCCGTCGCCTAATTCCCTGCGCAGCCGGAGATTCTCAACCGCCAGCTCCCGCCGCGATGCTGCGGCCTCGCGACGCACGCGCATATCGTTGGCAATCATGTTTGCGACGATATCGAGGATTTTAACCTCCTCTTCGAGCTGCTCATTCTCTTTGAAGGGCAGGTCAACTGAAATCGTCCCGATCACTTCATCACCCGCTGATATCGGCACGCAGATAAAACTCAACTCCCGCTTCGTGACGTTCCAGCGCTCGAACCGATTGAGAAACAGAGGTTCCCGGGAAACCTTCGGGACAATCGCCGACTTGCCGGTCTGCATTACCTTGCCGGTAACGCCCTCGCCGATCCTGTAGGTAATGGTTCGACTTTTCTCCTTAGAAAGATCGTGAACGGCTTCCACCCGCACTTCCTTACCGTCCGTCTTAAGGAGCGTTATCGTACCGTGATTCAGTCCGAACACCTTATCCAGCACTTCCAGCACCCGGCACAGTGCATCCCGCCGCCCCGCTCCTGTAGATAGGGTGCGGCTGATGCCGCAAAGCGCATCAAGCTTCTCCAAATCCCTTGCGGCGTCTGTTTTGCCCTGTTGCCGGAATGTACTCTTTCTATTCATCAAGTTCGGTCTCTAAACATTTACTTATGACATAATTGTAACATTAGACCACGTGATCGAGAATGTATTTTTACTTATATCTATTATAAGCATAAGGCTAATAAACATAAACTGCTCTTTAACAGAAACTTACAAAATGCCGCCTTAGCTTTCGCCTCGTAATATTACAATCATAATTACCAATGTGCCAACAAAGCATATCTTACATATATGTCAGTTTTTACCCGAATTCACATCGCAACTGAAACACAAATAGAGAGAAAATCGCGAGCCAAATCCGGCACCTTGAAGTTGTTTAAAGACTTCAGACTACGGAATCCTCGCGATGTCGTACAACCACCCTGCCATAGACTAACGAAATGCTATCTACCTTCTACGTGCTCCAGACGTGTATCACTGTTAGAGCTTAAACCGGCTTTGCAGAGGATAGAACCCACCCCATTCGGCAGGCTCAGGCCAAGCGCTGAGCGAAGTCGAACGGCGATCCGCTGGCAAGCAACTCGAGCGCCGCAAAGGTCCGGAGGCATGGGCGACCCGCCTTAGGCGGATCGCCTTGTCCCTTAGCCATGCCTTTGGCTCAAAGCGAAAAATCCCAGAGGTCTGGGGACTTCAGTCCCCAGATGAGAACTTAAATTGTGCAACCGGATGACTCAAGATGATCCGTACTGCTTGTGTTGTACTTCGCATGTTAATGCGCCTAATGATTGCTTAGCAGGCAATAGGCGTAAAGTCGCCATTTGTAACGCACGAAGGCCTTGAACAAGCAATCCTCAAACGACTGCCTGGCCTTCTCCTGGGAAAAGATATGCTTTCTGTAATTACCACGATTCAATACGTGATAAACGACACCCGGATACTCAATTCGCAAGCTTCGAGCCATGAATCACGATCATAACCCCAAAATCACCGCCGTCAAGCAAATAATGATAATAATCACGGAATGACCCCTTTAGCTTCCCTGAATTGCTGTCGGGCAGATCCTGAGCCATCGCTACGCTGGAGATATAGTCGCGCACAAGGCTGCGCGAAGCGGCTTTGTGCGCGATTGTCATCTCGTGAAGCTGCTGATTTTCGTCGCGATAGACGATTACGCCGTGCCTTATTCGCTGTATCACAAAGTGGCCCAGGCGCTCGCCTTCTTTGACCCAGTACTTATTCCGTTCGGGAGAGCCGGGCTCGGAAATCAGGGCGATCGACCTTTCCGGCTGGCTCTCGTAGTGGCTCGTCCCTTCGAGAGCGAATTTGGCAGAAGGGGCAATCCTCACTCTCGGGAGCCTTACAGAGCTTCGCTGAATCTTTCGTGGAGCCGCCACCACTTTTCTCTCACTCCGGACAGGAGGGCCGTTAAGATGCGATGAGAAAGACTGGGCTGCAACAACAAGCGGCGAGCTTTCTTCCGCTGACGGATATTGATCGCTGCGCAGTTTCTTAAACTGCTCCACAACGCTTGGTCTGTTCAGGAGCTTTTCCACCTCCGGATCCCTGATCCTACGATCAAGCACCCAGAGTGTAAGAACAGCGCCCGCTGAGAGGCAAACAAAAGCGCAAAATATGTGCAACAGTCTAACTGTCAATTGCTACGATGTCCTTTCATGAGCCAGCAGGCGCCTCCCAATCCCAGCCTCCGCTTTCTGGTTCATGGCTGGCTGGCCGTAATGTCCTTGATTCCTGCTCCCATGAATCCAACCGCCCCGGTCGGGTCCAAACACTCAAAGCGGACCCAAACCGTCAGAGTATCCACACCCGGCGGAAGCGTCACGTCAATACCTTCTTCATCTCCCTCATCGCTCTCTGTCCGACTCTTCATGAGCCTGAAGCCAGGACCAGTCATCTTCCCACCCCTCTCCAAAACGCCAATTCGCCCAGCTCGGCGGCCCATTTTTCCGTTTGGCAATGCTGCTCTGCCCGCCAACTGTTCGGGGGCAAGCTTTCTTCCACTGGGTCCGTTGTGCGCAGCGCAAATATCCAGTGACCAGTCGCTGTCTGATTCGTGCATTTGCAGAGTGCTCAAAGCCCCAGTTATCCGATAGGTGTGCCCCGGTGTCAGACCAATAAACTCTCTCTTAAGACCAACAACGCCTGAAAAGCCCGCCTCTATCACCTGGCTGAACGGCTTTGCGTAGAGGCCGTCCTGAGCGTAGTAGCTCGTATTGGTGAATCTCTTGTCACATCTGAAAAGCTTCTTGCCGACGATCCCTCCGGTCGCCGTTTGTCCCGGGGTCATTGTCCGCTTCACCGGGGAGGCACGCCATACGCTCCAATTGGGCATGATGCCCCTTGCGAATGGGATCGCAAATGCCTCATCCTGATAGTGACCGCTCATGTGCATGGCACCAGGAGCAGATACTACTCCGCTCCTAATGCCCACAACGCCCACATAAAGATCTCTAACACCTACAGGGATACTTGTTCTGTCCACAATGAAGCTTGTCGCGTCGCCCGGTACGGTCAATTGTCTGAAGTTACGGCCTAAGCCCCAGCTAAGAGTGATGAACACGTTGTCATATCCCCCGGCTGGATTCTCCCACGCTAGTTTCACACCGTCTGCCTCCTCGTCGTACACGCATGTAAGAGACAGGGGGGGCTCCGGTATTCCAAGACCACTCTCAGTACCTGCAAGATAGTAGGAGATAGCTCCTTCCGGCAGCTTTAGACTATCTCCAAATGCTTCAGGTATTCCCCCTACGCGCAACCTATGCATATCCGAAACATCGGCAGCATTGTGATTAGCCCCTATCTGGTCGGCTAGGCGTTGTGCGACTGATCCAGGGCATTCCCCTGGAGACGTCTCGACAGAAACGTAGCCAGTGCCATTGAAACCGATCCGCCCTAGGACGAGCACCCCACCAGATGCCTTATTTGTAAACTTAAGCAGATATTCCGTCGCTGCTCCAGCTACTGGACCGGTCATGACCGAGAGGACCACAACCATAAAAGCCCCTTGTCTGATTGATCTCAAACCATTCATTGCAATTCTCCTTGTCAATAAGATACGTAAGCACGCCACTAGAATTCCAGGTCAACATGGTGGAAATAACTAGGGACAGTCACAATCCTGTTCGGCTCGGAATTTGCTGTCCGGCCTATGGGTTGACCGATATGTAA
>CAZRBG010000039.1:0-58094 GCA_964598225.1 uncultured Pirellulales bacterium
TTCCGACGGAACTATCCCCATGAAATCGGGAAGTTATTTCGTGCACGATCCTAATCAGTGTTTCAATAGATGCCCCCTGTTTCTTGGCTTGTTTTTCTAATTGGCGCAACAGGTCATTTGCAATCGCAACAAAAGTAATCTGTTCTTCCGGTCTGTACTCGAATTGCACGACATGTGAGGAAAAATCAGCAACGCTATGCGTATCCCAGAACTCAGAGGCCTCCTCAATCGTCATATTCTCAGGAATGTGTTCTTTTTGTTTACCATATTGTCTGCGCTCCTTTTTATCCAGACTTTGACAAGCGATCCATCACTTGGAATACGTATCATATATGCAGAGGCCCGTCAATAGTGTGCATGTATGAGATAATTGCTCATAGTCGGGGAGTAGAGGTTATTCGCACGAAAGAATCTAGACAACGATCCCGCATGATCTTAGGGTACCGACACATTAAATCCTTTCAGCCGTGCGCTTGTGGGCATCTTATTTCTTGATGTTCAGAGTGAGTTGGGGTATTTTTGTGGGGATGTTTGCGTTTGATAGCCCGTGCTGATGACAAAAAGGAGCGATGAGACATGTCGAAGGATACCGAGCAATTGTATGCCGAGAGGATGAATCGTTACATCACTGCGATGCGAAATGAAAAGCCCGATATGGTTCCGATCCGGCCGTTTGCCGCTGAGTTTGCCGGCAAATATGCCGGCTACACCTGTCAGGAGGTGGTGCACGATTACAACAAGGCGTTCGAGGCGGTCGTCAAGTTGGCGAAAGATTTCGACTGGGATGCTATTGTCCCCAACATGGTCTACGTCTGGACGGGACTTACCCAGGCGGCGGGGCTTCGCTACTACGGCATACCCGGCATCAACATCCCGCACACTACAGCTTTCAATTATATCGAGCCGCCGGAGGATGAGGCCTTTATGAAAGCGGATGAGTACGATGCGCTGATCGCCGATCCCACGGGCTTTCTCTACGAGACATGGCTGCCCCGTATCTCTACCGAAGTGAGCAAAGCCGAAGAACCCTCAACCAAACGCCACAATGTCGCGCTGACCAAAAGTGCGATGGCAATGCTGCAATATTTCTATGCCTTCGGGCCTCAAATAGCCCGACTGCAGAGCGAGTGCGGCATAGGTTCGGCCATAGCGGGAATCTTCAAGGCGCCGATGGACATCCTCGCCGACAAACTGCGCGGATATCTCGGACTGGTAAACGACATGCACACCCAGCCGGATAAAGTGCTCAAAGCCTGTGAAGCATTGATGCCGCACCTGGTCCACGTGGGTCTTGTTACCTCCGATCCGAATAAGCAGGTCCCCATCGGCTTCTGGATGCACCGGAGCTGCGTGCCGTTCTTCCGGCCGGATCAGTTCGCCTCACACCACTGGCCTACGCTCAGGCCGTGTATCGAGGAATTCTGGAAGAACGGCCACCAGACGCTCTTCTATGCCGAGGGCAGATGGAAGCACCATTTCGAGTCATTCCGCGACCTGCCCGACCGCAGTATTGTCTTCCATTGCGATCAGGATGACATCTTCGAAGTCCATCGCGCGCTGCACGATAAGTTCGCCATTAGCGGCGGCATCCCCAACATGAAGCTGAGCTGGGGCACGCAGGAAGAAGTACGGGAGTTCTGCATCAAGGTAATCAAAGAGGTTGCCAAAGACGGCGGCTACATCATGGATGCCGGCGCAATTATGCAGGATGACACAAACGTCGAGAACATGAGAGCCATGACCGAAACCTGCCGCGAGCACGGCGTTTACTCAGCCGGTTCTTATGTCACGCCAACCGGTACGCTCCCGTGCGATTTACCTTCCTCAGTTGCGTCACGCGAAAAAGTAACGGGCCTGGCGGACCGGCCTGAACCAAAGGTCAAGCCGGGCGCATGTTTCCCGTGGGAGCAGCGAGTCAAGGACCTGCCCGAGATAACCGGGGACCCGGCCATGATGCAGCAGATATGGGAAGACGTCGATGCTCTCGGGTATATTTATATATGGCAATTGCTGGTATCGTTCTAAATTCACGATCAGTTGAATAACCGGAGATCGAAATATGAGCAGCAAGTCCAAAATCACCCGCCGAGCACTTTTGAAAGAAGCCGGAGGTGCCGGCGGAGCGGCTATTGCGCTCCCTTATCTTGTGCCCGCCTCGGTGCTGGGCGCTTCGGGAGCGGTAACCCCGAGCAATCGTATTACGGTAGGCTTCATTGGGACAGGCGGTCACGGTATCGCCATGAACTTGAAAAGCTTTCTGGCCCAGCCGGACGCTCAGGCAGTGGCGGTATGCGACGTGGACCCTGCTCATCTGAAGAAGGGACGCGATACGGTCAATAAGAAATACGCCAATAAGGACTGCTCGACCTATAAAGATTTCCGCGAGGTCCTGGCACGTGATGATATTGACGCAGTGATGATTTCCACGCCCGATCACTGGCATGCGCCGATTTCGATAGCCGCAGCTAAAGCGGGTAAAGACGTAGAATGCGAAAAACCCACTCTTACAATCGAGGAAGGACGGACGCTCTGCGATGTTATGAAACGCTATGGCCGCGTCTTCCAGTGGTCGACTGAGGACAGATCAGTCTACGAGTACCACAGAATGTGTGAGTTGGTTCGCAACGGCAGGATCGGCAAAGTTCATACGATTCACGTGGAACTGCCGAGCGGACCTAAAACACCCGGCAATCCCAAGCCCATGCCGGTTCCTGACGGTTTCGATTATGACATGTGGCTCGGACCGGCGCCGTGGGCGCCCTACACCAAAGACCGAATTCACTGGAATTTCAGATGGATATTCGATTACTCCGGCGGCATGTTGACCGACTGGGGAGCGCACCTTCTCGACGGCGCGCAGTGGGGCAACGATAGCGAACACACCGGCCCGGTCGAGGTCGAGGGCAAGGGCAAGTTCTGGGAGGATGGGCCCTACAACACGGCTTATGAATATCACATTGAATATAAATACGCCGACGGCGTGCGGCTGATCGTAAAATCGGGAAATCCGAGCCTGCGATTCGAGGGTACAGAGGGATGGATCGGCAATCGTGGCTGGCGGGCGCCGTTGAAGGCCGAGCCGAAGTCCATTCTGGATTCGACAATCGGCCCTGATGAGATACATCTGTATACATGCAGAGGCGGCGAGCAGCGGAACTTCCTGGATTGTGTCAAGTCTCGCAAGGATTGCTACTTCCCGCCGGAGATCGGACAGCGGTGCTTCACGATCGCGCACATCGGCAACATCTCGATGTTGTTAGGGCGGAAACTGCGATGGGACCCGGACAACGAACGATTCATCAACGACGAACAGGCAAACAGAATGCTGTCGCGGGCGATGCGCAGCCCGTGGAAACTTTGAAATTGACTATTGATTATTGACTATTGATTATTGAGAAGGGAGAGTCATGAATAATCATAGCCGGACAATGCTGACTATTGGGGTCATATGCTTCTGGTTTGTGGCTATCGCCGGAGCGGAACGGATTATGTTAACAGGTGAAGATCTTTCCGTGTGGCGGGGTAATACGGGGCAGTGGCAGGCTGTGGGTGATGCTTTCCTGAATCCGGATAATGAGAAGCTATTGGGCGCTAAGCCGGGTACAGGGGTCATTGTGAACGGGTCCAAAGGCAGGACGTCACACCTTCTGAGCAGGGAGGAATTCGGAGATATTAAAGCGCACATCGAGTTTATGGTCTCGAAAGATTCCAACTCCGGCGTGTACTTTATGGGCCGGTACGAGATACAGGTTTTTGACAGTTGGCGAAAACCATCGGCATATCCGGGCATCGAGTGCGGCGGCATCTACGCCCGATGGAACAGAAGTGAACGCAAGCGTTTCGAAGGGCATTCGCCGCGAGTGAATGCCTCCAAGGCACCGGGGCAATGGCAGTCGTTCGATGTCGTCTTCAGAGCGCCTCGTTTCGATAAGTCGGGACGAAAAATCTCAAACGCACGTTTCGAGACGGTTTATCATAACGGCGTCCTGGTCCACGAAGATATAGTGCTGACCGGACCTACGCGGGCTTCGGCCTACAACGACGAGAAACCAACGGGACCTTTGATGCTGCAGGGCGATCACGGGCCGGTTGCTTATAGAAATATCCGGATCGAACCCGCAGGACCGCCGCCGTTTTTCGCATTCGACAATGCCGCGACTGACGAAAAGCACAAAACGCCAAGACAACAGGTCGCAATGCTCAAAAAGTTGGGATACGACGGCATAAGCTCCCGTGGCGGCGAACATCTTACTGAGATGGCCAAAGAGCTTGACAAGAACGGGCTGAGGCTTTTCACAGTCTATCTCGGCATAAACATCGATCCCGATCAGCAGCCGTACGGCGAAGAATTGGCAAATGCTATCGACGTATTGAAAGGCCGAAACGCGATGCTCTGGCTTTTCTTCACGAGTAAGAAATATAAACCCTCCGATCCGGCCGGCGACGAGCGTGCCCTAAAAATACTCAGGCGGATTGCAGAAAAGGCGGAGAGAAACAAAGTCAGGATTGCGATCTATCCTCATCATAGATTCTGGATTGAAAGCACAAAAGACGCCCTGCGAGTGGTCAAAAAACTGAATCGGAAAGAGGTCGGCGTGACTTTCAACCTGTGCCACTTCCTGAGGGTAAATGATGAGAAGAACATCGATTCGGTGATTGAAAATGCCATGCCGCATCTATTTGTCGTTTCGATAAACGGCGCCGACAGCGGCGGCAAAGACTGGAAGACTCTGATTCAGACGCTCGGCCGCGGTACGTTTGACATGCGGAAGTTCCTCAAGACACTCTACGGTGCAGGATACAACGGCCCGATAGGATTCCAGGGTTACGGCATCGGCGGGGATGCCTATGACAACCTTGAGCGTACGATGGAAGCCTGGCGCGAATTGAACGAGCCGACAATGTGGCCCTGACTTGCCGTAGTCGGGATTCGGAGGATTTATACAAAGATGGCGAATTGGACAGCGATTATCCTTCCCGGCACATTCGTCGTTCTCCTGCTGGCCGAGCAATTCATTCCTTTGAGACAGAGAACCCGGTCGTTCTTCTCGCGCCTGGCGAAGAATCTGACGCTCACAGCGGCTGTTTTTATTGTAGGATCGCTCGTTGTCAAGAATGCCGGGCTTGCTACTTCGCGGTGGAGTATGGAGCGAGGATTCGGAATCGCGTTGTGGACACCGCTGCCGAAATGGGGACGGATTGCGCTGGGCTTTCTTCTGATGGATTTAACGTTTTACTATTGGCACATGGCTAATCATCGTATACCTCTTTTGTGGCGATTTCACAACGTTCACCACGTCGATCCCGACCTTGACGTTACCACCTCGTTTCGCTTTCATTTCGGCGAGATCGCCTATTCGTCCGTGTTCCGGGTTGTTCAGGTGGCGATCATCGGAGTCGCCCCGCTCACTTACGTCATTTACGAGACGGTATTCACCGTCGAAACCATGTTTCATCATTCCAACGTCCGGCTGCCCATCAGGTTCGAACGTCTGCTCAATAGAATCATCGTAACCCCCAGAATGCACGGCGTTCATCACAGTGCCGTTGGCTCGGAGACGAATACCAATTACAGCGTTATATTCCCGTGGTGGGATTACCTGCACCGGACGTTAGTGCTGAACGTGCCGCAATCGTCGATCAGAATCGGCGTGCCCGGCTACCTGGAGCCGAAAGACAATCGATTCTTGAATCTCGTCGGATTGCCCTTTATAAAGCAGAAACGCTACTGGTGTTACCCGGATGGAAAAGCTCCTGCAAGTAACAGAGACGCAAGCACCGGCGTAACAAGAATGGCTGATTAGAGAGCCGGCAGCATTTCGCAGTGAATTCTTGACTAAATTTCCCTCGACTAAGCGCTCGGATTATGGTATTCTCAAGACACACGGTATAAGAGAAGGATCAGTTGTGTCGGAAGTGCTTGAATATCCGAGTGAAGGGGAGAGACGTTACACACTAATTGATGTTAATGAGGTTATGCCGATTCTCGGCGAGATATCACTTCTCGCGGGATTTTCCACAAAACAGTTGCATAAGTTGTGCTTGCTTCTCAGCAAGATCCGTTACAAGGCCGGCGAAAAGGTCTTCGAAGAGGGTGATCAACCGAGCCATATCTATATCGTAGAGTCAGGTAGTGTGAAGTTAGTGGTCAATTGCCGGGATATTCCCCTGGAGCTTATCATATTCGAAGAAGGCCAGTGCTTCGGCGAGACTTCGGTTATAGGCATTCAACCACACGCCGCTACGACTGTGTGCATGGAGGACACGGAGCTTATAGTCTTGTCGCGCAGCACGCTTTTATCGCTTTACAAAACTGACCTGGAAATGTTCAGCATTTTGACTCTTAACATCGCCAGAGAAGCCTGCCGGAGATTGCACAAAAGTGATGAGATATTGCTGCATTATGTCGTAAAGCAGTAGTCTAAGGACCGGCCGCGCAGCCCTGCTCGCTCAAAGAGACTATTTCTTTTTCCTGCTTTTACGGCGTTTCTCTTTCAGGCACGATTCACATCTCGTGTCGCAGCACCACTGGCAGCAGAAACAGTCTTTGCACTTGTGCTTGCTGCTCTGTTGATCCGGTTCGGGTATGTATATTAAACCCGGAATACCTCTGAGTCTGCGATAACCCATAAGCTAACTTTACCACTGTTGCGGTGTTGACGACCGGCATCCTCAAGCGTTTGGTGCTGAATACGTCGTTTCGGACGAACCGGTTCAATCGAATCTGGCAATTTTTCCAGGGACAGGATATACTGCGCTGGTTCCCGGATTCGGCATAAGGAGTACGCATGAAACGAACAACATTTCTCAAAGCTTCGGCTGCCGGGGCTGTTGCGGCAGCATACGCCAGCTACGGCACGAACCGGCAAGAAAGGGGCTGTCTGACGGCACAGACTTAATAATCTTCCGAATTCAACAGCGATTCCAAACCACTTGAAGCGGCATCGCACAAATAAGGTAGTGCATTTCACTCCAGCTTTGGTAATATATTCAGGATGACTGTATTTAGGTTTTAATGGGCAAGCAATGGAAACTCTTAAAATATTGCGTGACTACTTTCCGACGGCGGTTTTTACCGGCAAGTGCCTGGTCTTCATCAGCGAAGAATGGCGCGTGGAACTAACCGAGCACAAAGACAGCGATTTTACCCGGTCCGCAGGACAGCCCTCAGTGATACGCGTGCGAATCTGCAAAAGGACGCTGGACGGCGACCTCGTTCCGGGCCACTACGAAGACTTTCAACTTGAATCTATCGGCGAGCTTGCAGGGCAGATCGAGAAATACGTACAGTTGGCAATCGGTGCTAATCTGCGGGAGAACGTCGAGTAGCACAGGCTCACACGTATACATCTTTCGGTTGCGGCGGTTCTGCCCGAGGCTGATCATGGATATAAAAATTCAGGAACTTGATGATGGTACGGTCATAACAATGAAGGTTGTGCCCGGCAGCAGCGGGACTACGCACATGTGCGGCCTGCTCGATGGTATGCTGAAAATAAAGGTTTCCGCACCTCCGGAGAAGGGAAAAGCCAATCAATGCCTTCTCAAATACCTGTCCCGGGCCCTTGACGTGAAAAAGAACACACTGAACATTATCTCCGGCCAGACCGGCCGCGTCAAACAGGTGAAGGTCTCAGGAGTTTCCGCCGAGATGCTGCGCACCAAGCTGGCCCGGAGAGTAAGGGGCATATCGTGATGGCCGATGAATTCACACTGCCATCACAAGCATCGGTCGAGGATGAGACCTCTCTCAAGTACATGCTCAAGCTTGCCGCTCCGATGGTCGTTACGACCGTTTCGTTTACTATAATGCAGTTTGTCGACCGGTTCATGGTTTCGCGCCTGGGAACGAACGCCTTAGCGGCGATTTTGCCGGCCGGATTCGCCAGCTTTCTGCCGGGAGGCTTCGCAATAGGTGCGATGACCAGCCTGAACACATTTGTCAGTCAAAGTCTGGGCCGGGGCGAACGCCAGGCATGTGCCAATTACTACTGGCAGGCGATCTATATGGGTCTGGCCTATTTCGTGGCTGTTGTGGCCGTTATGTGGCCTTTGGCGCCGTTCCTTTTCAAAATGATGGGCCAGCCGCCGGAAGTAATCGAGATGGAGGTGATTTATCTGCGAATCATCCTCTATGCCCATATCCTGGCTGTGGTCAACTGGGCGAGCAGCCAGTTCTTCATGGGCATACATCGGCCGATTATTACGATGTGTGCTTCGCTGTGCGGACAAGTAGTCAACATTTTTGCCAACTACGCGTTGATTTTCGGGAAATTCGGCTTCCCGAAGATGGGAATAGCCGGAGCCGGTTGGGGCACGTTTACCGGCATCTCAGTGGCGGCCGCAATTAACATGACTGTATTTCTGTCCGGTCGTATCCATTCGCAGTTCAATTCCAGAAGGGCGCTTCGTATCCACTTCGGCAAGATGAAGGACCTGCTCAAAGTGGGACTTCCCGCGGGATTCGGATTGATGGTGAACGTCGCATTATGGGGTATTATCCTGGTGGGTTTGGTCGGTCGATTCGGCACCGAAGCATTGGCGGCCACGAGCGCCGTTCTTGCCTTTACGAGCCTTTCGGTTATGCCGGTCGTCGGGATCAGCACTTCGCTGACCGCGGCGGTAGGCAAAACAATCGGTCGCGGGAAGAAAGACCTGGCCATAAAACAGACAAGCGTCTGTCTGCGAGTTGCCCTGACCTACATGGGCCTCGTGGGTTTATGCTTTTTTCTATTTCGGCATGAGCTCATGGCGTTTTGGGTTACCGATCCGGTAAGAGACAGAGGCGTTATCGAAGCCGGTTCGGATATCCTGATTTGTGCCGCAATATATCAGATTTTCCATGCAACCCGAACGATCTACACCGGCGCTCTGCGCGGGGCGGGCGATACGATCTGGCTGGCTATTATCTCGGGAGTCGGCGCGGTGGTTATCTTATGGCTGGGCGGCGCGATCGTAGCGGCGGCATTCCCGTCTCTCGGGGCATTGGGGCCCTGGATAGCGGCTGCGACAAGTATTATCACAGTGGGTCTTGCCAACCTCTGGCGCTTCAAGAGCAAGCGATGGATGAAAATCGACTTGTTCCACCGTCAAACCGCCGGAGTGCCGCTGCAAAACGGAACGCCCGTTGAGTAACGGCAGCGAACGTTATTCTTCGAGCTTTCTCATGTAGAAGTTGCGGATTGCTCCGCTCGTCTGCCACGTAGCGACTCCCATCGGCTGGCAATAATCCATCTCGGCTCGCGTATCAATTTTTCGCCCTGTGATGTCGATATCCACCAGTGGCTCGGCTCCTTCTTCTTCGAGCCACGCGGTTATGCGGTCGGGCCTGACGTGCAGGCGGACATGGTACCATTTGTCGTCCTCAAAGGAAACTATGCAAGTGGTCTCGTTGTTAGCCGCGTCGTAGTAATCGATGTTGGACAGTCCACAGAGAGTCCCGCCCCAGCCGCCGAGGATAAGCGAGCAGGAATTCTCGCCCACCGGAAATGTCAGGCCGCAGAAGAAATCACTGCCGTCTACGCGTTTAGCTTCGACAGTGATCTCATAGTTGGTCTTGAACGGTAGTGGAGCGTCCCACGTTATGCCGGTCATGTCGTTGCCCATTTCGAGGTAAATTGCGCCGTCCTTGACATGAACATCGCCCTGACCGCCGAAATCGGTTTTTTTCCAGTTTTTCAGTGTCTTGCCATCAAACAGCTTGACTTCATCGGCCTGCTGCGTGGTGGGAGCCGCCGATTCACTTAGGATTATCTCGGTCTGGGGTGCAGCTTCAGCAACCTCTTCAGTACGAGATGCTTCAACAGATTCGGTTGATTCTGCGACTTCTGTGCCGCTGTCATGGCATCCCGCGATAAGGAGCAGCCCAATAAGTAAAAATGTTGGCATGAATTTGTAAAAATTCCCGTAATGGGACCGGGAAAACCAAGCATAGGCATCAATAATGTGTTCAGAATTCATTGTATTTCTCCGATCATAAAAGAATGACATTGAACAAAATCTTCTCAGACTATATAATACACTACAGGGACTATCGATGAAAAAGATTTTTCCGATAACAATCTGTTTTGTACTTTTTGCTTCGGCTTCGTTTGCCAGAGCCCAGGTCGAACCGCTGGCGAATAATAACAAGTCAGGGCTTTATGCGAGGTCGGTCGAGCAGGTTCTTCGGCTCAGGGATGAGGAGGTCGATCTTGCAACTGCCGCTCTTATTGTCTCAGAACACTGGAGCGACATGGTCTACGGCCGCAGGTACCTGGCAAGGCTGGATGAGATGGCTCTGGAAATACGCGACAGGTTGGGCCGCAGAAGGATACCCGCCGACTCAAGGGCGATTCCCGTCATAAATGAATATCTGTTCAATGAACTGCGCTTCAAGTCCCTTGCCGAGGCCAACGATCCCAACAGCCTATTCCTCCACACGGTGATGGATGAAAAACGCGGATATTGCCTGAGCCTGTCGGTTCTCTATCTGGCGATTGCCGAAAGACTCGGTCTGCCGCTCTACGGCGTAGTAGTTCCCGGGCATTTCTTCGTCCGATATGACGACGGCCAGGTCCGGTTTAACATCGAAACCACCAGTAACGGCGGCATCGCCTCAGACGACCATTATATCAACAAATTCAAGGTGCCGCCCGCCGGCTACAAAAGCATCTATATGAAGAATCTTAACAAGATTCAGACGCTGGGCTGCTTCTTCAACAATCTCGGAAACAGTTACAGTGATATAGGCAACATGGAGTCGGCGTTGCTGGCATTCGAGCGCGCGGTGGAAATAAATCCGACATTGTCCGAATCGAGGGCGAATCTTGGCAACATCTACCTCAAGCAAGGGCTGATAGACGAAGCTGTTGACGAGTATCAAACCGCTCTGCGTATCAACCCTAACGACGCCAAGACGCACAACAACCTCGGCAATGCTTACACTCAGGACGACTCGCTTCATCGTGCCGTCTCCGCATATCGGCGCGCGATTGGTCTGGATCCGAGCTTTGTAGATGCTCACAAGAATATTGCAACAGTATATGCTCAGCAGGAAAGATTCGGAAGCGCCATATCGAGCTTAAAGAAAGCTATCAGGCTGGAACCGGAGGACGCAAGCTGCTACAGCCAGTTGGGCGATGTTTACAGCCAGATGAATGACTATAAAACGGCGATAGAACAGTACAGAAAGGCGTTGAGGATAAAGGAAGATCTTGCCGAGCCTCATTACGGCCTGGCGCTTTGCTACAACAGACTGGGCCTGGTCAACGATGAAATCCGCGAGTACGAACAGGCGCTGTCGATCAAACCGGACATGATGGCTGCGATGGTGAATCTTGGAAATGCCTATTTCGCCCTGAACAGATACAGCACGGCGATAGAAAAATACAAAAAGGCAGTCGAGATAAAACCCGACGAGGCCATGGTTCATTACAATCTCGGCGCCGCTTATTCCAAGATCAAGAAATACGACGAGGCGATAGCTGCTTACCTGAAAGCAGTCGAAATCGATCCTGAGATCGGCGATGCTCATTACGGGCTCGCCTTTGGTTTTTACCAGGCCAAGAAATACGAACTTGCCTGGACCCACATCAAAATCGCTCAGAAACTGGGCGTCGAAGTCACCGAAGACCAGATCAAAGCCATCAAGAGCAGGCTGCGGTGACGCGTTTTTCGCAAGCCGCAACCATACCTCAAGAATATATCCACACCCTTTTTACAGGCCGTAATCTGTACAAAATTCTCTTGACCCGGTCCCTAAGAATTGCATAATTGTTTCAGTTTCCGCCACGAGAGTCAGGAATCTTGCCTCGGCAGTGATGGCAAACGGCGAGGACGATTCGGAACAGATTCCGAATAGAACAAAGCAGGCGTTTCTTATTCTGAGAGGAAAAAGAATGAAGAGAAAGCTTCCCAAAAGAACGGTCATCTCAGTGTTAATGGCATCCCTGACACTTTCGACATGCGGTGGCTGCGGCGAGGGAAACAGCGGGGGCCGATTAAAGCTTAGTCCGATTTACGAACAAGCGCTTTGGGGGGCGGCCATCGGTGGCATCATCGGATATCAATCGGACGAAGCCGGTGAAGGAGCAGCATTGGGAGCGGCAATTTTAGGCATAGGTGCTTTGTTGCAACAGACCGATCAGATGTCCGGCAAGCGCCATGAAGACAAAGAGGAAGAGGAAGTCGTTATCCAAATACAAAACGATAACGGCTCGTTTACACCGGTCGTGCTGAAAAAGAAGGGCGACACCTACACAGGGCCGAACGGCGAACACTATAAGCGCCTGCCGACTGCAGAGCAACTCAAACCGATATACGGATTATAGCCCTCGGTCCCTACGACTGATGGGAAGCGGAAAGGAGTGATATGTCTCAGACAGCTAATCGAACGGAGAGCGTATATTCATATTTTAGGGCATTAGTTCTGACCGGCCTTATTGTGTCAATCTGCCTGCCCGTGTGCGTTGCGGCAGCAGGTCCGATCGAACTGCATCCGGAGAATCCACACTATTTTCTCTGGCGGGGCAAGCCGACGGTTTTGATTACTTCCGCCGAACACTACGGAGCAGTTTTGAACAGGGCATTTGATTACAAGAAGTACCTGAAAACGCTCGGATCGCTCGGATTTAATCTCACTCGAACGTTCAGCGGGGCCTATTGCGAGCCAGTTGGTGCTTTCAAAATTAAAAACAACACTCTGGCGCCGGCGGAGGATCGTTTGATATGTCCGTGGGCGCGCAGCAATCGGCCCGGCTATGCCAACGGAGGCAACAAGTTTGACCTGACCAAATGGGATACTGATTATTTCAAACGCCTTCGCGACTTCCTCCGCGAGGCGGGCCGGCGGGGTGTAATTGTCGAACTGGTGCTGTTTTGCCCTTTCTACAAGGACGCTATGTGGGAACTCAGCCCGATGAACGCCTCCAACAATGTCAACGGCATCGGCACGATGGAACGTACAAAGGTCTATACTCTGGATAATCCCGAATTATTGGCCGTCCAGAAACAGATGGTGCGAAAGATAGTGGCCGAGCTGAAAGATTTTGACAATCTCTATTACGAAATATGCAACGAGCCATATTTCGGGCGCGTTACCCTGCAATGGCAGGCGGAAATCGCCAAAACCATCGCGGATGCCGAAGCTGGATTCAAAGCTCGGCACCTGATCGCTCAGAACATCGCCAACAAGCACAAGAAGATCACCGATCCGAATCCTCTGGTTTCGATTTTTAATTTTCATTATGCAAAGCCGCCTAAAGCCGTAACCGAAAACTACGGGCTCAAAAAGGTGATCGGCGATGACGAAACGGGGTTTTCCGGCAGTAAACCGGGACCATACAGACGCGAGGGCTGGGATTTCATCATCGCGGGAGGAGCGGTATATAACAATCTCGATTACTCTTTCACGGTCGGCCACGAGGACGGCACGGCAAAGACAGATGCACCGGGCGGCGGCGGTCCCGTGCTGCACAAGCAATTGAGAATTCTCGCAGACTTCATCAATGGCTTTGACTTTATTCAGATGTCGCCCGATAACTCCGTTATTAAAGGCGGCATACCCGACAAAGCGACGGCACGGGCCCTGGCGGAAAAAGGCCGCGCCTACGCTGTCTATATCAACGGCGGCCGTAAAGCAGACCTGGTTCTCGACCTGCCGAAGGGCAAATATAAGGCGGAGTGGGTTAATACTAAAACGGGCAAAATTGACAAGAAACGAATGTTCGATCATCGCGGCGGTAAGCGAACCATGAAATCCCCGCCCTATGAAGACGACATCGCTCTTCGTATCCTGATTAAGAACTGAACTGCCGCTCATTGACCCTCCATTGACCTCTTATTGCACCGTCACGACCGCACGAATCACAAACTTGTTGATGTTTGTGAGATTTCGGTATATATTCATCATGTATGGCAGATTTACAACTCACGGCCGAGTCGATACAGAAATGAAAGAATGGAGATTTTCAACGTGCGGCTGATTAAGGCTCTACTCACGCTATTTCTTATAACCACAATCCAGGGCGGCCAGGCCGATTCCGACGATCTCGCGGAATACTATGGCTTCAAGGAAATGGAGATCGTGAAACTGGATTGGGGGATACTGGATCTTCAGATCGCGGATTTCAACGGCGACGGGCGCAACGATATCGCGGTCGCCAACAACAGAAAAGCTCGAATCGAGCTTCTTATCCAGAAAGAAGCCCTCGGACCGGCTGAGACGACTCCGACGATCAATCCGGATGATGTCGATGTGAACGTAATAACTGCACCGACGCGTTTTGACAGAGAGAGTGTAGCAGTATCGCAAAAAATTCGCAGTCTGGTTACGGGGGATGTGAACTCCGACGGCTTGGCGGACCTGGCCTTCTACGGCGAACCGGAGGGCTTGTACGTGCTGTTGCAGGAAAGCGACGAATCGGAACCGGAAAACTCAAAATCGATAACCTGGAGGACGAGAAAAAAGATACCAATCGACGATGGCCTGCAAATACCCGGCGCACTGGTGTGTGATGATCTCAACAATGACCGAACCGACGACCTGGCCCTGGCCGGACGCGACGGCGTGTATATCGTCCTGCAGGGCGATGACGGGTCTCTGGGCGAACCTGTTAAATACCCCACGTCGGGGCAAACTTTGAGTCTCCACGTCAGCGATCTGAACGGCGATGGCATCAACGACCTCGTGTTGAGAACCACCGATGCGCAGGAGCCGCTGCATGTTCGATTCGGATTAAGAACCGGCCAACTTGGCCCGCAAATTCAGTTTTTCATTGAGAAGCCCTTTACCCTGCAGCTTCAGGATATAGACGAAGCCGCCGGCGAGGAGATACTTTCGGTCGACAGTCTCAGCGGTCGATTGATTGGTTACAAATTTGTGACTGAGAAACGTAAAGACGTCGACTGGCCGATCCTGTTCTATCCGCTTACGTCAGGTCAGGGCAGTTCAGAGCGCGATCTGGCGCTGGGCGACGTCGATGGCGACGGTCTGGTCGACGTGATCGTGAGCGATCCTGCGACTGCCGAGTTGATTCTCTATAAGCAGATGCCCGGCCTCGGATTGGTCGAACCGGTCAGATACCCATCGTTTGCAGAGACTTCGGTTATTTCCGCTGCCGATATTGATGACGACGGCAAAACCGAACTGGGCGTGCTAAGCGTGAAGGAAAAAGTGATAGGCCTGAGCCGATACGAAAATGACAGGCTGGCATTCCCTCGCCCTCTTACGCTGACAGGCGAGCCGCTGGCTATGCAACTGACCGACATGAACGGCAACGGCAAGACCGACTGTCTATATATCTCGAAAGACGACAGCGGCGCCAGAACTCTCAGGACTATCTACGAAGTGGCGAATCAGCCGACCGGCACGGACGATACCTCGGACGAATCATCGCCGCCCGAACTTGCGATGGAACTCAAGGAGCTCACCTCGAACCCCAATGGGCTGATGGCATTCGACGCCGATCAGGACGGGCTGCAGGACGTTTTGGTTTTTGTAAGCTACGAGCCACCCATTCTGGTTCGTCAGGTTGAAAAAGGTGAATTCGACGTTGTCGATCCCGCCAGGACTCAGGGCAGCCTGATAAAAGATGCGGATCTGCATTCGACTTGCCTTGCCGATGTAGACGGCAAAGACGGCAGGGAACTGCTGATCGCACAAAAGAGTTTTGCCAGAAGTCTGGTTCTCAAAGACGGCCGCAAATGGAGCATTATCGATCAATATAACGCCCGAAAGAGCACGGAAACCGAGGTGCTGGCCGTCGCTGCATTCAGATTCAACAAAGCAAAGCCGGCGGACAAACCCGCTATTCTGTTGCTGGACGGGCGAAGAGGTCAGCTTCAGATATTAAAGGCTGGCAGCGACGAGACATATCGAGTCGAAAAACAACTGGACGTGGGCAATTGGAACAGCGCCACTCATTTGAAAATGCTGTTTGCGCCCCTTACCGGCGGCGATGACAAAAGCCTCCTGTTGTTCGATAGTGAGAAATTTGCGATCATCACTCCGCTGAGCCCCGGCGATGCAATCGATCACCTAACTCGGCAGTTCAGCTACGAGACGAAGATTAAAGACGGCAAATACGGCAAGCTCACGGCAGGCGATATAAACTCCGACGGGATAACCGACATCATCGCGGTTGACTATAAGCGAAATTACATTGAGATACTAACGCTCGATGCGGGCAAGCCGGTTCCTGCGATGCGCTTTAAGGTATTCGAGGAAAAAAGTTACCGAGAGACCCGCGGTCGCCCAAAAGTCAGTATCGAGCCGCGAGAGCTGAAGGTCGCCGACGTGACCGGGGACGGCAAAAATGATTTGGTTACCACCATCCATGATCGTATAATAGTATATCCTCAGGATTAGGATGAAAACACATGACAATATTTTAGATATTTTGCGAGAGAAAGGCGCCGAAGCTGCGCGGAATATGTTAAGAGCACTGATAATACAACCGGGCGCGATCGGAGATTGCATCCTGACACTTCCGCTGGCTGCATTCGTAAAGCACAAGCTCGACCTTGGCGGTATCGATATCCTCGGTCATACCGAATATGTCGGCTTCCTGCCCGGCAGGTCCTGTATAGACGGCGTTCGCTCAATCGATGCTCTGGAGTTAAACAGGCTGTTTGCCGAAACAGGGACTTTCGAGCTTACGGACAGGGATTCACTGATCAGCGCCTTTTCCGATTACTCATGGATCATAACTTTTTTAGGCGGCCACGAAAGCAACTTTGAACAAAACCTGATTTACACCGCCAATTGCAGTCACAGCGCCGAGGTAATAACCCTGTATACGAAGGCGCACCAGGGTAATCTCGAACACGTATCGGCGTTTTACATCCGCCAATTCGTCGAGCTTACCGGCTTGTCTAGGCAATCTCAAGAACCTCAGACCGATAGCTGCATGATTAAAGCCAATCCTGCGGATGTAACGGCCGGCAAAGAGCTGCTCAGTGAAGCGGGCCTCGACAACCGGCGAAAGCTTGTTGCCATTCAGCCGGGCAGCGGAGGGAAAGAAAAATGCTGGTACGTGGGAAATTTCCTGACCGTAGCAGCAGGACTCGCCTCAAGAGGCTTCGAAGTCGTCTTCCTGCTGGGGCCCGCCGAAAAAGAAAGATTCAGCAAAGCGACGATAGACCGCATAAACAGTGTTGCGCCCTGCCTGACGGACTTGTCGTTGACTGATGTTGTCGGGCTTCTAAGCTGTTCTGAGGCATTTGTAGGAAACGATAGCGGCATCACTCATCTGGCCGGGGCGCTGGGGGTCAGGACTGCGGTTGTTTTCGGACCGACCGAACCGGCCGTATATAGACCCCTCGGACCTCGCGTGTCGGTTTTCACCGCCGAGGTCGCGGACTTCACTGACAAATCCTCAAAAGGCCTGCAACAAGAAATATTATATGCTCTTACGGCATGATATCATAGGCATAATCGCCCTCGGCTCTCCTGCAAGGAATACTCTATTTTACACCGACGGAATGGTTGACCGCACGTATGCTCACGTTATAATGAGGGTTTTGTGTGCCTTTGGGTGATATGTGGAAGAGCGCAATACGGTGCGAAACAGGCCTTTTTCAGAGGTGTTTGGATGCAGGAAAGAACTCTTGGTGAATTAGCCGAGTACGTTGACGGACAGGTTTACGGCGATCCTGGTGTGATAATCAAATCCGCCTCGACACTCGGACGAGCCAACGCAGGTGATATAAGTTTCCTGACCAATCGCAAATATGAAAAGCAACTGCGTTCAACCAAGGCCAGTGCCGTAATAGTGGGCAAAGGTGCGCCCACGGCTTCGACACCTCTGTTAATTGCGGAAGACCCTTACTATGCGTTCATGCAGATAATGGTTTTGCTGCACGGACACCGCAAGCACAAGAAGGATGGGACCAGCCAGAAAGCCTCTATCTCGGACACCGCCAGGATCGGTATGGATTGCCACATACATGATTTTGTTGTAATAGAGGACGATGCGCAGATCAGTGACGGCTGCGTAATATACCCCGGTGCGTACGTGGGACACGGTGTTCAAATCGGCAGTGACTGTATAGTGTACCCGCATGTTGCCATCTACGGAGGGTGCAAGATAGGCAATCGCGTCGTCATCAATGCAAATACGACGATCGGCCAGGACGGTTTCGGCTACGCCACTCACAAAGGCGTGCATCACAAGATACCGCAGACAGGATCGGTAGTCATCGAGGATGACGTCGAAATAGGGGCCTGCTGCGGCATCGAGGGCGGCACGCTCAGCGATACAGTCATAGGTCAGGGCACAAAGATCGGCGACTCGGTAACCATAGGACACGGCACGCGAATCGGACCGCACTGTTTGCTTGTTGCCCAGGTCGGAATAGCCGGCTCGACCACGATCGGACATCATTGCACGATCGGAGGGCAATGCGGCATCGTCGGTCACATAAACATCGGCAATAATGTTACTATAGCTGCTCAGGCGGGCGTTATTAATAATATTCCGGACAATAAAGTCGTCCTGGGCGCACCGGCAGTAGATGCGAACATGGGTCGGCGGGCGTACAGTATGATTCAATATCTGCCGGAGATGCGACAAAGCATCCGGGATCTTCAGAATCAAATCAAGCAGATGGCATCGCCCGTTAAAGATAGTTCTTAAAAACGACGCCCGATCGGGATGAGACATAATTTGCGATCTGTCCGGATAGCCGAAAAGCAAAATAAGGGAAAACGATTACACGGCATCAACAGATCTTGCTACAGGACAATCACTTAAACGCGATGCGAGAGACAATAAGCAAACCCGGTGGCGTGCTCGGCTTAATCGCCGGAGGCGGCAGGCTTCCTTTTCTTGTTGCCAAAGGCGCCAGGAAGGCGGGATTAAAAGTCGTTTGTGTCGGCTTGGGTGAGACGGCGGAAGATAGTCTGGCCGGGGAAGTGGACGTATTTCGGCGAGTAGGGATCGCCCGCCCCGGAAGCTGGGTGCGGGAACTGAAGAAGAACAAGGTTACCAGCGCGATTATGGTCGGGAGGGTATACAAAGGGCGCCTATTCACTCCATGGCGAATTCTGCAATACCTGCCGGACTGGCGCGCCTTTCGGATATACTACCTGCGGCTGCGGGGAAAGAATAAGCAGGCGGATCTGCTGCTCTCCGCTGTAGCTGATGAACTGGCCAGCGGAGGGATAAAGCTGGAGGATTCAACGATGTACTGTAAAGAGCACCTGGCAACCTCCGGTGTGATGGGCAGCAAACCTCCTCGTCCATCAGTCGAAGATGACATACACTTCGGATGGGAAATAGCCAAGAAACTCGGCGAACTGGACATCGGCCAGGCGGTTGCGGTAAAGGAACGAGAAGTGATCGCAGTAGAAGCGATCGAAGGAACGGCGGCCATGGTCGAAAGAGCGGGCTCGCTTTGCAGATTGGGCGGGTGGACATTGATCAAAGCCTCTAAGCCGCAACAGGACATGCGATTCGATGTGCCGTGTGTGGGACCTGATACTATCAAAGGACTTGCCGAAAACGGCGGAAAGTGTCTGGTCGTAGAAGCGGGCAAAACGATAATCATCGACAAGGCCGAAACGGTTGAGCTTGCCGATAAGTTGGGGATTACTATTCTCGGCCGTTAAGCGGCCCGATATTACGGATCGACAAGAGTTCGTATGGATAAAGTTTCTTTAGAACTACAGGTCAGCCGTACACATACGACCGAATGCAGAGGATTAAAGCAGTACGCGCCCGCGCGCAACAAGCAATTGCGAACGAAAGCCGGCAGTTACGTAGCCGAGTTTAACGGCGAATTCCGCCTGGATGCGAAACCCGCCAAGCTGATTGAGCAGATAGAAACACTTCTGAACACCGGCCAGATAATCAAAGACGGCGAAACCTGTCATGTCTCGCGTCTCGTCTGGAACTACAAGGACGTCGTAGTCAAGCGGTACAATCATAAGGGGCTGATTCATTCATTTCGGCACACCTTAAAGAAGTCGCGCGCCCGCAAGGCATGGCTCCACGCACGTCGTCTCGAGGCGCTTGGCATAGCCACTCCTAAACCATTGGCGTACGTCGAACAGCGAAGAGGGCGCCTTGTCTGGCAGTCTTATCTGGTAACCGAATATGTCGATGGACGACTGCTGTACGATTTCGTTCGGGATCAAACTATCCCTGAACAACAGCGATTTAACGCCGTCCGTCAGGTCGTGGAGATGCTCGATGAACTTTGGAAGCACGGGATTACACATGGCGACCTGAAACATACAAACGTTCTGGTTACCACCGACGGGCCGCTCCTGACCGATCTTGACGCAATGGCCGCTCACAAGTGGAAGCTGCTCTATAGAAACAGACGCAAGAAAGACATGGAGCGTTTCCTAAAGAAGATGAGTTCGTCTCAGGAGTTGTACGATCACTGCCGGACTCTGGTCTCGGACACCATTGACTCGCCGAAGAAACTCGCAGACAACTTCTATAGAATCCGAAAGCACGGGTGGACGAGCAGGATTTCAGAGAGCTTTGCTGAGAAGGACATCGTCAGATTACTCTGTCTCGGCAAAGACCCCGCGGGATCGTTTACCCAGGTGCCATCCTCAGATTTTACCAGAGTCTTCAAGGGAAACATCAAACATAAGGGCACAGACCATTCGATGTACCTCAAGCATTATCTCTGCCGTTCGGTGCCGGATTTTATAAAGCACCTCTTTCGGCCGAGCCGCGCCAGACGAGCATTCAACGCCTCGTTGATGCTGCGACAAAACGGTTTCGAAGCACCGGCCGTCGTTGGATTATTCGAGCGGCGATTCGGACCTTTTTGCACTGAAAATTCTCTGCTGACAAAGGAAGTCGAGGAGGGATGTTCGCTGGTGGATGTCCTGAACGATCTTTGCCAAGATTCGAGCCCCGATGCACTAACTGACAAACGCAGCCTCATAAGGGCTTTCGCTGAGACCGTGGGACGCATGCACGCGAGGGGTATTTTTCACGGCGACCTCAGGCTCGGCAACGTTCTGGTTGTACAACAGGGCCAAGACTGGCACTTCTTTTTTATCGACAACGAACGGACGCAGCAGTACCATCATCTGCCTTCAAGATTACGCTTAAAGAATCTCGTACAGGTGAATCTGTTCATACACGGCATTACAAATACCGACCGCCTCAGGTTCTTCACGGAATACCTGGCCGTGAATCCCTCCATTCAGAGGCGTTATCGTCGATGGGCCGAAAAAATAATCACCAAGACCAACGAGCGATTGAGCCGGAAAGACTGGCTCGATAGCTGAGCATCCCTTCAAATGGCGGTCTAAAGGCCAAGACGCTTGAGATTGACGAAAATGGTGTTCGCCCACATCACCAGGCCCTGCGAATTGTACCTGGGCTTGTAAATATCATACAATCCGAAGCCATAGTCGCGCAGAAAAAGGTCGATCTCGCTGTAAATCGCACCGTCCTCGTACAGCGGATTGAAGCATATCTCCGTGTAGACTATCAGCGTAGAGTTCGCCAGCATACGAGCAGCACCCCGAAGCGCTCGTAGTTCGGCTCCCTGGATGTCAAACTTCATAAGCTCGATAGAAATGTCGCTATTTCGCTTTGCCCAATTATCGATTGTAACAATCTCGACTTTTTGCTCAGCCTTGACCGCCGCGCCATCTGAATCGAAATCCCGGAGGCGCTGTCCCGGCGTAAGCAGTGACGTGTTCCCGGGAGATTCGGTGATGTGAAGCGCCGCGTTGCCCTCGCTGTCGGAAAGGGCTAAAAACTGTGGGTGAAATCTCGAATCTTCTTCTGCGTACTGCTTCAACGACGCTGTGTACAGCGGATTCGGCTCGAACGCATAGACCTCAGCACCCGGAAATTTTCGCAACAGTCTTTTGGATATTCGGCCGCTGCTTGCACCCGCATCTATAATCCCGTTTACGACGTTGCCTTTCAGCAGATGCGGCATAACCTCGACAGGATCATCGAAGGACGTAAGGTTCCTGCCCTTGCCGAACAATTTTTTCTTTGTGAACGAGCTAAACGGATTCGCCATGCTATTTCTTACAAACAAGTATCCGGAGTTTTGCAAAATCTCTTATAGTCATTCTTCCAGTCTCGGAATCGGGCGGCCGGAAGTCCAGGGCACGCCGGCGGCCTCCAGATCTTTCTGCAGCTTCACGAAGTCCGATTCAATCAGCCGTTTTAGCTGGCCAGAAATGCCTTCGAATTCTTCCTTGGCGATCTCGTAGTCCCGTCGATTTGTCTTCGTCGGTCCGTAAGTCGAGCCGGCGGTGCTCATTGCCATACTTATCCGATTTCCAATCGAAATAAGATCGGGTTCGTCGTACCGCGAGATAACAGAGCCGCCGGCAAGAGTCTCGCGAATATCTTTCAGTTGCAACTCCAGTTCCCGCGCCTGCTCCAGCAGTTCCGGGCTGCCTTTACTTGATCCCCGTATTGCCTGCTTGATTCGGCCCACCTGGCTCAGCACTTCGTCAACCTTGCCGTCGGCGCCTCGTACGGCTCGTCGAAGTTCGCCGGCCGTCATATAAAATCGAATCGCGGCGTTAGGATTCTCAGTGGGTAAAGACGGCTTGACCATTTGCACCACTTCCACTGTCTGCGGGTTTCCGAGCGGAGTTATTTCATCTCGAACTCGTTTTTCCGCCGTTACGGTATACTTTCCCGGCGTAACCAAAGGCCCGCTGCCGGTGGTGGATGAAAGTGGAGCGTAGCGAAGATTCCAGCTAACACGATGGAAACCGGCGGATGTCGCGCCGGTGATGCTATTTATCACATTGCCCTTGTTATCCTTAATCAAAAACGTTATCCGCGGGCTCTCCTCTCTTCGCTCCTGTTCGAGAGCTTCCCAGCCGGGGTAAGGATTGTCGCCGCCCTTCTTCTTGATCTTTGTTTCCTTTTCCTGACGTTTCTGCTTCAAGGTTTTCATAGAGTCCTTGAGATAGTAGGTCAACACTGCACCATACGGGGGATTCGGCGCCGTAAAAAATCCATCCCCCTGGCTTCCCTTCAGGCCGCCGAGGGCCCGTGCCGGTACAAAAAGCCGGGTCTTTCGGATGCCAAAAAGAATAAAATCCTCTTCATCCAAGGTCGTCTCCTCGATCTCGCGCAGGAAAGAGTAATCATCCAGAACGAAGAAGCTGCGCCCGAATGATGCGCCCACAAGATCGTTTTCGCGCCGTTGAATTTCGATATCCCTAAAGGGAATCGTCGGCACGTTTCCTTTGAGCTTAATCCATTTTTCGCCCCGGTCGAGACTGAAATACAATCCAAACTCGGCGCCGAGGAAATAAAGATTCGGATCGATGTGATCCTGTGCAAACCGCCAGAGAATCTGCCTCTCCGGCAAATCACCCGTGACGGATTCCCAGGTCCTGCCGCGGTCTTCACTTCTTACCAGATACGGCTGAAAATCGCCGGTCTTATGATTGTCAAGAACGGCATAAACTGTGTCAACATCGTGCAGGTCGGCCTTTATGTCGTTGACGAACGACTCCTCGGGAACGCCGTAGATTCGTTCGACCTTGCGCCAGTTCCGGCCTGCGTCCTCGGTTACCTGGATAAGTCCGTCGTCCGTGCCGACGTATATCAATCCCGACTTCAGAGGGGATTCGGAAATGGACGTGATGTTGCCGTACTGCGACATTGCCGCCGTATCGTACGCGGCGTTGATACTCCAGACACGGCCCATGTGTTCCATCTTGTAGCGGTCGCGGTTGCGCGAAAGATCGGGGCTGATCGCCTTCCACGAGTTTCCCTGGTCATCGCTCCTATGGAGCTTCTTTGAGCCGTAATAGATTCGCTTGTGCGAGTGCGGGCTGATGTGAATCGGCGAATCCCAGTTGAATCGCAGGTCCTTTTCGCCTTTTTCCGGACGTGGACGTATGCTGATCGATTCTCCGAGCCGACGGTCATAGCGCCTCAGGTATCCCTTCTGAGATTCGCAGTAGACGATATTCGGATCACAGGGATCGATCGCGCAGTCGTGCCCGTCGCCGCCGATAATGGCTTTCCAGTCGCTATTGCGGATGCCGGAGGAGTTTCCCGTGCGGGCCGGGCCGTACTGCGTGGCGTTGTCTTGAGTGCCTCCCACAACGTGGTAGAAAGGCTCATCGTAATCGACGTCCACTTTGTAAAACTGCGTGAGCGGAAGGTTGGGGAAGAATTCATAGGTTTCACCCCGGTCGAAGGAACGATAGAGCCCGCCGTCGCAGCCGACCAACAGAAAATCCGGGTCAGTCGGATGAAACACCACAGCGTGATTATCTACGTGTTTCCACCGGCTCTCGACGGTGTGCCACGTCTTGCCGCCGTCTTCCGTACGGTCCAGCCTTACGTCGGCATGATATATCACGTCGAATCTGTGCGGATCACAATAGATTTCCTGGTAATAGTGAGGGCCGGTGCCGCCACTGACATAGTCGCTCATCTTGGTCCAGCTTTCGCCGGCGTTTTCCGAGCGCCAGAATCCGCCCTTGCGGCCGGCAAGCTCGATGGTGGCATACACGACGTCGGGCCTTACGGGTGAAACGGCGACAGACATCTTGCCCTTATCAGCAGACGGCAATCCGCCCTTCAGTTCTCTCCAGGTTTCACCGCCATTGACGGATTTGAAAATGCCCGATTCCGGCCCGGCATTTACCAGGGCCCAGACGGTTCGGTGCCGCTGATGCGTCGCGGCGTAAAGTACGTCCGGATCGCGCGGATCGAATGTTATATCCGTCACTCCCGTGTACGGCCCTTTGGAAAGAACGAGTTTCCAGTTTTCGCCGCAGTCTGTTGTCTTATATAGACCTCGCTGCCCGCCGGCAGACCAGAGCGGTCCCTGTGCGGCGACGTAAACCGTATCGGAATTGCGGGGATCGACGACTATTTTGGAGATGTGTTCGGAGTCCTTCAGCCCCATGTTCTTGAATTTCTTTCCGCCGTCAAGACTCTTATAAACGCCGTCCCCGTAACCGACGTGTCGGCCTCCCACGTTTTCTCCGGTGCCGACCCAGACAACGTGATGATTCGAGGGATCAATCGTGACGCAGCCGATGGAATAGGAGCCGTAATCATCAAAGATGGGCTTCCACGTTGTGCCGGCGTTTACGGTCTTCCAAACGTTGCCCGAACCGACTGCGACGTACCAAGTATTCGGCTGCTTCGGATCGATCGCAATATCAGCAATCCGCCCGGACATTAGAGCCGGGCCGATGTTGCGCAGTTTGATGCCGCTGAAAGTACCCGCAGTGAGTTTTGTCCCTTCCTTCTTTTCGTTGTTCTCGTCCGCCCGTACAGGAAAGGCAAGCATGACAATTAGAACCAGTCCGACTTGTAGGTTTCGCATCGTTCGGGTCTCCATAATAGTTATACAAGACTTTAACGAAACAATCACTTGTGTCACCATACTCCCCCGAACTCACCGCACAATACTACAGTATTCACATGCACATTGCAACACAATAGACTGGTTACTTACTTTCGAGGCAATCTCGGATCAAATTAGTCAACCGATCTCCTATCACGCTCACGTCAAACTCGCGTGCGAATTTGCGTCCCTGCTTGCCCATACCCTCACGCAGCTTCCGATTCTCGATTAACTGGGTAATTCGTGCAGTCCACTCTTCATGGCTCTTTGCGAGAAAGCCTGTTACGCCGTCTCTGACGTGCTCGGCGTTGGTGCCAACCGGCGAAGCGACCACCGGCAGGCCGGCGGCAGAATACTCGAGCACCTTGAAGCTGCATTTGCCCCTGGTGAACGGATTGTCCGGCAACGGCGCAAGTCCGATATTACTCGACGTCAGATCGGTTCCCAGCGTTTTCTTTGACCAGGAGCGTTTTTCAACGGGGACATTTATCAGCTTCGGGAAATCCTCGCATATTACCCGCAAAGCGATATTGTCGAAACGCTTGCCGATTTGCTCGATCGCCGGCTTGATTTCTTCAAGATAGCTCAGTGTACTCTCGCTGCCGACCCAGACAAGCCGCAGAGTATCATCGGTGCTGGAATCGGCATCAACTATATAATCGCCAACCTTCAGGCCAAGCGGCAAAACTTCTACATTGGAATTTAAAGGTCTCGCGTGATCGGCAAGATAAGAGCTGCCGCAAATGACCAGATCGGCGAGACGAACGGACCGGCGAAATGGAACGTAGTGCGAGCGGCTGTAGCGATCCGGATTCCTGTCGCTGTACATAACCGCATCGTCAAAATTGAAAATGATCCTTCTGGCGTATTTGCGCAGCCATAAAGCATCGAGGAGATTAAGCCCTTTCTTGTGCAAAAAGACGCCGTCGAAACCTGCCGCACTTTTGTACAACCTGCGGCGAGCGCGAGAACGGGTCGGCATTTTCACCACTTCACACTCGATCCCCCCGGCCCTCAGTGTATCAAGGTATATTTCTATCCGCTGCTTGAAGCTCGCCCTCTCCGGATTATTTGTAACGGTCAACAGCTTCATCTGCACACAGGTGATTACTTAATCGCTTCAAGGTTCAAACTGATCAGAATTTCGTGGCCATTGACTTTCATTCTGCGTGAAGCGCGGTCTTTGAAATCATGATGTTCGCAATTGTCGGGATCCCAGGGAACAACTTCACGAAACCCAGCTTCTTTGAGTAATCCGGACAGCCGCCGGCGATTGAACACGGCGTAGTGTATGTTGTATTCATGATCCTGCCCGCCCATCAACTGTTTCGAGACGGCATCTATATCTTTGCCGGATGCGTTGTACACTTCCACCAACTTGTCGAAATCGGGCACGGAAAGCCTCAGGACGCCGCCAACCTTGAGCACTCTCTTCATCTCAGACAAAACTCTTTTGAGTTCGCTTGCCTTGATGTGTTCCAGAATATGGCACATATACACCAGGTCCACGCTGTCGTTTCTGAAATCGCTCAGAGATGTGATCTCGTCAGTTGGGATATGCACGTGCGCCAGCGGCCGCGCATCGATATTGATAAATTCGGGGCTGTTAGTTTTTCCACAGCCTACGTGAAGCAGAACTCTGCCGTCGGTGTTTTTTGGCAGCGGCGGTTTGACTATCCGTCTCTTGAGACATGACAGTTGCAGTTTCAATTTCCTTCTGAAAGCGTGGAGCACTCTCTTCATCTTTTTACCAACTTGAACAATTGATCGCCGACAAGGGGAGATTCAGGTTTGTTTTGCTCAATTGCCTCGATATCGAGTCTGTAGCCCTGCTTGTACTTTTCATTCAGGGCTTCGACCGTATGGTCTTCGGTCCCGCAGACAGGATTAGCTACGGCCGTATTTACTCTGTTTACCTGAATAGGACAAGCACATAACTTCTGAAAATACAGATAGCTCGGAAAAAGCCGCTTGTGCGTCTTGCACCACCGGTAACAATATCCTTCCAACTCATTGGGATTGTTAAATGTGCCAAGAGATACCAAAAAGTTCTTCATGGAGATAATCCGTCTGAGAAGCCTGACTCTCATGGAGTCTTTGGCAAACAGCTTCTTCAGCAACGGCCTTTCTTTTGCCACATGTGAGAGTATTTCTCTTACGAGGTCCCTTTTGTAAATCGTACAGCTCACATCAAACGGATACGCCACATGCCGGTTCTGTGCCTCTTTCCAGTTTACTTTGTATAGCCGTTGTGTGTCCATCCTGATCTCGAGGGGTGTATCACCAGTGTCCTTCAGACTTTGGGGGCCAAACTTGAGAGTGAATCCGAATATCTGGGCATCGAACGTATCGAAGGTCTTTTCAACTAACTCCAGATCGACCGATTCGAAATATATCATGTCATCAGTGCCGAAGAGAATGTATTCGGTGTCGAGATTTTCAAATAAATTCATGAAATCGTCATGGAAGTTCTTTTCTCTTATAACTATGCAGTCGCCGAACCGCTCGAACAACCCGGCGTATTGATCGTCGAACAAATCGACCTTGTAGACTATGTAGGTCTGAATCTTATCTTCCGGTATATGCCGATACAGGCTCTCCAGATACGCGTCGAGCTGCAACGGACGGTTCCTTGTGAAAACAATATTGCTTATGAGTTTCGACATTTAATCACTGTCTTATTAAGGTCGAGATCGAACCAAAGAGCTTGGCCGGTGCTCACGACCGCGTCCTGCGTCTAAGAGAGGCAGGCACCACTGAATTCGTAAAAAACGATAAAACAAACAACCTCCAATGTTCACTTCTGAAAGGATAGGTAATAATGGCCTTTAAAATGGATTCTCGTCCTTTTTTCGGATTACCCAGATAGCAATCATTGCAGCCGATTCTCAAAAGGTGCTTAGCTTCTATCTGATTCGATATCTCATCGCTGTGCTCATCAAGGATGTATTCTCCAAAAATCGCAAAATCGCTCAGCCAGCCCGCACGGTCCTGTGAGATAGAGTTGGATCCGTGCACTCTGTATTTCGCCAGAGGTTGGGGCATATAGCAGAATTCCCATCTCTTCGCCAATTCGAGCACAAATTTCCAGTCGTTTAGATATCTCAGACGTTCGTCATATCTAATTCCTTCAATATTCCGCCTCCTGAACATCATTGTCTGGCCGGGAATAAAGTTTCCTTTTAACAGGTCCTGAAGAATGTTTCTTGTTCTACATTTCGAGCGTCGGTTTATATTCTTATCGTCATCCAAAGGTTTTCCTTCAGAGTCTATTTTAGTGAGATCGGCATATAATACAATATCAGGATTCTGCCGGAGTATTTCAAGCTGCCTCTCGAGCTTGCCTTCAAGCCAGATATCATCCGAAGAAATGAAAGCCATGAATTCGCCGGCGGCTTCCTTTAGGCCGCGGTTCATAGTCCTGGAAATACCTTGATTTTTACCGTTGAAGAAGGTGCGTATTCTGGCATCTTTAACTCGATAAGACTCGATAATCTCTTTCGAGTTGTCGCTCGAGCCGTCGTCAACAATAATAAGTTCAAAATCTTCGACCGTCTGGCCGAGAACACTTTCGATTGCTTCGGCAATAAAACGCTCGTGGTTGTAAGAAGGCAAGATTACACTAACTAAAGGCATTTCCTTGTCGCCTCGCTGATTGTTTCAATCTCATCGCGGCTTAGATCGGGCCGCATCGGCAACGAAAGTATTTCACTGCAAATCCTCTCCGTAACCGGTAAACACAAACCTTCGCATATATCCCTGTAAGCCGTTTGTTTGTGGACGCCAACGGGATAATGAATGAGCGTTTGTATACCCTGCTCCGTCAATTTCTGTTGCAACTCACCTCGATTTGGACACCTTACGACGTATAAGTGATAGACATGCCTGGCGTACTTCTTTTCCACAGGCAAAGTCACGCCAGTGCCCTTCAACAATTCTCCGTAGAGTTTTGCGGATGCCCGCCTTTTCTCATTCCATCGGTCAAGATGCTTCAATTTGACACGCAGAACCGCCGCCTGTATCTCGTCCAGCCTGCTGTTTATTCCTACAAAATCGTAAGAGTACTTCTCGGTCTGACCGTAATTCCTCAACAGGTTCAGTTTCTCGGCCAGTGCCTCGTCGTCGGTTACTATCATGCCCCCGTCTCCGTAGGCGCCAAGATTCTTCGTAGGATAAAAGCTGAAACAAGCCGCATCGGCCAGACTACCCACAGATTTGTTCATATACTCGGCGCCGTGTGCCTGACAGGCATCCTCGACTACGTACAGATCGCGCCTTCTCGCAATGTCCATTATTGCCTGCATATCGCACGGATGGCCGTAGAGGTGAACCGGCAGTATTGCCTTCGTTCTGTCAGTTATTTTCGCCTCTATTTGGGCAACATCTATGCAATAGGTTTCGGGATCAATGTCGATAAACACCGGCCTGGCGTTGTTTCTGACAATAGCATCTACGGTTGAAATAAACGTGTGCGATACTGTTATAACCTCATCACCGGCCTCGACTCCAAGCGCTCTTAGCGCCAGATAAATAGCATCCGAACCGGAATTCAAGGCGACCGCATGCCGTGCTCCGACATAAGCGGCAAACCCCTGCTCAAACGCCTTTGTTTCATTGCCAAGCAGGAACCAGCCGCTTCTCAGGACTCGATCAACGGACTCGTTTATTTCATCACTTAGTTCCGCATATTCCCGTCGTAGGTTAACAAATGGTATCATCTATAAATCCATCTGATAGAAATCATGTACTACAGCTCTGGCGCCAAAACTTTCTTTATACCGTATGAGTCCTCTATTGAGATACAGGCCGTTTTCTTCGGTGGATATTCCGAAATCGAAGTATCTTTTTGCCGAATATACTTCGTTTATGAGAAAGTCTAAAACAAATTCCGCAGCGCCGAGTTCCTCCCCTTCCTCGTTGGCCGCGATGTACTGAGTATGAGCAACACCCGGGCTTTCATATACAATCACACCGCCGAGCATGGTCGTGCCCCTGTAAGCGGCAAAAAGCTTTATATTATCCGGGAACCTCTCGGCGAGCATTTGTATTTCATCCGCGGTATGGGTGGGGCTCACTCCATATTTCTTGTCCAGGAGATCGGCCTCAATGGCCATGAAAGTCTTAAAATCTCTGTCTCGCTTAACTACCAGATCCTTCTTTTTGCTCTTTTTTATGGACCACTTTCTGCCTTTCGTAAGTACTCTTTTCTCCTGCAAAAAAATGCTTGATGAAACATCTCTTCTTATCAATTCCGCACTATTGCGATATAGAGCGTATAAATCTTCCTCAGCCGGAATACGGTGATATATGTGGGGTATCGCCTTATAGACTATTCTGCTGATTTTGTACTCGGCGGCATATTTCCGCAATTCATCGAATACTTCCAACATAACAGATGTACGCGTACGCCAGTCCGATACGATGCCTCCGAATGTGAGCCCGCCGTGGCTGTGTAGTTCTCCACCCTGTAAGTTTGCAGGCATGACGGCTACCAATTTGTCACCATCAAAGAACAGGGCGGAATGATCCCGAAATCTGTCGGAATGATATTCCATGTAATCACGATAGAACAGGAATACGCCGTTCTTGGCTTTTGCAATGAACTGATCCCAGATGGCTTTGTATTTTGGCCCGTACTTGACTGCTCTCACCATTGCTCCAGGACTGCGTATCCGAAACCGGTCTTGCCCATATCATTTCCATTGTAGAACATGTAAGTTTTGTCTCGGAAGTTCAGTATGCAGGGATACGAAAGGGCTTTAGAATCCCAGCCGCTGCCGGAAGGCCCGATTCCAATTCTATCATCCATTCTCACCCAATCGACACCGTTTGGCGACTCCGCATATCCGGCGACATAATCTCCTTCGACCGTCCCTTTTGTATAGAACATTCTATACTTAGCACCATCTCTAATAACCCTGGGCCTGCCGATACGGTATTCGGAACCAACGAAATCCACAACCAGTTTGCCTTCGTCCGGGAAATGCACGCCGTCCTCGGACTCAGCGTATCGTATGTTATACGAGGGATACTGTTTTCCTTCGATCCATCTCCACTCGCTTCCGGTTGCATACCAGATTTTCCATATCCCATCGGCAACTCGTGCCGTATGAATGGCCCGAATATACATTGCGCTATCGCTTCTATCCAGAACGGGGCATTTACTATCCCTTGTAAAACTATGCCCGCCGTCATTACTCACGGCCAAACCGGTAAATGCCAGGAATTTCACCTTCTGCACGAGTTGAAAGCCTACGTAATACATATAGAGCGAGCCGTTATAGTCTATGACGTCTCCCAGGATTACACCATTGTCATCGAAAGCACCATCTACACCGACGCCCAAAACAGGCTCTTTCGACACTGCCAATACACAAGACGGATCGTTTGCGTCAACGTCAACGTATCCTATTCTACCAACACCCAGATCATCTCTGAAGCTTGCATAGACTCTGATGACGTTATCATCGATCAAAACAGCCGTTGGAGTCAAGGCGGTGTGTTTGGCCCAGGAATATCTGCCGTCGGGACAATAGATCAGCCCCCTTTTACTCCATCTCATATTGCGATTCCTCGACATTGAAAACCCTGTAGCTGGGTACCGCAACCGCCTTGGCTGAAGGCGCCTTGTAGACCTTCCCGACTTCAGTGTCACTCATAATTACAGCACCGGAGCCTATTATGCAGTCTCTGGCTATTTTCTTGTAGTCAGCCAGAGAGCTGTTGACTCCAAGAAAGCAGTTCTTGCCAACGTCACAATAACCTGATATTACAACATGAGAGGAAAGGAAGCAGTTGTCTCTGATCGTGGCACGATGGCCGATGTGATTTCCGCTCCACATTATCACGTTATTTCCCACCTTGACATGATACTGAATAACGTTATTTTCAAAAATGAAACAGTTTTCCCCGATTTCAGCATTCGGCCAGACGAAAGCCTTAGAACTGACGTAGGAAACCGGCGAGAATCCCTTGCTCTTGGCTTGTTTGTAAAGCCGTGTTCGGACCCTGTTGAGTTGTGTATAGGTGACTGCTACAAAAACTCTGTATTCCGCCGGATCGTATAGCTTTTCCAACTCCTCGAATGGAACAACCGGCAGCGAAAGCAATTCTTCCATCTTAAGATAATCTCTTTCAACGCTGAAAGCCGCGACTTCGTAATTTGAGTCATAAGTGAAGTATTCGCAGGCAATCTCTGCGAATTCGCCGGCTCCGACTATTACGAGTTTTTCCTTTTTTTCGCCTTTGCCGCTAATCGTTTCCTGCCTGTCGTGACTTTCCGCCGTCAATTTCTATGCCTCCGGCTGGAGATTACTTTTCTTGTCGTCAGGTTTTTGTTCGACCTGCTGCCTCTGCCTTGCGGCTATTCTCTTAAATCTGTCGTAGTCCCGGATGTAGTCGTTTTCATCGTAGAGAGCTGAGACCAGACAAAGACTTACGGACCCCGAAGAGAAATTATCCAATTCCCGCCATATCATTCTGGGAACGTATAAACCGTAGTAGGAGCGATTCAGGTGAAATCTCTTTCTCTCGAAACCGTCATCCAGGATCACATCAAAACTCCCCATCGCTGCTATTATGAACTGCTGCAATTGCTTGTGTGCGTGCCCCCCCCTAAGCGACCCTCCCGGCACATCATACAGGTAATAGACCCTCTTGATATCGAAAGGTATATGTTCGTTGCCTTCTATGAAGGTAAGATTGCCTCTGCTGTCCAGTATTTTTGGAAGGTCAATTAGCGTGCATTCCTGTAGGCTCATATTCTTCTCTCTTTGCTCGCTGTTACTAAGGCCGGTGACCGCCATAACTATTCGTGCCTAACGCTCCATAGAGGAACAAATGGACAAACAACATCTTTACGTAGCAAGTCACTTCAAACGTCGCGAATATTCTAACCGCGCCCGCAGTGTCTTTCAAGTTCGCTCTCATAGAGATTTGCGAGTTTCTGTCTCATAATCTTATGTGAATAAAGCCGGCGGACTCGATTATTCGCGTTGTCGGCGACTTGCCGAAGTTCTTTAGCGGGCATCTTCGCGAGGTCCACCATCGACGCCGCCAGTGCATCGGCGTCTTCAGCGGGAACCAAACGGCCCACGTCTCGATTCGGGAGAATTTCGGGAATTCCGCCGACCTCTGTGGCTATACAGGGAACGCCGGCCGCCATTGCCTCCAAGATTGCTCGCGGCATGCCCTCGGCAACGGAGGAGAGTACGAACACGTCCATCGACTGATACAACTGCTCGATATGGTCCCTGTGACCGAGAAACCTGATGGAATCGCAACACGAAGTCTTCGACGCCTGCCGTACAAGCTCCTCCCTGCATGGGCCATTGCCCAGCAGGACAAGTTCCGCAGAGGGGATTTCCTCTTTAACTATCGTAAAAGCTTCGATCAGATAAGTGAGACCTTTCGTCCGTGCCAGCCGGCCCACCGTTCCAAAAACAAGACTGTCGGTCGGTAGTTCCAGCATCCCTCTTGCGTCCCCCTTGGAGGTCGATACGTCGGCAAAACGTGCGTAATCAACGGAATTTTCCAGGACGGAGACTTTCTCTGCCGGCATACGCCAGTTATTTCTCAAGACATCTTCTTTGACACTGTTGGCAACGGCTACAATTTTACTGCATCTGCGAGACACCAGGTAATTCGTCAGTTTTCTTCGGAATTTGCCGCTTCTTCCCAGACCGTGAACGTGCGACAGCACGACCGGTGTTCCCGCCATTCTGGCCGCCATTACGCCATAGACGGTGGATTTGTGTGCATGACAGTGCAACAGGTCTATGCGATGTTCTTTTAGAATCCTGACAAGTTTAAATAGAATCGACGGGCGAAACGCGTTGATCAATTCGATATTCGAAAGATAGAAAACCTCGTATCCCTGCTCTTCTATGAGATTCCTTTCTATGCCGTAGCCGCTCAGGTAAATGAAGATAACATTGAACCGATCGCGGTCCAAACCGAGTACGAGATCATTCACGGAGGTCACCGCGCCGCCGTACTGAGGCCACAGCAAAGCCAGATTTATCTTGCTCTTGCTCAACAAAACCTCCGCCGGCTCAACGGTTTCCGTACATTGATTCGTAATACTTCATGTAATCGCCGGAGACGACGTCGTCGAGCCACCGCCGGCTTTGAAGGTACCAGTCAATCGTCCTGCCGATGCCCGTCTCAAAATCCACCGAGGGCCGCCAGCCAAGCTCGTTCATAATCTTGCCCGCATCAATAGCGTAACGCCTGTCGTGCCCTAATCTGTCGGTTACGTGCCTTATTAGCGATTGTGGTTTTCCCAAGCGGCTAAGGATCAGGCCGATGACCTCCATATTTGTTTTTTCGTTGCATCCTCCGATGTTGTAAATTTCACCCGGCGGCGCTTTTTCCACAACCCGCCATATTGCCGCACAATGATCGTAAACGTACACCCAGTCCCGAACCTGGAGGCCATCGCCGTAGACGGGCAGTTCTTTGTCATTGAGGGCGTTGTTAATCATCAAGGGAATCAGCTTCTCGGGGAACTGGTACGGGCCGTAATTATTCGAGCACCTTGTGATATTGTACTTGACGCCCCAAGTTTGCCCGAATGCCTTGACTAAGAGGTCCGCTCCGGCCTTGCTCGCCGAATAGGGAGAATTGGGACTGAGCGGCGTCTGTTCGGTGAACATGCCCTCCGTGCCGAGCGCGCCGTAAACCTCATCCGTAGAGATCTGAATGAATCGGTCCAGGTCTTTCTCGCGAGCTACCTGAAGAAGGGTGAGCGTGCCGGTCACGTTGGCTTCTATGAACGCCCTGGGCTCGGTGATAGAACGGTCCACGTGACTCTCGGCGGCGAAATTAATTATCGTATCGATCCCGCACTCTTCAACAAGCTTTGCTACCAGCTCACCATCGCATATATCGCCCTTGACGAATTTATGATTTTCATGGTCCATGAACTCCGCAAGGTTTTCAAGATTACCCGCGTATGTGAGCTTGTCGAGATTGCAGATAAAGCAATCGGGATGCTCGGACAACACCATTCGTACAAAGTTGCTGCCGATGAATCCGGCGCCGCCTGTAACAAGAATTCTTCTCATAGCTGCCTCAAAAAATGTTCCAGCGGAAACTGCCAGGGCTGAATCGTCCCGGCAAGCAGGGACGCGATTTTACTGCAATCGAATCGGCTGTTCAAGGGTCTGGCCGCGGGGCTCTGGAAATCGCTTGTCTTGCACGGCGACAGGTTGATCTTAAGAAGCAGCTTCTCGAACACGAACTTCGCCATCTCATATCTGCTCACGTATCCTTCGGCGGCAAAATGGAATATCCCTTCCGGCTGCTTTGGAACAAGATCGCAGATCGTTCGAGCCACTTCCGTCGTCGCGGTCGGCGAACCTATCTGATCGTCGACTACCTTTATACTCTGCCCCGCTTCGGCACGCCGAATCAGCTTCGTTACAAAATTCTCTCCGGACCGGCCGTAAGTCCACTCCACTCGCATTATGCAATGCCTGCAACCGCTCTCTTTCAGGAGTTGCTCGCCGGCTAATTTGCTCTTGCCGTAGGTATTGATAGGATTTGGCGTATCCGTTTCGACGTAAGGCTTATCCCCTTTGCCGTCAAAGACAAAATCCGTGCTGATATGCACAACCCATTTATCGGCATCCTTCGCGACAGCACCGAGCCGCCCTACCGCTTCGGCGTTTACCTGATGAGCCGGTTCGGCCTCGCTCTCTGCACCGTCCACATTTGTGTACGCGGCACAGTTGACGACCAGTTCGGCGTCAGAAACGGCGTGTTTCAGGTGAACTGAGTTGGTAATGTCGAACTCAGGCAAGTCGAACAGTACCGGGTCGTAGTCAAGGTTTTGGCAAACTGAGACAAGGTCCGAGCCGAGCATTCCCTTGCCGCCTAAGATCACGATCCTGGCTTTCTCAGTCGACATCATATCCTTCCCAATCGCGGCAACTTGTCTTTCGGGACGTCTTTCAATCGGGGGCAGTCAGCATCTTTCGGCGAGAGAATCGGCTCGGTTACGGGCCAGTCGATTCCGAGATCGGGATCGCTCCAACTTACGCCGCCTTCGGTGGCCGGATTGTAGAAATCCGTGCATTTGTACGAAAAAAGGGCTGTCTCGCTCGTAACACAGTATCCGTGCGCGAAACCGGGCGGGACATATAACTGCCTGTGATTCTTAGCCGAAAGAATCTCGCCGACCCATTGGCCGAAGGTCGGCGAGCCTATCCTTATATCCACGGCGACATCCAAAACCTCTCCTGAAAGAATCTGCACGAGCTTGCCCTGCGATTGCGGGTGCTGAAAATGCAGCCCACGCAGAGTCCCTTTCCTCGAAAATGCGGCGTTATCCTGCACAAAGGGCCCGGAAATTCCGGCATCTTCACAACGTCTTGCGTTCCAGGTCTCCAGAAAAAATCCCCTCTCGTCGGCGAATACGGTGGGTTCGAGTATTACTACTCCGGGCAGTTTTGTCTCTATCACGTTCATTTTCTATCGATCAATTATCTTCCTGAATTGGCCTCTGAGAGTATCGGAGCCCTTAAGGCTTCTACCGCGGAGGATTCGTGACAACTAATTCGTTTGCTCGATTGAGCGACTCAAAGGTTCCGGCGTCGGTCCACCATCCTTCGAGGACGTCGTAGCTTAACTGGCCCTTTTCGATATAAGCCTGATTAACGTGCGTAATTTCATATTCTCCCCGTGCCGACGGTTTTAGCGAACGGATAATGTCAAAAACCTGGGAGTCGTAGAAATATACCCCCGTCACGGCATAGTCGGATTTGGGATTTTCGGGCTTTTCCTCGATGCTTATGACCTTGTCGCCGGACATTTCCGCTACGCCGAACCGCGTGGGATCCGGAACCTGTTTGAGGAGTATCTTCGCTCCGGTTTCCTGAACTATGAAATTCTCAGCGTGCTCCTTGATGTCGGAGCTGATGATATTGTCACCGAGAATGACGGTCATAAGCTGGTCGTTTGCGAAATTCTCGGCCAGCTCCAGAGCCTGTGCGATCCCGCCCGCCTCGTCCTGGACCTTATAAGTAAACCGGCAGCCGAAATCTTTGCCGGAGCCCAACAGGCTGACAACGTCGCCCATGTGCTCGACGCCGGTTACGATCAGGATTTCCTCGATGCCGATGGCCGTCAGCCTTTCAATGGGATAGTATATCATCGGTTTTTGCCCGACCGGAAGCAAATGCTTGTTCGTGACCTTGGTCAGCGGCATCAACCGTGAACCGGTGCCGCCGGCGAGGACAATTCCTCTCAAATTCATCTCATCGTCCTTGTAATCAAATCGCTTTTGTCGCTCCGGTTGTGAAACCGCCGTCAACCAGGATTATCTGGCCGGTAACGTATGCCGAAGCATCAGAAGCCAAAAAGATAACCGTGCCGTCAAGATCGTTCGGCTGACCGGGCCGGCCCAGAGGTATGCGGCTCTTGACGTTTTTTATCCACTCAGGATTTTCATACAAAGCGGCGTTTTGCGCGGTCTTGAACCAACCGGGAGCGAGCACGTTGGCCGTGATTCCGTACTTACCCCACTCCGCGGCCAAAGCCCTGGTCATCATCAAAACACCGCCCCTGCTCGCACAATAAGGTGCGATTCCTTCCATGCCGAAGACGCACGTACAGGAGCCCATGTTGATTATCCTGCCGTACTTGCGCTTGATCATTTCTTTGCCCACGGCCTGCGCACAAAAGAAATTGCCCTTGAGATTGGTCTGCAAAACCGTGTCCCAGTCTTCCCATGGAAAATCCGCGGCAGGACTTCGTATGTTCAGGCCTGCGTTATTAACGAGTATGTCAATCTTGCCGTACTCAGCGATGGCCTTTGTTACCATCTTCTCGATATCCTGCTCCGAAAGAACATCCATCTGAACGGCCAGGGCCTTTCTGCCCAGCGATTCGATTTCCTGTTTGAACTCATCCAGGCTGGCCAGAGTTCGGCTCGTGATAACCAGATCGGCCCCGGCTTTGGCCAGCGCCCTGCCGAAATACTGGCCCAACCCGCGGCTGGCGCCGGTAACAATCGCTACTTTGCCGGAAAGATCAAACAATTCCTGCATATTTAACTCCTTGAGTCCTATGGCTCCAAAACAATCTTCAGCAGATTCTCTTCGGCCTTGAACAGCCGGTCGAAAGCTTCCTGCCCTCGCTCCAGAGGCAAAAATTCGCTTATGAGCGGCTCGACGTTAATCCTGCCCGAAGCAATCAGGTCTATGCATTGGCTAAATTCACCCGCGCTCGCATAAGAACCCGTGAAAGTGAGCTCGCGAGCGATAAACTGCTGCAAGTCGAACTCCGCCTTCTTTTCCAGATTGCCGACGGCGACAACGCAACCGCCGAGCCTTAGCAGCGAAACGGCGGTGCCGAAAGTCTTCGCGTATCCGACCGCCTCCAGAGCAACGTCCGCCCCCCTGCCGTCCGTTTGCTCGAGCACCGCTTCTCTCAGGTCGGCTTCGAGCGGGTTGACCACGACGTCCGCTCCGATCTGCTTTGCCAGATCCAGACGAAACTCGTTGATATCGGCTGCTATGAGCTTGGCGGCTCCCCTCAATTTGCAGCCCTGGAGGATAAACAGGCCGATTGTCCCGGCTCCGATTACTACAACCGTGTCCTCTGGCTGTATCGGAGCTCTGTTGGCCGCGTGAGTCCCTATCGAGGCCGGCTCGAGAAGGGCCGCACGGACAAACGACAGATCGTCGGGAATCTTGAACACAATCCACCACGGAACCGCCACGTATTCTGCAAATGTTCCATGTCTCTTGAATTCCGGCACAGAGACGCCCAGGACCTGCCGTTTTTCGCAGTGATTGAACTTACCCTTCAGGCAGGCTTCGCATTTGCTGCAGTACACGGTCGAATCGAAGCAGACTCTGTCGCCCTTCTCGAAGCCCCTGACATCTTTGCCCACATCTTCAACGATTCCGGCGGCTTCATGCCCCATAATCAAGGGCGGCAGCCTCCTGCCCGTCTCGCCGGTATAGCCGTGAACGTCGGAGCCGCAAATGCCGCAGGCCTTAACGCGAATCAGAACATCGTCGTCGCCGACCCCCGGATCAGGCACGTCGGTGTACTCAAACGTATACGGTTTTGTATAGAGCAAAGCCTTCAATTAAATTCTCCACTGAAAAGGTAGTAAAAAACCAGCATAATTATGCTATATCGAGGCGATTATAGTGAAGCGGCACCATGCTGTCCAATATTTATTGCCCCGTTCATAGTGTGCCCGTAATGGCTTGGCCATCCTGCGGAGAGCATTGAAGCGAGACCGTGGCGAGGGCGTCCCGCCCTTGTTTGTGCGTGATCGTGGCGAGGGCAAGACGCCCTCGCCACGAATAACTTACGGTTTCACTACGAACGGCCAAAAAACGGCTTACGGCGTCACTACAAACGGATTGATTTAGTCGCGTAAGGTAATATTTCTACCGGGACCTTCCGGCTGGAAAAGGTGCACTTTGTCAACATTGAGGTGCATTTTGACTACATTTCCGGTTCTTAGTGATGTATGCGGATCCATACCGGCGATGAATTTTTGCCCTCCACGATTCTTCAGGTATACATCCGCTCTGGCGCCAAGAGGCTCAACCGTCTCAACGGTTGAGGATACTGCATCGTCGGCCTTTCCCGGCCGCGCCGGTGAGATGTCCTCCGGGCGGATTCCCAGAATCATATCCCTGCCGCGATACTCTTGCAGTGAAGCTCGCAGGTTTAAGGGCATCAGCACCGCTTCACCATCGATCACAAAATTCAATGCCCCTTTACGGAACTCCAATCGACCCTTGAAAAAATTCATCGGTGGCGTCCCGATGAATCCGGCCACAAATCGGTTTGCAGGACGGTCATAAACCTCAACGGGCCCTGCGGTCTGCTGTATCGCGCCGTCGAGCATGACAGCAAGTCGGTCACCCAGGCTCATCGCCTCGGCCTGGTCGTGGGTGACGTAAACGGACGTGGTTTGAAGCCTGCGGTGCAGGGCTTTCAGTTCGGCGCGCATGGCTCGGCGCAAGCCAACGTCGAGATTGCTCAGCGGCTCATCGAATAGATAAGCATTAGGTCGGCGGACGATAGCTCTTCCGAGCGCCACCCGCTGGCATTGACCGCCCGAGAGTGCCGCCGGCTTTCGCTTCAGCAGTTTTTCAACGCCAAGAAGACCGGCAGTCTCCAGAACCCGCTTTTTCACTTGATCAGCGGAGATTTTTCTCATCTTCAATGCAAACGCCAGGTTTTGATAGACCGTCATGTGAGGGTACAGTGCGAAATTCTGGAACACCATCGCGATGTTGCGCTCTTTTGGAGGCATATCATCGACCAGGCGGTCGCCGATGTATATATCGCCGGCCGTGGATTCTTCCAGTCCGGCGATCATCCTCAGCGTAGTGGTTTTGCCGCAGCCGCTCGGTCCGACAATTACCATGAACTCCCCGTCGGCGATCTCGAGGTTTAAATCCGAGACGGCGACAACATCGCCGTCGAAGACTTTGATAAGATTTTGCAGTGAAATTAAAGCCATGTACTCCGCCGTGTATGAGTCTAAAAAACGTTTCGTCGGAATCTTTTTCTGGCGCGCAAGGCAAACAAAAAGCCGACAATGAGGTATCCTGCCGCACAGAGCAGCATCCAGATCGTGGACCCGAAGGCACCTGTGTACTGTGAGCTATCGAAGCTAACCCAACGATAGTTGCCTGGATTACCAATAGCAGCTTCCATAATCACGATGGAGTGCACAAAGGGATTGATGTCCATATAAATCTCGACCATTGGACGCAGATCACGGTCTAAAGAGCCCAAAATAGCCAGCAGAAAGGGGATAACGGCCCACAAAATTGCAACCACTGCAAAATTCATAAGGACCGCGGCAGTCGTTCGTTTGAAGCACGAGCTGAAATAGAGCCCTGTCCCGGCAAGAAATCCCACTATCCAGCCTGCAAGCAGAGTCATCTGTACAAGGGCTACCGGATGGATCAAGCCGGTCAGGCTGAACATCACGGTGTGACCGATTAATAAAAGCCATATGGGGAAACACCGCCGCACGATCCCGACAAATTTGCCGATCAGAATTTGACAATCATCGAGAGTTGTCGTCAGCAGCAGCGGCCAGGAGCGGGCCTCCTTCTCGGAAGCGATACTGGTCGAGGACAAAACGGCTGTAAAGAGAACTCCTATCGCCACAAAAATAAAAGCATATACATAGTGTATCTCTTCGTCATCGAGCATACCCTCCATTTCACAAAGCAGATACGTCACAAACAAAGCCAGGAGACACAGCGCTATAACGATCAGCGATCTGACTTTCCGCCGTCCCAGCAGGGGAAACCTCAACTCCTTCCATATAATTGGCGGGCCGGCCACAGTTCTGACGGGCCCCGCCGAATCATCTCCACCAGAGGCGGCTGAAGCCTTCTTGCCCTTTCGTTTCCTGCGTGTAAGAATGCCGAGCTCCCCGGCGGCCTGGCGCAGAGCGAGCTTGCGGACTTTGATAACGCAGATCGATATCAGAATCGCCGAGGCGGCGAGAATGGTCGCACAATGCAAAGGCCAGGACATGACGGGCATGCCCCTGGCTACGGCACGAGGATCAACCATCATGATGGTGTTGCAAAACAGATTGAAATATGGATTCGGCAACAAGATGACGGGAAACAGTTCTCTCTCAGCGATAACCGTATCAAGATCCATTACATCCCAGGTCATAGCGGTCATGAGAGGCATCAGCCCGAACAGCATCCCGGCCGTCAGACAGGTTAGAATGATAGCAACGTATGCCCTGCGTGTAAAAATGGAGAAGAACAGACTGACCGAACCCAGAAAGATAACTGTGGTCAGCGTTATCGACAGGCCGGATACTATATAGTTCCACGGCACGCCGCCGAATACGCGAACGACCGCCAGTAGCGGCAGGCTTATCGCCAGCAGCAACAATAACTGGAGCAGCTTGCTGAAGAGCTTGCCAAGTACCACCTGAAAGCTGTTCACCGGCGTGGTCATCAGCAGGCCGAGCGTCTTGTTGTATATCTCGTCGCTGATCGATGTGCTGAGCATGATGACGGCAACGATCTGCGTTACCACGAACTGGAACCAAACGATAGAGGCGATAATGCCCTTTCCGGCCTCGGCCATTCGGGAGACCTGATACAGCCCCGAGCCGCTGAATCGCGTCATCTGCACCCAGAACAGAGCCAGGAAGGCCGTCAGAAGGGCCAAATATGCAAAACGAAGCACATAATTCCTCCGCCGTCTGCTGGAGACGCGAAGCTCCTTGCCGAAAATCGGCCCCGTCAGCCATGCAAGGCTCAAGAAACGTCCCAGTGAATTCAAAGCACCAACAAACGCGGCCATAAAATTTTCTTCTCAAAAAATATTCCGTCGAAACCGGCACTTGGCGCGCCACGCAAAAAGAAACCCTAAGAAACCATAAACTCCCAAACAAATCAACATCCAGATTGTCGATTCCACGGGGCCCGTATCGCCGATTCCGGGCCAGTCATAGTCCGGCAGGCCTTTTTCTCCGACTGTCGCGTCCATGATGACGGCAGCCTGAACGACCGGGTTCGTATCCAGGTAGGCTTCTCCGAGGTCGTCGGAAAAGCCCCCTGCTTCGACGATAATAAAAAGCAGCAGCGGCAGGACGGCCCAGATTACTGCCGCAAGTGCGAAATTCATCACGACGCCCATTGTGGTGTGCTTACAGCGAACACTGAAATACAGGCCCGTGCCAAGAAGGAACAGCGTGACCCACATCACCAGAATGACTGTATGCAAGATAGCAGCCGGGTGAATCAGGCCCAAGCCAACAATGCCGAATGCAAAGACGTGCCCCAGCAGCGGGGCCCAGCCCGGCAGACAGCGCCGAAGTGAACCGATAAACTTGCCAAGGAGAATCTCTCTTTCATCCAGTGTCGTCGCCAGCAGCAAAGGCCAGCAGCGCGATTCTTTCTCGGAGGCGATCGCAGTTGCGGGAATAACGATGCTGAACAGAAGTCCGAATCCCATAAAGATCACGGTGTACACAATGTGAACTTCCTCGTCATCCAGACCATCATTGGCATCAAGAGCAACGTAGGAAATCAGCAGGCCGATCAGACCCAACAGTATGGCTATGAGAACCAGCTTCCTGCGGCGGCCCAGCAGAGATAATCTCGTCTCCTTCCACATTACGGGCGGACCGGTAACGGACCTGATCGCTGCTGCCGGCGGATCCTGCACGGATGATTCCGAAGCGTCCGTTTTTGCTGCCAACCCGTGGCGAGAAGAGCCTCCCCGCCGCCCGGTGGCCTGCCCCAGAGCGACTCTGCGGACCATAATAATCGACACGGCAAGAACGAGAATCGAACCGACAAGCATAATCCCGCAGTGCAGCGGCCAGTAGAAACGAAATGATCCGCCTGTAAACCGGGGCGACATCATAGTCTCGGTATTGTATACAAGAACGAGAACAGGATTGTCGTAGAAAAGAATTGGAGTCAGGACTCGCCCGGGCCAGTCGCCGGTGAAGGCGTGATAGAGCAATCCGATAAGATATGGTATCCCCAGAAGAAGCGCTCCAAGCGTCAGAGACGTCAATATGATGCCAACGTACGCCCTTCGGGTGAAGATAGAAAAGAACAGGCTTATCGACCCGAAAAGGACGGTGCTTGTGAAAGTAATGCAAAGACTGGAGACAACGTAATCCCAGGGCACGCCGCCGAATATGCGGACGATCGCCAGCACCGGCAGGCTGATGGCCAGCAGGAGAATCAATTGCAGCAACTTGCTCAGGAGCTTTCCCATGACGATCTGAAAGCTGCTTATCGGCGTCGTCATCAGCAGGCCGAGCGTGCGGTTGTAGATTTCTTCGCTGATCGAGCTGTTCAGCATTACCACAGCGACAATCTGAGTAACGCAGAACTGAAACCAGACGACGCTCGAAATAATGGTCTTGCCGGCGCGGGCCATTCGCGAAACCGTAAACAAACCGCTTCCGCCATAGTCAACCGCATTAAGCCAGATCAAAACGAGATAGGTCATGAGCAGGACCAGATAAGCGAATCTGAGAACGTAGTTCCTCTGCCTGCGGCTGGAAACGCGCAGCTCTTTATCGAGTATCGGCCCGATCAGCCATGACAGGCCAACAAAACGTTTGATGGTGTTTATCAAAGCAACAGCCATAATATTTCCGGCACAACTAAAAGATTCTGCGCCGTATCTTTCTGACAGCCAGTGCGGATGCGGCAAAGGCGAAAAGCAGATATAATCCCAAAACAATAATCAACGCCAGAGCCGAAGCCAGGAATGTTGCGTACCTGCGCACAAGGGGTAATCCCATCCCCAATTCACCCAAATCCTCCGGCGTTAGTGAACTGAAAAGCGTTCGCATAAAGGGAAAACTACTCTCCCATTCGCCTGTGACGGCCAAGACCCAAATTGCGATGAAGATGGGATTCACCAGCAATGTCGGTAAAGGGCAGCAAACGGGGAAGTTCAGGACGAAGATTACAATCAGATTCAACGCCCCCGCCACGGAACTCTTATTGAACGACGAGCTGAAAAAGACGCCGATAGCCGAAACAAGCAACGCGCTGCTTACGGCTAACGCCGCCAACGGAACAACAGCGAGAACAGGTATGTAGCCCCAGATGCTGAATACCAGGATGTGAGCTATAAGCAAAACCCAGAACGGCCAGGCCTGGAGAGCCGAGCCGATAATCTTGCCAAACACGATCTGTTTGTCAGTCAATGAAGTCGTCAAAAGCAAGGGCCATGTGCGGGATTCTCTCTCGGACGTTATACTCATGGCGGCTGAAGTCGTCGCCCGAAGCAGACCAAGGAACAAATAAACCGCTATGAAAGCCGCATGAGCTTCCTCCTGTGCCAGCCAGCCCTTGTACCCGCAATACCCATAGGTCGCGATCCCGACACAAACGGCTAAAACGGCGCTGAACGCCGGCCAAAAGCGACTGCTTCGGGCAAATAGTGTCCTCATCTCCTTCCAGACTATCGGATGGCCCTTTACAGGTATAATCCGCCCCGGCCTGGTACCGATATCGCGTCCGGCTTTGCGGCTGGCCCTGGCGGCGCGGCGCTCCTTTCGAGTGGAAAAGATGCCGGGTTGTCCGGTAGCTTGCCGCAGAGCGGCCCTGCGGACGCTGATCGCTGAGAGAATCAATAACAAAGCCGACAGACCCGCCATGATTACGCAATGTATCGGCCAAACAACAAATGGGCCTCCGGGCGCGGAGGAGAGCATCCCGGTAGTTGCGGAAGTCATTACAATGAAAGGATTAACGTATGCAAGTTCTGTGTTGGTTGCTAAGGTGACTCCGTATTTTTGCCGGACCAGTTGCACTACAATCAAGGGCACCGCATACAAAAGAAAGCAAATCGATGCGGTTCGCGCCAGTACCTGTCGTGACTGTCTGGTGAACGTTGAAAATAGAATACTGACGGATCCGCCAAAGACTGTCGCCGTCAGGGTTATGCAAAGACCGGAAGTCACGTAGCCCCAGGGCACACCGCCGAAGACCCGGACGGTTGCCAGAAGCGGCAGGCTGATCGCCAGCAGAAGAATCAATTGAAGCAGCTTGCTCAGGAGCTTTCCGAGAACTATCTGAAAGCTGCCGATCGGAGTGGTCATGAGAACGCCGAGTGTCCTATGCTGTATTTCTTCATTGATTGCCGTGCTCATCATAAGCACCGCTATAAGTTGGATTGCAATGAATTGAAACCACACCACGGTCGTTATGACGTGCTTGCCGACTTCCGGCATACGTGACAACTGATAGAGCGCCGAGCTGGAACCGTCCGAACGCGTGGTCATCATCCACGCATAGACTATGAAAAAAGTCAACAGGACCAGATATGCAACGCGCAACACATAGTTCCTCTTTCGGCGGCTGGAAACGCGCAATTCTTTCTCGAAAATCGGACCCGTAAGCCACGAAAGGTTGAAAAAACGCAGAAAAGGATATGGCAAAGCTTTGTTCATGATTTACCGTGGAATCTACTGGAAAACATCGCGTCTGAACCGACACTTGGCGCGCCAGGCAAAGAATATACCGACAAGGACATAAATCAACAGATAGAGCAACGCCCTGCCGGAAGTGTCATATCTGCGAGACCATACAGTTTCCATTGCAGGAATGAAAGGAATAGTTTCCAGGAAACAATCTATCAGGGATCGCCTAAAAAAAGAAAAAGACTCGAAAGATTGCTTAAAAAGGGCCAGCAAAAAGTGCAAAATACCCCATACTGAGGCCGCAACCACAAAGTTTGCCGCTACCGCAGCGTTGGTTCTTTTCGCCCGTGTACTTACGTATAGACCTGTGCCGCATAGAAACACCGTCGTTCCGACCACCAGTGCGACCATTTTGAGCATGCCGAATGCAATGACTTCTCTGAACGGTATGAGATAGACTATGAGAATCAGCCAGACCGGAAGGCTGCGTCTCAGCACCCCGACGAACTTGCCAAGTATTATCTCCCAGTCGTCCAAAGGCGTGGTAAGCAGAAGCGGCCACGAGCGTGCTTCTTTTTCAGAAGCGATGCAGGTCGCAGGGAATACCGTCACCGACAATGCTCCGAGCCCCATGAAAATCGCGACGTATGCTGCGTGAGCCTCATCCATGCCGACTTCACGCGCTACATACGGGAAAAGAAGGATCGCTGCTACCATTACCAGTTCCGTACCGATGATTGTAATGACGAAGATCTTTTCCCGGCTGGACCTGCGGGTTATTAATTCCTTCCATATAACCGGAGGCCCCGAAACACGTCTTATGCATCCGTCGGATTTGGATTTTCCAGCGAATCTTCTGGTTTTCGCCCGCCACAAACGCCTGAAAACCCCTGCGCCGCCGGCGGCCTGTGCCAGAGCTACCTTGCGAACCAGGCGCATCGACGCAAACAAAACGCCCGACGAGGCTGCAAGCATTATGCCGCAATGAACGATCAATGAGACACTCGCCCTGCCGGCCATCCTCGGGCTGATCATTATGTCGGTGTTAAAACCCAATAACATATATGGATTCAGATACAACGTGATTGGAACACTCCCTCGAATTCCCCATGGGTGACCAAATATTTCCGTTGAGAGAGCAGCGAATAAGCCAAACAATATGCCGAGAGCCACACATGTCAGGATAATAACGACATAAGCCCTGCGGCTGAAGATCGAGAAGAACAAACTGACCGAACCGGCGAAAATTACGGCGGTCAGTGTTATGCAGAGGCTGGAGACGGCGTAATCCCAGGGTACGCCGCCGAAGATGCGGACTATTGCCAGAAGCGGCAGGCTTACCCCCAGCAGGAGAATGATCTGAAACAGCTTGCTGAGCAGTTTTCCCATAACGATCTGCAAGCTGGTGATCGGCGTGGTCATCAGCGTACCCAAGGTTCCCCTGTAAATCTCTTCGTTAATAGCCGTGCTGAGCATGAATACGGCGAGAACCTGGGCGGCGTAGAACTGGAACCATACGATAGTTATGATTATCCTCTTGCCGGCCTCGGCCATTCGCGATACCGAATACAGGCCCGACGAGCTTACCCACCGGGCCATACCGAGCCAGACCACAGCCACGAAGACCGCCAGCACAACCACGTAGGCCGAGCGCAGTGCGTAGTTCCTGCGACGCCTGCTGGAGATGCGAAGCTCCTTATCCAAAATCGGCCCGGTCAGCCGCGATGGCCCTAATAGCGGCAGGACTGATCGGGATATGGCCGATATTATTTTCAATTTAGCTCCACTCAAAAGATATTACGCCGGAACCGGCACTTGGCGCGCCACGCAAAGAAAACTCCCGCGGTCGCATAAATAACCATATAAATAATCAAGATGAGAGTAGCGCCGCCCACGTGCGACCAGCCACCAGTAAACCCCACGCCGTAGTCCAATTTAGATAGTTTGACTCGTGCCTGGTGGTCGCCGCTTGCTCCGTGGGTCACTGTGGCACATTGAACGACGGGATTTCCCGATGCGCAAAATACGGAAGCTGCTCTGACTTTCTCGTTGAGGGTGAAACTAAGAAGCAATCCGAGCATTCCCGGCAGGACAGCCCAGAGAGCTATCGCCAGCGCGAAATTGGCGACAACCGCCGAGGTGGTCCGCTTGAAACGCGTGCTGAAATAGATACCAACACCAGTTAGAAATGTAACCAGACCTGTAACAAATATTGATAGATGCACTATTAGAATCGGATGGATATATCTGATGCTCATGAACAGCAGGACGTGGCCGGCCAGGAACAGCCAAATAGGCAGGCACCGCAGAAACACTCCCGCCGCCTTTCCGAGCAGGATGTGCCAGTCGTCCATCGAGGTCGCCAGCATGATCGGCCATGCGCTCGATTCTTTCTCGGATGTGATGGTTGTCGCAGAGAGCACCATAGTGAAGATCGCACCTATGAATACGAGCATCAGCACGTACACCATGTGAACGAAGCCCTCGTGCAGGCAATTCTCCCGTTTGCAGACGCCGTAAGTTATGAACAGGGCGATTATGGTTATTACGAGGCCGATCATGCTGTTTGTGCCGTCAACGCCGCGGATCATCGGCGCGCGTATCTCCTTCCACAGGACCGGCGAGCCTTTCACCCGCCGCACGATTCCGGGATTCTCCACAGATTTTGTGCCGGAACGGGCTGATTTCTTCTTTGAATTCTTTTTGGCGACCTGCCGTTTGGTAAAAAGATCGAGCTGGCCGGTAGCCTGGCGCAGCGCGACTTTACGGACGATCTTGACCGATACGACTATTACAAGTGCCGATGCGGCCAACATAATTATACAATGTGCGGGCCAGTAGAATGTGGGCATTGCCGTCGGCATCATCGGCGACATCATCATCGCAGTATTCAGAGACATCGCAGCAAATGGATTGACATGTAGAAGAGCCACAACCTGCCAAGCGGCGAGATTTGGCGGCGTGGAACTGCCGATGAATCTGCTGCCGAAAAACACTCCTGTAATGGCGGGGATCACTGCGAAAAGGACAACCAGCGCGACGACCGCCTTGATAATGACAACGTAAGAGCGCCGGTTGTTGATTGAAAAGAACAGACTTACCGAGCCGGCGAAGATGACGGCCGTCAAAGTTATGCACAGGCTGGAGATAAGGTAATCGGCCGGAACGCCGCCGAAGACGCGGACGACGGCCAGCAGCGGCAGACTGATCGCCAGCAGCAGGATTAGCTGCAACAGCTTGCTGAAGAGCTTTCCCAGGACTATTTGCAGGCTGCCCATGGGCGTGGTCATCAGCAGGCCCAGTGTCTTGTGATATACCTCGTCGCTGATCGAGGTGCTGAGCATGATAACTGCCAGCACCTGCGTCCCAATGAACTGAAACCACACGATTGTAGTGATGATAGTCTTGCCGGCCAGCGCCATGCGCGATTTCTCATAGACCGGCGAATACTGGGACTCAACCACGCCGAGCCAGACAATCACCACAAAGAAAGTCAGCAGAATCACATACACAAACCGCAGAGCATAATTCCTCCGCCGCCGGCTCGAGACCCGAAGCTCCTTATCGAACAGCGGCCCCGTGAGCCTCAGCGGGTTCACAAAATACGAAAGAGAATTTGTAAGAGCTTCCTTCATATCAATAACGAGCGCAATCAGAATATATCGCGCCTTAATCGGCGTCTCGCACAGCGGGCAAGAGACAGGCCGACACCCGCAACAGTCAAACAGCGAATTATAGTCATGACAAAGTACAACCACTGGTTACCCCCGCGAGATGCTAGCCTGATTAAGACGTAACGAGTAAGAGGATTAAGCCAGCCGCAAAAGAGCCACGTTATCGCAAAATACAAGCCAATCGTAGCGGCCACCGCCCCCGTGCTGGTCCTGAATCGAGTCCCGAAAAACAAGCCACTGCCTATGACAAAAAGAACCGAGGAGAACAGAGCAGGAATTACGGTCAGAAGGACCGGGTAAATAGCCTTAAGGACGCCTGTGTGGGGAAGGTACAAGAGAGACGACAGGACAACGTACATTAGCAGCAACGGAAGATTCCGGCGAAAAGCGGCGATTGCCTTTCCCCGGATAATGTCTTTGTCCTCAAGGGTCGTCGCCAGCAAAACCGGCCAGGTCCGGGCCTCTTTCTCGACGGTTATGCCGCCGGCGGAAAACATCGCCATACGAACCATAGTGACAAAATAAAAGGCGGTCAAAAAATAATGCGGAAGGAAACGGTTGCCGGAGTTGCTGAGCAATTGGAGGACGGCGCCAACAAGAAAGGCGCCGAGTAACAGTATGAACATGGCGGCTTCTCCCTTGCTGCGCCCGACGAAGCCTTTGCGCATCTCTTTCCAGACTATTGGTGAGCCTGTTATCGTTGTTGCCGAGTCAGGCCGGGAACCCGCTCTATAGAAGAGTCTGGTCAGTATCGGTTCCAGAATGCTCGCGGACCGCGATTTTGTCGTCGTATCGAAAGTGCTGATCTGAGCAGTTCTGCGAATGCGCCAAACAGCCGCTGCGATCAAAACGGCTGTAGCGGCCAGCATCAGCAGACAATGCAGAGGCCAGGAAAAGTTCGGCCCGCCGGTTTGAAGGAACTTCGCATTTACGGCCGCCAATTCCACGAAAGGATTTGTCATGGCAAGCAGAGATTGAGTTGCCGGCCTGTCGAGAATGAACAGCCCTTTGACTGCAAGCATATTCAACAATCCTGAAATCGCGCCGAACAGCAGCAGATAAATCCCTACGGTCACGAGGATAACCGTATAGCCATGACGATAGGTTATTGATAATAACAAACTCAACGCCCCCGCCAGGAGAGTTGCGGTCAGAGTTATACACACGCTCGACGCCACGAAATCCCACGGTACGCCGCCGAAGACACGGATGATCGCCAGGAAAGGCAGGCTTATCGCCAGAAGCAGCATCACCTGCAGCAGTTTGCTCAGGAGCTTACCTGTTACTATTTGAAAGCTGTTGATCGGCGTGGTTATAAGAACGCCCAGCGTGCCGCTTCGGATTTCATCGCTGATGGACGAGCCGAGCATGATTATAGCGAGAAGCTGAGCGGTAACGAATTGAAACCAGACGATAGTGCTGATTGACCGCCTCGCTGCTAAGGACAATCTCGACATGCTGTAAACCAGTCCGGCGGGACCGCTGCCGCCCGTGTACCGATACCACGCCGAAAGGACGAAAAAGCTCAGCACCACGACATATGCGAAGCGAAGAAGATAATTCCTTCGCCGTCGGGCCGAGACGCGCAGCTCCTTGTCGAAGATCGGACCAACCAGCCTGATCGGATCGAAAAATTCGGTGAAGGTGTTTATTGCTGCGTCATTCATGTTGGACAATATCAAAGCTCAAACACGGACTCTGTCATTCCGACCGAAACATCCCTTTCAGGGATGTGCACTGGAGGAATCCGGCTTTGACCGGAGAAACTCGTACAATTGCCAACCAGATTCCTCGACTCCGCTCGGAATGACAGAATGACACTTTCGGAATGACAGAATAACAATCTAATCATAACGCTTTGTTTCAAAGGTGTCGCGCCGGCGTCATGCATTTGACATGTTTAGTGGACGATGCCTTTGGTCAGTTGCAGGAAGGCGTCGTCGAGTCTTAGCTGCTCGGGTTCTATTGAGATAACGTCCATATCGGCTTTTACCAGGGTCTTTGCGATCAGGCCGTCGCCCTCCTGGCCTTCATGGAAGGTCACGGCTATCTTGCTGCCGAGAACCTGCACCTGGCTCACCTCCGGCAGAGCCGAGAGCAGCTCAATCGCCTTTTCCTGGTTGGCCGCCACTCTCACCCTGACTTTGCCGTGGATTCCCAGCCTCGGGCGGATTTCATCCATCGTGCCGCTGAAGACCAGCTTGCCGTGCTCGATGATGCCGATATGGTCGCAAATCTCCTCCAGTTCGCTGAGGATGTGGCTGGAGATCATTATCGTCTTGCCCATGCGCCTTAACTCGCGCAGAAGCTCTCGTATCTCGATTCTTGCACGCGGATCGAGCCCGCTGGCCGGCTCGTCCAGGATCAGCACCTTGGGATCGTGAATCAAGACTCTCGCCAGGCCCAGCCGCTGCTGCATGCCGCGAGATAAGCTGTCGACGGCGGTACTTTGCTTGGATTGAAGGTCGGTAAGTTCGAGGACGCCTTCGACGATGGATTTTCGCTTGCTGCGTTCTATGCCGAAAGCCGCGGCAAAAAACTCCAGGTACTCGAATACTTTCAAATCGTCGTAGACGCCCATGAAATCGGGCATGTACCCAACGCGCCTTCGGACCTTCTTGCCGTTCTTCGTTACGTCGAGGTTGTCGATGAACGCCTGGCCGGAGCTTGGTTCGAGCAGCGTCACCAAAATGCGCATTGTGGTGGTCTTGCCGGCGCCGTTGGGGCCGATGAAACCGAATATATCACCTTCTCGTATGGTCAGACTGAGATCGTCCACGGCGGCCAGATTGCCGTAATACTTGGCGAGATTCTTGATTTCAATCATTTGCTGTTTACCCTTTCTGTTATTTGGGAAAAACGACAAGCCGGGCCACTTGTACGTGGTTCGGTGTGCCTGAATGGCCCTCTACTGTGAACGAAACCGGGGCATGTTCGTACTCGGCACAGACCAGCGCCGCCCCGCGGTCGAGATAGTCGCTCATGGCCCGGGTACGCTGAATGCACCCTTGGGCGAAGAATGCGTCGTCTTTTTTGAAGTACCCTCTGTAATTGTGCCTTCGATTGGATATATTTCGATAGCGCCCGTGATCGTAGCTGTCCCAGATTCGCATCGGCCGCGACCTCTTGTTAAACTGCCGGCTCTCGCCCGCGGGGACAGGCCCGAGATTGATGCCCTGATCATTCTCGAGATATACATAAGCGTTCAGGATCGGAGAATCGGAATAGTTTGATATTTCGACTGCGACCTGGTCTCCATCCCGTCGAACTACCGCAGTTAAGGGCAATTTCTCTACAGGCGCTTCATTGAGCAGGCACTGGACAGTCCATATATTGATCGGCAGAGAATACGGCACGTTTCCGCCGTCGTGTTGGAAGCAGTAGATATTCCTTCCGGCGACCTCACGATTGTGCTGCCAGAGCGATTGCTGAGTCGGAGCGATGCCCGACCACCATTGGTTCGGCTGCAAACCGGAGAGGCTATAGTCATCGCTGTACGGCGCAAAAAGGCCGCAATAGTCGGTAGACCAGGCATGATCGGCGCCCTCAATACCATCCACGACCGAGACCACTCTAAGATCCATGTCTCCGCCCCGGATGGCCTGAACGCCATAATACGCACCGACTGTGAATAACGCTATCCAGAAGGTGCAGGTAACCCAGGTAAGAGGCAGCTTGTCCTTGCGTTTGAGCAGCTTGTAGTCAAGCGGCCCCAGAAGGATAGCCAGCAGCACCAGAAGAAGTATCACCCACCAGATGCTAAGAGGTTCGATCCCCTGGTACAGGAACTCCATGACGGCGTTATTCGCGATGTGCGCCTGACTTACCTCAAATCGGCCTCGCCCCCTGTTCTGGTTGTGTATTGCTTTGTCCGGGTCTCCGGAATACTCGATCGTCCGAGCTATTCGTCTCTTGTCGAGGCGACGGCTTCTACTGCTCCAGGATTGTTCCGGCTCATCACCCAGGAGAGTCTTGATTCGCGAAGTCCAAAACAACGCTGAACGGCTCGCCTGTCTCTCTGACATTGTGGAAGGATCGAAAGCTAATACGCCAACTCTGCCAAATCCGGCATGCGCCGCGGCAAACAGACACTCATCCATGCCATAAGTCGGAGCCTCATAGTAATGAGTTCCGCCCTTTGGCACCAGCGGCCACGCGGACACCGTTTCCGGCCTGTTGTACATCAGTTCCCAGCCCCGGAGTATCTCCTGAGTGATGGTGACCTGTTTTACATCCTGCAATTCGAAAGGCAGGAACCGGGCTATTGGATTGCTCTGCGTAAGTGGATGGCTTCCTAACACAAGTAAAAGCCTGCCGCCGTTGGAGACCCATTGGACAATCGCCTTCAATTGCTGCTCGCGAAACTGGCTCCACTCGGGATCGTAGAGAACAAGCAGATCCAGCGACACGAAACCCGTCCAGTCCCACGGCACCATTCGCGGCAGCTTATGCCCCATGTATACTCTTCCCGTCGTCCCCGATGACTGACAAACAGACTCTCTCGGGAGCCGCAGCAGCCCGAATCTGCCCCGGCCGACAAGGCCGATCAAAAAATCGGTCTCGGTGACCGCAGTGAGCAACCGGTTACTCTGCGAATAGTCCCAGAGACTATATTCTCGCTCCCATTGACGCCGGCCCCTGTCGTTCACAATCGTCACGATGCATTTGTCGGCGGCATAAGCCAGTTTCGTCACCAGAGGCAGATGAAGCGGCATGTCGGGAGTAAGCGCAAAGTTGTGGGTGACGTTCATAGTATTGAGTCCGTCCTGTTGAGCCGCCACCGTAACAGCGCCGCCGAACGGCTCAGTCAGAACACTGCTGATGCCTATTTCTATAGGCGTCCATTCCATGGGACGATAGTAACCGTCCCAGCCGTAGAATACGTCAACGTTGAAAATCTCTTCGTCGGCGGCGGCCGGCGCAATCGTTGCCATAGCTGAAACCGCCATTAGGATCAATAAAAAGCGTTGCATTTGCAAACCTCGCTCTACAAGAAATCCGTCATATTCGAACTTTCCGCGTGTATACGAACCATTCCAGACATACCAATATCAACGCCAGCCCTACGAGAAACGGCCACAGCGGCAGATTCGACCGGGTGAGGGCCTGCTCTTCGGCCTGGACAGCCCGGCCTGAGAATTCGATTTCGCGCCGGGGACCGACGCTGCTTTCTCTCGAATCCAGGAGATTTACCGCAAACACTTTAGGCGGCTGATCAGCAATGCGCAAGCTGTACGGTCCGACCTTATCCGTTGCCGGAAAACGCACCGAACCGGATGCGGTGGCCTTGATTCGCAGATTGGATACGCCGGGGGCGTCTATGCGGGCAACAGTCTCCGGAGCCAATCCGTCGACGACGATTGGCTCACCAACGTTTAAATTGTTCTCCCGATCCAGGCCGACCTGCGTGCCGAGAAAGCTCGCGGCGTTGTAGCAGAACAACACGAAACCCGGCTCGAAAGGCCAGTTGCTCTCGAGCACGTCGAATCCCACCAGCAGAAAGACGCTGCCATTTCGCCGCAAAACGGCAATCGCCGGTGTCTCGTTAAACTCGGCAAGAACCTCGGCATCCCGCGGCAGGGCCATTTGGTAGCTCTTGGCGGCGAATAAGTTCATCATGTTGACATACTTGAGGACGGGATGCTTGGGTCGCCAATCGACGAGAACCTGATTCTCGAGCTGCTGCGGCACGGACACGTCGATGTCATCCGGAGGCCGTCCGAATACGAGGTACCTGCACTTGGGCAGAGTCTGCGGCACGTAGTTATCCAGCACGACGAAATCATAAGGCTGCTCGATCTCGAAAGCAGCGCGATCCATCGCCTCGAATTCAGCCGGGGCCTTCACATCGAGCCCGGCGAGCGAACAGGCCCGAAGCGCCGATTCGAGCACCGGGTTGCCGTTCGTAACCAACAGGACCGACAGTCGCTTCGGAGCAGGAAGGATCGACCAGGCAGCATCGTCACAGGTCAGGCAATCGCGATCGGAATTCGACCGGCCGGAAGCGGGCAACTGCCTAACTTCGAGCACTCCCGCTTCGGTGAACGTCAGCGAAAAGTCGACCGCGACTTTACCCGGTTGATTAACATCGGATACACCGACCGCCTCTCTTCTTGCCGGAACCGTCACCGACCGCACCGAACGCACGTTGTCGTTGACGCTCAACTGGACGTCGCGCTCGACCGGAGAATCGCCGTAGTTGGCAACCGTGGCGAAAACACTCACCTCATCCGGATTCTCGTACGACCGCCGGGCCTGCATTGCGGTGATCGCCACATTTTCTTCCGACTGACCGATACAATGAAAAACAAGTTCGTCTTCATCGACTACGATCTGGTCAAGATCGCGTATCTTGCCGTCGCTGAACAATACGAGCTGTGCCGGTTCCTCGGCGCTGGCAATATCGGCCTCGACGCCGGGCGACTGAGCAAAGGCGCGGGCGACAACGATCGGCTCGGCCAAAGAGGAAATATTGTCGCTGCCGGTTATCGAGTCGATGGCTGCAAGTAATTGTTGCTTGTCCGCCGTAAAGTTACACATTACTTTCGAGTCGCTGTCGAAAGCGATCACCATCGTCTGGTCTGACTTGTCGGTAAGCGAGAAGAAGGAGCCGGCCCGCAGCGACTCGACGAAAATCTTCGCCTGCTTTTTAGCAGCCTCCAGGCGAGTCGGCTTAACATCGGCGGCGCTCATGCTCGCCGAGCGGTCAATCAACACCACGTATCGACTGGCCGGGCTGGTAAGCAATGAAAGAACGGGCCCGGCGATTGCCAGCAAAAGAGCCAGCAACGCCAATAATTGCAGCAGCAGAATGTTGTGCCTCAGCCTCTGGAACGGGGCGTTGACCTGCAAATCCTGAACGGCACGCTTCCACAGCAATGTGCTTGATATGATCTGCTCGCGGCGCTTGAGCTTGAGAAAGTACAAAAGCAACAGCAGCGGCACAGCGATCAGGCCCGCATAAAGAGCTGTTAAAGGCGTCAGCCATTCCATTTATTCATACTCCAGAGTCTAACAGCATGGGCGGAAGGTTGCCGCAAGTGTTTGGCCAAGCCCGGTAGTTGAGACCACGACGCATTACGCCATGGGTGGCAGCCTCATTCCGATTGTCGTTTATCGGGATGGGGCTGGACGTTTCTTCGCCGGAAACATACATGTTGTCCATCCTGCCGGTTGTCACCCATCGACTACGGCGATACCTCTTAGGATAGTCGACGAAGCCAAACCATAATTTCTTCATTCCATCATTCGATTTCTGCATTTTTAGCGCAACAGTCTAATTCGTCGCAAATAATTCAGTACCAGCGACTCGACCGGGTCGGACGACTTAGCCAGCACATAGACGGCCCCGCGGCGTGTGCAAAAGCTCTTAAGTTCATTGCAATACGCAGTGACGTTTCTCTTATAATATTTGGTCAGAGCGGCACTAACGGTGATCTCGGCGACGTCCGTGTCTTCGACGTCTATCAGCTTCAGATCGCCCGAAAGCTCCGGCGAAAGCTCCTGCGTACTGAGCACCTGGACAGCATACAGATCGTAATTCCTGCCGATCAGCCGCCGCAGACCGGAATCGTAACCTTCCTTGAAGAGAAAGTCGCTCAAAACGATCATCACGCCCGAACCAATGCGCCCGGCGGCCAGTTGTCGGCACACGTTGTCGAAATCCGAAAACCCGTCGCATTCCGTTGTCAGCAGAAATTCGGCCATCTGGTGCAGGTAGTTACGACCGCGCATGTTGGGTAACTGGCCCTTGATGCCCTCGTCGAAAAAGCTAATGGTCACACGATTGTTGTTGACCAGGCTCACGTAACCTAAAGCGGCGGCGAGTTTCTTTATAAAAAGCTCCTTTGACGGCTCGCCCGTACTCATCGAGGCGCTTCCGTCGGCGACGATGTGTACGGTCAGGTCCTGCTCCTCGAGGTAGAGCTTGAGAAACAGTTGTTCCAGCCTGCCGTAGATGTTCCAGTCGACAAACCGCAGGTCGTCCCCGGCGACGTATGGCCGGAAGTCCGCGAACTCTACGCTCTGGCCGCGGCGCTTCGAGCGGCGTTCACCGTGGAGCTTGCCCTGCAGTATCTTGCGGCTAAGCACGTCGAGCGAGTCCAGCCGGTTCATGAATGCCGGGTCGAGCAGATCGGTCAGTCGTCTTGAGTTAGGGGACATCGAGTTTTTGCTCCAGATTCTTGGGG
>CAZRBG010000040.1:0-56569 GCA_964598225.1 uncultured Pirellulales bacterium
TTATTACGCCAGACCATATACAAATCGGGAAGTTATTTCATGCACGATCCTAAGCGCCATAGAGAGATTAGATCAGCAGTACGGCTCCAGGAGCGAAAGAGAGCAGGCGGTGAAGGAAATGATAGAGACCAATCCTCTCTTTTCCAAAACGAAGATCGAGGGTCTGGTGGGCAGCGTGATAGTATCTTTTCCGAGCGAGCCCGTCGATGAGGGCGATTCGTGGCAGGGCGGGGCGGTCCTGCCCGCGGCGGCGCCCGTGGATATTGATTTGACTTACACGCTGAAAGAGAAAAAGCAGGACGTGGCGGTGATAGATATCCAATCAAAGATAGATCTGTTCGAAGAACCGGCGCCCGGCCCGGTAGGGTCCATGGGACCGACTAAGGTGAGTCTGACAGGCTCTTACGCCGGCTCTGTGCAGATAGACCCGAGCACCGGCTGGATGCTCCACCAGAAAGCAACAATGCAATGCTCCGGCCGCATGGAGATGGCGTCGGCAGGAAGTCAATCCCAATCGATGCCGATATCAGTGGAAAGCGTCACCACAGTTGAGCAGATCGAGTAGGCCGGTTTGCTCGGGTGTGGTGCTCAATGGGCTGCAGCTTTCTCGGGACGCGGACAGGTATCAATGAACTTCAGTCCCTGCTCGATTAGGATTTCGCCGGTCATTTCGCCGAGGCTGGTTCTGGTGATGTAGTCATAACGCTCGAAGCTGTTCCAATCCTCTTTGACCATGATGTAGCCGAAAGCATCGTTGGTCAGGCCGAATAGCAGGTTATGTTCTCCGTGCATTTTTCGCTTGAGATAGTAACCGGTGTTCGGCAGCGCTTCGCCGGGGATCGTCAGAATCTGGGCGTCGGCGATGTTCACCACGTTGACCTGTGTGCTGATGTATCCGTCTTTATCTAACTCGAAGCCAAGCGGCGATAGTTTCACCACGGCGCGGAGCACTTTGTTTTCCAGAGGGAATCTTATAGTAGTTCTGCCGCAGAATAGCTTTGGATTCTCTGTGACCGGCGCTTCGGCGACGATTCTGAGTGCTTCATCAGCCAGAAGGTTGCCGATCCGAATGCACTCGTCCCAGGTCTGAACGTCCGTTCCGTCCGGGCCGCGGCAATCGGCAGTTACCATTCCGCCTAAAGCTCCATTCATGAAAATTCCTGTGCCTTTGGTCTTTTCCCTGATTCGGTCATAGAGCGGTCCCACGAAGTCGGGGCACAGAATACCCTGGTCGGATCCGATCACTTCCGGGTGGCAGGCATAATTCACGAGTGTGGCAAAAGGTTTGTTCCGCTCGTCGAGTAACTGAATAACATCGCAGCGGGGGTCGTACAGTTGCTCGGCATAATAATTATACGCGATCTTCCCACGGGCGTTTCCCGTGGCGACCTTAAGTGATGACGGCTTCAGATTTGCCACCGTCTCGTTGATCGCTTCGGCCAGCTTGGCGCACACGCTGTTGAGGTACTCGAGGTCCGCGGCAGTCTTGCCGGTCCGGTCGGGGAAGCCGTAGCAGTCCGGGCCGCTATGATTGTGAGTGGCGCCGATGAGAATGTTCTCCGGCGGTATGCCGGGAACGTGCTTACGCACTTCATCGCATAAAACGCCCGGAAACCCGAGGAAATCCGTGCTGCAGATCGAGATGCGCGTCCCGTCATTTTCAAGAGTCAGCGCCCGCACAGTCAGTTTTCCGATCTTCTTCTCGGCGGGACTACTCGGGCCGACCCCGCCGGATACGGGCAGAAGCGGATTTGGAGTAACGTCTCTGACCGCTATTGCGGCGCGAAATTCCGCGCGGGCCGCGTCGATCTGTAAGATACATAACGCAGCGCCTACGACACACAAAAAGTAAACTCTGTAAAAAGGTCTTTCGTTCATAGAGCGTTTCCTAAAATGAATTGATTCTTTGCTAATTAATGTTCGTATTGTAGCCGGATACCGGGTTTGATGCCATTGGAGAATGTTTTAGACTTGGAAAATGAGCAGCCATAGTTTAGAATCCTGTGTCCGCAAGAACATTGGCTTGTGGAATGGAACATACAGTTTCCTGGTGAAAGGAGAAGCGTATCATGAGCGAAAAACTTCAACCACGTCTTGGCAAGCGAGTTCTTTCGATTTTGGCAACCACAGCTCTATTGGCAGTGATTTTGGCGATTCCGGTCTCGGCTCAGAGCGCCGCGGAGCTGCTGGAGCGGGCCGGCGTCGGGGGCGGGCTTATCGTCCACGTGGGCTGTGGAGACGGCGAATTAACGGCCGCTCTGCGCAAAGGCGATCAATACTTCGTGCACGGTTTGGATACCGACCCGGAAACGGTCGCCGCGGCACGAAAGCATATCAAAGATAAAGGCGTTTACGGTCCTGTCAGTGCGGATAGATGGGACGGCCGGCATCTTCCATACGTCGATAATCTTGTCAATCTCATCGTGGCCGAGCAGAGTAAGCGCATTTCAAAACTCGAATTGTTCCGCGCACTGGCGCCTGGGGGCGTTGCCCTTGTTCGCGAGCAGGGCGAATGGAAGAAGATCGTCAAGCTAAGGTCTGCCCTGATGGACGATTGGACCCATTATCTGCACGATGCGGACGGCAACCCGGTTGCCGACGATTCGATTGTCGGTCCTCCCGAGCGGCTGCAGTGGATAGGAAGTCCGCGATGGTCGCGGCACCATGACCATGCGGCGAGTCTGAACGCGCTGGTCTCTGCTTCCGGGCGGCTCTTCTATATTCTCGACGAAGGGCCCACAGCCTCGATACAACTGCCGTCCAAATGGCGGCTGATCGCCCGCGATGCCTTCAACGGAGTCATCCTGTGGAAGCGTAAGATCGAGCAGTGGAATACACATCAGTACCCCCTCAAGAGCGGTCCGGCGCATCTGTTGCGGCGGCTCGTTGCGATAGGCGACCGCGTTTACGTAACTCTCGGAATTGACGAGCCGGTGACCATGCTCGATGCCGCAAGCGGAAAGACGCTGCTGACGTACAATGGTAGCGAACATACGAGAGAGATCGTCGTCTCTGACGGCGTCGCCTTCTTCGTGGCTGATACGTCGCGGTCTCGATTGCCGGACTGGCGGCGCAAAGACACTTACGTCTGGGCCAACACGAGCCGGGCTAATCCCAACTGGGGATGGAACGGCAGGGCAAGAAATATACTCGCCTGCGATGCCGAATCCGGCGAGTTGCTGTGGAAGACGGAAGCTCCCGTTGCTCCGTGCTCGCTGGCGGTGGCTGGCGGACGCGCGGTCTTCCACGATGGGGAAAAGCTCGTCTGCCTGGACCGCCGAAACGGACAAAGACTCTGGGAAGGCGAATCGGCGCCAACCCGTATGCCGGTTCAGACCAAGACCGGACCGCGTGTGCTGATCTATAAGGATGTCGTTTTGTTGGGGGCCAACAACGGCAAGATGTCGGGCTGGTCGCTTGAAGACGGAAAGAAGCTCTGGGAGCAGAAGAAACGGCCAAGCGGTCACCAGTCGTTGGAGGACCTTTTCGTAGTTCAGGGCCTTGCCTGGACCGGTGCTATCGCCAACAGCCGCGACAGCGGCACTTTCACGGGTTACGATCCTCTCACCGGAAAGAAAGTCAGAGAATTTCCGGCTGACGTGAAGGTTCATTGGTTCCACCACCGTTGTTATCCTTCAAAGGCCGCTGGTAAATATCTGCTCACAGCTCGCAACGGCACCGAGTTCATCGACCTGACCACCGAGCACTGGAAGCCCCACCACTGGGTTCGCGGCGGCTGCATCTACGGAGTGATGCCGTGCAACGGCATGACGTACGCGCCTATGGATTCCTGCGGCTGCCAGTTGGAGGCCAAGATCTCAGGTTTCAAGGCGCTGGTTTCCGGAGGCATTCCAGAATTCTCGAAGGCAAGCCTCACGACCGGGGCGCGCCTTGAACGCGGGCCGGCCTACAGGAAAGTAGAAGGCCCTACCGCCACTGCCGCCGACTGGCCCACGTATCGCCACGATGAGAGCAGAAGCGGCGTATCCTCAGCGGATGTGGAGGCGGAACTCAGACAGACCTGGGAGAGAAGGCTTTGCGGCCGTGTCGAGGCCCTCGCCACACGCGGGCAAGATGCCCGCGACACGATTGGTGCTCGTCTCAGCGCTCCGACCATCGCGGCGGGTAAGCTGTTCATCGCGTCGGTTGATACGCACACGCTGCACGCCTTGGATGCGAAGACGGGACGTTCGGCTTGGTCATACACGACCGGCGGACGTGTCGACTCGCCGCCTACGTACTACAAAGGGTTCGTGCTCTTCGGCTCGGCTGATGGGTATGTCTACGCCCTTCGGGCCGGCGACGGCGTTCTGGCCTGGCGCTTTCGTGCCGCTCCGACGGACCGCAGGATGATGGCGTGGGAGCAGCTCGAATCGGCCTGGCGCGTTCACGGCAGCGTCCTTGTTCATGACGATGTTCTCTATTGCACGGCCGGTCGGAACATGTATATCGACGGCGGCGTCCGTCTGATTAGGCTTGATCCGATATCCGGCGAACTGCTGGGCGAGACGGTCTGGAACGATCGCGATCCCGAGACAGGTCAGGACATGCATCTGGCTTATCTCAAGAAGACGCACGGCAACAACATGCCGGTGGCTCACTCCGATATCTTGTCATGCGACGGCAAAAATCTCTGGATGCGATCTCAGAAGATCACCTTTGACGGCAAACGACTCGAAATCGGACTTGAGCCGGTAACACAGCAGGAGAACGAGGATTTTCACGTTTTCTGTCAGAACGGTTTCCTGGACGATACTTATTTCTTCCGTTCTTACTGGACGTACGGACGCCGCGTCACGGGCGGCTACGGCGGATGGCCGAGGGCCGGGCGTCTTGTGCCTTCCGGCCGCATTCTCTGTGTGGATGAAGGAAGAGTCTACGGCTTCGGCCGCAAGCCGGAGTATATGGTTAACTCATCGGTGCTGGAGCACCACCTTTTTGCCGCCGACAAAAAGGTTCCGCAGCGGGACATAGCTCGGGTTAGAAAAGCGGCACAGGCTATGAACAAGCGGTCCAAACGCAGAAACGCGAACATGTCCGACTGGAAGCTGAGGTACTTTTTCCCAACGGAAGATCTTAGTGCTGCGGCTTTTCAATGGAAGCTGGATCAGCCTGCGATGATCGCCCGTGCAATGACTGTTGCCGGCGACAGGCTTTTCGTATCGGGTCCTCCAGACCTGGTCGACGAGCGGCGGGCTTTCCACAATCCCGACGATCCAAGAATAAAAGCCATGCTTAAACGACAGGCCGCGGCATACGAGGGCCGCGAAGGCGGCGAGCTTTGGGTGCTGGACAAGACCGACGGCGGCGTGATAAATCGCTTTTCTCTGGACACCATCCCGGTTTTTGATGGTATGGTTGCCGCAGGCGACAGTCTCTACCTGGCCACGACGGACGGACGAATCCTGTGTCTTTCGGGAGCGGGAAGAGTCCCACTTGCGAAAGTCGAGGACAAGCCGATCCGCAACGCCTGGGACAAACCGGAGGACCCGAGCTATCTGCTGCCGGTCGGTAAAGCTCAGGGGAACCGTCGCTGAGCGCGAGATTATCGTTTGATTGGTATGTATGCTGTTGCGAACAAGGGCCGGTGGGTAGATGCGGCTATAAGACGTTTACGGGCATGGGGCAGGAGCACATGGATATGAAGAAGTATGCGATGTTTGTTGTAGTGGCGGCGTTTTTCGTTACAGCTCTCTCCGGCTGTGAGAAGGGCGGCTGAGGCTCTACGCAAAACCGTGCACATGTTGTGCACTCCATCAACACACAGACAGATTTGGAGGTCGATCATGGGGACAAATTCAACTCACAAGAACGTCGATTCAGCGGCGCTTGGACGAACAGTATGCCGGCGCGATATGCTGCGGGCTGCCGGGGCGGCGGCAATCACGGCTTCCGCCTTTCCGTTGCAGTGGGTGGCGGCGGATGGTAAGAAGAAACAGAAGGTGTTGTATTTCACGCGGTCGGCAGGTTTCGAGCACGGGGCCGTTAAGTTAAAGAACGGCCGACCGAGCATTTCCGATAGAATTCTGACCGAATTGGGACGGAAGCACGGCTTCGAAGTTGTTTGCACCAAGGATGGCCGCGTATTCGATGGCGACCTTGACCAGTACGACGCTATCGCGTTTTACACGAGCGGCGTTTTGACAAAGGCCAACAAAGCGGGGACTCCGCCAATGACTCCCAGAGGAAAGAAAAGGCTTCTAAAGGCTATTGCAGACGGCAAGGGTTTCGTCGGATTCCACGCGGCAACCGATTCTTTCCACTCCGAGGGTCCCAGAGATGAGAATCAAAGCGAGGTCGATCCCTACATCGCCATGTTGGGAGGGGAGTTCATCGTCCACGGCGCTCAGCAGGAAGCTATAATCCGTGCCGCTTCGCCCAAATTCCCCGGCGTGAAGCAATTCGGCAAGATGCAGAAGCTCAAGGAGGAATGGTACGCACTCAAGAATTTTGCGCCGGACCTGCACGTGATTCTCATCGAGGACAACCAGGGCATGAAGGGCGACTGCTACCAGCGCCCGCCGTTTCCGATGACCTGGGCGCGAATGCACGAAAAAGGCCGGGTCTTCTACACGTCATTCGGCCATCGTGATGACATCTGGACCAATCCTGATGTCCAGGCGATCATGGTCGGCGGCCTGGCATGGGCGATGGGTAATGTCAAGGTTGCCGTAAAGCCTAACATCAACGAAGCCACCCCGAAGGCAAACCAGTTGAAATATTGAGGGCGTGAGAGGGACAGGCATCTTTTTGACGTAAAGAGGACGTCAAAAAGGTGCCAGTCCCGGAAGACTCCGAAGTTCGTAGTGACGCCGTAAGGCGTTCTTATGAAATGCTCTTACGAGCACACTGCAAACGGCAAAAATCAACGACCTGCTCTGCTAATTCGATTTTCTTCGGTCTTGTACGAGGTGTGCCGCTATGGTTGCGAAGAGACCTGCTATGAAGCCGAAGAATGCGTAAGAAAGCGGCCGCAGAAGGAGATTTGTGCTGCCGAAGAAATCGTGAGGCGCAAGGCCGATGGGCCCGAGCAGTCTCTTAAAGCAGCATATAAGGTTTGCCAGCATCGCACTGAAGGCGACGACCAGGATTGTCGTCACGGCGGACGCCTGGTGTTTCTCAAGGCGGTAAATAAAGGTATCAACCATCGCCCCGGCGGCGCCTACGAGAGGCAGGCCCAGTGGGCCTCCGGCCAGATTGCCGCCGGCGCCGATCGAGACGAACGCGGCGGTGAAGGCCCCGGCGGTTGTTCCGATTCTGCATCGGCCGAGCAGTCGAGCTGCGATAACGGGAGTCATCCATATAACAGCCTTATGACCCGGCAGGCCGAGATGGAGCTTGACGTATGCCGCCAGGCAGCCGGCGATTATGCCGACGCTCACCGAGGCCGCCAGAGACCTGTAACCGGCGGGACCCAGCACTATGTCAGTTAGCGGCGTGTCCTTTCTTGTCGACAGGTATCCACGCATCCTTTTCTTGGCTCCAGTGAACGGGTAAAACAGCCTTGCCGCCGATCAGTCTCGGCCGGACCCAATCGAGCGTTTCATAACGATCATTGACACCGCGCGATTTTTGGCCGCACCGGTGTTCTATGGTGACGCCGATTCTATCAAAGGTCTCGATGCCTACGCAACCGGAAAGTTCGCGAAGCCCGGGTAAATCTATGAATCGGCCGTTTTCGCCCGAGGCTCTCAGCCCGACCGATCCGAGCGCGCCGATGATTCCCTGACAATTTCCGCCCAGACCGTGAAGTGACATAAACGCTTGTCTGCACAGATCGAAGGCCTCAGGCATTGTTACAACCTGTTGCGTGGCGCGATTTGCGAAATCGACGACGGCTGCGGGCACTTTCGAGATATCTGCGACGCACACACCGGGATCTGAACCTTTCGCAGATTCGCGGGCAACCCAGTCGAAGATAAAATCTCGGATGCTCAGGCCTTTTTCGGATTCGACGGCGATGCACGCCCCGCTATTGTGAGACGTGTATGGTATTGCAGGGTCCAGCAGAAACTGGTGCCTCGTTACACCGCCAGCATTGAAACCCCTTCGGGTGCATTCATTCGACAGCATTCGGGCCAGCCTGCCGGTTCCCGGGCTTTCTTCGTTATCCGTGTCGTCAAGACCGATTAGAACAGTTGCCATCTTCGCCCTTATCTGAAATCCCCCCTCGGGCTTCGCCTGACCATTTCGACTGTGGTGCTGAGGGTAACGTAGTTGACGCCTTTTTTGTAATATCTGTGCGCCGTGGGCATATTGCTGAACCAACTGTCGCTCGACAGCCACGTGTCGCCCGGCATCGTGGTCTTGAGAATGCGCGGCCATCGGATCGTCTTGCGCAGGAAATTGCTCAGGTAACGGCTTGTAGGCCGCTCGGTGAAGCTGTAGTAGAAGTAGCCGATATTGCCGGCGCGGAAATTTTGCTCGCAATAGCGAAGCTCCGGCCTGGTTTCGCTCGGACAATAGTAGGCTTCAGGTGTGTCGATGTACTTGCCGGTGCCGAGCATGTTTATCAGCCCCGTGTGTGGGTTATCTACTGTGCTGTCAGTCGGCAGGGTGGAGTCATGCTCGCTGGCGTATGCCAGGCAGCCTACCGCGATAGATCGCAGGTTTGCCCGGCAGGCGATCAGGTTGGCCTGATCGCGTGCGCGTCCGAGTGCCGGAATCACGAGCGAAACGACAAGTGCAATCAGCGCGACGACAACCAGCAGCTCGACCAGGGCAAAAGCCGGCCGTTTGTCCTGCCGGGGTATAGCTTTATCGCAATGCACCTTTACGGGGTCGCTCATTTTAGTGCGTTCCAACCATCCAGTATTCGAGCAACGCGGAAACGTCTTCAATATCCACGCGAAGGTCCTTGTTGACATCGCCCGGAACTGTTACGGCAAATGTTGAGACGGGATTGTTCTTGCTGTCGTTACTGTCCACGAACGCTCGGTTGGTATGATATATGCTTGCGACCGGATCGGTGCCGATGTAGCCGTAGGCGCTGAATACGGCCGGCCCCGGAAGCTTATTGAAACGATAGTTAATCGTAACAGAATCATCACGCAGCATCGGGGTTAGGCCTTCGATAGCATAGACTGTAACCATCGCAGTATCGAACGCATAAGCTATCGGCTCGCCCGGCGGTTCAGTGCTGTGCGGATCGGCCGGATCGTTGGTGAAATAGAACCCGCTCGGCCTGCCGAACGAGTTGTCGTAATATGCGAAGTCGCCGGGCTCCAGAACGATTTCGTCTGGCGTGTCGGGGTGTAAGGTCAGATTGAAATCGTCATCGAGTGATTCCGGTGCGGCGTTAATCGCCACCAGCAGCAGCATGTCGGTAAAGACATTGTTCCTGCCGGCATTGACTATCTCGAAGGTGCCGGTCTGATCGGCGGAAACCATGTGGCCGGTCATCCGCCCCCCGTGGCGGAACTTGATTGCGTTCATCCCTCTGGCCTTGTTATTTCCGCCGGCGGGGGAGAAGGCCACAGGATACGATTCGGCCACGCCATTTGCGCCGCCGTTTATCGGATAGATATCGGGCCAGGCTGTTATGTCGCCGAAATCGATCCACGACGCCTCAGTCAGCTTGTCCCAGGGTGCATACTCAGCGGCGTAGCTGCTCGTGACGAGGGCTAACATTGCTATCACTAAAATTGCTCGGGTCATTCTTCTCATCATCATCTCCTGAAATCGCAATTAACACAGTCTCAATTCGCATCTGCATATACTCTCAAACACGATCACTAATTCGTATTATGTTCCGCTTGCTCCGTTCAGTCAAGGATATGACCTCGCAGATGCGGGGTTTCGAGAGATGATGCCTGATTTCACGGCTTACAGGCCGTCAACGACATAGAACATATACGTGCTCACCTGTGACGGTCCGAGAGATAGTACATCTCCGTGTGAGAGCAAAACGCCGCCGCTGTAAGGATCGACACGAGCGCCGTTGACAAATGTGCCGCAGGTGCTCTTCATGTCCGTCACGAAATATTGATATTTCGAATACATTTTGCGGCGAATGATTTTGGCGTGTGACCTGGAGACCTCGCGGGGGGAGAAGTACAAAGTATCGGCAACTGTGTAATCGATCACGGTGTCCGTAGGCTCTTCGAGCGTTGTGGCTGACCGGCCCAAAGAAATTTCGTCTACGGTCAGAGGTATAATCCCTACGGTTGTAGAGCCGGTCCCGAGCAGGTAAGCCCCCGGACCGAGTTTTTTCAGGACCGACTGCATTTTGGTCAGTCGTGAACGGATGTCCATCTCGGCGATGAACGCCACTTCCTGAAGACGGGATCCGACTATCAACCTGTCTATCTCTATCAAGATGGGATCAACGGCAGGCATATATACCTCTATGTTGTGAAGTCCGGGCGAAGCTAAAGCGATACTTATTCGTGCAAGCGGGCAAATTGCCTTTTAATTCTCCGCAGGAACTCCTCGTCGGTTTCAATGTGGCCCCGGTCCTGGAGAACTTTGCAGCCGATAGGGTACTTTGCCTTAGCGAACACCCAGGGCATGCCGGTGATCTTATCGATGTCTATGAATGTTTCGCCGTAGCCGAAAGAATCCTTCAGAACAATGCGACGAGAAGTAAGATTCGAACCGCTTATGACGTGTACGAATCCCAGGCCGACAATAACCGAAGTGGCTGCGATTATTAACACTGCCGCAAATAATTCAACACACCACTTTTTTCGCCGCTTTATGTGCTGTCTTATGTGTCGCTTTGCCCGCGTGGCTGCCGTCGGGGCGCCGCAGCTCGGGCATCTTTCGGCCTTGCTGCTGATTTGCCTGCCGCAATCCTTACAGATCACAAAAGGTTTCTGCATGCCCTGCACGCGATCCTTCTGCGGTTTCGGTCTTTTCGGCTTTGCGGTAACGGCCTGAAATTCGGCTCCGCACTTTATGCACTCCATAGTTTTGGAAAGAATCGGCGAATACTCCACCAATTGAACCGTATTGCAGGCCGGACATTCACATTTTACTTTCTTCATCGTAAGACCTCCCAATGATGACTGTCCGAAAAAGATGGGACAGAAGTTCTGAAAAAATGGCGATCCTTCACATCCATGCTGCACTATCGCTGACTAAATTATCGGACGAATTCGTCGCTGAGCTTTAGATTTTCTTATAATAAAGGAGTATTTTTTGCTCGATCCAAGAAACTGCCGGCCAAAGGCGGACCGAAGTATTTCCAATGAGAACGCGAATGTTTCGCTTTTTTGGGCTGTTATTAATGATTTTCCCATTTATGTTTAAGCAAAAGTATTAATATGTTTGGCTTGCGGGGGCCTGATATTTGCCGTAACATAGGGACAATCGGTAAATGGAGAAAATGGTTTTCGTAGTTACGATTGGAGAAGAGAAAGGAAGAACTTATGTTTGAAACACTCGATAAAATGATGCTTGCAGGTCTTGGGGCGATCTCAATGACTCGCGAAAGAGCCGACCAGATCTTCGATGAATACGTCAGTAGAGGCAAGCTCGAAAAAGACAGTCGGACGGGATTTGTCAAGGCCATGATGGATACCGCCGACAGGAACCGAGCCGAGCTTGAGAAGCTGATCGGCAAGCAGGTAAAAGAGACGATGGAGAACCTTAATCTGCCTACGCGGGAAGACTTCCAGCGTCTCGAGCAGAAAATAGACGCACTTTCGAGCAGGGAGTCATAACAGTTGTCGGTTCTGCGGTTCCATCTAAAGGGCACTTTCGATCGCCTGCGATGCTACCGCCACATTATGGCCGTGCTGGCCAAGTACGGCTTCGGAGAAGTGACGGGGGCTCTCCGATCGCGCTGGTCGATGAGATTCAAAGAAGAGCCGCCGTCGCCGAAAGTCGAACCGGCGGTTACGACGGGTAGTCGGCCCGCTCGCGCTCGTCTGGCTCTGGAAGAGATGGGCCCGACTTTCATCAAGTTGGGGCAGCTCTTAAGCACTCGCCCTGATTTGATATCTCCCGAATATATAAAGGAATTCGAGCATTTGCAGGACCGTGTTGCGCCGGAGCCTCTGGTTAAGATTATGGCTGAACTCCGGCAGGAACTCGGCGGCCAAATCGATGAAATATTCGAGAGGTTCGACGAGAAACCGATAGCAGCCGGCAGCATCGCTCAAATCCACAGAGCTGTCACTCATGAAGGCTCGCAGGTAGCCGTAAAAGTACGCCGGCCGCGTATAGTCGAGAGGATACGCGCAGAGTGTGAAATTCTCCAGGACCTTGCCGGAATTCTAAAGAGCGCCTTCTTTGCGCACGAAACCATCGATTTTGAGGAGATGGTCACCGAATTCACCGAGGCCGTATCGAAGGAGACCGATCTGGCCAACGAGCGACGTAACCAATTGCGTTTCGCAAAACAATTCGAGGATGATCCTACGGTGCATTGCCCGGATGTTTTTGAGGATTATTGCACCGCGGGTGTCCTTACTATGGAATACATAGACGGCATCAAACCTTCGAATAAGCAGGCTATCGTAGAAAGCGGCTTGGATTGCAAGACCTTGGCGAGCCGCTTAGCCCAGTTTGTTCTCCGACAGATGTTCGAGTTCGGCTTTTTCCACACGGATCCCCACCCGGGCAACTTCTTTCTTCTGGCTGACAACGTCCTGGCGCCCCTTGACTTCGGTCAGGTGGCAAGGCTGTCCGTTCAGGACCGCAGGTTCTTCAACGAGATAGTGTTGTCTATTGTAGATCGGGATGCGACGAATATCGTACGCTCTCTGCAACGTGACGACATGTTGTCCGAACAAACAGACGTTCATAAGTTGACAGCCGATGTCGAGCAGTTGATCGATACTTATCATGACTTCAGCCTCAAGGACATACCTTTCGGCACGATAGGCATGAGAACCTTCGATTTATTTCGACACAACTACGTTCGTCCGCCGACTCAATTCACCCTGATGCTCAAAAGCATGATGACCATTGAGTCGGTGGCAACTACGTTGGACCCCGAGTACAGACTCATCGAAGCGCTGAAACCTTATGCCCAGCGATCCGCTTTCCGGGATTTCGAGCCCCGCCACGTGGTTCGCAATATCCGCAGGGCCTTTCAGGACGCCGGCGATCTTGCTTCGAAGCTGCCTGAAGATATAAACGCCGTGCTGACCAAATTTCGGCAAGGCAAGTTCCAGGTTCGAGTTCACCACGAGCATCTCGAGACTCTGACCAAGACGCTGGACAAGAGTTCGAATCGCGTTAGTTTTGCCTTGATCGTCTCAGCTTTATTGGTGGCGTCCAGCCTTTTAGTCGCGCAGGAAGGAATGGTTCTGGGACTGATAAGACTTCAGACAATGGGGGTCCTCGGTTATATTGTAGCCGCGATCATCGGAATCTGGCTGGTTATATCAATTATCCGCAGCCGCCATCTTTAGAATGGTCGTTCAGCGTACTGCGTGCCGCGTGCTTCGCAGAACGCAGAACGCAGAACGAGAAAGGCAACGTAATGTACCAACCCATCGAGGACTATGGTCTCATTGGAAACATGCAAACTGCGGCACTGGTCGGTAAGAACGGCTCTATAGATTGGCTTTGTCTGCCCGAGTTTGATTCGCCCAGCGTCTTCGCGGCGATTCTGGATGAAAACAAGGGCGGGCGATTCGCCATCTCGCCTTCAAGCGATGTTATCACGTATAAGCAGTTGTATTGGCCGGAAACCAATGTGCTGATAACCCGTTTCCATTGCTGTGAAGGAGTGGCGGAAACGATAGATTTCATGCCTGTATATGTGGATGAATCCGATGAAGACCATGAACTGGTAAGAAAGGTGAGTGTTCTCAGCGGAACTTTGACTCTTCGTATGACATGCGATCCGGCTTTCAACTATGGCCGAGACGATCATGACACGGTGATAACACCAAAGGGTGTCTGTTTTCACTCTTCGAGACAAAGCTTAGGCCTTGCGACGGATATACCTCTTGCAGAAAAAGGAAAATCGGCGGTTGCCGATTTTACACTTGAAGAAGGGCAATCGGCGGTGTTCGTTCTGCAGAGCATCGAACAGGGCCGGGCGTGCAGCCTGCCGTTCTCAGAGCAGAAAGCGGATGAATTATTCAACAAAACCGTGAAATATTGGAGAAAGTGGATATCCCGCTGTAATTATAAAGGTCGATGGAGGGAGATGGTGCACCGCTCTGCTCTTGTCCTCAAACTTCTCACTTCCGAGCCTTCCGGCGCCATTGTTGCAGCCCCTACCTGCGGTCTGCCGGAGGTCATCGGCGGGGAGCGAAACTGGGATTATCGCTACGTGTGGATTCGCGATGCGGCCTTTACAGTCTATGCTCTCATTCGCATTGGTTTCCAGGAAGAGGCCGCCAACTTCATGGAATGGGTTCACACGCGCTGCCGCGGGGCGGGTTCGGGCGGGTCGCTTCAGCAAATGTACAGCATCAATGGCGAGAGCAAGCTTACGGAAGAAATCCTCGAGCACCTTGATGGTTATAAAGATTCCAGGCCCGTTCGCATTGGCAATGCCGCGTACGCGCAGATTCAATTAGACATCTACGGCGAGCTGATGGACTCCGTATACCTGCATAACAAATACGGAGAACCCATATCCTACGACCTCTGGACCAGGCTTCGGGCGATGACAGACTGGGTATGTGAAAATTGGCGCCAAAAAGATCACGGTATTTGGGAGATACGCGCCGATCCGAAGCACCATGTGTACTCGAAACTCATGTGCTGGGTGGCGATAGATCGTGCGTTGAGGCTGGCGCAGAAGCGGTCGTTCCCGGCGCCCGTGGATAAATGGTTGCGATGCCGAAATACAATCTATGAGGAAATCCTTGAAAAGGGCTGGAATGAAGAGCGAAAAGCCTTCGTTCGGGCTTATGAAGATGATGCTCTGGACGCCGCCGATTTGATCATGCCCCTTATGTTTTTCATGTCGCCCACCGATCCGAGGATGCTCGCGACGATCGATGCCATAACCACTTCTCCCAAGCAGGGTGGCCTGACTTCGCACGGCCTCGTCTATCGATATAATGCCCTGGATAGTGCCGACGGGCTGGAGGGCAAAGAAGGGACGTTCAATATTTGCAGTTTCTGGCTCGTAGAGGCCCTGACTCGGGCGGGCCGCACAGATCGAGCTCCTTTGGATCAGGCCCGCCTGCTGTTCGAGAAAATGCTGGGGTATGGTAACCATCTGGGACTTTTTGCCGAGCAGATAGGTCCGAGCGGTGAAGCTCTCGGCAATTTCCCTCAGGCTTTCACACATATCGCGCTTATCAGTGCCGCTTACAACCTCGACAGAACACTGGGCGAGCACACGCCGTAGTGATACTTCTCCGACAAAAGACGAAGCTATTGCGGTTTTAGTGTGCAGGGGATATAGTACGGTACGGTGTGCACTGCATGCCAATAACGAGGCGGTGTGCGATACACACCCTGCCGAGTTGATTTTGAAAGGGACCAAGTAATGAGAAGACGTAAGTTCTTGAAGATGGCAGCCGCGGGGATGTTTGCCGGCGTGAGTAGTGTCTCCTGGGGTAGCCACGGCAAGAAAAAGCCCAACTTTATGTTCATAATCGCTGATGACTGCACCTATCACGACATAGGCTGCTATGGCGGTCAGGCCCACACGCCCAATATTGACAAATTGGCCACCGAAGGGATGCGATTTACACATTGTTTTCAGGCGGCGCCGATGTGCTCGCCGACGCGGCACAATATCTATACCGGCCTGTATCCCGTCAAGAGTGGGGCGTATCCGAATCACGCATTCGCCGAGGACGGCACGAAAAGCGTCGTTCACTATCTAAAGCCTCTCGGCTACCGCGTAGCTCTCAGCGGCAAAAAGCACATCAGTCCGCGAGAGGTATTCCCGTTCGAATACTCAGGTAAGAGGAATCCCGATTTCGAGGCCGTCGACAATCTGATGCGCGAATGTAAAGAGAGCGACACGCCGTTTTGCCTGTTCGCGTGCTCGAATGAGCCGCATTCGCCCTGGAACAAGGGCGATCCCGCGCGATACGACGCGGCCAAGCTGAAGCTGCCGCCGTACTTCGTGGATACCGAAGAAACCCGCGAGTGTATGACCAGATATCTGGCTGAGATCACGTACTATGACTGGCAGGTGGGTCAAATCCTGGGTTTGCTCGACAAACACGGCGTTGCGGACAATACCCTGGTCATCGTCGTCAGCGAGCAGGGATCGGCCTTCCCGTTCGGCAAATGGACCTGTTACGATACGGGCTTGCAGTCGGCATTCATTGCCCGCTGGCCCGGCAGGATCAAGCCCGGCACGGTGAGCGATGCGATGATCGAGTATCTGGATGTCCTGCCGACGTATATCGAGGCGGCAGGTGGTACGCCGCCGGCGGTGCTCGACGGCAAGAGCCTGCTGCCGGTGCTTTTCGGCAAAAAGAACGAGCATAAGCAATACGTCTTCGGTGAGATGACGACTCGCGGCATAATCAACGCACCCAAGCATTTCGGCATCCGTTCGATTCGCTCGCGGAAGTATAAATACGTGTGGAATTTTACCCCGGAGGTGAAATTCACGAACGCCTGCACCAAATCGAGCATTTTCGAGTCATGGCGGGAAAAAGCGAAAACCGATTCCGATGCCGCCGAGAAGGTCCGCCGCTATCAGCACAGACCCGAGGAAGAACTCTACGACATAATCAAGGATCCGTACGAATGGAACAATCTGGCTGATGATCCTGAGTATGCTGAAGTCAAGATTCGTCTGAGGAATCGCCTGCTCGAATGGATGCGGGCTGTGGGTGATAAGGGCCAGCAGACCGAACTCGAAGCACCTCAGCACCTGGCTCGAAACAGAAACAAAAAGAAGATAGACGACAAGAGAAAACGGGGGAAGAGGGACGAGTGACGCATTTACTATGTCCATCGTCCTCCGTAAGGAGTCCATAGGACTTTCTCCCCTCGTTCATCGTCAATGCGTCGCCTGGCGGGCATGCCGGCGCCTGTCGCCCTCTTTCAACAGGCGTTTGCGGATTCGAATCGAATTAGGGCATATCTCGACAAGCTCGTCTTCCTGGATGTACTCCAGGGCGATCTCGAGGCTCATCTTTCTCGCCGGCCGGACTTTGGAGGCGTCGTCCTTGCCGGCGGCGCGGATGTTGGTGAGCTGTTTGCCTTTGACGACATTTACCGGTATGTCCTTATCCTTGCAGTGCTCTCCGACGACCTGGCCTTCGTAGACATTTTCGCCGGGCTCGACGAAGAACATGCCGCGGTCGTACAAGGCATCGAGAGCGTAAGACGTTACCTGACCGGTATTTGTGGCGATCATGACTCCGGCTTTTCGCTGCGGTATCGAACCTCGCATCGGCTCGTATCTCTCGAACGTGTGATGTATCATCGCTCTGCCGCGGGTCGCGTTCATTACCCTGGCGTGCAGCCCGAACAGGCCGCGCGAGGGGATCATGAACTCCATGTGGATGAAGTCGCTTGCTCCGGTCTTGGCGTCCATTTTGACTATTTCACTTCGCCGGTCGCCGAGCAGGCTCATGACGGAGTTCTGGCAATCCAGCGGGCAGTCTACTGCGAGCAGTTCTATCGGTTCGTGACGCCGGTCCTCGACTTTTCTGAGAATCACGTTCGGCTTGCCGACGCAGATTTCATAGCCTTCCCGCCGCATGTTCTCCAGCAGGATGCCAAGGTGCATCAGCCCTCGTCCCGATACGCTGAATTCCTCCGGAGTCCGGCCCGGCTCGACTCTCAGAGCGACGTTCTTCTGAATTTCCCTATCGAGTCTTTCGCCGATCTGTCTGCTGGTGAGATATTTGCCGTCCTTGCCTGCGAAGGGCCCGTCGTTGATCCTGAAGGTCATTGTCATTGTCGGCTCGTCAACGGAGATGACGGCCAGTCGCGAAGGCTTTTCCGCGCAGGCTATCGTATCGCCTATCTCGATCGGATCGAGGCCGGATATGGCGCAGATATCACCGGCCTGAACGCTCGATACGCGTTTGCGCCCGAGGCCGAAAAATTGATGAATTTGCATGACCTTCTGCTGAGTGTGCAGGCCTTTTTTGTCGATGACGGTAACTCTCTCGCCCTCGGCGATTTGTCCTGCGAACACCCTGCCAACGGCGATTCTGCCTACATAATCGGAATATTCCTGGTTTGTAACCAGCATTTGCAGAGGGGCGTCGGGCTTGACGTGGGGGGCAGGGACGTTATTGATAAAGGCATCGAAGATCGCCTGCATATTGTCGGTTCGGGTGTCAATGTCCGTTGTTGCCCAGCCATCCCGGGCGGAGGCGTATATGAGCGGAAAATCAAGCGCCTCCGATTCGGCGTCGAGCTGGACGAGCAAATCGAATACTTCATTGACGACGTCGTCCGGCCTGCTGTTCTCCCGGTCAACTTTGTTCACAACGACGATAGGGCATAGTTTGTGTTCGAGAGCCTTCGTCAAGACGAATCTTGTCTGCGGCATTGGGCCTTCGAATGCATCTACCAGCAGCAAAACGCCATCGGCCATTTTCAGGACCCGCTCGACCTCTCCGCCGAAATCGGCGTGCCCGGGCGTGTCGATAATATTGATCTTATACTCTTTACCTTCGGAATCCGTATAGTTAATCGCACAATTCTTGCTGAGAATTGTTATGCCGCGCTCGCGTTCGAGCGGGTTGGAGTCCATTATCAGGCCGTGTTCGCCGCCGGCTAATTTGTCAAGCTCCCCGGACCGGAACATGCCGGACTGGTACAGAAGCTGATCGACCAGCGTGGTCTTGCCGTGATCGACGTGAGCGATTATCGCGACGTTACGAATATAGTCTGAATACATATACACTTCCAAAGGGAATCAGCGAACTTAAACAAAACACCGGTTTTAGCTGTGATGACCGGCTATATCAACATCTTCTCCGACAATACAGCCGAAGATGCATTTCAACTGATAATATCCTTTCAGCAGGCGGAAAGCAAGCACTATCCATATATGTCGTGAGCACTATGTATCTCGTAATCCGTCCCAGCCACTAAACAATACGAACTTCAGCTTGATTTGTTAGGTATGATCTTATAATATGAATAAAGAAATCCGAGATTAGGCATAAAATATGAGCAAGCTTTTTTATAATTTAGGCAGAAAGGCCGGCCCGCAGGTTCGCAAAGCCAAGTGGGTCTGGCAATCAATGACCGGGACTGAGGCCGACGCTATTAAAGTCGAGCACGAAGTGGGCCGGGACCTGGCGCGCGAAGTCAGGAGACAATTGAGTCGCGGCCGCGATCCGCAGATCGAGCAAATGCTGAATGACATAGGTCGCAAAGTGGCCGGCTGCGTTGCGAACAATTTGCGCGTATTCAGTTTTGAAGCGGTCGAAGGCGCCGAACCCAATGCCTTTGCTCTTCCGGGCGGCTTCATATTCGTTACCACGTCGCTGGTCGATCTTTGCCGGCGGGGTCGGGACGAAATGGCTTTCATACTCGGACATGAGATGGCTCATGTCATCCGGGGTCATGCGATGAACCGCATTGTCAGCAGTTCGGCGATATCCGCCGCATCGCGAGCGGCACCTGTTCGCGGCGCTGCTGGCGGCTGGCTTCGCAAGGTGGGGATCCAGTACCTCGAGAGTTCGTATTCTCGTGAGCTGGAGTCGGAGGCCGATCAACTCGGAGTGAGATTAGTAACCGCCGCCGGGTACGATCCGCGCGGATGTGTCCGGTTATTCCGGCGTCTGCAACAGTTGAAGCATGGCGAGGGGGATGTTATTCCTGCGAAGGCGGGAACGCCCTCGAAGCCCGGGCAGGATGCCCGCGACGCGACGGAACGTCTTGGTGACTACTTCGCTTCGCATCCGCCGTTTGACGTTCGAATTGAGAACATCAATCTTCAGTTGCGGAAGCGACGCCGGCAGGCTCGAGCGTAGCGGCTTTTTCGGGTTTCTTCATCGAGTCAAGCAGATGTGTCATTTTCAGGTGATCCATACCGCCCAGCGGGGCGCTCACCTGCTCAATCCATGATACCATTGCTGTAACGACGTCGGGATCGAAGTCGTATCCGGCGGAATCGACCAGTAATCTGACCGCTTCTGCGGAAGTTCGCGATCTGTGATACGAACGGTTCGAGGTCAGGGCGTCGAATGCATCGGCTACGGCAAGTATGCGCGCACCGAGCGGTATCGCAGTGCCTTCGACGCCGTCGGGATAGCCCTGGCCGTTCCACTTCTCATGGTGGGCTTTAATGATGCCTATTTCCTGCTCGAGGAAGCTCATTTTGCCCAGAATGCGCACCGCGATCAGGGGATGCTGCTTGATAATGTTGTGCTCGTGAGGGGTGAGCCTGTTCGGCTTGAACAGTATTGCATCGGGAATCCCGATCCTTCCGATGTCGTGGATCATAGCGGCGCGTCGAACCACTTCCAGTTGCCTGGGCCCGACGTTCATTGTGCTGCCGATAGCCATGGAATAGTGCATCACGTTCTCGGAGTGTTTCTTTGCATAAGGATCTTTGGCCTCGAGCGCCTGCACCAATCCCCAGATACTTTCGATAAAGGTTTTCTCCGCCTGCTGAGACATGCCCGCAATGCGTCTCTTGAGCTTTCTGATCTTCTCGAGTTCGATGTCGTTGGCGGTGAGCGCCTTTGACATAGAAGGATTCCAAACCTTAACACAGTTACGCCCGGCACTTTTCGCCTCGTAAAGGGCAAGATCCGCTCTGCGGATCACATCGCTGAAGGAGTCATCCTGGTCGGGCAGGCAACGTGCGATTCCAGAACTTACAGTCATAGACATGTTTTCGGCAAGGTTTATCTCCCGGACCTTCTCTCTGATCCTTTCCAGCAGCAAGACGGCGTCATTCGCTTCGGTCTCGGGCATGAGAATGACGAACTCATCGCCTCCGTAGCGGGCGAGAACGTCCGGCGTTCTCTTCTCGGCCGACATACAGGATGCAAGCTCTTTCAATGCTTCATCTCCCGTCGCGTGACCGAGCACGTCATTTATAGTCTTAAAATTATCCAGGTCAATTATAGCCACTGAGAACGGACATTCATAACGTATCGAGCGGGAGTATTCTGCTTCCAGTTTGTCTTCGAGCAGCCGTCTGGAACCTACGCCGGTAAGGGCGTCGGTTTCTGAAGTTAGCCTTGCCTGATGATATAGGTTGGCGTTGGTCAGGTGTGAAGTTAGGATTCCGCGGGTCAGTCTGGCTTTATAGGAAGTAAGCTCTCTGTTTGCGGTGGTCCAGCCGGCCAACCCGCACATGCACAAATATCCCGACAGGCTCTGATCGTGTTTTGCGTCGAATCCGGATATTGACAGCGGGATAACCATGTGCGGCCCCTTCGCCCCGACCTCTTTGCAGACGCTTGGAATAATATCACTGTAATATCCGCCTTCATCGATTAGCTTGAGATTATCGTCCGGCCGCACAATCTGCTCTCTCGGGCAGAGACATTTGTTGAAGCTGGCCAGTTCGGGCTCAACGATTTCAGAGACTTCGCCGGTTATCGAGTTAGTCCTGCAGAGACAAAGCACGCATCCTTCCGCCTGAAAAAGTCTTGGCACCTCCTTAGTGACCGCCTCGGCGGCTTCATTCAATTCGATGCTCTTGAGGCAGTTGGAAAGCATTGTTACCTCTTCGGCGGCGGCACGATCTTCGAGCAGTTGCTGTCCCAGAAGATCGCGCACCGAAAAGATTCCGATAACAGCCCCGTTGTCCACTACAGGCAGATGGCGGATGCCGTTGGTCACCATAATTTCTCGTGCCTTGTTCCTCGGTGTTCCGAGGGGGCATGAGACGATGTGTGGAGTCATGATGTCGCCTACGGCTATTTTATCAAGGTCCATCGACGAAGCTACCGCCCTTGTCACTATATCGCGTTCGGTGACAATACCTGCGAACTTTCCGTCGCTGTCATTTATGATAAGGCAACCAATCTTGTTCTCGCGCATCTTGGCAGCCGCTGCTTTGACGGTTGTTTCACGACTGATCGACACTAAAGCCGCAGGGCGCTCGGCAATATTATCCATTCTCCATTCCTTTGAATGATTACTCGGTTTATTGCACTAATACTATTCGAGATCGGCACACGTTACTGCTGAACAAATCTATCGGCGTTAATCGACTCTGACTTCGGAAACTTTTAAATCATCGGCACGGTATGTCAGCCTGTGGAACAATTGCCGTTATCCGAGACATAAATTGGCCGGTTAGGAAGTTATAAATCATCGGCAAAACAAAGTGTCGTTTCATAGTGTTATCGGTCCGGAGATTTTTAATATCCTGCTGTCCCAGGCCAAAGATATTTCTCTTTAAGTGGTTTGAAAGGCAGGTCGATATTAACCGGGCATGCTTGCCAAGGACAAAGTCGAGGCGGGTCATAAAGAGCTACAGACTGATCTCGTTCGCTGAAATGCCGCCGGAGAAGCGCTTTTCGAGCCTTACACCGACGAGGATCTGCTTTGCAAGAGCCGAAAGCATTGACTCACCTTTATCGGTATGTTAATATGAATAACCGGGCCAAACTGTGATAGAAGTTCCCGGCAATCAGACGATACATCGCGAGGAAGCTGAAAGATGCACAAGTGTTTTAGCACGTTGGCAGTTGCTTTTGTGTCAGCCGTGCCTTTGATGAATACTGCCAGGGCCGGCTTAGGAGGCGGAGACGCCGGTCCGAATCCTGTCCAGCCCCTACTTGAAAGGGTAATGCCCCTGGCCATTAATGAGTTCATGGCTTCGAACGACGGCTTTTTACCGGATACTCAGGGGCAGTTCGACGACTGGATAGAGATACATAACTACGGCCCCGATCCCGTCAATGTCGGCGGATTATATCTTACGGATAATCTTTCCGTTCCCGATAAGTGGTTCATATCCGGTAACGGGCGAGTTGCGACTACAATTCCCCCCGGCGGGTACATGCTTATATGGGCCGACAGAGACACAAACGATTCGGGTCTGCACGCTAATTTCAGGCTAAGCGCCGATGGCGAGGAGATAGGTCTGTTTGCCGGCGACGGCGTTACTTTGATCGACAGCATCGTCTTCGGGGAGCAGACTGCGGATGTTTCTTTCGGCCGCTATCCGGACGCTGAAGAAGGTCTGCGGTTTTTCGGATTTCCCAGTCCCGGCGCTGAGAACACCGGCGGATATCCCGGTGAGGTAGCCGAGGTGAGGTTCAGCCGGGAAGCGGGTTTTTACGACGAGCCATTTCAACTGACTATGGCCAGCGAAACCGAAGGCGCCGCGATATATTATACCCTCGACGGATCCGAGCCGGGCAAAATGGGCGGCCGCACGAGAAGCGGGACTGTTTACACAGGCCCGATATTTGTCAGCAGCAGCACGTCTGTTCGAGCCGTCGCGATGAAGACAGGCTGGAAATCCTCGAATGTTGCGACACAGTCTTACGTATTCCTGAATTATGGCGGTCGCGGTTTCACTTCCAACCTGCCTGTCGTCGTAATAGATACATTCGGTCAAAGCATCAATCAGAACACACACACGCCCGGTCTTGCTGCTTTCGTCGATACCGACTCCGGCGGACGTGCCGATATTGCCGATCCGCCTTCTCTCATTAACAGGATCGGTATGAATATTCGCGGCAAGAGTTCGACGGGCTTTGCGAAAAAGCAATATCACCTCGAGACCTGGGATGAGAATAATAGCGAAGTGGCTGTTTCGGTCCTCGGCTTTCCCGCAGAGTCCGACTGGGTTCTGCAGGGACCATATTCGGATAAATCGTTAATGCGAAACTTCCTGTCGTACAACTGGAGCAACGAGATGGGCCGGTACGCCTCTCGAACGAAGTTCATTGAGGTGTTTCTGAATACCGATGGCGGAAGTGTCTCGATGAGTGACTACGTGGGCGTGTATGTCCTTATGGAGAAGATCAAGCGGGGCAAAGATCGCGTCGATATCGAGGCGCTCGGGCCGGAGGACAACGCCGAGCCGGAGATAACGGGCGGCTATATCTTCAAGAAGGACAAGCTCGATTCGGGCGAACCTACGTTCAACACCAGCACGGCTCTACAGCTAATCTATGTCGATCCGAATGGTTATGACATAACCGAGCCACAAAAGGAGTGGCTCAGGAATCATATCAATGAGTTCGAGTCGGCGCTCAGAGGACCGAACTTCAGGGACCCCAACCTGGGATACCGCAAGTACATTGACGTGGACTCCTTTATCGACATTCATATCCTGGTCGAGCTGACGAAGAACATCGACGGTTTTCGTCTTAGTACTTACATGCACAAAGACCGTGGCGGCAAGATAACGATGGGCCCCGCCTGGGACTATAACCTGTCTCTCGGCAACGCCGATTATCTCAACGGATGGATCCCGACGGGATGGTACTACGATCTGATCAGTGCAGCTCAATATCCGTGGTGGCGCCGTCTGTTTGAAGATCCGTGGTTCCAGCGGCGCTATGCGGACAGGTGGTTCGAACTGCGAAGGAATCTGTTCACCACGAGCAGGCTGCTCAACTACATTGACGATACTGCGAGACTATTGAGTGAGGCCCAGGCGAGGAACTTCGATCGATGGAACATCCTCGGAAACCGCGTCTGGCCGAACTGGTACATCGCCAACACCTACCAGGAAGAAATCGACTGGATGAAGGGCTGGCTCGAGGACAGACTCAACTGGATGGACGGTCAGATCGGCAGGGAATATGCCGGGCCTTCGCCGGCGTTCAATCAGCAGGGCGGATACGTTAACCCCGGCTTCGAACTGGTCATGACCGCGCCGCGCGGCGAGATCTATTACACGGTCAACGGCGATGATCCTTATCAACCGGTAATCTCGCAGGACCCGGGCGTTCTCGTTCCCGAAAGCGCTCAGAAGTCCGTATTAGTGCCGGGCCGTGCGATAGGAGATGCCTGGAAGAACCCGGACGGCTTTAGCGACCGGAGCTGGACGAGATCTTCCGGAAGCCCCGGCGGTGTCGGTTATGACAGGCAGTTCGACTACGACGGCCTTATCAGTCTCGATCTCGAAGAGCGCATGTACGGCAGGAGCACCTCTTGTTATATTCGTATCCCGTTTGCTTTCAACGACGATATCAATGACTTCAAATCGTTGACATTGAATATTAGATACGACGATGGATTTGTCGCTTATCTTAACGGCGTTGAGGTCGCCCGCCGAAACGTCGGCAACAGCTTCTCCTGGAACGGAGCCGCCCTCGCCAGCCGTCCGGACCCCGAGGCCATACGGTTCGAGCCGATAGACCTTTCATCCTCTGTCGGTCTGTTGCGGCAGGGCGCCAACTTGCTGGCCATTCACGGCATGAACCATTCGGCTTCAAGCTCCGATTTTTTGATCTCGTTGGAGCTGCGTGCGGCGGGTGACGACCCGGGAGATTCCGATTTGCCCGGTGTGAATCGATATGCCGGCCCCATTCCGTTGACTGCGAGCAGCAATATCAAGGCGCGCTCCTTGAGCGGGGGTTCCTGGAGCGCGATGAACGAGGCGAACTTTGCCGTAGGGCCCGTAGCAGAGAGCCTGCGCATCACGGAGATTATGTACAATCCGCCGGATGCAAATGAAGAGTTCATCGAATTGAGGAATATCGGCGCCGAGACAATCAATCTGAATCTTGTGAGTTTTATAGACGGCATAGATTTTACTTTCCCGAGCACCGATCTGGAGGCCGGGGCTAACGTCGTGGTGGCTCGCGATCCCGATGCTTTCAGGGACAAGTATGGCAGCACAGTAAACGTCGCCGGCCGATACGCAGGCAGACTCAGCAACGGCGGCGAGCGAATCATTCTGGCGGATGCGGCGGGGCAGATAATACTCGACTTCGACTATGAAGACAGCTGGCGTCCGATTGCGGACGGAGAAGGCTTTTCGCTGACGGCAATCGATCCGTCCAATCCCGATTCGTATGCCTGGAATGAGAAGGATTTCTGGCGCGCCGGTGCGTATGTCGGCGGCTCGCCCGGGCGAGACGACAGCGGCATAGTGCCCGATCCCGGCGCGATTGTGATTAATGAGATCATGGCTCACGCACATGGTGATGCTTCCGATTGGATCGAATTATACAACGCCGCCGATACGGCTATAGACATCGGCGGCTGGTATCTCAGCGACAACGGCAACAACCTTGCAAAATATAACATTGCGCCAGGTACAATAATTGCTCCCGACCAATATATTGTCTTCCGGCAGGACGAAAACTTCGGCAACGTGAACGATCCCGGCTGCCATGTGCCGTTCGCTCTGAGTGAAAACGGGGAAACGGTGCACATCAGCTCGGCGCAGAGTTTCGAGTTGGCCGGATATCGCAGTTCCGAGGATTTTGGAGCATCGGCGACGGGCGTGCCTTTCGGACGCTACTACAAGAGCAGCACGGACAACTACAATTTTGTGGCGATGAGCATCCCTACTCCGGGCGCCGCCAATTCCGAGCCAAAGGTCGGTCCGATAGTTATCAGTGAGATCATGTACAATCCCGACTGGCCGGTCGACAGTCCATATACCGATGACCAATACGAATACATCGAGCTTCACAATATCTCACCCGAGCCGGTGACTTTGCACGACTCTGAGATTTCTCTGCCCTGGAAGTTCACCGATGGTATCGAGTACACTTTTCCGGTCGATCCGATGGTAACGATTCCCACCGGAGGATTCGTGATCCTCGCAAGAGATCCCGTTGCATTTGCATGGCGCTATCCGAACGTACCTGCTGAAATTATTCTGGGTCCCTATGAAGGCAGGCTGAGCAACTCCGGCGAGAAGCTGGAGTTGAGCATGCCCGGCGACATCGACGAAACCGGTGAATTTCATTATATCCGCATCGACAGGATCAACTACAGCGACGGCTCGCATCCGGAAGACGTGCCCGGAGCGATAGATATCTGGCCCATAGAGGCGGACGGCAACGGCGGCTCGCTGACTCGAAAGATGCTGACCGGCTACGGCAACGATCCAGACAACTGGATCGCATCTGCGCCCTCTCCGGGAAGCTGAAGTTTGTAGTGTGTGCCCGTAAGGGCATGAAACGCCTTACGGCGTCACTACGAACGGGTTTCTCCACGCCACGAACTACAAGCGTCATTCTCCCGGAGACGGAAGGGCCCAGGTCCAGTTGGCCGGGTCGTTACCATAATCTGACGTGGTCTTTCTCGTCAGAGAACCGCCATATCCGTCCGGTTGGACGGGCCAGCGATCTATCGAAGCGGGGCTGTCATCCGGATGCGAGCCGTCGCTGTAGTTGACTCTATCGACACATACATAATAACTCTTGCCGTCGTTGTCTACGTCGGCCGGCATGGAAAATTCCAGCTTCTCGCCGGCGTTGCTCAGCCTGCCTTCGTAGGGGCCGAAGATTATCTCGACAGGCACGTTCGGATAACGCACGGAAAAAGCCTCCCGATTCTTGACGACGAGGATGCGTCCGTCCGGGACTATTGTTACACGAGAATCATTCGGGAAGGTGAGTTCGATGCCGTCAGTGAACTTCCAGCCAAGAGCAATTTCGGAATCATACAAAGTCACCGGCTGATCCGTGATGTTGTGAATCTCGACGTATTCGTATTGGTCATTGGTGTATGCACTTCCTGCGGGCCAATCGGGATTGTACATGATTTCACTGATGACTACCGGGCCGACCTTCGGCTCGGAGTTGACGGCGCCCGGGGTAGGGATGCTCATAGCCGCAAAATCGTAGTTGTCCGTGCCGCTCTTGTCGTAACGGCCGAACGAAACGCCGGCGGCCGACGCTCCGAAATCCTCAGAACTGCGATAGCCGGTCCAGACTCCGTTATGCGCCGAACTCAGGCAAATCTCTTCGCCGTTTCGGCTCAATCCGAACGGCACGTGAGTACCGGGGTCATTCGTGTTGCCGAAATTAAGATCCTGATAGAGAACAAGGTAATCGTAAGGTTCTATCACTGTTCCGAAGGGGATTTCGTATTTGGCGAGTAAGTCTTTGTCGTCGCTGAGGAACCATCCGCCGAGGTCTATAGCTTTTCCGGTCGTATTATGCAGTTCGACCCAGTCCGATGCGCCGGCGGCAGGGTTGGTGAGGACTTCGTTAATCACAATATCACCCGGATTGGGGATAATGGCGCTGTCGTCGCTTCCCGGAGAACCTCCGGAGTATGCGCTCGAGCGCCACGACTCTTTTTCATTCCAACTGTCCGGATCCGGATTAGCGGCATCGACGATTGTCAGAGAAAAACCTGCGCCGTCGCAGAGCGAGCGCCATCCATTCTTGTATGTAAAGTCGAGGATTGTCTTGCCCGCAGCATCCTGTAGAGTGATTCTCTCGCCTGCATTGTCCAGTCTGCCGGAATATTGTCCGGCCACATTTACGGCTACCGCCTGCCGGCCGGTCTGGTATCGTGCCGCAAAAACTTCCGCATTCCGCACGAGAACCACGTGTTCGCCAGGTGCGAGATCGACATCGCCGAAGACGAAGTCTATGCCGTCCGTGAAACTGACCAGATTCAAATTGATCGATTCTGCTGCCGTGTTCTTCAGTTCTATAAATTCCTCGTTGGGGTCCTGCGGGTTATACATTATCTCGGTGATTCGCAGGTTCTCGGCTACCGGACCGACGGAGAATACGGCTTCGGTAAGCGCGCTCCACGTTCTGCCGCTTAATGTGCGCGCCTTGACGATGGTGCTATGCGGCAATGTGATCGGTCCGTCGAATTCAAAGACATTGGCCCGGCCGCTGCTGTCGGTCTCGGCCTGCCCGGCTGATAGCTCGGCGGATATGAAGAATTCCATGTCCTGAGCGGACGAATTGAGGCCTTGAATGGCCAGTACATTGCTGCCGGATCGAAGGCTGTCGAGTGATGCCGTAATGTCTACGTCCTCGAACTGCAAAGCGACTGAATCCGGTCGCTTACTGTCGGCGTGCGAATTCCAGGTCGGCGCGCCGGTGAAGTTCCTTCTGGCGATTTCTGTGCCGTTAAGGTAAGCCACAAATCCGTCGTTGTATTTGATCTTCAGGGTCATCAAATCGAGACTGTCTGGAACGCCATCGAATGTGAATGGGATGCGAACATAACACGTGGCGCTGTTTCGATACATTTGCTGTTCGACGTTGAGGCTGATGAATTCCGTATACGTTTGGCTCCTTCGTCTCTCGTAACCGACTCCTCCCGCTCCTGCGGTCGCTGCGGGCCAGCTCGAATCGTCGAAGAATCCGCCGCCCTTCCAATTATCGCTGAGAGACCGGCCGGGAACGAAAGCGCGTTTGTCGGCGTTCTCAGCCAACAGTGTGATATTGGTTACGTTGATCGGCTGCGGCTTCTCTTCCGGGCGAGGATCGGATCCATCCAGGGTGTAGTATACCGACTGAATTCTGCCTTCTCCGGCTATAGTGAGGATATCCCGGTCCGACAGTTGGCCGCCGTGTTTCGCAATGCCGTTAACGCTGAAATGTGGGCCCGGGGAAGTAAATAATTCTTCGCGGGCGCATTGATCCAGAAAAACGTCGCGTCGGTTCGGGACCCAACCGCTTAGAATATATCTATCCATATTGGGAATAACACCCAGCAACTGGTCGTGCAGCTCATTGAACCGTTCTGTGATGTTGGCTTCCGTCAGCGCCCCGTTGTTGAAGAGATGTTTGTTCAGATGATCTCCGAACAGGTGCTTGAAATCGTCATTGTCCTTCAGCGCCCGGTAGAACCAGGCGATAGGTGTGCTGAGATTGTTCAGTCCGGCCGGCTGGGAAGCCCAGCTCGGAAAATCGCTGAATCCGGACTTATTGAGATGGGCGGGCCGGAAAGTGCCCTCTGCATCCCAGACGAAGAATCGCCAAACGCCTTCGTCGGAATGTTCCGCCGCGGCCGACCAGTTGTTCTGGGGCCAGTCCCAGTTGGCGGCCCAAAGTTGCAGGATCAGATAGTCGATGAATGCCGGAATATCGAGTCGCTTGGCCACATATTCATAATGGACGTCCTGCGACAAGTTGTTGTTGCGGGCGTAATTCAGCAGAGCGTTCCAGGATGTAGCATCGCCGTCCCGAATGCCGTTCATGGTCATAACATCCCACGGCTTGTCACTGCCGAACCATTCCTGGCAGAAGGCGTCCTTGATGTGTTCGCACGGATTGAAGTAGCCTTTGTATTCGCCGTTGATAAAGAGATTGGCCATAGTCCCGCCGCTGGAGACGTGTCCCATGTCTTTCTGCAGCCGTCTGATCAATTCATCCTTGATAAACGGATTTACCCTGTCGTTGTGGCCCGAGCGAATGACTATGCTTTTGAAGCGTTCGACCTCGAATGGAAAGAGGGGGTACTCGAGCCGGCTCAGGCCGTATCTGCCGCGAAAATAGAGCCTGAATGCGATCTTGCCGCTGCCCGTCCAGTAGCCGTTCTGCCTGCGGTAACGCGGACGCATATAGTTGCTGCCGTGTACGCGGAGGCCGCAATTCACCTGAAAACCGGAATTGTCTTGGGGGAAGATCCACTCGAACGAGACCGGCCGTTCGTATTCGATTCCTCGCTGCATCATGTTGTTATGGCTCGACGGGCCGCTTGAGACCCACGTTCCATTGCCGCTGTACGAGCCCCCGACGACAGCCATAACGCCGTCAGGTTCGTAGAATGTCTTTTGTTCGTCGCCGACAAGAGAAATCAGCGGCAGCGATTTGACCTCGTCGCTTGCATTTAGCACGTATGTGGCTGTCTTCGTTGCCGATTCTTTCCAGCCGGGCTTGACGGCCCTGGCCCGCAGGCAGGCGGTGCTGCTAACGCCGATCGGCTCGGTATAGGCTGAACCGGTTGTAATGCGCCCTATACGTTCGTGCGGCACCGAGCCGTCGAGGGTATAATAGATGGTGGCGCCTTCGGTTTCGGTGGCGATTGTTACCCTGAAAGGCCTTTCATAAAAACCGCGTTCGTGGCTGAATTGGGGGGTCTCGACCTCTCCGAGGTATGCGGCGTCGTTTTGTGCGCCCGGTGTTGCGTTGACAAGAAACCGCACATTTTCATCCGCATCCGGATATCTGCCGAACGACATGTCCGTTGTCTGGTCGCCGAATTCGAGGCTGTCAATCAGAGTGCTGCCGTCGGTGGAGAACAGAGCGATTTCCTCACCCTCGGCGTCGAGCTTGAAGTTTGCGTGCAGGCCAAAATCGCCTACGTTATCATCCGCCCATATCAATAGATAGCCACCCGCGCCGATAGTGGTTGCCGCCGGGTTGTTGGCAGGGACCTGCCACTTCACGGGATCGTCTATATTATCGGTCAAATACATACCTCCCACGTCGATCGGCTCGGGGCCGGCGTTGTATATTTCGATCCAGTCGTCGTATTCACCCTGCGGATCGCGAATGGAAGTCCGATTGGAGGCCATGACCTCGTTGATTATAAGCGGTAAGCCCAGCTCATTCCACTCCCCCGCGAACAGGGCGATTTCCGAACCATCCGGATCAACGGAGGAGTCGTATGCTTTGGCAGAGCCAACTACTAATACCGCGGCCACTATGACCGGCATGATTATTCTATATCTGAACACTGTATAATACCTTCCTCAATTGCTGATTGGAGCGGTTTGTAGTGTACCCGTAAGGGCATTTCCTACTGATGTCTCAGGTTGTTGCTACAGCGAAACGCACTCGCTCCTAACGCCTTACGGCGCCACTACAAACGGAAATTGCAATTATTACGACGACGAACTACCCTATTGTAACATATTTGCCGGTATATTGATAGGGGGCTTTTCAGGTGGTGGTCCGTAGGATTCCAGGAACCATTCTCGGACGACTCAGTGCGACATGGCGTACATTATGATGTTTATTCCCATTTGGATTGCTTTTTCGTAACCGGCTCTGCCGAAGGTAATGCCGCGACTGTCGCACCAGCCGCAGTGAAGATCGGTCGAACTCAGAAATATCGCGAGTCGATCGCCTATAAATACTCCTCTTGCGCCGTGGTTTTGGCCGTGCCCGCGCATGTGCGGCATCGGTGACTGGTTGGGCCGTCTGAAACCTCGTGCAGGGAACGTGGGAATTATTTGCTGAAATGACGGCAGGCCGGTCTCGCCGAGGTCGTAAACGTTGTGGAATACCTCGTGTTCGGACCTTATGTGCCTGACCGCACCGCTGCCGAAGACCTCTTCAAGAAGTGCATAAGAGCTTTGGTAGAAGAAATCTCCGCCGTTTCCGACGACACAGTCATCCATAAACAGAAATCCACCTCGTGAAATGTATTCTTTCAGATTGGCTTTCTCTCTGTCGTTAAACTGGTAGTGGTTTTCTCCGGTCATGAAAAGGAAAGGATACTTCTCGATATCTTCAAGGTGCTCAAAGCTGACCACCGCATTTAGCTGGCCTTCGGCAGCCGATTGAGGGTGCCAGTCGAATGCCTGCCGTACGGGCTTGGTCTTGCATCTTATGATCGAGCTGAGTTCTCGCAGCAGATTCGCATCGCCGCCGGGGCGGACGTTCCATTGATCGACTTCTCTTTTTTCGTGCCTGAACCTGACTCGGGGCATCAGAAAGTCATATTTGTCGAGATCGTCCGGGCCGTTGTTCGGATAACCGTCCGAACGTAAACCGTTGGCTGCTGAGCCGACTTCCGTCGCCGCCAATGTGAGACCGGTGACTATGCCGCCTGATTTTCTCAAAAATTGTCTTCGGCTTATACGTTCGTATTGTTTCTTCATGGAAAGTTACTCCTCAATTTTGGCTCGAATAAAGAACTTCGAAGCTCCGGCTCCGTCGCTTCCGCTTACCTTGTATTTCCAGGGCTGCTCGGTTGCCTTGCCGTCGCCGTTGTCTTCCAAAATCGGGGTTTCGGTCTTCAGCAGGCCCATTCGGCGATAGAAGTCGTCCAGTTTCTTCGAAGCGGCGGTAAAAGCTTCCAGAAGCGAAACCTTGCCGTCATTGTTGGTATCGCTGTGAGTGTCGGCCAGAGCAGGAACGAAATACTCGCTGAATCGTGTACTGTAAGGTTGTTCGGTTTTGCTGCCGGCGATGATGATTCGATCCGGCCCGGACAGAGTCTCAACCGCCAGCCCGGCGCCGGGACAATCCAGAACGATGAGCATCGAAGAGACTTTGATCCGACTCAACCACTGCGTCAGCTTTTTGTGCGTTGTGTCGGGGCCGGGCAGATTGAGACGCAGTTTACCGTCGACGATGTTCGCCTGGCCTACGTAATAAAATAGAAATTTGTCCTCAGCTTTAACAGCAGCGGCGAACTCATCGATTCTCGCCTTCAGATTCTTGGCCGATGAAACTTGCGAGTCGTTCTCAACGAGCGACCTGCTGTTGGCCAGCATGGCCAATCTGTCGCTGTTTATAGAAGCATTTTCGAGAAGGAAACTCCGCAGATCTACGAGCGCCTTATCTTTTGTCTGGCGATCTTTGGTGTTTTTGTTTATGCCGGTTAAAAGCAAAGCATGTATTTTGCTTTTTTCGCCCGACTTGCCGAGGCAGGGGAGCATGCCTGCAACTATCAGGATTGTCGCTGCAATTAATCTTTTCATATTTGTCGTCAAGCCTTTCAAACCAAACCGATTGATCGTCTTATGTACCAGCTCAAACACAGCAGCGTGCAGAGCAGTGCAAGCAGAAACCAATTGGGCCATACGCTTGTCATTCTGCGTGAACCGACAGTTCCGGAGGGGGCTTCGAAAATCCGATCGGCCTTCTCTCTGATATCATCTGTATGGTAATACTTTCCATTAACCCTTTCCGCCAGCTCCTGCAGGAACTGTTCGTCCAGGTCTGTGTTTGTCATTTCGGAGCTCACAGGCGACAGTTCCACTGCAACGGTCTTTTCGCCCAGAAAGACGCCGTCAAGCTCGGCCTGGGCCGTCGCCACGAGCGTCTGGCTGTTCTTGTCCTCGACTAATGCTTCGTAATACCCCCGCCTGCGGTCCTCCATGCTAATGACCCGATCTCCTATGCTCAGCAGGACGTTGGCGCCGCCCACCGGCTTAAACGAATCGTCGCAGACGTACGCCCGAAACCTCACCTTATCAGCTTGCCCCTCGGGGCGTTCGGCGAACAACTCTATTGTCGATTCGCGTTTGGTTACCTTGCCCAGATGAGCCGTCAATCCCGCCATCGTCTTGTAGAGCAATCCGCCGTCGAGGTCTTCGCGATACCACCGATACAGCTTGGAGGCGTTGAGCAGACAAACCCTTCCGCGTCCGATCCTGTGAATGGCAACTACGGGTGTATCCTTAACGGCCGCGAGCGTCGTGGCGGCCGGTTTGCTGTAAGGGACCCGGTAGTACGGCAAAGTCGGTTCATCATAATCTTCAAGGTCTTCCACTCCGATGACGTTACTGTCAATTCCCTCGAGGGTCAGCTCCAGCTTGGCAGCAGTGTCGGGCCAGATAGTTGGCTCGTCCGTATCGAAAATAATCGGGACGAGCGCTTTTGCCTTCTGGTTTACCCATGCCGCCGGCCCTGAGTCAACCTTACCCGGCAACAGGATCAATCCTCCTCCTCTATCGACGACGAAGCTGTACAAGCCATCGACCTGGACCTTCGTCAAGGCGGCCATGTCGCAGGGGCCGAGGACTATGACGTCATACTCGTAGAATCCGCGCCGATTGCTCGGCAATTTGACGTACCCGCATACGTTCGATGCCTTTTCGGCCAGCGCCGGCGATCTGATGACGTCCAGGCTCAGGTCGAGCTGAATTTTGCTGTCTCTGGATAGAGCCTGCCGAACCTTCCCGATGTTGAAGTTGGCCACCTGCGAATAGAGCAGGACCTTGAGCCTGGTTTGCTCGACGACCTCGATCACTGTGCTGCGAATGTTGTTTGCCCGGTTCACCTCCCTTTCGAGCACCTTTGCACGAGCCGTGTAAACATAACTGCCGAGGCTGTCGGCGCCGATTGCAAATTCCATTTTCACATTCTTATCGGAAGAACCGTTTATCGCGTACTTCTGAGCAAAGACATTGGCGGGAATCTGTCGGGAATCTATAACTAAGTCGTCTTTGAGCAGCTCCACGGTAACTTGCTCGTGCCGGAGGTTTCTCGCTGCAATCTCGACAGTGATACTGCAGGCGGTGTTGATTGCCATTAGCGGCGGAGAATCTATTGATGTGACCGCTATGTCGACGGGCTTGTCCCTTGATCCGACGCCGACAAGCACCGTCTGGAAAGCCTTATCTGCGAGAGGAAGATATGTGTCGATGTTCTTGTCGTCGGCCTGTCCGTCCGTGAAAATGACGGCTCCAACGACGTTGTCTTTACCAGGTAGGGTGGGGCTTGCCCCGCCGATTGATGATGGTGGGGCAAGCCCCGCCCTACGACTCTCTGGATCGCCGGCTGCGAGGTGGGCATCGGAACGGCCGTATCTGCTCATCGCTGTAAATATGCTATGCATGTCCGTCCTGGTGCCCCAGCGTTTGAGGAAATTCGGCGAGCCGCTGTGATAGCTTTCACTGTCGAATCCGAATATTCTGTACCCCGTGTCGTCAACGTCGGCCGATTGAAATTTCTCGTCAAATACTTCGAGAGCCTTGTCGAGCCGGTTTGACCGACCGTCTTCGATTAGGGACATGCTCTCGCTTGTGTCGAAAAGAGCCAGCACGGTATTTTTCGACGATGTCTTGCTGACCTTTGGCCGCGACGGATTCCAGAGAATCAGAAGCAGGATCAGGATCGAGCCGTACTGGAGCAGGATCAGCGGCAATTTGTAGCGGCGCAGCTTCGCGTGCCGCATCTCCCCCATGCGGAAGGCAAAGACAGTCAATGCGGCAAGGACCGCCACAAGTAACACTGCAACAAGATGTCCCGGATAGTCTACGAATATCATTTCTGCACCGCTTCGGCGTCGAACTTCGCTGCGTTCTCGAAAAATTCGTTTTCCTGCCTGTAGAATTTCACGTCGGAGGGATCGTCTTCGCTCAATTGCTGCCTGCGCTTCCTGGCCTCTATGGAAATCGACCAGAACTGACGTGCCAACTGCCTGGCCGTCTCGGCGGGCGTGAGTTCCGGCCCCGTGGTGAAGACAAGCGCTGCGCTTGATTGCGTTCCCTTTTTTTGATCCATCGTGGTCCACTGCGGTTCGGGCATTGTTTCGAGCAGGCGTTTAGCGGCTTCGAGCCGGGCCAGCATGTCCCGCTGTTGTTCCGGCGTCAGAGATTCATCGAGCGCATCGGCATCTTCGGCAAGCTGCTCGGCCATATCCCGGGCCTTCCGAGCGAGCTTTTCCTCCTCGCCCAATGTAAGCTCATCATCAAGTGCTTCAGCGGCAAGGTCCATCTGACGCCGCACCGCTTCCATCAATTCAACGGCCTTTTTCGATTCGCTCCGCTCCATTTCGGCCCGGTAACGCGCTTCGGCCAGACTTTCCTGAAAATCGTCCATCTTTGTGACAGCTTGTTCAAGGTGTTCCTGCGCCTCGGCTCGGCTCTGAATATTGCTCTGCTCGCTCCGAGGCACCTGCTGCAAGTCTCGCTTCAACTGGGCTACCTGCTCCTGCAGCGCTCGCTGTTTAGCCTGGAGCATCCGCAATCTCGCTTCGGCGTCTGCGGTCATGCGCTGTCTTCCACCTTGACCTTGCCGACCGTCTTGACCTTCGGCGGAGTCTTCACTGTTGCCGGCGCCCCGTCCGTGTGTACGTGCGTTGTCGCTGGAGCGCTGTCCTCCTGCATTGCTCCGGCCTTCGCTGTTTTTTTGCTGGTTGCTCGAAGGGGATGTTCCTGTCGTGCCTTTGCCGGTGCCGTTGTCCTGCGAATCGTGGCTATTTTCTGTGGAGTCTTTTTCACTATCGTTGCCCCGGCCGCCCGAAGAGCCCTCGCTCTTTTGGTCGGCAGTAGCTTTGTCCTGCTGTGGACTGCTTTGATTTCCCGGACCCTGCTCTTGATTGCCGTCTGTTGACGACTTTTCGCTTGCTTTTTGTTGTGCAGCGCTCTTGCGACGGGCCTGTTGTTTCAAAAAATTCTCGAAAGTTACTTTTAGGTTTTTCTGCTGCCGCTTTAGCTTGACCAGTTCCCGCTGAACTTTCTTAATCTCGTTCTCTATTCGTTCTTCTTCATATTGCGAGAACTCCGGATTCTCCTGCATTTTTACACTGTCGGGTTTCTTTGGCTGCTGCCCTTGGCCGCTGCCGGGCGGATTCCGCTGAAGATCGAGTTCAATAATGAACTTGCGCAGAAGGCGGTAAGCATCTTTCTCGTGGGTTATTGCGGAATTTGCGTTGTACTCGGACAGATATCTGCTTGCCCTCTCATAATTGTTCAGAATCGTATTGAGCACGGTCTTATGGCCTTCGGTGAATCCGTATTCCGGATCGTCCCGAATAATCGCCAGTTGCTCGGCGCAATACCGGACGTCGTTGTCTATCGAGTCAAGTTCCGAACGATCCTGTTCGGTCGGATATGGCTTGGCGGCGACGGCCCATGTCTTTTTCAAAGCCGCGCGAGTGTATTCGAGAATATTAATCAGCTCCACGGGTGGCGGCATGCCTCCCTTGCCCGGGCCTCCGCCCAGACCGGGACGCCAGTTTTGTCTGTAAGGTCTGATCTCGATGAAGTAAACTTCGCTGCTCGACGTCCGGTTTTCCTGTACCGAGCCGGTGTCAACATCGGTCGCCTCGGCGTAGAACAGTACGCTGTCGCCGACGCTTAGATCGTATTGTTCGAGTTCGATGGTATGGCCGTGTTTTTGGCTCCTGGCCCCTTTTTCTATCGGGATGTTCAGTTCCTTTGGTTGATAACCGGGCATTTCGAGCAACATTCTTGCCGAATCTAAGCCGAAGTCGTCGGTTATCTCGAAGGTAATCGGTACGCTTGCTACGTCGGTCGTCAGGTAATCGCCTTCCGGGCAGAGCAGCTTGAACTTCGGAGGCTCGTCGTTTTTAACCACTACCGTAAGGTCAGGCAGGTTCTCGTTGACCAAACCCTCTTCGTTGACGAGATCGAACTTGATCGAGCCATTTCTGTCGGCGTTGAAGTGGTAATCGAACTCTTTAGCCCCGTTCAACTGTTTTGTGACGGTCTTGCCGTCCAGTCCGGTTATCGCGACCTCTTTGAGCTTGTCGGTTGTCCGGACTTTCAATGCGATGTTACTCTGAGGAATCACTTCCAGAGTCTGGTTGCCGATCTTCTCGGTATATGGTTCGATCCACTCTCTTCTGGCCGGATTCTTGGGTATTGCAACTTTGGCCGTCATGCTCTCTATATCGGGCGCCGGGTGGATATTAAGCTCGTGCCAGTCCGTCGAAGTCGAGTCTGTCTCGAAACGGTACTTGAGGAGACCTGTTTCCGAGAAGCTCCTCGTCGTCTCAAGACGCGCCGATTGTCCTGATTCAGTAATCGGTCGGATTGGAATCTCCTGAGGCTTGAGAATACTTCCATCCTCCGTTGTATTCGGATCGAGCCTAACCAGCACGAGCTTGCCCAAATCCGGTGTACGGCCTTCAATCCCGGCGGCTAATGTCACCTCGGTATCAGGCTCGGCGACAATGTGCTCTGTGATCGGTTCCAGCCTCGTAGACGGCAATGGAGCCATCGAAGCCGCCGGGTGCGCGAGCCCGGCGAAGTATGAAGAGAAATAAAGATAATTGTCGCGAACATAGAACCACGCTGCTACAAGACCGAATAGAATGATCGCTCCGAGAGCGTATCCCTGCCATTTGTCGATGGTCGAATCAAAATTGAAGTCGCGGCAGTCCTTGTCCACCCTGAGAACCAACCGTTCGGCAAGGGCCGCCGAATACGGATACTCCCGCTTATTCTCGTGATACTCCATGGCAGTTACAAGCTGCTGATTGAAGCTTTTCCTGTTCTCGATGTAATTGGCAGCCCCGCTGCAGGAGACGCGGCTGAGTAGTAACCGGGTGAGTCGGTGCAGCAAAAGGCCGAGTCCCGAAAGCAGAAAAACAAGGGCGATAACTCTGCCGATCTCGCCGAAGTTAAGTCTATGATCGAGCCAAGCATAGACCCCGATATAGGCCGATGCAAAAAGCATACTCAGTGCGCCAACCTTCAGGATTGCCAGAGCCACCAGCCACCTCCTGACTCTGCCCACTCGCCCGACGAGGGAGTTCAGTTTGTCTTCTGCCGTTTCGGACATGTTAATCCATATCTATCGTTTCAATCTATTCGCAACAACCGGCTCGACAAGCAGGAGAAGCATGACCAGCCACGCTATGATCTTCCACAGTTCGTAGTGTGCCCGTGAGAGCATCTTGGAAGAACGCCTTGCGGCGTCACTACGAACGGTAACGTCTCCCTCTGTGTCCGTATGAAATGTTCGGTTCATGACGACGGCCAACTCGTCTTCTGTAGGTTTGGTCATATCGGTCTCGCCTCCGGGCAGGTTAATTCCTGCGTATATAGGCGGAACGTCTAAAGTCTTGACCCATCCGATTCCGGCCGGATCCGGAATTAGAAGAAAAGAATCTGCGACCGCTGCAGGACGTTTTATGCCGTCGCAGGTCTTCACATAGAATTGCTGTTCGTAGTGTGCCCGTGAGGGCATTTTATCAAGAGAACGCCTTACGGCGTCACTACGAACAGAAGCTTCCGCTTCAGGCAAGGGGAGCAGAACTCGTTCGTTACGCTCGAAACAGTGCTCGGAGATCCGGCTGCCGCGACCCAGCAGATACTGGCAAAAAGCCACGGAGGCGTTCGACTTGGTCAGTGTCCCGAGTGAATCGTCAATGCTGGTATTGACAAAAATTGAGCAGCCGCTGCCGCATTTCTTGTAGTATATGAAACCCGTGCCGTCCTGAAACTGCCAGAGACATCTGCTTTCGGCGTGCGGCGTGCATTCGAAGTAGCCTTTCATAAGGACCTTGTCGATCCGATAGTTCGCCAGCGATTTCGCTGCCATACTATCCATACCCCCAGCCTGGCTGTCAGAAGAAGCGGGCTGCAGGTAAGTCCGCTTACGCAAGCTTTTCGCAGGCTTTGCCGCAAGAAGATTTCGCCGCCATAGTTGCTCGGCCGCTCCGGGAGTGACCGGCTCGGTCACGAAATTAATGAACCTCCCGCCGGTTTCCACGAAATTCTGTACGTCGGAAGTTAGAGTGTTCAACCGCTCTGCTGTTGTCGAACAAATCACCACGTCGGCCCAGTCAAAGTCCGGCTGCCCAAGTTCATTGAATAGCACCTGTCTTGCCTTCAGACTGCCGTATGGATTCATCTGCGAAAGGGTGTCTATGGCGGTCTTCAATAAGAATAACTGATTGAAACTGTCTCCGGTAATCAGAACGTTCACGTCTTCTTGCCCGGGCACAGAAACCGCAAGATAAAACGTGTCGTCTTCCTTTAACCCGTCGGCGCCGGATAAGCTCAATTCGACAGGCAAACACAAATGTTCCTGTCCGGCATCAGGAATTTCAATCTGGAGCTGACAGGTCCTTCGCTGCCCCGGCGAAAGTCTTATCTCCGCCGGAGTTGAACTGCTCGAGCCTGTGCTTGCGGTTAATTGCCGGATTTGCTCGGTCTGACCGAAGTTGACCACGGAAGCGCTTAAAGTCAATTTTCCCTCGGCAAGCCCGACCGCGCGGGCATCTTCTATCGCGGCATTATCAATCGCTTGCTTCGCGGCAATTATCTTGTAGTGAAGTGTCGAGGGCGCTCGCGCCCGCGACACGGACACGCCCGCCGGCTCCTCGATGCCGACCAATTGCTTTAACGTGTGTGGAGTGAAATCGCTGAATATGGCCGCTGAGATATTGGCTTGGCTCAGACAGGATAGAAAATCACTTATTCTTCTTGCGCTGTCCGGCTCAATTTTCATGGCCTTGATTTCGGCTAGCGCCTGCTCTTTGTTCAGATTTCGTAGCCAGTTCCCTGAGGCCAGAGCGCAAAGATGAAACGCCGCCGCACCGGAATCGACTTCGACCGAGTTAATGTATTCAACCGCTTGCTCAACCATCCTGTCGAAATAACTGCCGTCCGCATCGGAATACGCCATCGACATCGAATTGTCGAGGCCCAAAAAGTAAACTGATCCTTCCTGCTCGCGATCGGGACTGGTATGCAGAAGCGGCCTGGCAAACAGGATCGCGATCAGCACGATTATCGCGCAGCGCAGCAATAATATCAACAGATCGCGCAACTTGCGTCTGGACTGGCTCTCGACCTGTCCCGTGCGAAGAAACCGCAGCATCGTAAACGGCAGCCGGCGGAATTTGGGCCTGGCGAGCAGGTGAGCGATTACAGGCCCGGCAACCGCGAGTCCGCCCAACAGGAATGTCCATTCTACAAAACTCACATCAATCTCTTTCTTTTGGCAAGGTACGCCACCAGCGCACGGTCCAAAGTTTTGGAAGTGTCGAGAAGGCAGTAATCGATGCCGCTGTTGCCGGTGGTCTTTTCTATATCATCCAGAAATTCCGACACTCGCTGCTGATAACCATCTCTCAGCGACTGAGGGAACGTTCGCACTTTGTCTTTGGTTTCCAGGTCTTCGAATTGAATCAGTCCTTCATAGTCGAGATTAAGCTCCTGATGATCCAGCGTTTGAAAAACTATTACGTCGTGCTTTAGAAACTTCAAATGCGCCAGCCCCTTATAAATGTCGGCCTCATCGTCGAGCAAATCCGAGATCAGTATGATGATTCCGCGTCTTTTTGTCGTCTCGGCGATCGTACGAAGCACGTCGGCAAGATTCGTCCGGCCGGCTGGTTTGTTGTTTTGCAGAGCTGCCAGAATCTTGTTCAGATGGGTGCGTTTTGAAAGCGGCGGTATGCGTTTCGAGATTCTCTCGGAAAACAGAACCAGAGACGTACTGTCGCTCTGACTGAGCATAAGATAGCTTAACGCCGCAGCAAGAAATGAACCGTACTGAAGCTTGCTGACACCGCCGTTGCCGGAAAACGACATGCTCTTGCTGCTGTCGAGCAAGATATAGGCGGTGGTGTTTGTTTCCTGCTGGAATTGCTTAATGTAGAGCTTGTCGCTGCGGCCGAAGACCTTCCAGTCGACGAATTTCAGTTCGTCGCCGGCGTGATACTGCCTGTGATCGCTGTATTCAACGCTGAAGCCGTGAAACGGGCTCGGGTGCAGCCCGGCAAAGAAACCTTCAACCGCGCATCGCGCAACGAGGCTCATATTCCCCAGCTTACTCAAAAACATCGGATCGAGATAATTGCGGCTTTGTTTCATGATTGCAGCACAACATGTCATTCCCGCGAAAGCGGGAATCCACTGAAGCCATTGCATTCCTGGATCCCTGACTCCGCAGGGATGACAATAAGAATCATTCTATTTGACTCACGGACTATTTCGGCATCGATACGTTCTCTACGAGGTCGTCGAGAATTCCCTCGACGCTGATGCCGTCGGCCTCGGCGTTGAAATTTGGAATAACGCGGTGTCGAAGCACGAGTTTGCTGACGGCCTGCACGTCCTCGAAGCTTGGCGTGACGCGCCCGTCTATCAGCGCTTTTGCCTTGGCGCCCAGCGTCATGTACTGGCCCGCTCTCGGGCCGGCGCCCCATTTTAGATATTGCTTTACCATCGACGTTGCATGTTGATCCTCGGGCCTGGTCGCGCGGGCCAGCTTGATGCAATACGCGATCACGATATCGCTTACCGGCGCCATACGAACGATTTCCTGAAACAGCACCATGTCGTTCCTGTCGAGCACCTGTCTGGCGGATGCCTTCTTTTGCGTCGTGGTCTGTTTGACGATCAGATGTTCTTCCTTGGCGCTCGGATAGTCGATATAGATCATAAACATAAACCGATCAAGTGCGGCTTCCGGCAGGGGATACGTGCCTTCCTGCTCGATGGGATTCTGCGTCGCTAGCACGAAGAACGGCTCGTTGAGCCTGTATGTCCGCCCGGCAACGGTTACCTCCCGCTCCTGCATCGCCTGCAGCAGGGCGGCCTGAGTCTTGGGAGGCGTGCGGTTGATCTCATCGGCAAGCACCACGTTAGCGAAAATAGGTCCCTTGACGAACTCCATCTTTCTCTGCTTCGACTGCGGGTCTCGCTGGATTATGTCGGCGCCGGTTATATCCGAAGGCATCAGGTCCGGCGTAAACTGTATCCTGTTAAACTTCAGCTTCATCGCGTCGGCTATCGCGTGTACCATCATTGTCTTTGCCAGCCCCGGCACGCCCTGAACGATGCAATGCCCCCCGGCGAGCATACAGCACAGCATGGATTCGATCACATCATCCTGGCCGACGATCACCTTGTGTATTTGATGCTGCAGCCTGGCGTAGCCCTTGTGCAGGCGCTCCATCAACTGGCCTTCGTCGACGCCGTTGGTCGTCTGTGAATTTGCAACCCCTCGCTCGGTTGTCTGTTCCATACAAGCCCCTTCGGAATTTCTGCCACTTACGACTCACCCAGTGGAGTTTTGCAAAACTCCTGTTACCCACCCTAATAGACGACAATCAGCGAATTCCGTAACAGAAAATCCACATTTTCACGAAATAAATGCCGCAGCCTTTGTATGCCGCGACCCCTTATTTTACGAAAAAACGGCACGAAATTCCAGCAGATTGTGGCTTGACTGTTGCCAGCGCAAGAAATTGCCGCGGCCATCTCCGCGAGCCACGGCAACTACTAACAATGCCTGTTATTGTCATTCCTGTGCAGAGCTTGCCCTGAGCGAAGCCGAATGGGCAGGAATCCAGAATGTAGGGTGGGACCTGCCCTGAGCGTAGCCGAATGGGTTGCCCCACCATTACTATCGCGCCAAATCCGTGACTTCCTCAGCGCTCAGCACTTCGTCGTAGATGCGAATATCGTCAATCAAGCCGGAGAAGAAGGTGTTCTGGCCGAGCATTTTATCGGCGCCGAAGTACAGGCCGCCGCTGGAAGGTTCGCCGCCGACGATATCATTGTCTTTTGCGACTCTTACGCCGTCTATGTACAGACTGCGGCGGAAGTTGTCGAGATCGTATACAAGTCCGAGGTGATGCCATAGGCCGTCTGTGACTGTTATTTCCGACATCAGCGGATCGAAGGTCGGATGCATCAGCCATGTGATAAGCCTGCCATAAGACGGGTCCGTCCAGAGCCATCTCGTGCCGAGCGGGCCTCCGATTTGCGATATGATTACCTGCCCCGGCGTTTCGCTCTTGATCCAGGCAAAAGCGCTGAAAGATCCCTGTGTCGGGTCCAGACCGAAATCCGTACTGACATAATCATCCACGCCGTCGAGCTGCAGCGCCCCGCCCACAGCCCCGCCGTCCGGCTGCCATACCGGGTTGCCATGCAGCGCCCCGTCGTTACCGCCCATGCTGTCGACGGCAACATCGCCCTGGGCCTCATCAAGCCTCCAATGCGCAACCGGCCGAAGCTCCTTGAGCAAATGTTCGGCAAAAAGATTCAGGTCTTTCTCATCCACTATCCCGTCACCGTTAGGCAGCGGTGCAATATCACAGGAAGGCTCATCCTGCCCCCAATACTGAGCGAGCTTCCGTAAATCTTTTGTATCTACCTTACCATCTGCATTGAGGTCAATAACCGGCAGAATTTGCACCTGCCAGATATCATAGCCGCCATACCCACCGGGGCGGTTGGATGAAAGATACAGAGTTGAGCCATCAGATGAGATATACGGAATGTAATCGTCATAAGAAGTATTAACCGGTGCTCCAAGGTTCACAGCTTCTTCCCAGGGCTCGGACATATTCTTGCGTTTCGTCATCCATATATCTTCTCCGCCCAATCCGTCGGAACGGCCGGATACAAAGAAAAGAACTAAGCCATCAGACGATATAATTGGGTAAATATCCCAACTTGAACTGTTAACGGCCGCCCCGAGATTCTTTGCCTCGCCCCAAGGATGCGAGCGTGTTGGGCGCGTCGTGATGTACAGGTCTGAACGGCCATATCCGTCAGGCCGTCCGAATGAAGAGAAGTAGAGCGTGAGGCCATCAGGGGAGATAGTGCTGGCAAGCTCGTTATTTGCAGTATTAACATTTGGGCCGAGATTTTCCGGAGGACTCCACTCTGAATCTACAGTCTCGCGTTTGATCACATAGAGGTCATAACCGCCGTATCCACCGGGCAGCTCATGATAAAAGTATGCCTCAAGATCATCAGCCGGAAACCAACCTGGCACGCCTCCTCCCAAAGCATCGATCAATGCTTTCATCATGTCCGTGACACCGTCAGACGTGTCAACGAATAGGCCAAGATGTTCGAGATTATCCCAGGGGGCAACTTTAGTTGTACGTTTTGCGACCCAGGTTTCAGCGAAACCTGAAAAGTCAAGCTCAAACCGCGAGTAATTTATGGTTAGACCGTCCCGTGATAGACCTGGATTTATATCGTGTTTAGAACTATTGATCTTCGCTCCGAGATTTTCTGGGATGCCGAAAATGAAGTCGGCCTTGGCCACATACGCGTTAGTCAGGATGATGCACGCTAATGCTATGAGCAGCAGCATTGCGCTGGTTCCGCGTGTGCGTGAGGTTTTTTTGAATTTTGCGATCATTTTGATTCTCCTTTTCAATTGAGATTTGTTTTCTGATATTCCCGCCATGCTTGGCAGCCGCTGGGGGCGGGAAAAACGTTCCAAGAGACTTACGATGGTTCGGCCGTATTCTTTTGATTCGCCGCTGCGCGCATATGAAAGCACGAGGGCGTCGCAGGCCAGTTCTCTGTCGGACTGCATTCGATAGAACGCCAGCCAGACTAACGGATTGAACCAGTGCAGGACCTGCAACAGGCTCATCAGCCAGCCGACGTAGATGTCGCGCCTTCTGAGGTGACCCAATTCATGGAGAAAGACGTATCGCAACTCCTGGCGGCTGAGATTCTCGACCATCCCGGCAGGAAGCAGCAATCTTGGCCGGACAAAGCCGAAAAGGGCGGCGCTCCTCACTTTGTCGGTAGTTACAATCCCGAGAATGTTGCGGATGCTCATCTCGGCTTTGCAGTCTTCCAGAAGGTCGAGAATCTTCTGATCGGTCAACGGTCGTTCCCGCGTAACGAGCCACCAGAGACGAAAGTTGCTCGCGCCGACGTAGATTGCCAGAGCTATACCTCCGGCCAGCCAGAGCAGGGGCAGCATTCTCGCGAATTTGAAAGTTATTGCTTCGGATTCTGTCTCCTGCCGGTCAGTCATGCCGCCGCGCATGTAGAAGCCCATGCCGCGAGTGTCCTGCGGCTGCGAGAGGGATTCTATTATTCTGCCCTCCTGAATCGGGCGCGGGACCCAGTTGAAGATGCTGATTTTACTCTCGGGCAGCCAGGGCGTCGCCAGGCGTACCAAAAGCAGCAGCCAGAGACAGTAATGCCAGCGTATCGGCAACCTGCCTCCGACGATCAGCTTTATCAGCATGATCAGACAAAACAGCAGGGCGGCCTGCAACGTCGTCCGCAACAGCCAATCGAAGACCGGCATCAACTGCATGCTTAAAGATTCCATGTCTCATTCCTCCGCCTTTTGCTCCAGAATCTCTTTCAGTTCAGCGATATCCTCGGCCGAAAGCTCGGCATCTTCCAGAAACGCGGCCAGCATCGGCTTTGTAATCCTGCCGTAAACCCTCCGCACAAAAGAGTGTCTCTCGGTCGCGACGCACTCGGCCCGGCCAACGGCGGGATAATACTTGTGCCTTCTGCCTTCCTTCTCGAATTTCACCGCTCCTTTTTTCACCAGGCGGTTGATCAGAGTCTTGACCGTCTTGGGCTTCCAATGTGTCTTGCCGCTCAGCCGCTCGACTACTTCATTGGCCGTCAGAGGGCTTTTCGCCCACAAAACACGCATCACCATCCATTCAGACTCAGATATTTTGGGCACCTTTTTCATGACTGAAATTCCATGATTACAAATGTAATTTTATGTAAATTATTACATTTGTAATCCAACGTCAACAGAAAAATGAAAAAAATCTGAAATTTTTTTTTTCGGCGGGGTAGTCTTTCGTTTGTAGTGTGCCTGTAAGAGCATCGTGGCGAGGGCATTTCCTTGCCACGGAACACGGACAAGATGCCCGTGATACGAAATGCCTTACGGCGTCACTACGAGCGGGGTTTCAAATGGCGCGTGTAGCCGACGCGTCTGGTTACGCCTATTCGATCGAAATAGTCGAGCAGGGGGATGGCGAATTTTCTGGTGGTGTCGAGCAGGTACTTGAACTTGACGCTCTCCAGGCCGCCCTCTTTTTTGATGTAGTTCGTCAATAGCTCCCGGGCGCGTTCGACGGCTTCGCGGTGAAAGAGAAGGTCTTTGTCCACCTTGACAAGCTGCTCCTGCTCGGTCAGAATCTTCAGAGCTTTTTGAACGTCCTGCGGTTTGGCCGCGACCTCTTTTGTGATTTCATCGAGCTTCGGCGGTCTGAAAGGTCGAGTTTTGAAAAGTGATTCGACCTTTTCGAGCAACTGCTGCTCGGCATCGCTGAACTTCTCTCGATGATCCGGCAGCGCAAGACGGTTCTTTCTCTCGACGAGCCGGCCTTGTGCCTTCATCAAATTGAGGATGCCTTCAAAGACGTCTTTTCTCAGTTCCGAAGTTTCGAGAAGCTGCTCGGCGATGAGGCCGGGGCTTTCGGGCTTGTCGCGGTGGAAGTCGCCGACAATGTTGAGGATCTGCCGCTGTACGTTATCCACCGTGTCGCAATGTGCAAACAGCTTAGGGGCCAGATTGACGATCTTTTCTTCTGAAACGAGATCATCAAGGACTTTTCTCAACGGCTCCGGCAACATCTTGGCGCGAATCGAAATTTCCCTTTCAGTAGCGGCGCGAGCTTCGGCTGTCTTAACGCAATACTCTACAAAGCTCCTCTCAGTAACCATAGCCGAGGCTCTATCGTGAGCATCCCTGATGATTTGCTCTCTGTTTCTTTTGAGTCTTTTCGGCAGCGCCTCAACAATCATTCCTCCGCCGATAGTCTCGACGGGCGAGAGGCTGCGCAGTATGAAGCGATCTCGCGGTGCGGCTACGATTCGGCGGGGTCGATCCAGTCGGATCTGAACCAGGTGAGTTTGCCCTGCGGCTGCCCGATTTGCCTCCAGCAGGTAAACTGTTGCGAGAGCTTCGGAAGTGCCGGTGTGGAACTTCACGTTAGCGCCGGTTTTGAGTGAAGACTTCATATTGGTAAGGATTTGAAGCTCGCACAGGTACCATTGTTCGGATGAGAAGTAACTACCCAGCGTAACCGTGCAGCCGCGATCGATGTTCTTGTAATCCCATTGTGGGACATTGATCGCAGCGCACTGACCGACTATGGCGATGTCGCTGTTTTTCTTGTAGACCTGTATCGCTTTGACTCTGCCTTTGGCCTCATGAGGAAAGAGAACCACTTCATCGCCGATCTTTACGGTGCCGGCGACCGGGATGCCCGTGACGACGGTGCCGTAGCCTTTAACAGAGAATGTCCGCTCGACCGGCAGCCTGAACACGCCGTCGGTCTTCTTCGGTTCAATGGTATCTACGAGTGCTTTAAGCGCCTCGTAGAACGCGTCGAAACCTTCGCCTGTGATACCTGATATTGGCAGGATAGCGGCGTTTTCCAGAAACGTGCCGGTAAGGAAATTCTCGACTTCCGCGGCAGCTTTCCGGGCTCGGGAAGGTTCGACGGCATCGACTTTCGTCAGAGCGACGATGCCGTGCCTGACGCCAAGCAGTGTCAGAATGTCCAGATGCTCCCGCGTTTGCGGCATAATCCCGTCGTCGGCTGCGATAACAAAGATGACCCCGTCAATCCCGCTGGCCCCGGCGACCATAGTCTTTATGAAGTTCTCGTGCCCGGGGACGTCAACGATGCCGACTTCCAGGCTGGAGACCGTACACGGAGCGAATCCCAGGTCAATGGACATCCCGCGTTCCTTCTCGGCCTTGAGCAGGTCGGTGTCGCAGCCGGTCAGCAATTTTATCAGAGCTGTCTTGCCGTGATCTATATGGCCGGCCGTGCCTAACGTGATGTTTTTTTGTGCTGTTTCCATAACTCTTATGGTAATCTCATGAATAGACCCCGACTTTAACCCATGCCGGGAGAAGCGAACAGTTGAAGCTCATGCTACACGTTATGTGTACCAGGTACTATGCTTCGAAGCGCATTTCGCCGCCTACGACGGTCTTTTCAACCTTGCCCCGGGCCGTCCAGCCGTGGTAGGGGCAGTTCCGGCTCTTTGAGCGAAAGCCAGACACATCTATTTCGTATTGGGTTTCGGGATCAAAGATCGTCACATCCGCCTGTCTGCCAATGCCGAGAGTGCCTTTTTCAATGCCGATCACCTTTGCCGGTTTCTCCGTCATCAGGCGGATCAAACCTGTCCAGTCCAGAAGACCCGGTTCTACCAGTGCCTTGACGTAAAGACCAAGAGCACATTCCAGCGAGGCTATGCCGAAAGGCGCCGTGAGGAACTCCAGCTCTTTCTCACTTTGCAGATGTGGCGCGTGGTCGGTAGCAAGAGCATCGACCAGACCGTCTGCGACGGCCTGCCTGAGAGATTCTATGTCCTTCTGAGTTCGCAGAGGGGGATTAACCTTGAAATTCGTGTCGTATTCGCCGCAGAGCTCATCGGTCAGGAGTAAATGGTGCGGCGCAACCTCACACGTAATGGGCAGGCCGTCGTTCTTCGCCGCGCGAATCAGCTCAACCGAACCGGCGGTCGAGATATGCTGGGCGTGGTAACGGACCTTTGCTTTGCGGAGAAGCTGGATATCCCGCCACAGCATCGCCTCCTCGGCCAGCGGATCAATTCCGGGCAGACCGAGTATCGTCGAATGATAGCCCGAGTTCATGACCCCTCCACCGGCGATTCGCTCATCCTGACAGTGCTGAGCTACGACGACATCCAGCATGCCGGCATACTTCAGAGCCCTGAGCATGACGACCGGATCCTGTACGCCGCGCCCGTCGTCGGTAAAGCCCACCGCCCCGGCCTGAGCCATGAATCCCATCTCAGCCAGTTCTACTCCCTGGATACCCTTTGTGATGGCGCCCATCGTGTAGACGTGCGTCTTGCGGGCCTGCCTCGCTTTTCGGTGTATATATTCGACGTCGGTCTCGTTCTCCACCACCGGATTCGTGTTGGGCATGCAAACAACGGAAGTGAAACCTGCGGCCACGGCAGCCGCCGAACCGCTCGCTATCGTCTCTTCCTCCTCGTCGCCCGGCTCGCGAAAGTGAACGTGCAGATCGATGAAGCCTGGGGTCACCATCTTGCCTGCGGCGTCAATTATTCGGCAGTTGGAAGACTCATGTTTCGGGACCTCTATATTCTCTCCGACTTCTGCAATTATGCCGTTGACTATGGATATGTCGCATTTCTTATCGATCCCGTTAGCAGGATCGATCACATGCCCGTTTTTTATCAGAATCTCAGAGTTCATATTTAGCGGGACTTCAAAAAGCAGCCATCAGCAATCATCATCGTCAGGATCCTTGAGCCGCGGCCTGATTGACAAGAAAAAGCACCGCCATCCTTACAGCCAGGCCGTTTTTGACCTGTTCCAGAATGACACTGTTCGGGCCGTCGGCAACTTGGCTCTCCATCTCCAGCCCTCTGTTGATCGGGCCCGGGTGCATGACCAGAATGTCAGGTTTAGCTCGCCTCATACGCTCGACGGTCAGCCCGAAATAATGAGAGTATTCCCTGATAGATGGAAAAGGATTGCCTCCAAGTCGTTCGAACTGAATTCGAAGCATGTTTATCACGTCGACTTTCTCGATGACCTCGTCGAGACAGGAGCTGATTTTTACAGGCAAGCGGTCCGCGTGCGCAGGCATAAGCGTCGGCGGTCCGACAAAGGTCACTTCCGCGCCGAGTTTCGACATGGCCCACATGTCGCTTCGAGCCACGCGCGAATGGGCCACGTCGCCTACAATCGCAATTTTGAGACCTTTGAGAGTACCTTTGATCTTACGGATAGTATAAACATCGAGCAGGCCCTGCGTCGGGTGCTCGCAATATCCGTCACCGGCGTTGACCACGCACGCTTTGATATTTCTGCTCAAAAATCTCGATGCTCCCCCGGCGCTGTGCCGCACGACTACAATGTCTATTCCCATCGCCTCGAGGTTTCTGGCGGTATCCAGGAGCGTTTCGCCCTTGCTGACCGAACTCATTTTCTTAGTGAATTCTATTGTGTCGGCGCTCAGGCGGTTCGCGGCCAATGCAAAGCTGTTTCGCGTTCGCGTGCTGTCCTCAAAGAATAGATTGACTACAACCTTACCCCGCAGCGGAGGAGCCTTTTTCACCGATCTCGTGCTCACCTGCTCGAAGCCTACGGCCGTGTCGAGAATGTAGGAAATCTCCTCGGCGCTGAGATCGCGTAAGCCGAGCAGATGCTTGCGCTTCCATACGGATTGTCTGCTTCTCTTTTTCACCGCAGTTTTTGCCCTGCTTCGCATGGTGTATCGGGCTATTCAACAACAACCTGATCTTTTCCGTCCGACTCGACGAAGTTTACCTGAACCAGCTTATCTGCCGGTACGTCACTTTTATATCCCGTGTAATCGGCCTGGATCGGCAACTCTCGACCCGGCCTGTCAACAAGGACTGCAAGTTTTGTTACCATGGGCCTGCCCAAGTCTACCAGAGCGTCCAATGCCGCTCTCGTTGAACGGCCCGTATGGAGGACATCATCGACCAGAATTATTACCTTGCCGTCTATGTCGAAACCTATCTCGGTCGTTCTAACCTGCGGCTGCTCGGCCCCCTGGGGCGAATTCAGGTCGTCGCGGTAAAGCGTTATATCCAGGGTCCCGCAAGGTACGTCCTTTCCGAGCTTACGTGCCAGCAGGGCCGCCAATCTCTGGGCCAGTATCTCCCCTCTGCTGCGAATACCAATAGTCGCCACTTCGAGATCGGGGGGCAAGTCCGAAATAATCCGATCCGAGAGGGATTCTATTATGCTTTTGATTTCTTTGGAATCTAAAATTACCTTCATAATCAACTGCGCAATCTAAGGCATTTCAACTGCATATCGCCGCGAGTATAGCACCTGTGGCCGGTTAAGGCAAGATTTCTCGGCAATTTTCAAGAAGATGCATTTTATACGGTTAAACACGGATAAATTATCGGAAGCGGCTGCAATTATTTACTTGAAAATCCCGTCCATTTATAGTATCATTGGTGCTGGAGCGTACTGGAACAGACGTATGCGGTTATGGGGTTGGCAATCGGAAGGGTAACTTGGCTCCACGTGTACTTTCAAGCCATCTCCGGAGTTGAAAAGTGACAAAAAGGGCCGGTAAAAAACGCGGATTAAGCCTGAAAATCTGTTTGATGGTGATTTTCTGGGCTTTTGGGTCAGTTGCCGTCGCTGAGAACGAAACTCTTGATACCGTTCTGCATCCCCGGAGCCTCGAACAGGCCGGGATATATGCGGTTAGAGAAACCGATCCGGAGCTCACCGGCGACGGAGTGAACTTCGCCGTGATCTGTAGAAGCTTCAGCTATATCGGCGACAAGCTGCAAAACGATTATCGCCCGGTGACTGAGCACGATTGCCTTGATCTCGCAAGGCTGAGTTTTCACGATAACGCCGAGCTTCCCGGCGGCGTTTCACCGCACGCAACGGCCATTTGCTCCATACTGTTCGGCGAGGATACCGCCGCATTTCATCCGGATTTGGGGCAATTCATCTATGAGGGAGCAGTCCCGCAGGCCCGGGCCAATATCTACGAATTCGAGCATTTTCTGCTCAATAACGTGGGCCGCCATTCACCGCCGGACGAGGACGTAATTGCCGCCGGTCTGGGTATTCCGCTCGAAGATGGCTGGACCCGGGGGTTTGAGGCGCTGGCCGAGCACTACGGGATTGTTATTGTCGCCGGAATCGGTAACGGCGATGATTCTTATCATACGGTGCTTTACCCCGGCGCCGGAGCAAACGCAATCGGCGTGGGCGTGGTTGACTCGGTAAATACTGACGACCCGTCGATCAATCTGGCACACTTCGCTTTGGCCTATCCGCAACACTCGAGCTTCGGACCGGCCGGCAATGGACACTCCAAGCCCGACATTGTCGCTCCGGGCAACAGCCTTGTAGCCGGCATGGATAAACCAGATACTTACGAGGCAACCGGCGATTTTTCGAGCTTCGCCACGCCGATAGTAGCCGGTGCGGCCGGACTGCTGATCCAGAAGGCAAAACTCGATCCGGCACTGAGCCTCGCAGTCTCACCAAAAGGCGGAAACTGTGTCGTCAAGGCGATTTTGATGAACTCGGCAACAAAATTGCCCTACTGGCACAAGGGCCGGCTCACAATCGACGATGATCACATAGCGCCTCTCGACCAGATACAGGGAGCGGGTATGGTGAACGCTCTGGCCGCTTACGAAAATCTGTCAGCAGGCCGAATGCCCCCCGGCGAAGTTCCGACCGCCGGCTGGGACCTGAACCTGCTAACAAAAGATAAAGAACTGGGCAACGCATACAGAATCGTGCTTGATGAAGCAATCGATCGTAATATTACGGCGACTGTCGCGTGGAACAGGCACTACAAACGAAATTTCCCGTTCGCGCCGGCGCCGGAAAAGGACGGCAATCTGCGGCTGGAGTTGTGGGCGGTAGACCCTGCTAACTCCGACAACGACTACCTTCTGGACTACAGCGACAGCCCTGTGGACAACGTCGAGCACATATATGCCCAAGCGGATCCCAACTACACAAACTATGAAGTTGTTGTCTCTTTCAGTGATATTGACGGCGAGACTGAAGCGAATCCCGATCAGTTGTACGGTCTGGCCTGGAATATCGGTGAAAAGCAAAACAGCGACAACATCCTGACGTACGATCTCAATGCCGACGGTATAGTCAATGAGACGGATATTATTCTTGCGCTTAACAACCTGACAGATAGCGACAAATCCCCGGAAAGTTACATTATCGGCGACGTCAACTCGGACGGCGAAATAGACGCCAAAGACCTCGGTGAGCTGCTCAACCAAACCAAGAGCAATCGCCGGGCCGATTGGCGCGTCGAACGGAAAAACAAAGCCGGATGATCCCCGTACGACAAATGCTTTCACTTCGCAATAACACACCAGCTGCCCGGTCGCCATTATTGTCAAAAAAAGTAATCCGGGTCTTCGGACAGCATCGCCTCGGAATTCTGTTGGTGTTTATTCTTACTTCGATAGGTTCGGCACGAGAACCGTGGACATTCATCGTAACCTGCGACAGCCGAGGCTATCAAGACGGCATCGAGAAGGCCATCCTCAACGAACTTGTCGCCGAAATCCTGAAAAACAAAGTCGATTTCGTATTGTTCCCTGGGGATCTTGTATCCGGCCATACAGCCGCCGGACCGGCAGAATTTCAAGCCAATCTCAGAGCGTGGGTGGAGATTATGAAGCCCGTCTACGATGAGCACATCTCTGTATACGTTGGCCGCGGCAATCATGAGATCGCCGACGCATGGCGTTACGGCGCTTCGCATATCGACCCAAATGATAACTTCACCACTCGGTGGCTCGAAGTATTCGGCAGCAGTTTTTATCCCCATCAGATTCTGCCGGACAAAGGGCCCGCCGGAGAGAAGTACATGACCTATTCGGTGACCCACAAGAATGCTCTTGTTGTTATGGTCGATCAGTACGCCGGGCTGGAACATAGACCCGTTCACAAAGTCAATCAGCGGTGGCTCGGCGCTCAGTTGGAAGCCAACATGAAGCCCCATGTTTTCGTAGCGGGCCATGAGCCTGCTTTTAGAGCGATGCACCGGGATTGCCTCGACAATAATCCCGCCGAGCGGGACGCCTTCTGGAACTCTATAAGAAACGCAGGCGGAAGAACGTACTTCTGCGGGCACGACCATTTCTACGACCATGCCCGTATCGACGATGGTGACGGCAATCCGGACAACGATATTCACCAGTATATAATCGGAGCGGCCGGAGCGCCGCCATATAGCTGGGCGCCGCCCTACCTGGGCAACAACAGCGGCTATAGCGTGGAGCAGCTCTATAACGCCGAGGGATACGGCTACATGCTTGTTGAAATTGACGGGCCAATGGTCACCTTGACGTGGATGGAGCGTAATTCAAGAGATTTGGGTGTTCAGGGAAGTTACGAACCCCGCGAAGTGTGGAGTTACACCGTCACACCCGAATTGGCCGTGCTGGCGCCGAACGGCGGAGAAAAGCTCGTCGCGAACCAACCGTACACGCTAAAGTGGAAAACATTCGGCGCCGAGGTAGAGAACGTTACGATAGACTATTCTGTCGATAACGGCGGTAGCTGGCAACGTCTGACTCGGCGGCCGAACACCGGCCGGTACGAATGGGCCCCGGTTCCGATGATGGAATCGATGCAGTGCCTCATTCGGATTGCCGACGTGCGGAATGATGGACTCAGCGATAGCAGCGACGGGCAATTCACAATATTCGAATGCCGCAAACAACTGCCGGGCGATCTCAACGGTGACTGCTACGTCAATCTTCCGGATTTGGCCATACTCGCCGGCGGTTGGCTCGAATGCGGCAACCCGTTCGAGGAATCATGTGATTGAGAATCGATAGAATGCAAAGGTTAAGAATCAAACGTCAAGCAAGCATGGTATATAGAGCGTGGTTTTCGCCGCGAATACTGGCCGCTTTTTTAATCGGCTTTTGGTCATGGGTTTACACGGCGGCCGGCCAGACGCCTACCGTCGCTGTCAACGAGCTGATGGCCTCGAACAGCAGCAGCACTGCCGATCCGCAAGGCCAGTATGACGACTGGATCGAAATCTACAATTACGGCAACAGCACGGTCCATCTGGGCGGCATGTACCTCACGGACAATCTTTCGGCCCCGACCAAATGGAAGATTCCGGACGACGCCGCAGTAGCCGCGCGAAACCACATCGTGATATGGGCGGACAACGACACCGGCGACGCCGGCCTGCACGCTAATTTCAAGCTCGACGCCGACGGCGATCAGATCGCTCTTTTCGACCGGGATGGCGTTACTCTCATAGACAGTATAGTTTTCGGCGCCCAAACCGCAGATGTATCTTACGGCTGCTATCCGGACGGCGGCGACGACCGGCGTTTCTTCGCTATAGCGAGCCCCGGCGCGCGTAACCACGACGGCTATATCGGCCGGGTCGCCGATACAGAGTTCAGCCACAAGCGCGGCTTCTACGACGCGCCTTTCTCAGTCACGATCGCCACGGAAACCGAGGGCGCTACAATCCACTACACGCTGGACGGCAGCGCGCCGATAACCGACGGGCTGATTCCGACCGGCGCCGTTTACACAGGTCCGATTCAAATCACGACAACAACAGTTCTTCGGGCAGTCGCTACTAAACCGGGGTGGAAATCGTCCGACATGGATTCTCAGACGTACATTTTTCTGGACGACGTTCTTCACCAGAGAGGCGCCGGCTTTCCCAACACGTGGGGACATGTCGGAGCAGACTATGAGATGGACCCGGAGGTCGTAAACGATTGGAACTATAGCAACACGATCAAGGATGACCTGAAATCGGTTCCGACTATGTCGCTGGCGATGGATGTGGTCGACTGGTTCGGCGGAAGTTCCAGCGTCTCACAGGGCGGCGTCTATGCACATCCTCAATGGGAGGACCGTTACGGCCCGGAGGCCGAACGGGCCGTGTCCGTCGAGTACTACGACCCGTCTACCTCCGAGCAGTTCCAGATCGAAGGGGGTGTGCGTCTTGCCGGGGGCAGCAGCACGAATCCCTGGAAAATGGACAAGCTCTCCATGCGGCTGAAATTCACGGAAGCCTATGGCCCAACCAAGCTGAGATTCGATCTTTTCGGCGATGATGCGACAGACCAATTCGACACGCTCGTTCTCGATGCCCGCATGAACAACTCCTGGGCCTA
>CAZRBG010000041.1:0-53900 GCA_964598225.1 uncultured Pirellulales bacterium
TAGAGCACAGCGAAAGGTTCTGTGCCGATGAAAGTATGACCAGAAGCTCAACAAGCCCGTAGGCCGTCGACAAGAAGCGACGGAGAGCATAGAATAGCCTCGTGTTATCTCAAGATTTCTGACAAGATGCCCGGGCGGCACGGTAGCCGTTCGTCGAGTGTGGATTGATACCCCTGCCCCCTGCCCCTGCCTGGGCAGGGGTGACAATCTTCATGGAGAATGACAGCGGAGACTTGATCGGATATACTGGCGTTAGTGTGATTTCCATCGGGGATCGGCAGGTATGATTGACGTTAGACCGGAGCTACGAAAATGTTGAGAAGACGAGACTTTCTGAGGTATGTGGGCTTGGCGGCGGCGTCGGCCGTGAGGGGAGGGGCATTTGCGGCGACAGCCGAAGCTGCACCGCCAAAGAAGCCTAATTTCCTGATTATTATGGCCGATGATTGTACTCACAATGACCTGTCGGTCTACGGCGGGCAGAATGCGAAAACGCCTAACATCGACCGGTTAGCCTCGGAAGGGCTCGTTTTCAATCGGGCTTATCTTGCCTCGGCGATGTGCCAGCCCTGCCGGGCCGAGTTGTACACGGGGCAGTACCCGATGCGTAACGGTTGCGCGTGGAACCACTCGGCCAGCCGGCCTGATACCAGGAGCATACCCCATTACCTCAAGCCGTTAGGCTATCGCGTTGGTCTTGCGGGTAAAGTGCACGTCAAGCCTGACAAGGCGTTCCCGTTTGAGAAAGTCGGCGGATTCGATGGGAATTGTGTTCGCAATCCAACCAGGCCGCACGACACACAGCACATTCGCCGATTCATGTCGGGTAACGATCCGTTCTGTCTCGCAATTGCGCTGGTCGAGCCGCACGTGCCGTGGGTGATGGGGGATGAATCGAAGTACGATCCGAAGAAGGTGAAATTGCCGCCGAATATCGCCGATACGCCGCGGACCCGTGAGGACTTCGCACGCTATCTTGCCGAGATCACCTACATGGACGGGCAGGTCGGCGAGATACTCGAGACCCTGGAGCAGTCCGGAAAGGCCGACGACACCATTGTCCTGTTCACATCCGAGCAAGGCAGCCAATTCCCGGGCTGTAAATGGACCAACTGGGACACGGGTCTGCACACAGCATTAATCGCCCGCCGGCCCGGCAAGGCCGCAGGGGGACAGAGAACCGATGCCCTGGTTCAATATGCCGACATCCTGCCGACCCTCATCGACGCCGCCGGCGGCAGAGCGGCCGAGCGCGCGTTTGACGGAACGAGCTTCCTGCCGGTCCTGCTTGGCCGCAAATCGACGCACCGGAAATACGTCTACGGTATGCACAACAACATCCCCGAAGGCCCCGCGTATCCAATTCGCACGATCAGCGACGGGCGGTACCGATATATCCGCAACCTTACGCCGGACGAAATCTATATCGAGAAGCACCTGATGGGCTGGACCGGCACCGGCCGATTGAACAATCCGTACTGGACCACGTGGGTACGCCAAGCCTGGCGAGAACCGCATATTTATGACATGGTCAAGCGATACATGCACCGCCCTCCTGAACAGTTGTACAATACGCTGGAAGATCCGTATGAGCTAAAGAATCTTGCCGACGATCCGGCCCTCTCGGAGGTCAAGGCCCGGCTAAGCGCCGAACTCGACCGCTGGATGCGGTCCCAGGGCGATCCGGGAGTACCACAGGATACGCACGAAGCCCACCAAGCGGCCCGCCGCGGCAAACACATGTACGGGAAATAACCAGCCCCATTCCGATAAACGGCAATCGGAATGAGGCTGCCACCCGGTGGACGAAGTTTTTTTCCGTGCCCCGCCATCCCCACCACTGTGGGACGAGGCTGCCGCTCGGTTCCGCGCAGTGAGTACACTGCCTGTAAAAACAGGTGGCGGCGTGAATATAGAGAAGATTTACCTTGATCCGCCCTGCTAAATGTGGTAAAATAGTTGTCGGGTGAGGGGGATGAGAAAAAGAATTCCATGCAAAGTTGTCAGATCTGTAACTCTCGGCAAGAGCGATGAGAGCCGTTATGGTGTGAGCGGCTCAAACGTCGATCACCCCGGGACCAGCGGTGTAGCATCTCTCACTTATACTTCCCGAATGGTAGTCACACGGTCCGATATTGACGACGCTCTCACGTCAGGAACTCTCGATTTGTGTGCTTAAGCAAAATCTCGTTGATCCCTCTCACTCATAGTGCTTCGTATGCAGCAGTGGCCAAATCCTTAAATGCCGTACTTCAGGATGTTTTCAGCCGCCTTGCTTATGTTCTCCTGAGTGTCGAGTTTACCGGACAACAGCAATTCCCTTGCCTTCTGGACGCGTCGCGCATCTTTTTCCGGCTCCTGCACGGCCTTTTCAATCAGAGAAGCATAGTTGACATGGACAGACACGTCCCGATCCTTATCCGGAAAAGCCCCCGTCCGATTCGGCTGCGGCGCACGCATACCCGAATCGAACAGAGGCTGATTTGTATTGATTTCTCCAATCATTGGCATTCCCAAACCACCGTTGAAACTTCTCAAACTATGATTATTCTCGCATATCAGTAATAAAACTTTAGTTTTTTCTGCCGGATGTTCATTTTTCTTCTACAATGTCTCGGCCACCTCATAGCTGACGAACTTGAGGAACTCTATCGGACTGACGCCGGCGAGTTGTTCTTTCAAAGGTTCGAAACCCGATCCCTTTTCGTGCTCGAAATAGTCCTTTGTCCTCGCCTTGGTTGTCTTATCCGAACTGTCCCAAACCTGTTCGAGGGCCCATAATAGCTGGCCGTCTCGCATATCCAGCAGCTTTAGCCGCAGGCCGATAGCCATGTGAGGGTACGGCCTGTATTCCGTGACGGTTCCAACCAGTACGCCGTCGCATTCCAACGTTTCACGAATCGCCCTTATCTGATCGAGGTTGTACGTTGATTCGCCGTCAAGCTGAAGACTTCGCCATGAAGGATCGTCGCGGCGTATAATGGTAAGGCCAAAGACTTGCCTTTTCTGGAGTGCCCTGAAAAGCGATCCCGTGATGTCAGCGGATATATCCGGATAGCTCGAATCGTTTTCCAGCTCTACGATGGCCACCCTGCCGATCGTAGCCAGTTTCTTCTCCGGATTTACGTAATAGAAATCCGCCGGGGGTTTAGCGGCCCTCCGGCTATCGCAGCCAAGTGTGAGACAAATTGAATAAACAAAGACCGCGATCAACATCTGTGACAATACCCTGGTTGGAGTATTCATTCGAATCACCTAAACGTTCGGTTCCGAGTTTTATTGACTGTAGGATTTGTTGGTCGATGTCGCTGCTGATCCCACGCCGCCTGTATTCTCGCCTGAAACCATTTCTGTTTCAACCTGGCCGCCAAGGACTTTGAGTATCTTGAACAGTGTTTCCAGTTGAGCCGTTTCAGCTCTGCGCATTTCGTCACGGAAGCCTATGATGTCTGCTTTCCAGTTGTTCAATTCGATACGCATCTCGATCAGAAGATCGTTTGCCTGAGCCAGCTCTTTCTGTGTCTGCTTCAACTGGTTTCGGAGGTTGGCAGCGTGGGTCCGAAGCTGCTCATTGGCGGCGGTTGCCTGCTCATTTTGCCGCCGCAGAGCGGCCGCTTCTTCGGACAACCTGGCGTATTTCTCCGACAGTTCAATCGCAGTCTCCACTGCTGTCGGGCTCTTGGGAGTCGATTCCTGGAACCGCCTGGCTACTGCTACCGATTCGTGCTCCTCGATTTCAACCGGGTCGGACCCGTCCATAGTCTCTGCGGACTTTTGCTCGGAAGAACAGCCCTGTAACAGAGCCAAAGGCACTATCGAGGCCAGCACAACCAGTGTTTTTCTGAAATTCGGCATCGTAATTACCTCCAATTGCATAAATCAGCCGGAACTTGCGACGGCTGCCCTGTATTTAAGGACTTTCCGGCATTTCATCATTTGAATACTCACATTTCAAACATACTTTTGTACCACAGGAACAGGTCACTTCTATTACCGCGTACCCCGGCTGGTTCTCGATGATTCGCGCGTGTGGTTCGGACAAAGTTGCGCGGGGCCGCTCAGGTTCGAGCACCTTGCAGTCACCCGGCTCCAGATTAAGCTGGTATTGGCCGTCCAATTCGACATCATCTTTCTTCAGAATGCGTCCCGAGGTTTCTATCATCGATTTATCGCTCCACTTAATCTACGTTGAGTACCATCAAGCGCGGTAGTCAATGCCGCCGTCCTCTTGCTCTTCTGCATTCTCAATTTGTTCCTGTTGCGTCGTTTCCTCTTCGGCTGCCGACTCTTCGTATTCTGTGCTTTCTTCCGGCGCGTGCCGTCGGCGTTCTCTTTCCTTGCGTCTCTTTGCAGGGGCGAGTCCACCTATGTTTTGCAGACCTTGTACCGGTTTAATCAGATTGGAATCATAATCCGCCATCTTTCCACTGCCTTAATTTGATTGATAGGCTAAACAGCGCGCTTGCATGTAACTGGCTGACGCGCGATTCGGTTAGTCCCATGATCTCGGCGATCTCTTTCATCGTCAACTGCTGCTGGTAATAGAGCAGTACAACCTGCCTCTGCTTTTCAAATAACTGCCGTATCGCCTCGGCGAGCTTTTCAACAAGCTCCTCTCGTCGAATCCGTTCATCAGGTGAAGCCGTGTGCGGTGCGGCCAGCAGAGTGCCGAGTGCCGGCGCTTCATCAGTCGATTCGTCGAGGGACATAAAATGTTGAGCCCGGGCGTTTTCAAAAGTCTCATAAAGCTCCTCTACGGTCACACCCAGTCTTTCGGCCAATTCGGGATCCGTCGGGGGCGTTCCCGTCTCTTCAGTGATTTTTCTGCTGAGTTGCTGTGCTTCTCGAATGCGCTTGTTAAGATTAGCAGGAACAAAAGACCAACATCGCAGCTCATCGAGGATAGCTCCTCTGATCCTGATGTAAGCATAGGTTTTGAACTCGGCCTGGTGAGAAGGATCGTAATCCCGCGCCGCCCGCACAAGCCCCACGGTCCCCGCTGAGACCATATCCTCGAAAGAAAGCGGAGGCTTCAGGTACGTCACGATCTGCCTGGCAATCTTGTTGACCATCGGCAGGAACTCAGTTATCTGCTCATCGGCCACCCCATCTCGACAGGTCTGCTTTTGCCCTGAATATGCGCGCAGAGCTACGTTGTTCAGGTAATTCAGGCTCTCCTGCTCCAGCCGCTCTTCGCTGAGTTGTTCAATCTGCGGCGTCACTGTCGGTGTCCCCCAAGGTTACGCTGCTCGATGCCGCAACATCTGCGATATCCTGCTTTTCCATTCGATTGGCGACCATAGCATTGACAAGAATATAGTTTATCGCCCGCACGGCCCAGCATCCCGCCAGGTATGCCAGTACTGCTCCAATCAACGCCCTCTTGCAACAGACAAACGGCGTCAATCCGCTGACCGAGCCGACCAGGCTCATTACAAAAAAGCATATAACGGCTGCGCTCACAGCAGTTGAACGAACGTGTAACGGCATAATCACCTCATTGATTTCGCTTTATGACTCAACTCTTTCGTTTCTATAATGAACCATACTACTTTGTGGCCATCGCAAGTTTCCGCTCGTTCGGCGTGTCCTGCTCCGGAGGCCGTATCGATACCGTCTCTATAGGTTCGACATCGGTCCCAAGTACTATCTCGTCATAAGCGACCACCGGCATGAGCGGAACCGTTCGCGACAGCATATCCGCCAGCGAGGAGCGCAGCCGCGAATCGCAAAGCAAAACAACCCCCTCGCTGCCAGCGTCCATTACCTGCTTCCAGACTTGTGCCACAGCTCTGCCGATTTCCATCGCCATTTCAGTCGGCAAGGCGAGGGTGATCCCGTCACCATCCTGCTTCAGTGTCGAAGCCATCTGATGCTCGAGCGCGGGTTCCAGGGTTATCGCCGGTATTTTGCCGCCTGCGTTTTTGTGTAATTCGGTAATTGTTCTGCTGAGACGCTTGCGTACCATTTCCGTCAAGATAGCGACGTTTTTCGTTTTGGATGCGTTTTCGCCAAGCGACTCAAGAATGGCCGTCAGTTCGCGAATCGGTATGCCGTCCTTTACAATATTCTTTAATAGGCGCTGCAGCAACCCGATTGACACCTCCCGGTCGGGTCCCACCACTTCACCGACCAGTGACGGTTGGGTCTTGCGAAGCCTGTCAATCAAAAGCTGGACATCCTGCCGCGTCAGCATGTCGTCGGCGTGTTTGCGGAGCGTTTCGGAAAGATGGGTAATAAAGACCGATTCGGGATCGATTACGGTGTAGCCGTTTAACTCTGCTTTTTCTTTGTTTTCGGACTTAATCCATAAAGCAGGCAATCCATAAACGGGCTCGGTGGTCTCAATACCCTCGACCTTTGTCTGGACCGTGCCGGGATCCATCGCCAGAAACATCTCAGGCTCCAGACGTCCCTTAGCCACGGGCATCTCCGCAATGCGTATTTCGTAACTGGTCGGCTCCAGGTTGATATTGTCTCTAAGCCGGACGAGCGGCAGTATTATGCCTAACTCCTGAGCGAATTTTCTGCGAAGAGCGCCGATGCGGTCGAAAATGGTACTGTCTTTGCGAGGATCGACCATACCTATCAAACGCACTCCCACGTGGACCGATACTCTGTCAACTTCGAGCAGTTCCTCGACGGGCTGCTTTTCGGCCTTGGCCTGCGGGGAGGGGCTTTCCTTCGTCTTCTTCTCCTTTTCAGATCGAGCTACAACTCTTGAAAGAACAGCGGCACCGGCACCTAAAACCAGGAACGGTATCTTAGGCAAGCCGGGCACAAACGCCATAGACGCAATTATCAGTCCCGCTATGACCAGCGGCTGACTGGTCCGGAGAAACTGCTTGGACAGGTCCTGACCTACACTGAATCGCGACGATATCTTGGTAACCAGGAACCCGGAACTTACCGCGATTATCACCGACGGTATCTGGCTGACAAGTCCGTCCCCTATGGACAGGATCGAATAAGTCCTAAGCGCATCGGTGATTGAAAGCCCTCGCGAGTAGCCTATAGCTATTCCCCCGATGACGTTTACCGCCGTGATTATCAAACCGGCTTTGGCATCACCCCGGATGAATTTGCTGGCGCCGTCCATAGCGCCGTAGAATTCGCTTTCCTTAACGATTTTCTCTCTGCGCTCGATTGCCTGCGTTTCCGTGATCGTGCCGGCGTTGAGATCGGCGTCTATCGCCATTTGTTTGCCGGGCATGGCGTCAAGGGTGAATCGCGCGGCAACCTCGCTTATCCGCTCGGCGCCTTTGGTGATTACGATAAACTGGATGACAACGAGAATCAAAAAGATTACTACTCCGACCACGAAGCTGCCGCCGGCAACGAAATCGCCGAACGTCTGGATGACTTTGCCGGCGTTACCCTGCAAAAGTATTAGTCTTGTCGAAGCCACGTTCAGGGAAAGGCGGAACAACGTCACGAAAAGCAGCAGTGACGGAAACGTTGACAGTTCCAGCGCCTCTCGTGAGGAGAGCGTTACCACCAGTACGGCAATAGCCAGCGATATGCTGCAAGCCAGAAGCACGTCCAGCACGGGCGTCGGCAGACGGATCAGCAGCGTGGCGAGTACCGTGACCATGCCGATAATCAATACGGCATTGCTGTTGGACATCAATGCGCCCCCGGGCGGGTCGTTGCCCGATGAAGCCTGTTGTTTTGAATGTTGAGCCGCCGTCATCAAAACACCTTGCTAAAACTGCTCCTGAACTGCCCCGTTCTCGGAGTCACCGAGGCCGATTATTTTTTCTATTTTGATCGCAAACCGGCCGTCCACCACGACAATGTTGCCGGTGGCAAATTTCGTATCTTTCAGATACAAATCCGCCGGCTCGTTGATCGACTTGTCGAGTTTCATGACCGAACCCGGCCCGAGCTTCAGGAGGCGCTGGACCGTTAATTCCGTCTTGCCGATAGTAACTGTAATGGGCACGTTCATATCGAGCAGAATATCGATACTGCCGCCGGGCCCCGCCGCTTCCGAATCCGCAGCCTCGGAAAACTCGACGGACTGTGCCTGTTTCTTGCCATCGGCCTGCGGCGTTTCCTGCTGCTGATCCTGTTTTTCTTCCACTGCTTCGGCTGTTTCCGCCATATTGATTTTTCCTTTTGGTTGTCAGGCCTCAGGTAGCAGGCCGTTTTTAATCAGTGTTTCCATTTGACATGTCGGCAATGACCACGGCGTATTTCCCGCCCGATTTTGCCGGCCGACCGCTGAAGATCGGCCGTCCCTGCAGGACAAGATCGACCGGCTCATCCACGTTTCTATCCAACAGCAGCATATCGTTGACCCGAAGATTCATCACTTCTTCGAATGTGAGGACAGCGGTGTCCAGTTGAGAAGTGACGGAAACCGTCATTTCTTGTAAATGTTCAAGGATCGCACTGGTAATATCGTTTGCTGAAAAGCCATCGTGGACTCGTACGACTTTGCCGGTCACCGGAGCCAACTCACCACACGGTATCATCAGATATGCCGTCGAACCTTCTTCGGAATCTGCTTTTCCGACGTCAAAGGAAATCCTGCAAATTTCATCCGTGGGTTTCAAGTCCAACGGCAGCATTCCTTTTTTGAGATTTCCCGTTAAACTGAAATTGAAACCGGCTTCGGACTCGGAAAAAGCTTCAATGAGAGCCGACGTCAGATCCATCAGCAATGATTCTTCCAGTGTGGACAATTCTCTGCCGGAATCATCCTGCGGCTCGGAATCTCCGAGCAATTGCCTGGCCCAGTCGCCGGCGGTTTTGTCAGGTATTCCAATGAATCCACACGAACGTTCCGGAGCGGTACCAAACAGAACAAAGAAATCCTGCTGCTCGATCTCAAGGGCTTTCTTAAGGTACTCGCCCGCGAAGTGTTGCGTGATAGAAGTAATTTTAACATCGTATCGCGTACGGCAGAAATCAGAGAACCTTGTCACCATCGCCCTGGCGGCCCTCTGTGCAAAACCGTTTAGTTTCACAAGCTGCTCATCGTTGAAGTAATGAGGGTCGTTCCAGTCATATTCCGTGAAGTCCATCTGAGCAGTATCATCGGCCGGACCGGAACCAACCGCGCTGAGAAGCTGGTTCATCCTCTGTCTGCTTAGATTGCTAATCTTTCTGCTGCTCATTGCACGGGGAATTCTTTGATCAAAACTCGCTTTATCTGAGGCTTGGAGTCGGGAAACAGTTTTTCATTGAACATCGTGCGTATCCGCGACTGAATGGTTTTTAGATTCTTGTCACCCTGAATTTCTTTGAGGCTGAGGCCGGACAGGTAGACGAAGAGCATGTCAGTAAGGATCGGTTTCTTTTCATCGAGCAAAGCCGCGACCTTCTTCCGGCCCGCCTTGGCACTGATTTCGAGCGTGAAAGACGCTCGGACGTACCTTGTGACTCCCGGTTCGTTAAGGTTCGCTATTACCGGGTCCATATCATAATACCATGTCTTCTCAGAAATATTCGAAGAATTCTCATCAGAACTCGTATCTGTTGTTCGGTCGATTGCATCCACCTTCGATCCTGCTTCGTTCTGCAGCGGAACCTCCGAACCGCCGAGCATTCGCCCCAGGCCGAAACCCGCACCGGCGCACACCACAACCACAACACCGATAATCATCCACGGTAGAAATCGGCCGATAAAGGACTTCTTTTCGGTCTCTTCGGCTTTCTCTTTGTTTTGGTCTTTGTTTTCGTCTGCGTCTGCCATCTTTTGCCTCAACAATACGCTGCCGGATACTGCATCTACGCCGGCTGAAATACTCCTTCCCGTCGATAACGGTGCATTCTGTCTCGCAGCGTTCGATCGCTGATTCCCAGAACCTTCGCAGCCTTGGTCCGATTGCCCCCGGTCTGTCTCAGTGTTTCCAGTATCGCACGCCGCTCAACCTGTTCGAGAGATACGCCTCCAAGACCGGCGTCGTCCGGCATGTTATGTCCCGAAGATGAGCTGCCTTCGCCACATTGCTGCTGGGCCAGCGGCTGCAATTCATCGAAAAGCCAGGAAACATCGGCCAGAGACAAGGTTTGCCCCACGCCGAGTATCAGGGAGGTTCGCACAACATTGCGCAGTTGCCTTATGTTGCCGGGCCAGTGGTATCTGGCAAATATCTCCATCATCGCGGGATCGAGCCTGGTAATCCGACGCTGCACTTCTCGCGCGTATAGGTTTACAAAGTGCCAGACAAGATCGGGCAGGTCGTCTTTGCGCTGCCGCAGAGGAGAAATAACCAGTCTGACGCCGCTTAGCCGATAGTAAAGGTCTCTGCGGAATCTGCCCTCTTGCACTTCATGCAACAGGTCCTTGTTTGTGGTGCTTATTATTCTAACATCAACTCTGACGCTTTCACTTCCGCCGACGCGTTCGAAATCCTGTTGCTCGAGAACGCGCAGGAGCTTGGCTTGAAATCTCCTGGGCGTTTCGGTGATCTCGTCCAGGAGCAGCGTTCCCCCGTGGGCCGTTTCGAAGCGGCCTCGACGTCGTGCGTGTGCGCCTGTGAATGCACCTTTTTCGTGGCCAAACAGTTCGCTCTCGAGTAGCGAGTCGCTCAATGCGGCACAATTGACCTTGACGTACGGCCCCTGCGCCCTGGTGCTATTGTGATGAACCAGATAAGCCATCAACTCCTTGCCGGTGCCGCTGTCGCCGCTTATCAGGACGGGAGCCGAAGTGGGAGCGATTCTCCTGGCCAGCTCAACCGTCTGAGTCACGTTCGAGCTTGTGCCCACGATCTTGTACAAACAGCGCGTGCCTTCATGAGCGGAATCCGCCGTCGATACGGTATGGCTCGGAAGGAATGTATCGAGGAGCATCTCGATCCTGGCGGGATCCGGCGGCCTGATAAGAACGTCTTTGCAGCCACCGCGCACAGCCTTAACTGCAAGGTCGACTATCTGCCTTTGACCGCCGGAGCCGCCCGACGTGGGTGAGTCCGCAATCAGGATTACAGGTAAATCCGGCCGGTTCGCAACGAACTTTTCAAGCAGCTCGATGCCATCCGGCTTTTGCCTTGCCCGGCTCATTTGCAGATTTATCGTTTCACCTGTGAAAACCAGATCGCAGCTTCCCCTCTCGGCGAACTCAAGAGCGCTGTCGCTGTCTCCGACCAGATGGCCGCGGATTCCTTTCTTGGCCAGAATCTCAAGTATCAGCCGAGCAATCTGCGGATCATTCTCTACTATCAATACGTTTGCTATGTCTTCCTGCTTACCAGAGTTCATCTCGTGTATTCCGGGTCTACTCGCCGACGGTTTGCTCCATTTCGAGTATTATTTTTTTCGGTTCGTCTGTCATGTACCAGTCAATCAATTGCATCTGGGCCTTGGCAACCTGCGTCCAGACCGAATCGGGGTATTCCGTGAGCAGCAGCTCGTACATTTTCGATGCTTTCTGCAAACGGCTGTTTCTGAGGCTGTTGCCGGCTTGAAACAAAATCCACGCTCTGTTGCCGGTCGGATCAACGTCGTTCGGTTCGGTGCGGTCGAGCGCTTCAAGGTAAAACGCCGCGGCCTCTTCCAGATTTCCACTTAGAAACAGTGTCTCGCCCAGTTCGAAGGGAGTGTCAACTTTCTCAGGAGTCTTTGACAGGTCCTTCAACATTCGCATAGTCTTGTCGCTTATCGGGTCATACGGCAGCGTGCGCTTTGGCGTTGTAGGCTGCTTGTCTTTTTCTTCTTCCATCTCTTTGGCGGCATCGGCCGGAGGTCCGGGCGGTTTGCTCGGACGGAACTCAACTTGATCCGGCTCAGGTTCGACAGTTTTCTTCTTCGGCCCGAATGTCACCGAGCGAATCCGTTCGATCATCCGATTCAGCTCATTCCTGCTTTTCTCGTCCGCGCGGTTCTCAGCGGCAGCAGCTTCGATCTCTGCGCGCCACAACTGAAGCTGCGGTCGACTGTTAGGATCAATCGAGATAGCTGAGACGCTCTTAACCAACTCCGGTTTGGTCTCGGAAGCGGAACCTGCATAGGCAACGCCGACCAGTGACGTCAAGAGGCGCAGCGGCAGAAGCATGAAACAAAGAACACAGAGCCGAAAGACAAGATTTACAGTCCGTCTTTTTCCAGTCTTTTGTTTATGGTTTTGTTTCTTCATCTTCACTTCCAATTGCCGGAAAGCGCCAGTGCCGCGTTATCGTAGTCCTTTTCGAGTTTGTACCCGGCGGCAAGGAGCCTCAGAACTTGCTGTCTTGCAGCGGGCGACATGTTGGAATTCAAAAGCTGCCGACAAATAGAAATTGCCTGTGAGCTTCGACCCAGCTTCAAACACACGCCGATCAGTTCGAGGGCGATCTTTTGCGCCAGCGGCCCCGGTTCGGCAATCGCCAGCACGTCAGTCAATCCGCGGCGAGCTTCGTCCAGGTTTCCCTTGGCTATGCCGCACATGGCCAGCTCGAAGCCTATTTTCGCGCTTAACTGCGAATCCGTAACGTATTGTGCTCTGTCACGCAGCAAGATAACCGCCGTGTCGGCCAGCCCCAGAAGCCTGTATACCTTACACCGAAGCAAAAGTATCTCCACAGACTGTTCCTGCGATAATGAGACCGAACGCACGTTCTCCAAGGCATCGAGCGCCTCGACGAGATTATCCTGCTCGATATGTCCCTTGACCAGGGCCGTGAGAGCTTCGATATACTGCTCTCTCGAAGTCTGCTCGACCAGAGCGTATTGAAAAGCATCACAAGCCTTCCGATAGTCTCCCAGCGCCAGACTCGTTCGGCCCAGCAGGAATTGTGCCGCATAGAGGTTTGTGTCTTCGTCCCGCCCGGCGAGATTTATGTAGCGGTTGATCCACTTTGCGGCATCGTGGTACGATCCGATCTGGTAATAGCACTCGGCAGCACGGACAGACGAGGCGATTCGTGATTCTCGGGAGAGCCCGAAGTTGTAGACCCGTTGATATAGCGATGCGGCCTGTGCCGTCAGAGAGGCGTCTCTCGTCGCATCAGCAAGACGCAGGTATGCCTGACCGTAGACATCGCTGTCATCGTATTGTTCGACAAGCTGCTTCAAGTCCTCGCGGGCGCCCCTGTAATCTCGAAGGCCGGCTTTAACTTTGCTGGAATGAAACAACGCAAACGGCGCCAGTTGAGAATGCGAAAAGCGATTGGCTACTAATTTATATTCTGCGATGGCTTCCGTCGTCCGTCCGGCCTGGGATTGCAGCAGACCCATAACAAAATGAGCGTTGCCGAGCCGCTCGTCGCTATAAAACGTCAGCACGAACTTCTGCCATAGTGAAATAGCCTGATCGCCGAGAAAAGATATATGATGGCGCAGCGAAGAGTACCGAGTCGGATCATGAATGGCGACTTTCTCTCTGTCGAGATCGTTTTCCGGTCGAGCCAACAGCCCGACACATCCGGCTGTGATCAAAGCAACCTTATCCGGCGTTGCCGCCGGCAGATACAGATTCACCGGCCGCTGCCGCAGGCCGAGAGTCTCCGGATCAGCCGAAGGAGTTCCGTTAGTAGTCCATTCAATGTCAAGGTTTGCATTAACGGCAAATTTCGACAGCAACTCCTCCACCGGCGCACCACAAGACGCTACGGCCCATCGAGGCGGAGATATAAGTCTTCGAATTCCCGGCTCGAGCATTGCCTTTCCAAGTCTTTCCGATCCTGAATTCAGGGCGTTGCGCAAGTTCGCTTCATCCAAACCGGCAAAAGGATCAAGAGAAGCCTTTCGACGGCCCCAGATGTCGTCGGGAAGGTCGGCCTCAATATGACTGAGCGACATAATGTGACGGGTAAGACACTCGGCGACAAGAAAATGACAATCACACTCTATCGCCAGGGCCCAGTCATCGTTAAAGTCAACCGCTTCGATCAGGCCGAGAGCCTTATAAGCCCTCGTTCTGGCCCTCAGATACCGTTTTCTCCGGATTTCCATCAGACTGAGACGGAAGTTGGCTACGATACTCACCATCGGAGACGGACTGCGAGATACTTCCACCAGCAACTGACTCGCATCTGAGAAATCGCCGACTTCAGCGGCGCATCCGGCCATCCTTAACCTCAGGAAATCCCTGAGCTTTTCCTCTCGGGCCGGCAGCGCCCGGCGAAGCCGGCTATACGCGGCACGCGCTCTTTCGTAATCTTTTTGCTGAAAGAAGCTACGGGCAACTTCCAAAGACACCGGTTCGGTCGATTCAGGCAAAGCTTCGGCATCTTTAACCTGATCGAAGGCTTTATTCGGCTTCTCGCTCGCCGGCTCAGCGACCGGCGGCTCAAGCTCGACCGAGGACCGCTGCTCAATCTTCGGCGCCACTTCGCTGCCGGATGCCGATGCCGGGCGGTTTGTACGACCCGATGGGTAATTCATCAAAAGATATACGAGCAGCAATCCTATCCCTATTATGCTAATGACCAGCACTTTCTGAACGACGGCAATACGTCCTTGCAGAGAGATGCTCTTCGTCGGTTCATCGGAAGCGATAAACGATGAGTTAGCAGATGCCTCTGAAGATTCCTCCAGAAGCTTGTAAAAATCTTCATCTCCGACGAACACATCGTGCGCAGATAGTTCCTCCGGCGTCGACAGCCCCGGCGAATCAATAAAAGAAGCGCTATCTCCTGAAAGCATCCCGCCATCCGGCCGGGATTTATCAAGGCCTTGTTCTGGAATATCTTTTTTGTCTTCTGCGGCCATAAGCTTAAATTTGACCCGGACGTCGTAAACAACTCTTGCCCTGATCCGCGCGGGTGTATTTCACAATATCGTATCACTACGATAGCAATAGTCGTGCCAGACTGGTTGTTATTGAAGTCGAAGCGTTGCAAAATGGAGACCGGGTATAGATTATATGGGGAAATCTGTTCTTTAGATTTCCTTAAATGATCATCCTGTGTGCTTTAGCACCAGCTAACCTCTGTCCGAAAAGGAGTAATGAAAAAGAAGATTCTCCCTTTTAAAATTATACCTAATCTCCATTTTGCAAGACCCCCGTTGCAAATAAGATAAATGTCAGGATTCTATACGAGACGATAGATTTTCTGACAAAAGAGAGGTTCCGCTTTACATCAACACGTTGCCGGTTCGGGCATAGACGAGGCGAGTGGTTCGTCGCCCTCCATCACGGCACGCGGCATCTTTTCGATATTGTACTGCTTGACCTTGGCGTACAAAGTCGCCCTGGTTATACCGAGAAGAGCGGCGGCCCGCGTCTTTTGCCAGCCGGTCTCATTCAGAGCCCTGGCAATCAATTGGCGCTCGGCATTCGCGAGCGAAAACCCCTTAATCAGGCCGTCCCTCGGACTCTCGCTCACCTGACCGCACTCGGCCGGATCGAAGACGATGCCGCTCAGTCCGATCTTGTCCGTCGCCTCAAAAAGCATTGCCCTCTCAATAACATTGCGAAGTTCGCGAACGTTGCCCGGCCAGTCGTGCTTCTGGAGGTTCTCGACCGCAAGCTTCGTAAGTGACATCACTTTGTTGCGTTTTTCCGGGCAAATCGCCGACGTTCGTAAGAAGTATTCAGCCAGCAACTTTATGTCTTCTTTTCGCTCCGGCGCCCTCAGAGGGGCGAGAACGATCGGACTTATATTCAATCGGTAATACAGGTCCCGCCGAAAGCGATTGGCTTCAACCTCGGTTTTCAAATTTCGATTACTCGAAGCCATTATCGTGGCCCTGCAAGTAATCTTCTTGACGCCCCCGACTTTTCTAAAGCTCCGCTCCTGCAAAACTCGAAGCAGTTTCGCCTGCAAGTCGACCGGCATCTCCGATATTTCATCGAGCAGCAGCGCTCCGTCTCCCGCCAACTCCAACAGACCCGTCTTGTCCCGGTCGGCCCCCGTAAAAGAGCCTCTTACGTGCCCGAATAGTTCACTTTCGAGCAGAGCGGCGGTCAGGGCGGCACAGTTTACCGCAACAAACGGCTGGTCAGGATGTCTCAGGACGTGAACCGCCTTGGCTGCGAGCTCTTTGCCCGTGCCGGTTTCGCCCACTATCAGAACAGGATTGCAGCAACTTGCCGCGACCAGTTTGATCATCTTGATAGAACTTAGTATCGCCTTGCTCTTGCCGACCATAGATACAGAGCGAGCGATATCTTCGGCGAAAAACCGCTGATCATACTCGTCACCTACTGTTGCCCAAACGCAATCCGCCTGCGAGCGCTCTGTGCCGACACCGTCCGATTCGTTCGCTATCCGATTAATAATTTGCTCCATCCGTTCATAGTCTTTGCTTCCCTGTAAATATGCAAAAGCTCCGGCTTGTATGAATTCGTCAGAAAATGCGCCTGAGTTATTGTCTGGCCCAACGACGACAACCGGAACGGCCGCTGTTTCACTGTTACTTCTATCGACTATCTCGCTTATCGGGTTCGGACCAAACCGATGATCGTAGAGGATCAAGTCCGGCTCAACCGTCTGAATTATATCGAGGGCTTCGGCTGGATCATCAGCCCCAAAAACTTCTTCGCCATATCGTTGGGCCAGATGTTGAGTGTCGCGATCTTTTGTTACTGCAACGAACTTACCTATTTTCATCCTTGAATCTCAGTTGGTTCGGTCTTGCCGCTAAAAGAACGATTACATTCTTATCAGTTATTTCTTTCCTATCCCTTCTTCATGACAACCAAATCAGCCGACTTAAAATGTTAAATCGACACACCTACTAAGACAACTTTAATCTTTTTATTGGACGGACCAATAATGTCACTCTCCCTGCTTAATGCAGTGACATATTACCGGCTTACAGCAATTTTATGGGACATTAACAGGCGGTTCGTCGCCAAACCACCTGTTTATCCACTCGCTTTGTTCGCTCATCTGATTTGCGAGAACAGCTTGTTTTATGGGACGTCCGTTATCGGTTGATCAAGCAGCGGTCTTCGATCGCCGGATCTCGAAGATCATTGCGATTTTTTCGGCGTTATTTTCCACGTTGCCGGAAAATCTCTCCGGTTTTTAGCTCTCTAAAATAATCCCGACACTAATTCCTCATGTTTCGTAGTCGTTTCTAACAGCCTTTCCGCAATGACGTTGTAAACGCAAAAGTATATGAATATCCGAAGATGGCACAACAATTGCAACACTGCGACTCGTGTCCGCGCTTGCATTTTGCTGCCGGCTCGGCTGAAGACAATACATTGGAATATTCTTGAATCGGTTATGGGACTTAAAAAGAAAAGGTTACAGAATTATGAGTTCGACACCAGTGATAAACAGCGCCAGCGACATACAAATGGACTATATGAAGCTTCTGGTCACGGAGTTACGGAACCAGAACCCGCTGGAGCCGATGGACAATAATCAGATGGCCCAACAACTTGCCCAGTTTTCTCAATTACAGCAGCTCGAGTCGATGAACTCGAACTTTGCAGATGTGCTTGCAATCACCGAGCGATCTTACGCCAACTCGTTGATGGGCAAACAAGTCTCCTTTATGTCAATGAACGAATCGGGTGAAAAGGAACTCACAACAGGCACGGTCGACAAAGTTGTTGCCGAGGGAGCTGGCAAGATACATCTAATGGTGGGTAGTAAAACCGTTGAATTGGAAGACATAGTCTCGGTTGCAGACTGATTCTTGTGTCAATTTTTTGAACGCGGAGAAACAGAAATGAGCTTCGTATCGTCGGCTGGAACCGCCGGGACGCAACATAATGAGCAAGCTCTTGATTTCGGCGCAGCCGGTGATGCCAACACCGATCAGTTCATCGGTGTCTTTGCCTCGGGCACGATCAACTTCGGCGGCTTTAACAACGATGGCAGACCGTTCGACGAGGGCATCTCTCTACCTGTCGATCAAAGTTCTATTCTCACCGATATTATAGGACATTTGAACAATAACATCCTTGACGAACCGAGCGATTCTTTTAGCGAAGGCCGGATACAGATAACAGACGACCCCGGCGGTTCCAGCAAAACCGATACGATTATGATTATGTCCTTTTCAAACGAAGACCCGCTCGCAACCGGCTCTTATTTCGAGGCATTGAAAGGGTCAAACGGCAAGTTCGGATAGCAGCATTGGGAATTAGACAATGATAGAATTCATAAGAACTACCGGATCAAAGACATTACTACAAACCCTGACTCCGGCTGAAAAGTGGCAGGCGGTCCGGCGGATCGGGGACAATATCTTCGGTGAGCCGACTTTCCTGATCGTTTGTATAACGGCGTTGCTAATACTGACTATAGCTCTCATTGCCGTAAGCTACCGCCAGAAACAGAGCAATCTCAGGGCGGCTAATGAATTGTTCGCCGCCTACGCGGACCGTCGAGGACTGAGCCGCCGCGAACGTCATATTCTGTTCGATATAGCAATTAGGGCGAAACTTAAGCGAAAAGAGTCTATCTTTACTCTTGCGGAGGCTTTCAATCGAGGGGCCGCCAGGGTAACCGATGAAACTGCGGCGTCATATGGAACAAGAAGAAGCAGGCTTCTGGGCGCAGAACTGGCCGGTTTGCGAGAAAAGCTCGGCTTCGAACGACGAGCTTCCGATTCGTCGGGCTCGACTGCAAAGCCCGGCAAACCATGCAGCCGGCAGATTGGAGTCGGTAAAAAGATCCGAATCAAACCGCTCGGAGACAAACAGCCTGAAAACGCCGAAGCCACAGTAATCAAAAATGACGAGATCGAGCTTGCAGCGAAATTGAGTACGCCGCTGGAGGCCGAATCGGGCGACCCTTGCTGCGTTCGTTATTATTTCGGCTCATCGATCTGGGAATTCGACTCTTCCGTGCTGAGTTGCCACGGGCGGATTCTGATTCTGACTCACGGCTACGATGTAAGATTCATAAACCGCAGGCGCTTCCTTCGCGTCCCAGTCCGCAAGCCTGCATTTATCGCCAGTTTCCCGTTCGCAAGGACTTTTTCACTGAACGGAAATAACATCGAACACATTGAACCGGGCTCTGCAGACGCATCGACCGTGCCCTGGGGTCCGCCCGAATTTGTGCCGGGAAAGGTTACCGAACTGGCCGGTCCGGGATTGTGCATAGAGGCGCCGCTCAAAGTGGATGTGGGCGACAGAGTAGTTGTAATACTAAAAATGAACACCGAATCCAACTTCCCAAAAGGGCAAGATGATTCGGCCCGACGGGCGCTCATGAGAAAGCAAGAACCGAATTCTTCGAGAGTCGTTGAAGATATCGGTGAAGTCAGACATGTAAAAGCCATGAAAGACGGATTTTCAATAGCGGTCGAGCTAACGGGACTGAGTGATTCGAATGTTAACGAGCTTGTCCGGGAAACCAACCTGGCCTCTTTTGCCGTCGGCGCAACGGATCGAGTTGAGATAGCCGCCGGAAAAGACAAATCGAGCGGCATAGCCGCGTTCGCTGAGAATGCAGCCGTATAGAAGGAGTTATGAATGGCTGATCTTACAAGTGAAGTCAGCACAAGCATTGAGGCATTAACGCGTGAATTCGAGACTGTTACGCACAACCTGGCTAACGTCAGCACCGTAGGTTTCAAGCGCAAGAGCAATGCGTTTTCGATTTCGCTCGATCCACAAGAGGAATACTCACCCGGCAGTGTTGATCCGGATTCACCCTGGGATTTTTCGCAGGGCGAGATGGTCGAGACCCGCCGCCCCCTCGACGTTGCCATATTCGGCAAAGGTTTCTTCGTTATAGAAACACCAGAGGGCCCGCTTTACACGCGAAACGGGATGCTCAACACAGACAGAAACGGCCAACTCGTCGATTCCATGGGCCGGATCGTAGCGGGCCAAAACGGTCCTATCTCGATACCGAACAGAATCGGAATCTCACAGCTTCATATCGCGGGCGACGGAACTATCAGCGCCGGAAAGAGAGAGATAGGAAAACTCAGAATCGTTGATTTCGGTGACAACGAAGGCAAGCTCGCACCTGTTGGTAATAGCTGCTATCGGATGCCGGACGAAAATGCCGAACCTCTCGAAGCTCAGCGTATGGTGGTCAAACAGAAATTCCAGGAATCATCAAACGTCAAGATAATAGAAGAGCTGGTGGACATGATATTTGTTTCCAGGCTCTACCAGGCAAACATGAAATCCATAACCTCGCAAAAGGAAGCCTCGGCCAGCCTTATGAGCCTGGCTATGGGCTAAGAAACCGAACGCTAAAAGGAGTATTCCATGTTAAGAGCATTTTCCACGGCGGCCACCGGAATGAGCGGACAACAAACAATGGTGGACGTGATCGCCAATAATCTCGCCAACGTGAACACTTCGGGCTTTAAGAGAAGCCAGGTCAATTTCCAGGATTTGCTCTATGTCACCATGGAGGAACCGGGAACCGAGGTATCCTCCGGCATAAATTCACCGACCGGCATGGAAGTAGGCAGCGGAGTTCACGCCGCATCGACGGTAAAGGTCTTTACGGCGGGCGAGCTTCAGAACACCGGCAATCCTCTGGATATAGCGATTGCCGGCGACGGATTTATTCAAGTGACGATGCCCAACGGCGATTTGCGGTACACGCGCGACGGCTCGCTGCTGATAAACGGCAACAGTCAATTGGTCACGTCGACGGGCTATCTGTTGCAGCCGCCCATCACCATACCCGCTGATTCCACGATTAGCATAGAAAAAGACGGAGGCGTCAACGTTATCGACTCTTCCGGAACCCAGTCGGTGGTCGGCACTATACAATTAGCCCGCTTTCCGAATCCTTCGGGGCTCTCGAGCGAGGGCGATAATCTGTTCGCCGAGACCGAAGCAAGCGGGACGCCTACGACCGGCACTGCGGGAGAAAACGGTTTCGGCACCATCCAGGCGGGATTTCTGGAAAAGTCCAACGTGCAGATGGTCACCGAACTGGTGAATCTTATTACCGCCCAGCGGGCGTATGAGATCAACTCGCGCGCGATAAGGGCCGGCGACGACATGCTCCAAACCGCAAACAGCATCGTCAGATAAGGAAGAATCATGAGTAAGCAAAAGAGTACAAGGGCATACAGATACAGCAGAGCCGGCCTGCTTGCACTTTGCGCCATAACAACTGTTTCGCTCTTTCACCAGGCTTCGGCGGAAAGCAGTATGGAAAATTCGCCGAAGATTTGCGATCTCATGATATATCTGCCGAGAGACGTCACGATAAAAGACAGTTCCCTGAGTCTTGGCGAAATTAGTATTATCAGGGGGCGTGAATCACTTACTGTCAGAGCCGCTAAGGTCGCTCTCGGCCGGTTCTCAGTGCCGGGACAGAAAATCGTAATCGACCGCACGGACATTTTGAGCAGGTTGGCCAGTAACGGCATACCCGCGTCGAAAGTATCACTGACAGGTGCAAAGAAAGTAACCGTCACACAGAAGTTCAGGGTTATAAGTCCGGAGCAGTTCGTCGCAGCGGCAAATTCCTTCTTGAAAGATAAATCACCTCAAAATTCCGGGCGTAAATGGAATTTGGTTCGTGCCCCGAAAAAGCTGGCTATTCCGGGTGTTGCAAGAGGTATAACATTTTCGCCGCGACTGGCGCCGAATAATATAAAGAACCAAGCGAAAGTTGAGATTGCCGTATTATCTAATGATGAGAAGATCGCGATTCGCGAGGTTACCTTTGATTTGAAATATACCTGCCGTCAGGCGGTCGCAAAAGCTGACATAGCCAAAGGCGCGCTGATAGACCCGAACAACGTCAGGATAGAAGAGAAGGCATCGAGTCGGCCTGAAGGCACTAATTGGAAATCTCCATACGGACTGTTCGCCAAACGCGCGATCAGGGCGGGCACTGTTATACGCCCACACATGGTCGGTCCTGCCAAAACCCCGATTATCGTCAAACGCAACCAAAGCGTTGTCATTCGAATAGAGAGCCCCGCATTTCTGATAACCGCAGTCGGAGTGGCGCTGCTCGACGGCAAAGCGGGGGAAATCATAAAAGTCCGCAACGTTGATTCACAGCGCATAATCGTGGCGAAGATCAATGACGACGGTACAGTCGAACCGGTGTTATAGCAATAGTATTATTTAAGGAATTGCGAGAGTCAATATTTACAAAGGAGAAAAAATGAACGGCAAAACTGCACTGACTTTTACTCTTACAACGTTAATTCTCTTCTCGGCCGCCTGCTCGCGGGCGGATTCTATCTGGGCCAAGAGGAGTAAGGACATGAAATCCATATACGCCGACGACGTAGCTCGTGAGATAGGCGACGTTCTAACAATCAAAATCACCGAAGACAGCAAAGTCGACAACAAGGCCAAACGAGACCTTCAAAAGGAAACCGACCGGTCTACTACGTTCAACGGCGAACTCGGCAATTTTGCCGACATAGGCGATTTGGGCATGAGCGCCAGTTCGGATAATGAACTCAAGAGCAAGGCCGATTACAAGGACGAACGGAGCTTTGTGGACAGCGTTACCGTTGTCGTAATGGACATCCTTCCGAATCGCAATCTCGTCGTGATGGGGACCCGCACCCGCGACATCGCCGGCGATATCCAGACGATAGAGATCAGCGGAATAGTCAGACCCAGCGATGTCGAATTCGACAATACCGTAAGGAGCGAAAAGGTCGCCGACTTTCGCATTGTCTCGAAGAACAGCGGCGTTTCCGCGCCATACAACCGCCCGGGGTGGCTGGGCAGAATATTCGATATTCTCTGGCCGTTCTAATGATGCCGGCCGCCAAGAAATCCTCTGTTCCGAGTGATAGCCTATGAAGCCAATAATGAAACGATCCAAAAATGAAAGCCTCTTTATAAGCACGATGGCTTGTGCTGTCATCTTCTGTACGATCTTTGCCGGTACGGCACAGTGCGAGCGGATAAAAGACATCGTCAACATTCAGGGGCTTCGGAGCAACCCGCTTAGCGGTGTGGGATTGGTAATAGGTCTTGCCGGCACAGGCGATTCTACCCTGCTTTCGAGACAAATGCTGACTAATCTTCTCCGAAATTCAGGCCTCGTTCTGGATCCCACGGACTTAACCGGCGGCAACGTTGCCGTAGCCTGGGTAACTGCGAATCTGGGACCGTTTGACCGTGAAGGCTCGCGCATCGATGTCGATGTTTCAGCGATAGGCGACGCCAAAAGTCTTCAGGGCGGGAAACTCCTGCCGTCGCCCTTGAAAGGACTCGATGGACAGGTATACGCTGTTGCTGAGGGGGGAGTATCAATCGGCGGCTGGACAGCTTTGGGCGACACGGCTTCTATCACCAAGAACCACCAGACAGTCGGGAGAATCCCCGACGGGGCGACGGTCGAAAAAGAGGAAATAGCAACTTTTGTCGAGCAAATGGCCGGCAACAGAGTGATTTTTCTCAATCTCAGAAATGTAGATTTTTCCACAGCCAGAAATGTCTGCCGGGCAATCAACCGCCAGTTCGCTGATTCTGCGGTAGTGATCGATGCCGGAACAATCAAAGTAACAATACCGAAGGAGATCGCCCGGGCGGAGATCGCCGGTTTCATCGACGACATAACAAAGCCCGACGTAAAGGTCGATTCTCCCGCGGTTGTGGTCATCAACGAGCGCACCGGTACGATCGTGGTCGGCGAGAACGTCGGCATCTCCGCAGTGGCGATTTCTCAGGGCAGCCTCGTGGTCAAGATCAAAGAGACCGAATTCGTCTCGCAGCCGACCGCGCCCTTCTCCGACGCCGGAACGACAGTGACTGTCCCGGATACCTCAATAGGCGTGGATGAGAAAGATGCCCATCTGATTCCAATATCCAGATCGGTTACCGTCTCGGAGCTGGCCAAGAACCTCAACGCAATCGGAGCAACTCCGAGGGATCTGATAGCAATATTTAACGCGCTGAAAAAAGCCGGCGCTCTTCAGGCCAAACTGATAATAATGTAGGAGCTTCTCTCATGGACAGCGCCAAGCTGATACTGACAGAACCTGTCGCACCGCCGAGCAAACTCGAAAACCTGCAGCAAACCGGGCTGGAGGGTGCATCGGATGAGAAGAAGAAGCAGGTCGCAAAAGACTTCGAATCGGTCCTGCTTAACAAGCTGTTTGACCAGATGAGTCAAACCGTTGGAAACTGGGGCTTTGACAAGGACGGGGCCTCGCAACAGGTACAGGGGATATTCTGGCTTTATCTGGCCCGGGACATAGCGAACAAAGGGGGAATGGGTCTGTGGAAAGACATTTACAATTCCCTGACCGGCCCGGACAAAACAAATTCGGCGATGAATTCGTTGGACGGCGAAATATGAGAACCTTTGAATCCGAGATAGAAGAAAAAGTCGATGAACTTCTCCTGTGTCTGGAAAACGACGCTCGGCACATGCAAGAGAACCTGTCGAATCTTAACGAGCTGCGCGGCCTTGTTATCAAGCGCGACGATGTGGCTCTGGGCAGATTGCTTGAAGACGTCCAGGCCAAGTCGGGCCGTTATGCAGGTCACGAAACCGACCGACAATCCAAACGAAAAGATCTGGCGAACATGCTCGGCTGCGAGCTCGAACAGGTCATTTTGTCTGAGTTGGCGTCGCGCGTATCTCAAGAGGCACGAGAGCGAATCAGCGCGATGCAGGTAAAGCTCGGATCACTGGCTGAGGAACTGAAGAATGAATACGTGAGCACGTCGATGCTGTTGTCTGAGTGCGCCCGGTTCAACAATCTGCTATTGCGAAGCGTGTTCGATCTCAGTCAGACAGGAGCGGTTTATTATAATTCGAACGGCGCGACAAAAAGACATACGGATCAGGCCTTGATGAATTTGGAGCTTTGATGTCAATTCTATGCTTCTGCCGGCTGCTTGGCGCCTGTAGACAAGGAATTTGACACCTTTGCAATTAGACTTCGACCGGGACTAAAGAATGAGCGGTTTCGACATAGGAATGAGTGGTTTCAAAGCCATTCAGCAGAATTTCAGCACGATCGGCAATAATATCGCCAATGCGGCTACGGAAGGCTATCACCGTCAGCGGGTGACTCTTACCCCGGCTAAAATCGGTGAAAACGGCGCTGTTTCTCAGGGAGGGGGCGTCAACGTCGCAGGTGTCACCAGAATGATCGACGGTCTGCTGCAGAAGGAGATTCTCAGGCAGCAGTCTTCATTGGAACAGACATCACAGGAGCTCACCACTCTGCGCACTGTCGAGAGCGCGTTCGGAGAGCTTACGGGAACGGAGGAATTGAGCGGCGTCATTGATGAATTTCTCAACGCCATGCAGGACCTTGGCGCTCATCCTTCTGAAGTAATCTGGCAGAATCAGGCGGTTGCCGCGGCTGAAAAAATGGCGGCCAGATTCAGAACGATGGGTGAATTCCTAACTACGTTGGAGACGCAGATTCAGATACAGGCCGAGAGCGTTGCCGGCCGGATCAATACGTTGACCTCCCAAATCGCCGATCTTAACGACAAGATAAGCACCAGAGAAGCGTCCGGCGGACAGGCCAACAACCTTCGCGACCAGAGAGATCAACTAATCGTGGATCTTTCAAAACTGGTGGGGGTGGAAACACAGGAACACGAATTCGGTGTGGTCTATGTTAGCGCCGGCAGCATACCTGTGGTGACTGATACCACTTCGATAGACATCGAGGTCGGCCTGACGTCAGCAACGGGCGGCAGTCTGGGTGTTTCCGCCGCGGGAGCCTATAGTTACGACACAACAATAAAAGGCGGTCAGCTCGGTGGGCTGTTGGCGCTGAAAAACACGCTCGTCTCAGACGTCCATACAAGTCTGGATACTCTGGCCTCGGAGATTATGAAGCAGGTCAATCAGTATCACGTTCAGGGAGTCGGTTCGGAAGGCTCGTTCACACAGCTAACCGGCTTGTCCATGACCGGCACCGACCTGGCGGATTTTACTCCGCCTGTCACCGACGGCAACATTCATATCAGGCTAACCAATACGAGCACGGGCCAAGTGACGCGACATGCCATACCCATCGATGCATCTGCGGATTCTTTGAGCACCCTGGCCACGACAATTTCAGGCATTACCGGACTGACTGCTTCGGTTACATCATCGAGATTGAGCATATTAGCCGACGCAAACTATAAATTCGACTTTCTGCCGGCCGTTCTCGCGTCCCCCACGGCCAGCACACTAACGGGCGCCTCGCCTCCGGATATCTCGGTTTCGGGTGTTTACAGCGGAACCGAAAACGACACATTCCGGTTCTCGGTCTCAGGCGCCGGCGCCGTCGGTAACGGCACTCTTCAACTTGAGGTAAAGGACAACAGCGGCGCCGGAAACGTTATCGCCAATCTCTCTATCGGCAGCGGTTACGCCGCGGGCGACAAGCTGGACGTTGGCAACGGTATCCGGGTCTCCATAGGCGCCGGAGACTTCGGCGCAGGAGACAGCTTCGACGTCGATGCGTTTGCCGATTCGGACACAACCGGCGTGCTCTCGGCCATCGGAATGAATACACTGTTTTCCGGCACGGACGCCGAGAGCATGATGGTTCGCTCGGATATAGTCAACTCGCACACCCGAATAGCCACTGCACTCGGTGCCGATATGACCGACAACACCAATGCATTGAGGATTGCAGATATAAAGGACCTGGCCCTGAGCAATCTCAACTCTATGACCGCACCGGAATATTATCGCAGACTGGCCACGGACATCGGCACGCTCGTTTCGGGTAGAAAGATGAATGAGGACAATGCCGAAGTCATCGTGCAGGACCTTGCCAAACAGCGAGATGAGATAAGCGGCGTGGACATAAACGACGAGTCCGCCCGCCTGCTGCTTCTGGAACAGATGTACAAGGCGATGGCCGGTTTTATGAGAACCGTACAAACATCGCTGGCAACAGTTATGGAAATAATATAGGAACGATGAGGCGCATCCGGTACGTAATACCATAAGATGCGATTGAGAGAATATGAGTGGAACGCTCGGCAGTATCCATAACAACGTTAACTACGCACTGCATTTGAACAGCGAGGCGATGACCGTCCTTCAGGAACAGGCGTCCACCGGTTCGCGCGTGAACCGGACATCGGACGATCCTTCGACGGCATACCGGGTCCTCGGACTGAATTCTCAGGTAAAGACACTGAAGAACTACAAAGATCGCCTGTCCGACGCCAGCGGTCTGCTGGAACTTTCATCCACGGTCATTCAGGACATGGTCTCTTCACTCAGAGACGTAAAAGGAAATCTCACGCAGATAACCAACGGCATTTACGACGAAGCGTCAAGGGAACGAGCCGCAGAGGGCGTCAAGCACGCGCTGGAACATCTGGTACTGCTGGCTAATTCCGAGCATACCGGCCGATACCTGTTCGGAGGAGAAGATTCGACGTCGGCGCCGTACGTGGCTCATCGCACTAACGGAGAAATCACCAGAGTATCGTATCAGGGCAGTGATTCGGATCGAAGCATAGAAGTTGCACCGAATGTGGAATCGTCGGCATTCTACGTGGGCGATGACATATTCCGGTCTGACGACCGCAGTACGCCGGTCTTCGAGGGCAATACCGGCGCCGGCGCCGGCACGGGAACGTCGAGCGTCCGCGGCAGCACCTGGCTGACCGTGACCGGTACAGCCGGTAATTACGATCTTTCGATCGATGACGGCGCTACTACAGTAAATACCGACGGTACCGACACCAACCTTGCGGTTACAAGTTCCACAACGGAAGAAGTGTTATACGTAGATACTACGAGCATAACCGGCGCCGGAGTCGAACTCGTGCGCGTGCCCGGCACGTACGACATATTCACCTCACTCATCGGAATCCGTGACATATTGAACAACGAGAAAAATCTGCCCGAAGATCAGGTTCGAAACATGCTGGCCAATTCAATTGCCTCGCTTGACGAGATGACCGAACTGCTGGTGCGGGCCGAGGTATCGATCGGATCGAGAATAGGATTTCTTGAGGACCTTAACGAGACGGTTAAGGACGTGGAATTCAATGCCGAGGACGAAAGCACGCGTTTGGTGGAAGCCGACATTGCGCAGATTGCGATAGATTTGTCCCGCCGCGAGGTTCTTTATCAGATGTCTCTGTCCGTCGCGGCAAAAGTCTTGTCCGTCTCGTTACTCGATTTCATCAGGTGATTTATCGACGAACAATCAGTTATTTTATGAAACAGGAGTAAAACAGTTAATCATGACTACGGATTCGAATGAGACAGGCAGATACGACCGGAACGAAAGAAACTGCAATTCCGACCGCTACGAGAAGGGCTTGGAGTTGGCTGAAGCCGGTCAACACCGGGAAGCACTCGGCTATATGCAGCAGCAGCTTCGCGCGACACCGGACAATGCGGAAGTCCTGAACGATACCGGGGCGATCCTGCATTGCCTCGGCCGGTCGGATGAGGCAATCGATCATATCCTGAAGGCTCGGAGCATTCAGAGCGACTCGGCCGAGATAGTATGGAACCTGGCCGAAGCATATCTGGCTATCGGCAAAGCAAGTGAGGCGATGGAGCTTTTCGGCGATATGGATCGCATCGGCGTGCTGAGCGCCGACGTCCTGAACCGTACGGCCGACGTATTCATCAATCAGCAAAATAAAGGCGACGCTATCGAAATGCTGCTGCGCTCGCTGCGAATCTGGCCCGACCAGGAGATGCTTCACCCGATGATCGAAGTGATCCGCTCCAAGAGACCGAAAGTCGCGATCTTCAGCGATGCCGCAAGCAGCAGTTCGTGCTTTGAGGAGACAGTCAATTTCGTAAAAGAAAGATTCGAGGTTTGTACCGCGGAAAGTCCAACCGACGAAGAGATGCAGGACATGATGAACTGGAGCGATATCTCATGGTTCGAGCGGTGTCCGGAGCTCGTACTTCGAGCTTCCGCCAATGGCGGGATCTGTAAGATCATCATCAGAATCGGACCGCATGGAGAGCACCAACATTGGTTTGAAAAAATGGACTGGAGAAACTCAGAAGCACTTGTCGTAGTCGAAGACACCGATGACAGAAATGCCTTGATTCAGAGCTCCCCGGAGATGGAAGATCGGACATCTATCGTTGTCCTGCCGCAAGAGATTAACGACGACAAATGCAAAACCGCGGACCGAAAAAGTTGTAAAAATGTCTCCGTTTTGTCGAAGCAAATCAACCGGATTCTGATTCGGCTTGAGAATGAAATTGAGTCACAGGGCGGTAAACCGGAAGACCCCGGATTCTCGGCCGAACAGAACTTCCCGGCATCCAATGGATGATTGACGTATTGCGGCCGGTGAATCGAAAAAATATCAATCCCGAATAAGAAACAGGACTTATATGGAAGTAACCCATGACAACGCCGACCGAAGGCATGACCCGACCGGGGAGTACGAAAGTTTGCATGAACTTGCAGATTGCTGCATCTCCGCAGGTGATTACAGCAAGGCGCAACTTTGCTATGAAAAGGCTGCTAACCTGGCTCCCGATGAATCCGGACCTTATCTCGGGCTTGGTGTGGTGGCGCTTCAAAACGGCCTTCTCGACGACGCTGAAATCGCCTTTAGGGTAGCTTGTCGCCTGGATTCGACTTGCTCGGGGGCCTATGCCGGACTGGGAATGGTCTCGCAGCAAAAGGCTGATTACAGACAGGCCTTCGATATGTATCTGAAATGCCTCGAGCGCAACACGGATAATCTGATAGCCTTGCTGGGCCTGTTTCAATCCTCGTGCCAGATGGGCTCGTTTGCGAAGGTAATTCACTACCTCGAAGTATACCTTGACATGCACCCACAAGATGTATCGGTGATGTTCCCTCTGGCGGCGCTATACATGAAAGAAGGGAGGTTTGAGAAATCCAGAAGAATACTCTCCGAACTTCTGATGCTCGATCCCGGCCACCAAGACGCCGCCAATCTTCTCGAAGAGCTGGAGCATGATCTTGCCGGAAAGGAATCCCAGATCGCTCCGACGGCGCAATGCGTCAGTCAAATAGCCACGGGAGTCCGTGAATGAAAAATGCCGATGGCGTCAAAACCGAACCAAAACCGTCTTCCGCTCTGCTCGACGAGTTGGAGAGCTTGCTGAACGAGCAGATCAAATCTGTGCGTAAAGGCGATTTTAGCAAATCCGAAGCCCTAACTGAAAAAACGGGCAGGCTGGTTGATGAGCTTAGCCAAATCGACGTATCGGAGCGCTCAGACCTCAGGGAGCGGTTCAAGGGTCTGGTAAAATCGTACAGAACAGTAATATTTTCGTTTGCAGCGGAGAAAGATCGTATAGAAAAACAGTTGCAGAAGATTGGCCGGGGCAGAAAGACGCTGCAGGCGTATCGCGGTCATTAGTTTATTAGCGATTGACTGAGAACACCATAAAAAGACCGCATAAAACGTGCGACGGCCCGCCACGCGTCGGGAATATTCTCTTATGATTACAGCAGCTTTTGCCGACAATTATTATGGTGGGCTTAAGAAGCAAATACCCGCGTCGAAAACCTGAATAGAGCAGGAACCTGTTATGGGCGAATTGAGACTACCCGGTCTGTCAACGGGCATAGATACATCCACTCTGGTTAAGCAGCTAATGAAAGCCAACAGCCGACGTCTTGCCAATTATCAGGTCAAGAAGGTCGACTACCAGAAAGAAACGAAGGCTCTCAACGAGCTTCGAACGAAAGTCAGCAGCCTCAACAGCTCCGTGACGGCTATCTCAAACGCCACCTCGATGGAAGCATTCAAGGCCAGTTCCAGCGACGGCGACGTTTTGGGCGTATCGGCGTCGGAAGATGCATCCGAAGGCTCGCATTCGATAGTGATCGATCAGTTGGCGACCACCGAAACATGGATACAGGACAGTTCGACTTTCGATTACGAAACGGATTACGTCGGTGGCGGGACTTTCATCTACTCGTACAACAACACCGAGAGGCAGATCACGACCGTCGCTGACGAGACCACGCTCGAAGATCTCGTGGGTCTGATTAATAATGACGAAGAGAATCCCGGCGTTACCGCCAGCCTTCTGAAGCAGGACGGCAAATACCATCTGATGCTCAGCGGCCAGCGCACCGGTGAAGATTACGGCATATCGGTCAACGCCGGCAGCACCGAGATATGGAAAGCAGACTCGGCTCTGACGCTGGAATCGGATTCGAGTGTCAATGCGTCTCTGACCACGAAGCTAACCGAACTCTCTCAATTCGGAACTTATGGTCTCGAAGGTACCGAGACCATTGAAATAACCGGTGCGGACCGCTACGGCCACGCTATAACTCAGCGCGATCTGAGTATTACGAGCAACACAACGGTAGCCCACATTCTCGATAACATCGAGGATGCTTTCGACGGCAACGTCAAGGCCACCTTCAAGAACGGGATCATAACCGTCACGGACACCGCCAGCGGAACGAGCAGCTTGTCGGTGAACCTGACGTACAACGCAAACGGTTCGTCGGCCACGTTGACACTGCCGACTATGGCGGTCAGTTCTGAAGGCGGCGCGACGTCCGAAAGTCTGGCCTCTCTGACATCCACAAGCTTCATCAAGACCCAGACCGCCCAGAACTCCGAAATCAAAGTGGACGGCTACCCGTCGGCTTCAGCGGTTTCCGAAGTCCAGACGATGAGCATCAGCGCAGGGGACCCGGACGGAGGCCATTACCATTTGACCTATGACGGTTTCACTACCGGCGAAATCGCTCACGATGCCGATGCACCAACTATTCAGGCCGCAATGGACGCACTGCCGAACGTCGATTCCGGAGACATCACCGTTACTGTTGAAAATACAAGTCTTGATGACGGCGAGATATATTTCACGTTTAGCGATTCCAAGGGCGATGTTCCCATGATTCTGGCTGACGACAGCGCTCTCACCGGGACCGGCAGCCCTGCCATCGCAGTAGCACAAACGGTGGCAGGCTCGGCATCGTGGATAACCAGCAACTCCAATACCATCACCGACGCCGTGACCGGCATAACGCTGTTCCTTCAGGATGTAAACAAAACGGACGATTCGAATGAGCCGATACCCGTTGTATTTACGCTGACGAGAAATATCAACGGCGTAACAAAGAAAGTCCAGAACATGGTAAAATCATACAATAATCTGATAACCTTTCTTAAGGATAAGACCGAATACAATCCAGAGACTAAGGAAATGGGCATACTTAGCCGGAATATCACGATTCCATTTCTTAAAACCCAGCTAAATGATCCTTTTGTCGGAGTTGCCACAGGCTTCAATGACGACGATCTCTACACGGAAGCTCGCGAGATAGGGATCACGGTTCAGGGCGATCATGCACTGAAACTTGACACGAGCGTCCTGGAAGAAGCTCTCAACTCAAGCACGGGATTTAACGCGGCCATCGAACTGATCGGGGCCGCAGCCACCGGCGACGCCACCAGCGGCAACGTCATAAACTTCTACAGCGCGAGTAGTAAGTACACTACCGCCGGGACTTATGACGTGGAAGTGACGATCTCGAATCCCGGAACGGGAAACGTAATCGAATCGGCGAGGATCAGACAGACCGACGGCACCTGGCATAATGCCGAAATCGAAGGCAACATCATAACGGGCGACAGCACGTTCGATTCCAGTGGTTACGGCCCGCTTTATCCGGAGAACGGATTGCAGCTTAGTGTGGATTTGAGTTCCACCGGAACATTCACCGATACGGTTCGTGTCAAGAAGGGTTTTGCCGGAGAGATGGAAAGCATGCTTGACGACGTACTTAGAAACGATGGTCGTCTCGACGTGAACGAGGAAATTAACAGAGACAAAATCGATCAGATTGAAACAACCATCGCCGACGAGGAGGAGCGCCTGGAAAGGGTGCAGGATCGGCTGATCGAAAAATTCGCACGTCTCGAAAAAACACTTACAGAGCTAAACCGGCAAAAGGCCGCCGTAAGCACAGTCAGCCAGGCTACTTTCGGCCAATAGGCAGGCTTCGACACCTGGTACGGATTAACACCGTTTTTCTTAGACACGGATTTACCAGGTTTAGTTGGAAGACAGGAAGTTAGGAAGATAAGAAGATAAGAGGTGGATCGGAAAAAAGATATCAGGAATATGAGGACATCGTCGGCATGTCCACCCCCGATGGAGAGTAAATCTGATAAGTTCTGCTATGGAGTTCGATAAGGATTTCAGGCTTTCTGGTCGCCCCTCTCATCTTCTTATCTTCCTGTCTTCCTGTCTTCTTATCTTCTCTCTTTATGCCGCAAACGGTAGATCATCGCCAGCACTTCGGCCACAGCCACATAAAGTTTTTCCGGAATCGGTTTGCCCGGCTTGACTGACGCGTATATTGTCCTGGCCAGTTCGGGTTTTCTGATGACGGGCACGCCATAGGCTCTTGCGACTTCCCTGATCTTTTCGGCCATGTGATCGGCGCCTTTTGCCACCATAATCGGTGCATCCATCGTCTTGGCGTCATATCGCAACGCGATGGCTACATGCGTCGGGTTGACGAGAACCACACTTGCCTTGGGCACCTCCTCCATAATACGCCTGTTGGCGGTTTCTATCTGCATTCGCCGGACGCGGCCTTTCACCTCCGGAGAGCCTTCCGTTTCCTTGCGCTCCTGTTTGACCTCCTGCCGCGTCATCTTCAGTTCCTGGATGTATTTCCATTTCTGATAGATTGCATCAGCAATCGCTATAACCAGAAGCGCCAGACAGATACGAATAAGAAGGCCAAACGATATCCTGGCGATAATGTCGAGCATCTGTTCGGACCAGGTCCATCGAAGTCCCGCCAGGGTATCGAGTCTGCTCTGGAGATAGTACCAAACGATCAGGCAGACAAATAGCAGTTTGAATATCGATGCAAGGAGCCTTACCAAGGATCGGCCGTTCACCAATTTGCCTAATCCCTCGATCGGATTGAGCTGGTTGAATTTGAGGCGAACCGCCTGCATAGAAAAACTAAGCCCGCTGACGGCAATTCCGGCCATAATCGAGCCGATGAAAAGCGCTGCGAGCACCGGACTGATAACCAGAAGCAAATCAACGATCTTGCCGCCCGTGAAATCCAGAAAAGCGCCGGTATCTGCAAAGATGCCGTTCTCACACGACATGCCGTCCTTGACCTGGACGACCGCCCATTTCATCAAAGCCGGCGCCATCAGAGCTGTCGCAACGACCAATATGAGCAACGAAACAACGTTCGTCAGTTCCTGGCTTTGCGGCAGATTTCCCTTCTCCTTGGCCTTGTCCAGTTTCCTCGGTGTCGGTTGTTCTGTTCTCTCGGCAGCCGGACGCTCTGGCATAGTCTATCCCTTGAAATCACCTGACAACAAGATCCGAGTCTGGTTCCTTTCCTTAGCTCTTTTCCGAAGAACACACCGATCTCTTTGTAGAACGGGCAACTTGTTGCCCATCCCGCCAACTGCTTTACCCTGCCATTCATCAAACAGGCAGCAACTTGCCCAACAAGTCATTGAATTCCGACATAAATGAATAGACGAACGGCATGAATATCGCCATCATCAAAAGCCCCATGCCCACACGTAAAGGCAGACTTATAAACAAAATGTTCATCTCAGGCATGATTCTGGCCAGTACGGCGAGAACCACCATCAGCAGCAGGAATGCCGCAAGTATCGGTGCGGCGATTTTCAATCCCATCACCAGCATAGCAGAACCGGCTTTTATTACTCCCGTTGCGAGGACAGATATCGTTGGAACGGTGCCGGCGGGAAACGTCTCGTAACTTCTCGATATGGCGGTAAGAAACACGTGGTGTCCGTTGGCGCTGAGAAACATCACAATGAATACGGTTTCGAGCAAAAGACCCAGAGGCTGGACTCTCTCGCCGGTCAGGGGATCGAGCACCTGCGCCATCGCCAGGCCCATTTGCCGTTCGACGATGCGCCCGCCCAATTTAACCGGGGCAAACAGGACAGCGACAATCAAGCCCAAAGCCAAACCATAAGTGGCTTCATAAGCCATCATCAGGGCGGCCTGTAATGGCGATATTTCTTCGGCATTTATCGTCCACGGAGCAACAAACGAGAAGAAAACCGAAATAAGCACGGTCATCGCCACCTTGATTCTGACCGGAATAACTTTCCATCCGAAAACCGGAACGGTCAGAAAGAACGCCGAAATTCTCGTCAGCACCATCACGAAACCGAGCAGTTTTCCGATCATCAGCTCCATGTGCGTCAGTGCCCGACACTCTGTATATGGCCGAAAATCTCGTTGGTGAATTTGAGAATAACCCCCAGACACCAGCCTCCGGTTATCAGCATGACAACACCAACCGCCAGTAATTTCGGAACGATTGTTAAGGTCATGTCCCGAATTGACGTGACCGCCTGCAGCAATGTCACCACTACGCCGACCACCATACACGTTAACAAAATTGGAGCGGAAACGAGCAGAGCCGTTTCGAGAGTTTGGCGACCCAGGTAAAGAACGAAGCTATTATTCATAATTTGGTTCTCCGCAAATAACTTTATGAGCGTTAACCGAAACTCAGACTGAGGCTCCTTGCCAGTAATCCCCATCCGTCTACAAGAATGAACAATATTAACTTAAACGGCAGTGAAATCATCACCGGCGGCAACATCATCATGCCCGCGCTAAGAAGAACGCTTGCGATGACCATGTCTATCAAAAGGAAGGGAATAAACAACAGGCAACCCATCTCGAACGCCGTGCGGAATTCACTGACGATAAAGGCCGGTATCACTATGTGCAGTCCGATGTCCATCGCCCTGGCGGGCGGCTTGATCTTTGCCATTTTTACAAAAAGAGCCAGATCGGATTCTCGACACTGGCGAAGCATGAACTCCTTGATGCAATTACCCGCCGTGGCCGCCGCGGTTTGGAAGTCTATCTCATCGGCAAGATAAGGCTGGATAGCGCTTTTATTGGCTTTGGCGAATGTCGGCGCCATCGTGTAGAGAGTTAGAAACATCGCCAGACCGAGTATGGCGACCGTCGGCGGTATGGTCTGTGTGCTTAACGCGCGCCGGACAAACCCCAGTACAATGACGATTCGTGTAAAGGACGTCATCATAACCAGAAGACTCGGGACAATCGCAAGGCCGCTGAAGATGATTACGAGTTTAACAGGAGTTGACCAGTCTTTGCCTTCTCCGCCGTTCTCGGTCGCCTTGTCCACGACGGTCATCAGATCCCCCATACTCGGCACGCCGACTACGGGAGCCTCGGACTTCTGATTCACTTCGGGCAAGGGCGGCAGTTCGATCGGTTCGATCTCCTTTGCAGAAGATATTCCGGCCAGCATCACAACAAGTAACGCCGCATTCAGAGACTGCCCGCCTATGATTCTGCCTATAACCATAATATCAGAAACTCAAACATCTAAATCCATGTTCTCAATTGCAGCCACCTCTTGTACCGGAAAGTCCGTATTATCGCCCGTTATGTCGGTGATGTCGGCCAGCTTCGTAATGTTCTCATTCGTGCTGCCTACCAGCAAACGTCTGCTGCCCACCTCAAGGACGTGCACGGCTTTGCGAGGTCCGAGATAAACGGTCTCAACAACGCGGACCTCTTTTCCCGGCGGATTGGTAATTTTCGGCAGGAGTTTCTTTGAAACGTAGAAAGCCGCTACACCCAAAACGACAACGAACAAAACCGCTCGGATCACGGTCGAATATATGCCGCTGTCGGTATCGTAGCCGAATTCGCGGGAAAAATCGGAATCCTCTCCAAAAAGCGAATCATCCCGCCCGCTCGTCTGATCTTTATGCCGGTTGCTGTCCGACGTTTCCTCGGCCTTTGTCTGATTCGGCTCTGATTGACCGAAACAAACAACCAGCAAGCTGCTGCCCAGGGCAACCGCCGCCAGTAGCAAAACAACTTTTTTCTTTAACTCCGGCTTAGTAATCCACATTTCAGCAACCACTTTATCTGCACCGTTAGCGACACACTGCATGCGTCTCTCGGAAGGAATCTATTGCAAATCGCATACCTAAACAGACAAGGCAAGGATTAACGCTCTAATCGTGGTTGGCGCAACACAAAAGACCTAATCAACAAAATTGATTGTCGAAAAAATTGACAGAGGAAATGCGCTATCGGCCCGAACGAATAACTCCGATCAGGACGTGTGACTTGCTTGAGATGGGACTGTTGCGGCCTACCCAATCGCCCCCCGGCCCGGCCCCCCAGCAGCGCACAAACCATTTGGTTCGCCCCGGCGAGACCGCTGCCCGGCCGGCGGAAGCAGACATTGAATGCAGGGCCTCTCGCACAAAATCCGCCACCGTCTGTGCCCGCTTTGCCGAAAGCACCCACTGCTGTCTCTCGTTCTCGACATCGCCGGCCAGGCCGAGCACATACAGCTCGACCGGCTCGACGCTGACATCCTGCTGCAAATCCCGGCAGAATCCCGTCAGGAATTTTCTGCCGGAATCATTCAGAACTGCCCCCCCCCGCGCAAAATGAACATTAACAACGGAAAAATCGGTCCTTTTCGCTCCTATCTGAAGCGGTAACACCGTCGCGTTCTGTCTGATCTTCGCAAAAAGCCGACGAAGCTTTTCCTTTTCCGCGTCGATAGTGCGCCGATCGGGATTTTCATCGGGCGTATCTACATAGTGCTTGTCCTTGAGATGCCCGAGGTGCGGCATTTCCTCCCTTCCCAGCAGTGCCCCGAGTCCGATGTATCTGATCGATTCAAGAAAGGCATCGCGGCCTCGATTGAACAGTTCGGGATCCTGGACCTGGGCCAGGGTCAGAAGCATCACGAAGAAAGTCAATAGCAGCGTGACCATATCGGAGAACGTAACGATATAGCCCGGTACTTTGGGTTTGTCATCTTCAATTGCGCGACGCGGCGCTCTCAATCGTAGATACTCCGCTCTAAAAGAACAATTTCAACTTTGCGCTCATTTCTCGACGTGGTCGATCCGGTCAGGGAACTTCCGGAGGGCAGGCTGCTCGACTGCGAAATACTTAAACGCTCGCGGTCAACGCCCGCTCTGGTAGAGAGATGGTCCAGGATCGCCCATGCCCTCGGCAGGCCATAGTGGGGACTGGCTCCTTTTTGCCGCGTCCTTGCCGAAAAACGCGCCTGTCCGCTTTTGCCATCGGTTTCACTAATGACCAATCGACTGGGCACCTTTTCCAAAAACGATCCCAGAAGATCCATCATACTTCTGCCTTCCGACGAAAGAGCCACACCTTTGCCCCAGAAAAGTCGCTTCGACGGGATAAGAAACGCTATGCCCTGACGCGGATTTACGGACTCGATATTTTTCATCAGGTTTTCCTTTTCTCCCTTGGTTTTGGTTGGCTTCTCGCTACCCTTGTCCAACTCGACTATATATCGGACCGGGGGCATATCCAACACAGCCGGCCTGTCGCTGCGGCGTGACACGGTTATATTGGTAAAGGCCCTGGAATAGACGGCCTTTAGGTTGCGAAATATTCTGTCATCGAAAGACGAAAAGGTCAGCAGCAACACAAAGAACGTCAACAAAAGCGTCATGCAGTCACTGAAAGTGACCATCCACTCCGGGGCGCCCGGCATCTCATCGGATTCTTTTGGTTTCGGCGCGCGTGCCATTATATGGTTGCCTTGACTTCTTCTCTTCTGCCCTTGGAGATGAATGCGTGCATTTTCTCTCGAATAGTGGTCGGATTGTCACCGTCGGCAATGGCGCAAACACCCTCAACGATCATCTCCATTGACGTTGTCTCCGCTTTTGAGTAAATCCCCAGCTTGCCGGCCAGAGGCAGAAAGATTAAATTCGCCGTAAAAGCCCCGTAGAAGGTGGTCAGCAATGCCACGGCCATACCGGCGCCGATCTGGTCCGGCGATGACAGGTTCTTGAGCATCTGTACGAGACCGATGAGCGTTCCGATCATGCCAAACGCCGGAGCGGATGCGCCCATGAACTCGAGTATTTTCTTGCCGATGGCATGGCGCTCTCGCACGTTTTCTATTTCAAGGGACATCAGATCCCTCATGGATTCGGAATCCTGCCCGTCAACAAGCATCTGGAGACCTTTAACAAAAAATACGTCCTTTACTTTGGGGATTTCCTGCTCGAGCGCCAGCGCTCCGTCACGTCTGTTTATCGCGGCAAAATTAACCATGTTCTGTATCAGCTCCGAAGGTGACGGAACCTTGGTAACCAGCGTCTTTTTGACGACCGCGAATATCCCTATGAACTGGTGCAAAGAAAAATGAGTCAGCGTAGAGCATAACATTCCGCCTATGACAATGCCCAGAGAGGGTACATGAACGAAGGCCTGCCATCCGCCGCCGATAACAATGGCGCCGACAATTATGAGAAATCCTACTACTACTCCTATGACAGTCGCGATATCCATATTACTACCTGTTTTCAACTATCTGTTTCAATCTCTGACAAAGACTCGCCGCGAGAGCCGGTTCGGTGGAGGCCAATTCCGCCAGAAGTTTTCCCTTGGTCCTGTCTTCCATATAGTGCAATATTTTTACGGCATCGTCATAGCCATCCTCCTTGCCACCCTCAGCGAGGCTATCCTGCTGTGTACCGTCCGTCGGCTTGCACATGCTGACCAGTATCTTCCCGGCCCCGGTTACATCCATCCTGTCATACGTGGCCGCAATATTCATCAGGTTGGCCTTCTCCTTCTGGTCGATCTCAAGCCTGCTTTTTAACAGCTTATCGCGCTCGCTCTTTAGAGTCGTTATGGCCGAAGCAACTTCGACACGCAGATTGTCAAGATTCTCAATGTCCTCTTTGAGAACATTCTGAGCGACCTGAAGTCTCCGCTCCCGCATTCCAAGGGCCTTCAGCCTGTCCTCGTATTCCCGCATTTTCTGACGTATATCCTGAACGAGACTCTTAAGCTGCTGTTCGGTCAATGATCTTTGCACCGCTCCGGTTGAGGCGCTTCGGGGGGGCAATTCTATTTCTTCTTCAGCCGGAACAGGCGGAGTTTTTGCAGATATATTTGCCGGTTTTTTGCCCGGATTCGGATCACCTGTCGGAGCCGGATTAGAAAGCCAAGCCAAGACGAACGCACCGGCAAAGCTCACTATCCCCGCCGCTGCCGTCAAAATTATTACCTTCTTGCTCACTGGTTACCTCCTAACTTTGCACTTTTCGAACGAAAGAAACAGCGGCACTCTCATCCAACTGCTTTTGATAGAGCTTCTCCTGCTCATCTATAAACCGCCTTTTCGCTTCGGCACGCAGTTTTTCCAGACCTTCTTTTAACCTTCTAATTTTGTGTACTTCCGCGATCTTCTTCTTTTGCTGCAACTCCAGTTCCCTTGCCTGATCTTTAAGCCTTTCAATCTGCTCGTTGCTCGTCGCGGCATGTCTCAGGAAAAACTCCTGTCCGCTGAGTCTCTGCTTAGGATCGCTCCGAGCCAAATGTTCTATCACGTCGTTCAACATCTTTTGCCGCATCAGCAGTTCCGCCCTTTTTTCGGCCAGCCTTTCCGTCAGCGCGAGCAGCTCCGCCCTTTCTTTCTGCTCCTGCTTTTTCTTAATTTCAAGGACGCGCTCCAGGCGCCACTTAAACCGTCTCATTAAGCATCAAGCTGTTTAGTGTTTCCACTTCATTCTTATTAAAATCACCTACCGGGAATCTGAGCCCAGCAGATCGTCCCACGTCCGGACAATATCCGTCAATCTACTGATCGTTTCCGAAAAGTCCGTCCGTTCTCTGACAGGCTGGATGAGGAAATCCCTTATCCTGTCAATCAGAGCCACCGCGCCGTCAATTCGTCGGTTGCTGCCGGGAGAGAATGCGCCGATATTTATCAGGTCTTCGGCATCCATATAGATAGCGTATATTTCTTTAAGCTTTTGAGCTGCAAGTCTGTGATCTTCGGCAGTAACCGCCGGCATTAATCTGCTGATACTCCGGAGGACATCAACCGCCGGATAGTGGCTTCTCTCGGCAAGCCTCCTCGACAGGACAATATGCCCGTCCAGCAGGCTCCTTGCACTGTCGGCAACGGGATCGGTCAGGTCGTCGTTCTCCACAAGAACCGTCAGAATCCCCGTGATGCTGCCCACCTCAGTTCGACCGAGACGTTCGATGAGTCTCGGCATGATCGAAAAAACGCTCGGACAATATCCCTTGGCCGCAGGCGGCTCACCGGCGGCAAGGCCGATCTCTCTCTGGGCCTGGGCAAACCGAGTCAGCGAATCCATCATGAAAAGAACATCCTTGCCCTTGTCCCGGAAATATTCAGCAACAGCGACGGCAACAAACGCCGCCTTGACTCTCTGAATTGGAGGTGAGTCCGACGCGGCTACAACGACCACACTGCGGGCGAGTCCTTCCGGGCCAAGATCCGATTCAAGAAATTCCCGGACTTCCCTGCCGCGTTCTCCTATCAGCGCAACAACGTTAACATCGGCCTCGCTTGAATTAGCAATATCGCCGAGCAAGACGCTCTTGCCCACTCCGCTGCCTGCAAAAATACCTATCCTCTGGCCCTTGCCGCAGGTCAGAACCCCGTCCAGCGAACGTATCCCGAGAGCAAGCGGCATTGTTATCTTCTCACGACTGAGGGGCGGAGGACTACTCGCATCCAGTTCCTTCTCATCCGCGCCCTCAAGCGACCCCTTTCGATCGATTGGATTTCCCAGCCCATCCAGAACTCTTCCCAGGATGCCGTCGCCTAAAGTAATATGGCGTGGCGTACTCCGGGTCGTTACCGCATCGCCGGGGGATATACCCTCTATGTGTTGTAACGGCAGCAGAATCAAGTGGTCCTTTTGAAAACCAACCACTTCGGCCGCGATCCTGCGCCCGTTGCGAATTTGAATGCCGCACAGTTCGCCCAGACCCAGCGCCGGGCCGGTCGATTCGACGGTCTGTCCGGAGACGCGAACCACAAAGCCCTGACAATCCAACAGATTGACACTGTCCAGAGCCGAGTGCAGCCTCTCAAAATCAATCGGATTTTTACCGGTCGCAGCCGTACTCATAGTTTCTATCCGTTCTTGAGGGCTCCGGCAATTCGCTCCAGGTTCTCGTCAATAAGCGACTTGACGATGCCCTTCGGGCTTTCAATAAGACATTCGGCCCGGCCGATATTCGAATCGGAAACAAGCTTAACGCCCGCCAATACACCGCGGAGCTCGTCCTCCTGCGCTTTCTGACATTTCTCGAGGTCATCGGGATGCAAATGCACTGTAAGTTCCTCACGTCCGGGTGCATTTTCGAGGGCTTCCTTTATGATGGACTCTATTTCATAGTCGCCGTTTTCAACCTTGTACATCAGAATCTTTCTGGCGATCTCCACGGAAAGATGGGCGATCTCCTCTTTATGAGCTGCAAACATTTTGCCACGGAACTCATTGAGCTTTTCGACTATGTCGTTTAGCACCTGAGACTTCTGCACGAAAACAGTTTTCTGTGCTTCCAATTCCGCAGCCGAAACCTGCACCATATCATCATTAGCTTCAATTTGTTCGCCATCCGAAATTCCAAATCGGTCGTTTACGACAACCGCTGTCTTGACGGGTCTGGGTACATTTATCGTTATCATGCCGAATACCCTGTCACTCGTCCAGGAACGCCAGTTCGCCCTTCTCGTTCAATTCACGTAAAGCCCGGACGATTTCTTCTCTGGCGCCTTCGATATCTTCTTTCTTTGGAGCCGACATCAACGAAGCTTCTTCATCCACCGTGGCAGCGGCCCGTTCGGAGATGTTGGATTTGATCTTTTTGGCTATGTCCTCGTCGGCCTTGTGCAACGCCAGCGCCAGCTTCTTCGCATCCACACCTCTCAGAGCTTCCTGCATCGACCTGTCTACAATCTGACTAACATCCTCCCAGATAATCATCAGATTGCCCACCATTTCGGCAACATCCGAGTCCTTTTCCTCGATGGCGCCAAGCAAACCCTCGCGAACTTCTTTGCCGAGGTTACGCAGGATGACCGCTGCTTTTCTCAGAGACTGCCCGGAACCTGCGGCTCCTGCCGCACCGTCGGCGGTCATTAACCGGAGGCGTTTGCAGACCGTCTCGGCGATTCGCATTTTCGCCTCGGCCGCTATTGTCTCGGAACAAGTCATCCTGCCGATGGTGCTGAGCCTGAAGTCTTCGCTCAAAAGACCCATTACCTCCGAGCTTTTTCTTGCGGAAAGCTCGGAGAGCACCACCGCTGCGGCCTGAGGATGTTCACCTTCCAGAACAGACGCCATTATTTGCGGATCGGCAGAACGAATCGGCAGGAAAGGATCACGCTTCTGGAGCAGACTTTGTATCTGCGTTCGTATCTGCACGGCTTGCTCGCCACCCACGGTGCTCTTGAGCATCTCACTGAGAAAACTGTCCAGATGAAATGTCTCTTCACTTTCAAGTGATTCGCAGAATTGCTGAACGACCTCGGCGGTTCGTTCACTGCTCCTGAGTCCTGCGGCGTCCAGATAAGCAAGCTCGACGGCAAGCTCTCTGACCACGTCCGGATCGAGTCCTTTTACCAACTCGGATGCCGTAGCAGCGTCCAGACTCATTAACAACATTGCAGCTTTCTGTCTGCCGGTCAATGCCATCCGTTTAGTCCTTATCTTCAATCCAACTGGTGAACAACTGCTTGACACGGTCAGGATCCTGCTTTAAAGCGGTTGCGACCTGGTTTCGCAAGGCCAGGGGCCGGGACTGTTCGGCTCCGCCCGGCAGGAGCCCCATATTTTCGCCCCCGGATAACTGCTCGGCCCCCTCGGCCTGAGTTTTCTTCTTCGCGCTGCTGAACATACGCATAAGGAGCAAAGCGCAAATCGCCATGATCCCCAAAGATCCCTGACGAGCGATCGCCACGAAATCAAGCCCGGCAGAGGGCTCTTCAGTCGTCATCGATTCAGGGACAGGCGCCATAGGCACATCCAGCACCTTGACCGAGTCCGATCCCGCAAGATCGAGACTAAGCGCGCTGACGATAAGCTGCTCGACCTGGTCGGGGTCCATTATCTTGGCAGGTTGACCGCCGGCGCCGGCTGCGTTGGGATCGGGATTTGACAAATCTACGACGGTCGCCACCGAGAGAGATTTTATCTTGCCGGGCAGAATAGTTTCCTGGGTCACAGTCTTGCCCACTTCGTACTCGGTCATAATCGTTTCATCTTTTTTTACGCTGCCGGGCACGGCGGTGCCGGAAGCCTGCGTTGTGCCGGCCCCCGTCTCGGAGCCTGTGGTGATCTCTTCCTTGGTGGCGACCCCCTTCGGCTCGTACTTCTCCGTGACGGTCTGGACGCTGTTCATATCAACAACGGCATTGACCGACACCTTAGCTTTACCCGTCCCAACGATGCCGAGCAACAGCTCTTCCACCTTCTCTTTTGCGTCTCGCTCAATCCTCTCGCGGTAGTCCTGAATCGTGCCGGCACCGCTGGCTGTGGTGTGATCCGCTTCGGTGGAAAGCAGTCTCCCCTGGCTGTCTACCACGGTCACATTGGCCGAGGAGAGGCCCTCGACACTTCCGGAGACCATGTGCGTGATCGCCGCTACGTTCTGGGAGCTGAGCTTGTAGCCGGGCTTTAGCCGGAGAACCACTGACGCACTGGTCTTGCCGGCCTCTTCCGTGAAGAGCGTCTGTTCGGAGTTCACTATGTGGACTCTGGCGTGGGCCACTCCGTCGATCATCTGGATGCTTTTTGCAAGTTCATCCTGAAGCGCCCGCTTGAGATTGACCGTCTGAACGAAAGGGCTTATCCCGATTTTCTCATTGTCGAAAATCTTGTACCCGCCCTGATCTCCGGCCGGCAGGCCCTCTTTGGCCATATCAAGGCGGCACTGATAGACATTCTCTTTGGGAATATAGATAGCCGTGCCGCCGCTCCGCAACCCGTAGGTTATGCCGCTCTCGGTCAATTTATCGGTAATCGCTGAGGCCTCTTCCGGGCTCAGGTCCTGATAAAGCATTCTCATGTCAGGCCTTCCGGCCCAGCGGATCAGCATCGCCCCGGCCAGAATAAACATCAGCACAATCGCTGCGAGCAAGACCTGCTGCACCAGCCCTAATTTCTGCCAAATGGATTTTATCTTCTGGAATAAAGCCATCAAATCTCGTTGCTAACCCATCACTGACGCCTCTTAAAACGCCTTGAACGCTCGATCGATTACATTACAAAGGCATATTCATCGTTTGCTTATACGCCTCGATCAGCTTGTTTCTTACACCGACGAGGAGCTTAAAGCTCATGTCGGCCTTGGCAACCGACGAAACCACGGACGTAATGTCTTCGTTCTTGCCCGACAATAAATCCTTGATAGAAGTATCCGACGACTGCTGAAGATCATCGACTTTGGATATGTATTTCTCAACTCCCTTGACGGCATCGGCAAAACCTGAGCCCGTGCCGTCAGCACCTCCAACTTTCGGCGTCCCCTGAGAACCACCTGCCTGGCCGCCAAAGGACCCTCTCAGAGAGTCGATAGATCCGCTGATGTTAGTATTGAAATCCGCCATAGATTATTCCTCAATCTCACCGGAGAAGCTCCAGCGTCGTGTTGATCATTCGCTCATACCGCTTCAGCACTGCAACATTTGCCTCGTACGACCGCGCGGCCTTGTTCAAATTCATCATCTGCCTGGGCAAATCATCCATGGTCACCGCACGCGCCCCGCTGGCGGTCCCAATTGCGGCACCGGTCGTGTTTGCTCCCAGACCGCTCGAGCCGGCATTCTTGCCTATGCCGGCAACGCCCGACGTAATGTTTTCCATCTGTTTGCCCTGCCCCCGCATACCGGCTATCGCCATGTCAATCGGATTAAAGCTGCCGCCGCTAACTCTCATAATACCTGATCCTTCACTGTTTTTTCCGGCTCAACAGAAACGAGAAACTGCCAGAAGGCTGCTATCTGGCCCCGATCGCCATTTCGATCTGGGCGTACTTCTTCTGCAGCAAACGTATATAGGTCTTGTGCTTAAGTGAATTCTTTACCAGGCTGCCCACTTCAGTTTCCAGACTCAGGTCATTGCCGTTAGCATTCAAAGGTGTCTGTCTCGGTTCATAAAACTCGGGCATGGCTTTCTTGATGTCGCCGCCATAGGAAGAGTTCGAACATGCCTTCAGCAACTCTTTGAACGAAACGTCCACCCGCCGGTATCCGGGCGTCTCGAAATTCGCGAAGTTTCTTGCTATCGCCTTCTGCCGGAGGTCCTCGGCCCGGATGCCGGCATTGATCAAATCTACTATCTTACTGGTTTCAGACATTTGTCATTCCTGTGCATATACACAATGTCCACACAGACACCTCATCTGTGCCTCAATGAAACTGCAAGATTCGTGCCAAATGTCTGATGTGGGTCATTTTGAGCGTTTTTATGGTTTTCAGCCGTAATAATCCAATACCGAAAAGCTATCTTTTGCTCGGCTTAACCGGAGCGTGTAAGGATTCTATACAACCGTTGACAATCCGTGTCGGGCCGGAAAATTTCTCCCGACAGAGGAGCGTTTTGCCGCAATTGAAAGTGATGGAACAACAAAGCAGAATATGAAGCTTTTTTTCTTTCTCACAACATCTTTTTGTGTAAGCACTTACGTTCGGCACTCGACGGTTGCCCGCAGGCTGGCACAACGGTTGCTTTTCCGTAAACCGACTTGGAAGGTTTTTGTGTATGAACGCAGAAATATTGACAATCGGGCACATGTTGACCCAGCCGGTCGAATCGCAACCGCCTGTGGGGCTGAGGGCGGACGCATCGGCAGGAAAAGATCGATTCTCGCCCGTTCGTGGGCACTCGGAGCAGCCGACCGACGTGACACCGGCGGAAAAGCCCGACCAAGCTCCTGCCGAGACTCCAAACGATTCCGCTCGGCGAAAGGGCAAGGAATTCCGGAAAGTAATCGATAAGCGGACAAACCCCGGCGATTCCGAACAAACTAAAAGCCGCTGCGAAATGAGATCTCAGAACAATGATCCCAAAGCCTCAAACCAGCCCGACGCAGCCCGAAACGGCGGCGTTCAGAACCCTGACTCCCCCGATCAGAAGAAGAAAGGGACCACTGAGAAAAACGCACCCGACACTCGTCAACAGCTTGCCGGCCTGATAGAAGCGAATAAAGGAAAGAGGAACCGACAGGTACCGGCAAAAGCATCCGAGAGCAAGGTTGACAGCCACAAAACAGTTCAAGCAACCGAGACCGAGGCAGCCTCGACAGTAAAACTTGACAACACACCTGCTGATGCTTCAATCGATAAGACCAGCAACCGCGAATCCTCCAAAGAACCAAACGAATCAGCAGCCAAAACAACGGAGGTAATTAAAGGAAATAACCCCAAAGGACTATCATTCGTTACAAAAACCGTTGACAGTACGAAAACAGCGGCTCATGACAAGTTACGACCTCCTGCAGAAGAGCCCGGTCAAGCCGCGCCGACGAAGGCGCCCGCAAAAAATACTGAATATTCCACGAACCAAAAGGCCGATAGCACCACTGGCCAGTTTGAGAATGCTGCTCAGACCAGAACGGGCCAGGCAAAAGAGCCTGCAGCACCTGCTAAAACCGACGCTGCCTCCGTCGCGAGACGGACGCCGAGCGAATCTCCTGCTGACAATACCAATAAGGCTGCTTCAACTGCTCAAGTTCAGGCGAACGATACTCAAAAACCTGAACCAGCACCCAGAACCGATGTGGACATGGCCGCCACGAAGACGCCGAAAAAACAAGCCGGGCCTGTCGGCAGCAGGATCGTAAACGACGGTAATAATACTGAGAACGCCGTATCTGATAAGGCCGAACCCAAAACAGCCACAACCGGGGCGCAGTCAGGCAATAGTCGCAGTTCCGGCGACAGCCTCAATCAGAGCACTGCGCAGGTATTCGCGAAGGACACGGCTCAAACTCCTGTTGCAGAGCAAACAAGTACCTTTTCTGTCGAGACTAAGGCGCCAATTTTATCCCAACAGCCGCAGCCAACGACCGCCAGCGGGCCGGAGAAGGTCGGAAGTCAGATTCTTGAAGCCGTTAGCAAATCTCTCCCACAGCAGCCGACAGGCGATAAAGAGATCACGATCCAGTTGAATCCGCCGGAATTGGGCAAGGTCTGCGTGAAGTTCCGGGAGCGTGGCGCCGAGATAACCGGCACGCTTGAAGTGAGCAAGGCCCAGACCAGAGCCGAGATCGAGCACGCCCTGCCGGAGATGATCAGGGGTTTGACCGATAGCGGCATCGCAATCAAACGCCTTGAAGTCGTCCTCTCTCAGAACGACCAGCCGAACCAGCAATCCTCAAAAGATCCCTTGCTCCAGGACGGCCAGTCTCAGCAACAAAACTCCGCAAATCCAAAGCAGTCCGGCGAGCAGAAACAAAGCACCCCAACCTCCTACCGCCCGGCCGCCCGCGGCCGTTACCAATACCAGACGGCCGCCCACTCACACGAGATGCTCGTCGCCAACAGCACAATCAACATGCTCGTCTGAACAAACGACACATCGCAACTTGAGATTATCCAGCACGTTCATGAAGTTTATGAATGAATCGTACGGAGTATCATAAGGATTGAAGTACTTATGGACATCCCCGTCGGCGAAGTATTTGGTGCACATATAATAGAAATTATCGGAGACCTGTAGACGTCTCCAACTGGTAAGCATGTCGGAGTCCTTGCGCTCTTTGAGAGATCGTTCGAGTCTGTAAAGTTCGTCAATCGCATTTTGCTGCATGGGATTGCCGAGCCACGCGGATAGATCTCTTTCGGTATCGGCCCAACTGATCAAATTCGGCACATCAACAACGTCCACGGCATCGTAAGATTTTGCGACTTCGCTCGGGGTTTTGAAATCATTGTCCGGATGCCTGAGAATCTCCTGCGGCAGGTGGCGCAGAAAGTCGAAGACGCCCGTATCCTGCCACTGGTGCTCGCCGAAGGTTTCATAATCCACGAAGAGATTGACGACGAAGCCATTGCCGTTAACGGCATTGATCCAAGTCGCGAATTTTTCCGCCTTCAGAGGCCATTCGCTCCAGTTTCTGTTGGAAAACCGGAACGCGATATCGTCGCTGAGGCGGTAATTCTTCAGCAGAAGCTTCAACTTCTCCGAACTCGGCGGCCGGTATACGTAGTTGGGGCTTCTACAGCCGAGAATATGGTCGGCTCCTTCGGAAAGGACGGCATCGAAGCAACCCATCTGATCGATAGCCTCGGCCAGGCTGTTGCTGTAAAGAAGTTCCGTATTTCTAAAGACTCTCGGATTCTGCCCGAAAAGGCTGCGGACAATCTGTCGGTGAGCGTCAATCTGCTCGATAAACTCATCCCGCGAGTAAAGAAAGCTCAGGCTGTGATAGTAAGTCTCGCCGAGAAACTCGACGCAACCGGTGGCGGCAAGCCGCCGAAAGCTCTCCAGAACCTCGGGCGCGTATTGCTGGAATTGCTCCAAAACGGTTCCTGTTATGCTGAATGCCACGCGAAATTTGCCCTGGTATTTCTCGATTAGATCCAGCAACAGTTGATTCGCCGGCAGATAGCACTTGCGAGCGACCTTGCGACAGATTTCGCCGTTCTTAACGTCGTCAAAGTAATCCGTTCCCTCGTCGAAGATTGTATAATGCCGGAGCCTGTACGGCTGATGAACCTGAAAATAAAAGCATACCGATGCCATTGGAAATCTCCTTATTGCCTTATGGTTTTCTTAAGAATTGAGAACGCTTTCATATATCCCGAGAATCGAGGCGGCGGATCTGTCCCAACTGAACTTGCCGATTTCCCTGTGCCCCTCGTCTCCGAGCATAGATTTCAGGGGCTGATGCTTTAGCACCGCCGCCATTTTATTTGCCATTTGGTCGATGTCCCAAAAATCGACTTTCAGCGAGTTATGCAGGACTTCTCCGATCCCGCTTTGTTTACTTATCAGGACGGGCACGCCGTGCTGCAGCGCCTCGAGAGGCGCGATGCCGAACGGCTCGGAAACAGAAGGCATCACATAGAGGTCCGCCATTTGATAGACTCTGTCGACCTCGGCCCCCCGGAGGAATCTCGTGAAAAAGACTTTGTGGCCGATTCGCAGTTGGGCCGCCTGCTCGATGCTTCGATAGAGCATATCGCCGTCTCCGGCCACAACAAATTTCACGTTGTCCATCTTTTCCGACACCCTTTTGGCCGCTCGCAGAAAATACTCCGGACCCTTCTGCATGGTTATGCGGCCCAAAAACAGTACGATTTTATCCTTTTTGGGCGGCGAGGTCCCCGGCGCCGGAACCACGCAATTTTTGTCGAGTTCGGCCCCGTTGTAGACCACTTCGGTTTTCCCCAGCGGGACACCGTAGTGATTATGGATTATATTCTTGGTGTAATGGCTGACGGCTATCACTTTGTCTGCCGCGTGCATTCCGGCTCTTTCTATGTCGTAGACCATCTGGTTAACATTCTCGCCGCTTCTGTCGAATTCGGTGGAATGAACTTGTACAATAAGCGGCTTGCCGGTGTGCCTGGCAACGGTCATCGCCGCTGGAAAGGTCATCCAGTCGTGAGCGTGAACGACATCAAAATCCTCGTCTTTCGCTATTTCCAGCGCCCTTTCGCCATAACGAGAAACCTGGCGATGAATATCCGGCCCGTAATGGCCCGGAGATTCTGCCGGTTGCTCAAGAGCCATCGATGACTTTGCAATTGATGACGCTGAGGCACCCCCTCTTTCCTTATGGTGTAAATTATTTCGTGAAGCGCCTGCCGGAGCGGATGCCTGTTGGGTCTGAATCTTGCCGTAAGGCTGCAGCGCAGATGGAATAGCGCGAAACTTCACGTTGTGAAAACGGTGAAATTCTTCCATCCCGGACAGCTCGGGACCGCCTTGCCGACTGTATTGAGCTTCACCTCTTCCGGAGAAGTAAAGCGGCGGCGCTTTCGGCAGGACAAATACGATCGGTACGCCGATTTTGTCCATGGCCTTGGTCAAGCCGTAGCAAGCCGTGCCCAGCCCGCCACTGATAAAGGGGGGAAACTCCCACCCAAGCATGAACGTTCGTGTGTGTTTCAATTTGAACTCCCCTTGGTGCCTCGCCTGCGACTTACCAATCACTCTCGCACAGAGTGTGTTTTCCCATCAAAGTCTAATGTTTATCTCATTAATCCAAATTTACGTAATGTCGGACAAACCCGGTTTGCTTCGACAACTCATGGAAATGCACAACCGTGTAATCTATTTCCTACAAGCTACTGACGTTACGAAAAAGAAGTCCGGACTTAAATAGGTAAATTCCTTAATCCGACCCTGATAAATCCTTAATTTCACATCTTACAACTCCGATCCTGGCAAAGGATCGTTGCCGCTGGATGTTCTTATGGAGCTGCCTCACCTTGTAAGCAATTAGCGATAAGTGTTTAGGCATATTCCCTATTTGAAATTCTTACCGGTTGCCTATCTTGGAGCGAGGGATTCGGAATGTGTAATTCATGAATACTGAATGATAATCAGTTTATATGGAGTGACCAAAAATGAATGTAGCGATTAATGGTTTGGGGAGAATCGGCAGAGCGGTATTGAAAATCATCATGGAGGACGCCGGTATAACCTTAAAGGCGGTGAACGATCTGGTTCCGCCGGATAACCTTGCTTATCTGCTCAAATATGACACCGTTTACGGCAGGTATGAACGACGGGTCGAGTTTACGGACGACAGTCTGGAGGTTGCAGGTGAAACATACAGGGTTTTGAGCGAGAAAGATCCGGCTAACTTACCCTGGAATGAGACGGGAATCGATCTGGTTTTTGAGTGCACGGGTATTTTCACTAAGAAGCCGGATCTGGTCAAGCATATTCGGGCCGGGGCCAAACACGTTATTTTGTCCGCACCTGCAAAAAGCGAGGACGTGGAAACCATCGTCCACGGGGTTAACAAAGCGAAAGCCGGAACGGAGGTAATTTCCTGCGCGAGCTGCACCACCAACTGTATTACTCCCGTGGTCGAGGTGATGGGCAGAAGAATTGGGATCAAGAAGGCCACGATGACAACCATTCACGCCTATACATCCACACAGAGCATCGTGGACGGACCGAATAAGAAGTTTCGGCGGGGAAGGGCCGGCGCCTGTAATTTCGTGCCGACCACGACCGGCGCCGCCAAGGCGACAACGAAGGCTCTTCCTCAATACGAAGGGAAGTTCAACGGCGTAGCCGTCCGCGGACCCGTCCCGGTCGCGTCAATAGCGGATTTGGTGTTCCTGACGGAAAAAGATACCTCCGTCGAGGAAGTAAACAAGATTTTCGAAGAGGAATCTCATTCCGAACAGTACCAGGGGGTATTGGGCCTGACGAAAGAGCCTCTTGTTTCTTCGGACATCATCAAGGATCCGCGAGCCTCGGTCGTCGATGCGACAATGACCCAGGTCATTGACGGCGACCTGGTAAAGATAATGAGCTGGTACGACAACGAATGGGGATACGCCACGCAGATGGTGAGAGAGGCAAAACGTATGTCAGCAAAATAATCGAAGTGACGACGATAAAATCCTGGAATGTTGTGAAAGCGAAAGGTCTGAGAGGTGAAAAGAAAGTAAACAGCAGACCCTCTTCTACATGGACGGACAATCTAAACGGAAATAGATCAACAATTTACGAAAAGGAGATTCAAAATGAAAGTTTATTTAGTGTAATTACTGTCATCTGTCTGGCGGTTGTTTTCGCTGCCGTAACCATGACGACGTTCGCCGGTCGTGATAGGCCAGACAACCGTTCGCGGAACGGTAACCAGCGTGAGTGGACGAGAGTTTACTATCGACACCGGCCCCAGAAAGCTGACTGTCGACACCATAATGATGGACTACAATCCAATGGATGAGACAGGCTATCAGAAAATCGAGGTTGGCGACTACGTCAGCGCCACCGGCAACATGGACTACGATTCCTGGGAAGAGAAGGAGTTGATGGCGGATTATGTCATTACCCTCGAACAAGACGAAGAATAGGAAACGTCAGCTCCTGTCTGCAATCGCCCCGTTCTTTATGCTACACAGAACAGGGCGATTCAGTCTGAGTCCACGATTGACCCTGCCGGCAAACGACAAGTCCATTGCAGAAATTGAGACCAGACCAACATGCACAGACTTATGATCGATATTTAAGACTAAAACGGGAGCTTAAAGATGGCTGAAATGATGAAGACATTTGTAATGAAAGAGATTGGTAAAGTCGCCTTTATGGACAAGCCTGTTCCGCAGGATCCCGGCCCGAATGATGCTGTGGTCAAAACTACGAAAGCGCTGGTTTGCACTTCCGACACCCACACGGTCTGTGGCGGCATCGGAGAAAGGCACGATCTCACTCTGGGCCACGAGGCTGTTGGCGTCGTTTACAAGAAAGGATCCAATGTCAGCACAGTGAAAGAGGGCGACAGGGTTGCCGTTAATGCAATTACTCCATGTTATACATGTGACAACTGCCTTCGCGGCTATTCCTCTCAGTGCGAACAAATGCTGGGCGGCTGGAAATTCGCCAATATCAAAGATGGCGTCTTTGCAGAGTACTTTCACGTCAATCAGGCGGATGCGAATCTCTGCGCCATACCGGAAAGCGTGCCCGACGATGCGGCCGTCTATACGGCCGACATGATGTCCACCGGATTTATGGGGGCCGAGCATGCTAACATTCCGATAGGCGGATCAGTCGCCGTCTTTGCGCAGGGCCCTGTTGGATTGATGGCCACCGTGGGCGCTCGCCTGCTGGGTGCAGGGCTTCTGATCGCCGTCGAAACAGTACCGAATAGAAAGGAGCTGGCGCAGAAGTACGGGGCGGATCATGTCATTGATTTCAAGGAGCAGGACCCGGTACAGGCCGTTATGGACTTGACTTCCGGAGAAGGCGTGGACTCTGCGATTGAATCGCTCGGGGCCGACCAGACCTTCCAGGTTTGCGTTAAAGCCACCAGGCCAGGCGGGACAATTTCAAATATCGGGTATCACGGCAAAGGAGATTTCGTTCGGATTCCCCGGATGGAATGGGGCGTCGGCATGGCGGACAAGACCATAACCACCGGTCTCTGTCCGGGCGGCAAAGAGCGAATGGCACGTTTGCTCCGATTGATCGCTACAAAAAGAGTGGATCCGACACATCTGACAACTCACACGTTCTCGTTTGACGAGTTGGATAAGGCCTTTCACATGATGGAAACAAAAGAGCAAAACGTAATAAAGACCCTGATTGTATTGGGTGCAGGTTTGGTTTTACGTAGAATCGGAGCGAATTAGATATAAGTGGA
>CAZRBG010000042.1:0-52388 GCA_964598225.1 uncultured Pirellulales bacterium
TTACTATTTATGATTTATGAATGTTTTGACATCGGCGAAGCCGCAATAGTAAATCGTAAATCGTAAATAATAAATGCCCCCAGGAATAGATTTATCCTATCGCCTTGTTGCCCTCCTCTCCCGTGCGTATCCTTATACATTTTTCTAAGTCGGTGATGAATATCTTGCCGTCTCCGATCTGTCCTGTGCGGGCGCCTTTTATGATGGCTTCCACCGTCTTGTCGACGAATTCCTCGTTCACCGCGATCTCGATTCTGATCTTCTTTAGAAGGTTGACCTCGAACTCTACGCCGCGGTAGCTCTCGTGGTAGCCCTTTTGTTCGCCGCATCCCAGGGCGTTCGTAACCGACATCTTGAAGACTTCATTTTCGTATAGAGACTTTTTCACATCCTGCAGCTTGTGAGGCTGAATGTATGCAGTTATTAGTTTCATCGTTATATCTCCCAAACAGTTTGTCCTGAAGGCTATGTGGTCGTGAATATCTGGAATCCGGAATAAGCTTCCATGCCGTGCTCGCCGATATCGAGTCCCTTGGCCTCTTCCTCAGAAGTTACACGCAGGCCGATTGTTTTCTTGATTACTGTAAACATCACGAGACCGAGACCGAACGCCCAGACGAAAGCCGCTCCGACTCCGAGCAACTGCACGCCCAACTGTTTTACGCCGCCGCCGTAGAACAGGCCGCTTTCCATATTGAACAGCCCGGCGGCTATAGTTCCCCAGGCGCCGCAGACGCCGTGAACGCTGACGGCGCCGACCGGATCGTCTACCTTCAGCATGCGGTCGATGAATAAAACGCTGAATACGACCAGAGCGCCACCGACTGCACCGATCAGTATTGCTCCGACAGGAGAGACGCCGTCGCAGGGGGCAGTTATAGAAACCAGCCCGGCAAGTGCTCCGTTTAGCGCCATCGAGGCATCGGGCTTGCTCAGCACGATCCAGGAGACGATCATCGCCACAATCGCACCGGCAGCCGCGGCCAGATTTGTGGTAACCGCAATGTAACCTATCGAGCCGTCTCCGGTAGTCGTGCTGCCGGGATTGAACCCGAACCAGCCGAACCACAGGATGAATACGCCAAGCGCCGCCAATGGGATATTGTGACCCAGGATAGCCTTCGGTTTTCCGTCTGGAGCATATTTACCGATTCGCGGTCCCAAAACTATCGCGCCGGCCAGAGCCAGCCATCCGCCTATCGAATGCACGACGGTCGAGCCTGCGAAGTCAAGGAAGCCAAGGCCTTCGAGCCATCCGCCGCCGTCCAAAAGTCCGCCCCAGGCCCATGAACCGAAGACCGGGTAGATAAACAGCGTTATAAAGAAGCTGTAGGCCAGATATCCGACAAATTTCGTACGCTCGGCCATAGCTCCCGACACGATAGTTGCTGCCGTAGCGGCGAAAACCGTCTGAAATATCAGGAACGTCCAGTTCCAGTCCGATCCGGGTTCTATTCCGGCCAGGCTGAACAGAGTCGTGCCGAAAAGTCCATTGCTCTTGCCGAACATCAGGCCGAAGCCGATCAGAAAGAACGCCAGCGTCCCGACTGAAAAGTCCATCAGGTTTTTCATCAGGATATTCACCGCGTTCTTGGCCCTTGTAAAGCCCGCCTCGACCATCGCAAAGCCGGCCTGCATAAAGAACACGAGAAATGCCGCAATGCACGTCCAGACAATATTGACGTTCAACTGTATTTCTTCTTTGGCCGTTTCCACCGCCGAGGCTGCATCAGTTGTCGCCTCGGCCCCGATAACCGTTCCGCATAGACACATCATAAACAGTAAAATAATAATCGTTCTGTTTCTCATTTCTCTATCCCCTATTTGCAGTATCGCTTGCCAAATCCTAAAATCCCGCCGAGAAACCTATGCCGGCAATAAGATTGTCGTCTTTGCTCTTGCCGTAGGTGTCCGTTTTGCGGATGTCGTCGCCGACAAGAGTTATGTAATGAACGCTTGCATTGAAATTCAGGCCCGCCAGCTCGAAGGGAAGGCCCACTGAGAGCACGAGGTCGTTCAGCTCTCCGCCGATCGTGCCGCCGTCCGGTGCTGCGCCCCAGTAGAATTTGTTGTAGTCGCCGTTCGCCCAGCCCAGCGTAGCGCCGATGTCCACACCCACGGGTGTGTCGGGGCCCAGCTCGAAGACGTCCTCGAAGCTGTGTCCCACGCCGAAGGAAATGTACAGCCCGTCTCCTGTTTCGTCTACGTCGCGATAGAAAGTCACCGACGGGCTTGCCGGTACGTCGAGGCTCAAGCCCGCATAAACCTCTGTCGTGTCGTCGGCCGCACCGGTCACCGGAAAGTCATAGTTGATCATACCCAACGAGTATCCCAGCATATCGACCCCCGGAAACTGCCCCGAATAATCGAGTGTGAGGTCAATCTCTGAGAATTCGCCGTTACTGCCGTTCTCGTCTGTCATGTCCAGATTCCCCCAGAACGAAGCGGTCAGGCCGCCGTATGAGACTGCCGCACCCGGCTGCCACACCCAATCGTCTACCAGATTCTGCCCTCGCCAGATGTACTTATTATAGAAATCCGACGACACTTCAAAACCGATTTCACTTTCCTCCTCGGCCAATGTCATGTTGCTCAGACACATCGCCACACCTGCCATTACCACCAGAACCTTCGCATCTCTCATTGCACTAATCTCCTTGGTTTTCCAATTCTGTTTCTGCTTTCTTTTCAAAGACACACTACTTTCGGTTAACCTGCAAACGTACGTGCTGGAAGTATTTGCAACAGGTGTGCCAAGACGCAGAAAATATTTTTTTCAGAACATAACTCTTTGACTATGAAAGAATTATGTTGCTAAGACGAGTTGCAACACCACTCTTCATGTGGCAACGTAATTGTAGGCATATACTTGCATGTCTACAATTATGTGGATAATGGGAGGTCAAATATATTTGGGGTGAACGTTGTATTTCTTGATTTTGTAGCCGAGGATGCGTTCGGTTATGCCAAGTTCGCGAGCCGCTTTTCGTTGCTGGCCGCCGAATTTTTTCAAGGCGTCAACGATCAATTCCCTCTCTGTGTTCTCGATTATCTCAGTCAATGACCGTTTAGTAGTCGCCGGTTCGTTTCTCTTTACCATCTGCAACGACGGCGGCAAATGTTCCGAGCGGATAACGTCTCCGTTGCACAACAGCACGGCCCTCTCGATGCAATTCTCCAACTCTCGCACATTGCCCGGCCAGTGGTATCGCGTGAGCATGTCGATAGCCGGCGTCGAGATTCGAGAGATGTTTTTGCCGTTATCAGCAGAGAGTCTCTCCAGGAAGTGATCCGCTAATTGCATGATGTCGTCCTTTCGCTCCCGCAAGGGAGGCAAGTAAATCGGAAAGACGTTCACGCGATAGTAAAGGTCCTCTCGGAATACGCCTTCCTTAATCTGCTCTTCCAGGTCCTTGTGTGTTGCGACGACGATCCTGACCTTCGTCTTAATGGTCTCATGGCCGCCTACTCTCTCGAACTCCTTGAACTGGATGACTCGCAGGAGTTTGATCTGCAGATTGAGAGAGAAATCTCCGATCTCGTCGAGAAAGATTGTCCCTCCGTGCGCCCTCTCGAATCTGCCGATCTTTTTCTCCGTTGCGCCGGTGAAAGCGCCTTTTTCGTGGCCGAAAAGCTCACTTTCCAGGAGTGTGTCCGGCAGGGCCGTACAATTAACTTTCACAAACGGCTTGTTCGCACCGAGACTGTTGTAGTGGATTGCATGGGCGACGAGGTCTTTGCCCGTGCCGCTCTCGCCGCGGATGAGAACGGTTGCGTTGCTGTTGGAAACCTGTTCGATCAGCCGGTATACTTCCTTCATTGCATTGCTGCTGCCGACCATGTTGTGTATGTTAAACTGGCTCTTTAACTCGCGCTGCAGCCGCACGTTCTCTTCCCGAAGCTGCCGCCGGTCGGATTCTACGAGCCTGTTGAGCTTGACGGCCTGAGCGATCATAGTGGCTATGATGTTCAGCAGTCTGACGTTGGCCTGGAAGTCGTCTCTGGCGTCGCTTCGTTTGTCAACGCTCAAAGCACCGATCGTGTCGCCTTCGAGCTTTATCGGCACGCAGAAGAAGGCTATCTGTTTTCCCTTTTCCTGCTTTCTCGCCCTGGTTTTGTGCAGGAATCGCGGGTCCTTGGAAATATCGGGTACTACGATTTCTTTGCCGCTCTGCACCACAAGGCCGGTGATGCCTTCGCCGACCTTGTAGCTGGCTTGAGTTTTGGACTTCTTGCTGAGTCCGTGCGCGACCCTTGTGTTTATCATCTCGGTTTCCGGATCGAGCAGGGCGATGGTCCCCCTGCGCAGCTTGAGATGCGTGTCCAGCGACCTGAGTATCGACGCCAGCGTCTCTTCGAGATCGAGCGACTCGGCAAACGCCTTGGAAATGTCGCCGAGCAATTCAGCCTCTTTTACAAGTTTTGCCTTCATTACTAACCTTTCGCCATGAATCCGAACCTCAGGATGATACTCAAACTGACTGTTTTGCGGTCGCATGACGCCATAAGTGCTTCAATGACAAGGTCATAACACCGCCTGTCATTCCCGCGAAAGCGGGAATCCACGGTAGCCGTCACTTTTCTGGATCCCTGCTTTCACAGGGATGACAAGGCAAATCGGTCAATTTGAGGATGATAACAAAATTGTAGACAGATTGCAAGGGTGTACAATTTTGTTATTGGCCTGGCAACGGAGTAGTAAGCATTCCTGGGCTCAAGAGGGTCTATTCGAAGTTGAAAATGACAGGGTAATTGTGTATAGTGAGAATGAGATTTTCAGTGTTCGTTTGTTCGCAGCAGCGTAGGAGCAAATTGTTTTGGCGAATAGAGAGATAGAGGAGTCACAAGTGAATAAGTTGTAAAAAAAGATGTGGCCCTATGTCCCTCTCTGTTTATAATTTATTTCTCTGTGTCTTCCGTGTTCTCTGTGGCTAAATTTCTTTTTCTTAACGACTTTTAGTCGGCTTGACGACGAAAGAAAAACTGTTACTTTAGTCAACGGTGTGCAAAAATGATTACGTTACATCCGCAAATTATCGAGAAAGACGGTAAGAAGGAATTTGTTATCATTCCTTGTGAAGAGTTTCTGTTGATTCAGCAGGCTCTGGATGACTTGGATGATCTCAAAGAATTTAGAAAAGAGAAGGAACCGTCCAAAAACAAGCCGACAAGAAAATCGGATGATGGATACCTGTGATTTCTTTAATTTTCCAGCGGTCATTGATTAGGACAAATACGTGACAAATCTAAAGTACAAACATGTTCTCGCTCTCAATCCGTATTTCGGTCATGGCACGTCCACCATGGGCATGTTCCCTCCGACCGGGCTGGAGTACATTGTTGCCAGCATGAAGGATCTCGTCGGCAAGATAACGCTTCTTGACCTTCGCCACGAGAACACCTACCAGGATCCGGACGCATTGAGCCGGTTCATCCGGGCCGAAATTGATCTGCTGTGCATCAGCATCCGCTGGGATGCGAAGTTCAGGAGCATTTGTGATTTTGTCTCGCGGCTGCCAGCGGAGGTTACAACCGTGGTCGGTGGTTACAAGGCCACGCAGGAAGTCGAGTACCTGTTCGAGCGTTGTCCTAATATCGATATGATCGTGCGCGGCGAGGGCGAGGAGATCATCAAGGAGATCGTCGCGGGGAAGCCATGGAAGGATATTCGGGGGTTGTCCTATCGAGAGAACGGAAGCATAATCCACAATGAAAACCAGCAACTGCCTGACCTCTCTAAAATTGCGTTTCCCGATCGGTCATTGCGAACGCATGATTACTGTTGGTCAGAGCACGGTGCTCGACTTAGCAGGCACACGTTCGACACTGTCCTGACCACGCGGGGATGCCCGTTCAAATGCAAGTTCTGCACGTTCAGCCTCAACCCGCTCGGCCAGAAGCGCAGCTACACAGAACGCCCCCTTGAGTCGGTCATCGAAGAACTCAAGACGATTACCGCCGACGTCGTAATGTTCAGCGACGACAATATCTTCACCAATATCAAGCGGAGTGAACAGCTTTGTGACCTGATTATAGAGAACAATATCAAGAAAATCTTTGCTGTCCAGGCCCGAGTTGACATTGCCAGGTACCCGCATATCCTGGCTAAAGCCGAGAAAGCGGGCTTCAGGGTCTTCCTGTTCGGGGTTGAGTCGCCGCATGACTGGATACTGGAGCAACTTCACAAAGGCATTACCCAGCAGCAAATCCGGGATGCCTTTGTGGTCCTGACGCAATATAGCTTCTATCTGCACGGGTTTTTCATTTACGGTAACATCGGCGAGACAGAAGAGGAGATGCTGTACATCCCTAAATTCGCCAAGGAAATCAAGCTGGATTCCATCAACTTCCATAAACTCCGAATCGAGAAGTTTTCGCCTCTCAAAGAAGTGGTTGAGTCAACCCCGGGCTATTATTACGAACGCATTGGCGGGCCAGTTTATTCGGACCGTTACGGGCTCGCAGATCTCAAACGCATCCGCAACCGCATCCGCTCATCCTTCTACGATTTGCCACAGATTCTCCATATCGCGCAGAAAGCACGCCAGGTCGGACTTTTCCGTGGAAGAGACATAACAGCTGCGCTACCCAATTTACCCCTCCTCCTGTATGGTTTGGCCAGACGAAAAAGGCTAAAGAAGAAAAAAGTATAGATCAGTCGAAAATGCGTCCGGGGAGAATCAGGCTCAATACTTAAGAACTGAGTTTCTGGGATTTTGATTGTCCGGCCTTGGGTGATGTACGGTATTGTCAGCGCTTCAAAAATCAGCGTAGTCCCCATTCGACTTCCCCTTCGACCTTGCTCAAGGCTTCGGCTAGTTCAGGGCAGGCTAAGGTTTGGCTTTTATGATTGCGGTATCGGCATGAGATTTTGTATAATACAAAGATGACGACTAAGGAAATAGCCCTGAAGACTATTGAGCAGCTTCCGGCTGATGCTTCCTGGGAGGATATTCAGGAGCGGATCAACTTCATCGTCGCGGTGCGCAAAGGACTGCGCGAGCTGGACGAGGGCAAAGGCATCAGCCATGACAAGGTCAAGGAGGAGTTTGCAGAATGGCTTACAGATTGATCTGGGCCCCCCGCTCGCCTCGATTTGAAAGAACTTGCCTGCTACATATCCGAGTCGCGTCCCAGAGCATCCGCCGGTTTCGTCAAGAATGTGTTTCGCACCGTCAAGCATCTATCCGAATTCCCCAAGTCCGGGCGGCTTGTCCCGGAGTTTAACGATCCTGACATCAGAGAAGTGATTCGTAAGCCTTGCCGGATTGTGTACAGAGTCAAGCATAAGGAGCATATCGTTGAAATCGTAAGAGTATGGCACGCCGCAAGAGGAATACCTGAGCTATAACCGAATTTTGGGGAAGGACAGGGTCAATTTTTTTTTTACAACTAATTCTTGGTAGATGGAATCTCGGTACCGTAGCCGATCATGCTGTTGCCTTTATTCGTTAAATCCAAATAGATTTGGTGCGGTGCATCGCACGCTACGATTCTGCACGCTGTCTAAATCCTGTTGAATCCGGAGTTACTTCTTAACCGTGGTGTTTTCGGCCATCCACTGGACATCTACCCAGGAGTCTTCTGCGGGGACGTTAAGCTGAAGGTTTTTAGCCCCGTAATATACGGGAGCGTTCTTTATCTTTAATCCCTCCCATTTGTGGACGACGGCGTGCCCGTCGGCAAAGGAAAACCCGCAAGAGCCGCCGTGATAATTGGCCGGGTAGTCGATGATCCGCGCGGCGTTCGGGTTTGACGCATCCGTACAGGCATTGGCAAAGGCGGCGTCGTTAATGCTGTCCGGGTGCTCGTCCACAAACACCCAGGTTTTGGCTGGGTGCACGATGCCGGTGAACTTGCTGTAAGTGCGCCAAACGTCTTGTTGTCGGCTGGCGGGAGCCGAGTTCAGCCACTCCCCATAGCCGAAGACCTGACTCATCGAGTTACTGCGAACACGCGGGACGCTTTGCCCCTGGCTGTTCGTTACTTTTGCTTTGTCCGCGGGACACTTGAATACCTCCGGATCCTTCCCTGCGTAGGACCAAAGCGGACTATTCACCAGGTCATTCTGAATGTTCCAGTTCACCGGGTCTGATGAGAAGTTCAACCAGCCGGAAATCCAATTCGGCCGCCCCGGCATATCGTCCTGACAGCCCACGAGTTTGTCGTCGTTGCTGTCGGCGTACATTCGCCAGGCAATCATGAGGGTGCGCAGATTACTCGTACAGGCAATACTTTGGGCAATCTTCCTTACCCGTTGGAGGGACGGCATGAGAATGCCCATGAGAATCGCAATAATTGCAATAACGACAAGTAGTTCGATCAGTGTAAAACCACGTGTTTCTTTCATGACTAAGCCTCTTATCCACCCGGAGCCGTTCACGGGCATTTTTGCAGTACTGGGCAACGCACCCAACCTCAAATACCCATTTTCTTCACCTTTATTTGTTAATATAGCATATTTGGAGGCAAGAAAAAACCATTTTTTTCGGCGGATGGCCGCGTTCGCCCGGTAATATCTTGTGGAAAGTGAATCGATGATTCCGCAACGCTTAAAGATACAGCCTAAGAGCTCCGTTTCATCAACTCTATGAACTCGCCGAAGAGGTATCTCGAATCATGCGGGCCGGGGGAGGCTTCGGGGTGGTACTGGACGCAGAAGGCGTTTAGTTTATTGCAGGAGAAGCCTTCGTTTGTGTTGTCGTTCAGGTTCAGATGGGTCAGCTCGACGTCCTGTTTCGTTAGCGAGTCGATATCGACGCAGAAGCCGTGGTTTTGTGCCGTAATTTCGATCTGGCCGCTGCGCAGGTTTTTGACCGGGTGGTTGGCGCCGTGGTGGCCGAACTTGAGCTTATATGTCTTGGCGCCCATTGCCAGAGCGAGCAACTGATGGCCCAGACAGATGCCGAAGATGGGGATTTTGCCGAGAAGCGCGCGAATGGTCTTGACGGCATAGTCTACAGGCGCCGGGTCGCCGGGGCCGTTGCTGAGGAATACGCCGTCGGGTTTGCGGGCCATTACTTCTTTGGCCGAGGTAGACGCCGGCACGACGTGGACGTCGCAGCCGTGCGAGCGAAGGAGCCGGAGGATATTGTGTTTGATGCCGAAATCGAAGGCTACGACTTTGAATTTCTTATCCGGCAGACACTGTTCGCCCGTCAGAACGTCACCGACGCCCGTATCCCAATCGTAAGGCTTTTTTGCGGTGACGTTTTTGACTATATCCCTTCCCACAAGGCCGGGGTACTTCTTGAGCTTGTTTTTCAGTTCCGTCACCTTGAATTCGGTCGAGGAAATGACGCCGCGCATCGCTCCGGCTTCGCGGATGTGCTTAACCAGCGCTCTGGTGTCGATACCTTCGAGACCGACGATATTGTTAGCTTTCAGATAATCGCTGAGAGAGTCGGCATTTCGCCAGTTGCTGGGATAATCGCAGTTTTCCTTGACGATGAATCCACTGGCGAAGATTTTCCTCGATTCCCAGTCGGCCTTGTTCGTGCCGTAATTGCCGATCAGGGGATAGGTCATTGTGACTATCTGCTCGTGGTAGGACGGGTCGGTCAAAATCTCCTGATAGCCCGCCATGCTGGTGTTGAATACGACCTCGCCGCACTTGAGGCCCTTTGCGCCGAAAGAGGTCCCTCTGAAAACTGTGCCGTCTTCAAGTAACAGAATAGCTTTCACTTGTTGGTTTCCTTTTTACCGATAGTACAACTGAATGGGCTTGACGCCGATTCTTCTTTGCTTCATTGCCGCAACGGCTTTAACCACCGCCGAGGCGCCCCGGATCGTCGTCACGTAGGGCACCTGTTTGTCGAGGGCGCTTCTTCTTATGGAAAACGAATCTTTAACCGATTGCCTGCCGCCGGTGGTGTTTATAATCAGGTCGGCTTCATCGTTTATGATCGAGTCGACGATGTTGGGCCTGCCCTCGGTGATTTTGAGCACGAATTGCGACGGGATATTATTATTGATAAAGGCGATGCACGTTCCCTTGGTGGCCATGATTTTGAAGCCGAGTTCGTGCAGACTGCGGGCGACTTCGACGGCCTTGGGCTTATCGCGGTCCGCCACGCTGAAGAATACGTTGCCCGCCGTCGGCAGGGCGTTGCCCGCCGCGATCTGAGATTTTGCAAACGCGATACCGAAGTCGTCGGATATCCCCATCACCTCGCCGGTCGAGAGCATCTCCGGGCCCAGGAGCGTGTCGATGCCCGGGAATTTCAAAAACGGAAATACCGCTTCTTTGACGGAGAAATGGCTGTGCTGCACTTCTTCGCTGAAGCCCAGTTCGTCCAGTGTCATGCCGGTCATGATTTTTGCCGCGAGTTTGGCCAGCGGCACGCCTATGGACTTGCTCACGAAAGGGATTGTCCTTGATGCCCTCGGATTGACCTCGAGTATATAGACCTGTTCGTCCTTGACGGCGAATTGAATGTTTATCAGGCCCTTGACTTTCAACTCGAGGGCCAGCAGCTTGGCCTGTCTTTTGATCTCAGCCAGCACATTTTTGCTGACAGAAACCGGCGGAAGCGAGCAGGCGCTGTCGCCCGAGTGGACGCCGGCCTCCTCTATATGCTCCATAATCCCGCCGATCACTGCCTGCTTGCCGTCACAAATGGCATCGACGTCCAGTTCCGTGGCATCGTCCAGAAATTTGTCAATCAGGATCGGATGCCGGCCGGAGACTTCAATAGCCTCATGGACACAAGCCTCCAACTCCTGTTTGTCGTAGACGATTTGCATCGCACGGCCGCCCAATACGAACGACGGCCTTATCAAGAGCGGAAAGCCCAGTTTGCCGGCGATCTTCAGTGCCTGGGCATAGGTTTTCGCAGTGCCGCTAAAAGGCTGCTGCAGGTTGAGCTTGGCGACGAGCTTGTTGAAACGTTTACGGTCTTCGGCTCGGTCGATGCTGTCGGGCGTGGTGCCTATTATCTTAACGCCCGCCTTCTCGAGCGGGACTGCGAGCTTCAGCGGAGTCTGGCCGCCGAACTGGACTATGATGCCGTCGGGATTTTCTTTCTCAACGATGGACATTACATCTTCGAAAGTCAGCGGCTCGAAGTAAAGCCTGTCGGATGTGTCATAATCCGTGCTGACGGTCTCCGGGTTGCAGTTGACCATGATGGATTCGACGCCGATCTCTCGCAGTGCGAACGCCGCGTGGACGCAGCAATAATCGAACTCGATGCCCTGTCCTATGCGGTTCGGCCCGCCGCCGAGAATGACAACTTTCTTCCTGTCGGTCGGATTCGCCTCGCACTCGGACTCGAAAGTGGAATAGAGGTAGGGCGTCGTCGCCTCGAACTCTGCGCCGCACGTGTCTACCATTTTATAAACAGCCTTAGTTTTGGTCTCTTGCCTTAACTTGCGGATGTCGAGTTCTTCGGTGCCGAGCAGAGAGCCGATATATTTGTCACTGAAACCGTACTCCTTGGCCTTTCTCAGCAGACTGGGAGAGAGACTTTTTTTCTTATCTCCGGCCTTTCTGATCTTCTGTTCGAGCTTTACGATTTCGTTAATGTTGTTGAGGAACCACGGATCGATCTTGGTCAGGTCGAACATCTCCTCAACCGACATTTTCCGCCGCAGCGCCTCGGCGACGTACCAGAGCTTGTCCCAGCAGTTCGTTCGCAGTTTGTTTCTTAACTCCGAGGACGAGAGGTCGCTTTTGATGTATCTGCTGTCCAGCGAGTACCGATCTATTTCGAGCGATCTGACGGCCTTTTGCAGCGATTCCTTGAACGTTCTGCCGATTGACATCGCTTCGCCGACGGATTTCATCTGCACCGTCAGTTCCGGATTGGTCCTGGGGAATTTCTCGAACGTGAATCTCGGCCACTTGACAACGCAGTAGTCGATTGTCGGCTCGAAACACGCCGGAGTCTTCTTGGTGATATCGTTCGGAATCTCGTCGAGCGTGTATCCGACGGCCAGCAGCGAGGCGATCTTGGCGATTGGAAAGCCGGTCGCTTTGGACGCCAGCGCCGAGCTTCGCGAGACCCTCGGGTTCATCTCGATAACGTAGAGCTTCCCGTTCTCGGGGTTTACTGCGAACTGTATGTTCGAGCCGCCGGTCTCGACACCGATTGCCCGGATGATCTTGAGAGATGCGTCCCGCATCATCTGGTATTCCTTGTCGGTGAGTGTCTGAGCCGGGGCCACGGTGATGCTGTCGCCGGTATGAATCCCCATCGGGTCGAGGTTCTCGATAGAGCAGACAATTACGACGTTGTCCTTCTTGTCCCTCATGACCTCGAGTTCGTATTCCTTCCATCCGACGACGGATTCCTCCACCAGGACCTGGCTCTTGGGGCTGAGACCCAGACCCCAGTGTATGAATTGTTCATACTCCTCGGTGTTGTAGGCCACGTTGCCGCCGGTGCCGCCGAGCGTGTAGCTGGGACGGATAATCGCCGGATATCCGATGTAGTCGATGATTTTTTTCGCTTCTTTCCATGTGTGGGCGTATCCGCTTTTGGGTACCTGAAGCCCGCAGTCGGTCATTACTCTCTTGAAGCGGTCTCTCTCTTCGGCTTTCTTGATACTCCTGAGATTGGCCCCCAACATTCGGACTTTGTGTTTCTTGAGCACGCCGCTCTCAGCCAGTGCTACGGCTGTGTTCAGGCCGGTCTGCCCTCCCAGGGTAGGCAGCAGGCTGTCGGGCTTTTCCCGGGCGATGATCTTGGCCACAATCTCGGGCGTAATCGGCTCGATATACGTGCGGTCGGCCAGCTCCGGGTCGGTCATAATTGTCGCAGGATTGCTGTTAACAAGAACGACGTTGTAGCCTGAGTTCTTTAGGACCTTGCACGCCTGGGCCCCGGAATAGTCGAACTCACAGGCCTGTCCTATCACTATCGGCCCTGAGCCTATTATCAGTATTTTGTGTATATCTTTTCGTTTCGGCATTTTAATTCCCGGCGCGGGCCTGGAGCCCGTGAATACTCGGCCAAGCCTGCCCCCGCCGAAAGGCGTCCCCAGGGGAGAGCCTGTCGAGGGAAAGGCCCTGCTACAATTGTCGATACTAGATTCTCCCTGCACGCATCCCCTATTATGATCTGGTGCAAACCGGAATCCGAGACACTATATCGTTCAAAGCCGGAGTATGCAAGAGCAATCTCCGAGCTAAACGGGAATCTTTTATCTTGCGGAATTGTTTGGTCCGCGTAAAATTGTCGTCAAGTGAGGTTTGGTTGCTGCCAGAGCCGGCAGGACGGCAGAAAGGCCGCAGTAGTGTTAGGATGTGGAGACATGGGAATTTTATTAGAGCGGGAGGTCAGTTATGAGTAACGGTAAAATTGTCAGCGGGTGCGCATGTTGCGGGATCAGCAGGCGGAAGTTTCTGGCCGGTTGTGCGGCGTGTGTTGGTACGGCGGGACTTGTAGCCGAACCGAAGCCTTTGCAGGCGGCGGATAATAAAAAGATGCGGATACGGGTTATATATTCGCTTCACGCGGTGAAGCAGCCCCGGCCGGACTGGCCCAACATCGGATTTGATTTTGGCCCGGTCATGGCGCGAATCGACAAGGCTCTTGCCGATGGTTGCCCGGAGTTCGAGTTCGTATCCTCGATGGCGAAAGGGCCGGAAGATGCAAAAAAGGTACTCGAAAAGGACAAATCCTCCAGCATTGACGGCTACGTTGTCTATCAAATGAATTGCTGGAACCGTGTCGTTCAGACGATTGCAACGTCAGGAAAGCCCGTTCTTTACGTGGACTTCCAGTACGGCGGCAGCGGCGGTTTTCTCGTCTACACCGCGAAGTTTCTGCGAAACAAGGTCGGCAATGTGGGTTTTGTGGCTTCATCCGATATGGAAGACGTGATAACCGCAGTCAAATGTTTCAATGCCATCGGGAGAGGCGGCTCTGCGTCGAATTTTGCCGCGGCTACAACGCGGGTTCGTATGAAGCGAACGCCGCAGACCGGCAATATGAGCTGCAAAACGGACGAATTACGGACGGTCTCGATTGATGAATGTGTCAGGCGGATGAAGAAGTCCAAAATTCTGGCCGTTCGGGACCAGAAATCCGGTCCGAGAGGCGAGATGGTGGGAATCCCGATGGAAGGCGTCTCTTTTGCCGAGGTTAATCAGGCATGGGAGAGTGCGGACAAGGATGAATCCAAAGAAGTCGCTGCGCAATGGAAAGCTGATGCCAGAGAGGTAGTCGATGTATCGGATGCAACGCTGGAAACCTCCGCCGCGATGTACTTAGGCATGAAGGAAGTGCTCAAGAAACATGGGGCAAATGCGATCGCGATCAATTGCCTGGGCGGATTCTACGGCAACCATATCCACGCCTACCCGTGCCTGGGATTCCACCGGTTGAACAACGAGGGTCTGGTCGGGGCGTGCGAGTGCGACGTCAGGTCCACGGCGACGATGCTTATGATCAACGCACTGACCGACGGCCGGCCGAGCTTCATCTCTGATCCCGTGATCGACACGGCCAAACGGCAGATTATCTACGCTCATTGTGTAGCCCCGAACAGGATGTTCGGCCCCGACGGCCCGACGAATCCCTTTGCCGTCATGACCCATTCCGAGGACCGGCAGGGGGCTTCCGTGCGTTCGATCCTGCCGTTGGGTTATATGACCACAACGCTGGAGATCAGGAATCCGCAGAAAGAGATACTGATGCACTTAGGCAAGGCGGTTGCCAATGATCCCGACGACCGCGCGTGCCGGACAAAGCTCGCCGCCGAGCCTGTAGGAGATATCGAGAAGCTTTTCACAATGTGGGACCACTGGGGCTGGCATCGAGTAACCTGCTACGGCGACATAAAGGAACCGGTATATTCACTGGCCGATTCAATGGGCTGGAAAGTAATCGAAGAGGCTTGACCGTTTCCAGAGTTGCGTAGTCATCTCGACCGGGGGCCTGCCGAAGGTGGGTCGCAGCGGAGTGATCTGGTGCCGAATAACAAGAGTAGACGACCATCTCATCGGATGGACCGTTCCTTTAGCTTGACGCAATGACTTGTTGTTCTTATCATTAGTCTGTAGTGATTCGTCGCGGCGTATAAGAGACTGTTCGTAGTGACGCCGTAAGAGCCTGTCCTGAGCGGAGCCGAAGGGCGGTTTTTTTTAAAATGCCCTCACGAGCACACTACGAACGGGCTATTTTTGGAAGGAGCCGATGCGTATGGCAAAAGCCGTTAAGAAGCAGGCGAAAGCAAAACCTAGAGCTAAGGCTGTAAAGAAAGTTGTAAAGAAGAAGGCGAGATCACGTGGCGAGGGTGTCCCGCCCTTGAACAAGGGCAAGATGCCCTCGCCACGGAAGGCCGAGGCTGCTCGTCATGCTACGGCTGAGGAGATGTCGTTGCGGCAGCGGGAGATTTCGGTTGCCGAGTTCTTCACTAAGAACCGGCACTTGCTCGGTTTTGATAATCCACGCAAGGCGCTGCTGACTACCATTAAGGAAGGGGTAGATAATTCGCTGGATGCCTGTGAAGAAGCCGGGATACTGCCAAAGGTCAAGGTGGTCATCGTTCGCTGCGAAGAGGAAGATCGTTATCACGTCACAATCGAAGACAACGGGCCCGGGATTCTCAGAAAGCAGATTCCGAAGATTTTCGCCAAGCTTCTTTACGGCTCGAAGTTTCACCGGCTCAAGATGTCTCGCGGCCAGCAGGGCATCGGCATCTCCGCCGCCGGTATGTACGGACAACTGACCACCGGAAAACCCGTTTCAATCACCTCGAAGACAGGAAAGAACAAACCGGCCCATCATTACAAGCTGGAGATAGACACCAAGAAAAACGACCCGCGCATCATCGCGGATGAGCAGGTCGAATGGCCTGTGGAGCGCGGCACAAAGGTCGAGATCGAGCTGGAAGCCAAGTATCAGAAGGGCAGGCAATCCGTCGAGGAATATCTCGAACAGACCGCCATCGCCAATCCCCACGTCTCACTCGAATTCGTGACGCCCGACGGTGAGACGAAGCAATACAAACAGGTCTCTAAGGAACTGCCCGTTGAAACCCGCGAGATCAAGCCGCATCCCTACGGTGTCGAGCTGGGGATGCTGATCAAGATGCTCCACGACACGCAGGCCCGCACGCTTCAGTCCTTTCTGCACACGGAGTTCTCCCGCATCAGCAGTAACGTTGCCAAAAAGATCTGCGAGCAGGCCAGGATTTACGAGCGAGCCAGGCCGACGCGGATAGCTCGCCAGGAGGCGGACAGTCTGTTCAAGGCGATCAACAAGACCAAAATCATGAATCCGCCGACCGACTGCCTCAGCCCGATCGGCGAGGAATTGATCCTTGCGGGGCTGAAAAAGCAGATAGAGGCGGACTTCTACACCGCGGTTACGCGCCCGCCCGCGGTCTATCGAGGCAATCCCTTCCAGATTGAGGCGGGTCTCGCCTACGGCGGAGCGCTGCCGGCCGAGGGGCTGGCGCGTCTACTGCGATACGCCAACCGTGTGCCGCTGCTCTACCAGCAGTCTGCCTGTGCGATAACCAAGTCCATTCTGACCACGGGATGGCGCAAGTACGCCGTTCAGCAGTCGGCGGGCGCTCTGCCCTCCGGGCCGCTTACCATCATGGTGCACATGGCTTCTGTATGGGTCCCCTTCACGTCCGAGAGCAAAGAAGCCGTGGCGCATTATCCGGAGATCGTCAAGCAGATCAAACTGGCTCTCCAGGAGTGCGGCCGCAAGCTGGCGATCTTCGTACGCCGCCGCCGCAAAGCTGCTGAGTCGCAGCGCAAAAAGGCGTACATCCAGAAATACATCCCGCACGTCGCGATCGCGCTGCGTGAGATGCTGGATCTGTCCGAGCGCCAGCAGACCACACTGATCAACCAATTGACAGACGTGCTCGAAAGGAGCCGATCGTGAGCAAGATCGCCGGCCAGATCAAAGAAACGGCTACCTCGGTCCGAAGCAAAATCCAGCGAAAGAGCAAACCGACGCTGTCGTTTCCGTTGCGCTCGCTTAGCAATGTGAAGTATCATCCGAAGAAAGGCTTTCTCGAACTCAGAGGTAAGAAAAAGGTCCGCACGCTCACCGTCGGCACAGTCAAGACATTCGCGCAGACGCTGCGGATGATGTCTCAGGCCAAGAATCTGGTGGCGGATGATGAAATAATGACCAAGCGAGAGGCTTATTACGTCTCCAAGAACTGGGATGCCGCCCGCTTCGACGAGCAGCCGGAGTCGGATACCGTTATCGACGATATCGAAGCGCTTTTTCAGGTCAATCGCGAGCAGCTCGGGTTCATTCCCGAAGAGAAGGGCGGGGAAGTCGCCGGCAAGCTGATCGTCATCGACCGCGATTCCGATACCGGCAAGAGCATTCGTATCGACTGCACCAAATTCGGCTCCGGCGCCTATTCGATCCCGATTTCCGTCGAGCATCTTAAGTTCGAGACGAAGGCGAAGTTCCTGCTTGCCATCGAAACCGCGGGCATGTTCCAGCGCCTGGTAAAGCACAACTACTGGCGCAAGGCCAATTGCATCCTCGTATCGATGGGAGGCGTGCCGACACGCGCCTGCAGGCGGTTTATTCGCAGGCTTGCGGACGAGTTAAAGCTGCCCGTATATGCGTTCGTCGATTGCGATCCTTACGGCATGTTCAACATCTACCGCACGCTGAAGGTCGGCTCGGGGAACGCCGCACATATCAACCGCTTCTTCTGCGTGCCCAACGCTCGCTTTCTCGGCGTCACGCCGCAGGATATCGTGGATTACGAGCTGCCTACACACCCGCTTAAGGAAGTCGATATCAAACGTGCCGGAGACGCTCTCAAGAACGATCCGTTCGTGCAGCATTACAAGCCCTGGCGGGATGCGATAAGTCAGTTGCTCGAAATGGGAGTAAGGGCCGAGCAGCAGGCGTTCGCAGTGCACAACCTGAACTACGTGATCGAGAACTACCTGCCCGAGAAACTCGCGGCCAAGAAGAAGTTTCTGCCGTAGAGCACTGTAGGGTGGGGCTTGCCCCACCAATGACGTATTCAACCGGCGGGCAAGCCCCACCCTGCGTTCTGACGGTGTCCGGTGTCACGGTCTAATGATATTTGGGAGTCAGAAACGCCTGAGCGCCGTAGTTCTTCACGCCGTGTGCATCCTCTGCGTTGAAGGATTCGACACGCCCGTCGAGGTAGCCTGCGTTGAGCCTAATCCGAGGCTTGCTCTGCATGCCGGGGTCTTTATTAATCCAGTACGGATGTGCTCTCGTGCCGTCTCTGAACGGATGGGACGAGCACCACGTCTGCTGCGGGCTGGGCCACAGCAGATTTGTATTGTTCGTGAGGTAGAAAAGGGCATCCTGAACCACAAGTTTCGTCCTCGAATCGAGCCGGTTGGCGCCCTCGAAATGCGACTGGTTCTTGTCAACGTGTGCCGAGGTTTCGTGATTGTAGCCCTGATAGCTCCACAGAATCGTATATGTCGAGTGCAGCGGGGCGAACGATCCGGTTTTATAGAATTCGCCGTAGGTCCCCTCCGCGGCCCGGCCGGAATTGGCGGGCGGCCAGGGCGTGCTGTCTTTTATCGCCGAGAGCGTGCAGTTGAAAACGCTGACGTCCTTTAGGTAAGACCCCAAATACCTTCCGGCTGGGTGGTAACTCTTGCTGTTGACGCTCGCAACGGTTCCTACGTTGTTGCGATTCCAGTTCAACTCGAAGGGGCGGTGGTAGTTCACGGGAGCCTGAATCGTAGAAGGGTGAGGCGGCAGCTTCGAGCCGTTGTCTTCGGCATAAGTTACCAGGCCGAGGATTAATTGCCGCATGTTGCTGCCGCATGATATCATCTTTGCCTGTTGCCGGGCCTTCCGCAGAGTCGGCAGAAGAATGCCCATCAACAGGGCAATGATGGCGATAACCACCAAGAGCTCAATTAGTGTGAATCCTTTGCGTTTCATAATATTCTACCCCCACTCAGTTTGGGCTTTCACGGGCTGCGCCGGTATTATCGATCAGCCTTCCGCTTCAGATGTTCTATGTTCACAGGACAATTTTCAAATGTATTGTTCTCTATGTTGATCCGCTCGGCGTCTGCGCCGATACGAATACCAATCTTTTGTGTCTTTTCTGTGGTGTTCTCGAACCTGGTGTTTGTTATGGTGATGTCTTCGGTCTTTCCCTTTATATCGATCCCGATGCCCGTCCGGCCTCCGCCGTTCTCGCGGATGATGCAGTTTTCGATTCGATTTCGATTCCCGCAGCGAAACTCCTCGTCTTCTCTGCGAAAGAGAATCCCAACTTCGCCGTTGCGTTCTATCGTGCAGTTTCTTATTACGTTATCCGTGTCACGGTGCCCGATACTTATCCCGAATCGTTTGTTTTCCGAGAATATACAGTTCTCTGCAACGCCATCGGCGACGGCCCAGCAGAAGAAGAGCCCCAGGCTGTTGCCGCGAGATTCGCAATTGCGAAAGACCGGCCTCTGCGAGCCGCTGCCGGGATGGAAGCCGAGGTCTGTGTTGTTAATCGCCTTGCAGTTCTCGAATTCTATGTCGTCGCACACCTGGAAGCTAAAGCCGTCGCCGTTGTAGTTTCGGGAGGTGACATTTTTGAAACGCCACCTGTTACAGCTCTGAATATAAACACCACCGGCGAAGTTGCCGTTGATGTGCTCATTATTGTCGCGGTTGCCGTCGAGCACGATATCTTCCACGACTACGTCGTCTATGTTATCGCCCGTGAGAATGGGAAAGATAGTTCCGGCCACTGCCTCGTCCTCTACCCAGAAGTTATTTTCGGTCATCCGGTCCAGATAAACAATATCTCCTTCGATGGCGGTTATGGTAGCCTGCAGGACGTCGAATTCCCACTCTCCGTCGCCTGTGGACGACCGCAGCATAATTCCTTCGCCCGGTGAGAATCCTTCTACACTTTCGAGCCGGACGCCGTACTCATACCAGTCCGCGTCCCGGACCACGCGCGTTGCTGCGCCGGGTGCTTTCTCTAGCACCGTCTTGTCGCCCGAGCCGCGCAGCTTGATATTGGGGCTGAGATACACGGAGTTTCGCATTTCATAGACCCCCGGCAGAAGAAAAAGCGTTCCTCCGCCAAGGGCATCGAGGTATTCGATCCCCGCCTGGATGATCTTATCGTCTGAACCACGCAAGTCGCCGCGATCCTGCCCAACCGTCAAGACCATGTGTTTCTGCTGGCGCATAGGCCGGTTCGTTGCCGTCCCAGGCTGCAAGGCGGCTGTTTGTGTGGAAAAGGTAACGGCAAAGACCAGAACGGACGGGATGAACTGTGTTGAGAATATAATGAGCCCTTTGCGCATCTGTATGCCTTTCAAAGTCTGCTTTCAACCGAAAACAGTAAAATCCAGCTTCTCAGCATATCAAATCGGCATGTCAAAAACAACCAGGCAGCGCAGAGTTTTCTTTTAGCGCTATTTCAAGGGAATTGTGAAATTGGGCATTTCTTCCGAAGGTTGCCGGCGGCCTGCGGTCACGGTAAATACCTTTTTAGCCGGCGGAACCAGGCAGGGCGGGTGTGCCATACGTTCAAGTATACGGCATGTGAAGCATCGTCTATCGCGATTACGCCTCCGTCGCGGCGATACTCAAGATAGTATACTCGTCCTTGCCGGCACTAATAACCTTCGATCATTATGATCGATTTGTATGCCGCCTGGCGAACGTTCCGGTCGGGATCTTTTGCTTTGGCGGTTTTCAGGGCGTCTATGGCTCTACGATCAGACGTTCTGCCCAGCGAAGTCGCGGCCTCTGTTCTTACTTCCGGATCGGGGTCGTTGAGCATAGCTTTCTCGATAGCCGCTCTCGCCTTGCTGTCGTAATAGAAGGCGGCCAATTCGCCGATTGCTCCGATACGATTTTCCTTGTCGCCGATCTTCAGCATCCTGAGCAATTCGCTCTGTTCCTTGCGCATCCGCTCGGAAAGAGGCGGTTTCGGTTTCGGATTGTGCGGCGGATCCTGCCGGGCCTTATCTCGCGGCGGAGGATCGATTATTATGGGAGAGTAGTGATGAAACCAGAAGCTCGAACCGTGATGACCGGGCCAATATGAATGTCCCCACCAGGGGCCGTAGCAGTCGTCGTACCACCAGTGATGCGGGTAGTAATGATGGTAATAGTGCCCGTGATGATGGCCGAAGGTTGTGCCGATACCGATGCTAAAGCGGACGCGCCCGTTAGCCGTATTCGCCAAAAGAATCAGCGAGAATATAAGTACAAGCGATATGTGAAACTTTGCAGCCTTCATGTTCGCCCCGCTAACAATGAACTTGCTCATTAACGGCTATGCTTCTACTACATATACGATAGCATCTCGAGCGCAGTTTGTCAAAACAATTGCAAGGCCGAGACGGCCCTGCGACTCATGGGCGGCACCTAAGGCGTCCCATAGGGAGATGCCCATGCTACGTCAGGCCGGCTTGTATTTCGAAGCTATTTTCGGATAACCTGCTCATCCTTCCGCCGGCTGATTATCTCCTCGGCGATTTTTGCCGGCACCCGGGCGTATCGCGACATTTCCATCGAGAACGTGGCCATTCCCTTGCTCTGGCCGCGAACTACGGTTGCATATCCGAACATGTTTGCCAGCGGAACTTCCGCCCTGACGACGGTGGAGTGGCCTCGAACCTCGGTCTCCATAATTATCCCTCGGCGGGAATTGAGGTCGCCGACGATGGGCCCCTGGAATTCGGCCGGCATCTCGACCTCGACCAGCATGATTGGTTCCTGGAGGCACGGCCGGGATTTCTTGAATGCTTCCGTAAAGGCCCCCTTAGCAGCCGTGCGGAAAGCCATCTCGCTCGAATCGACCGCGTGAGACGAGCCGTCGTCGAGACACATCTTACAGCCGACTATCTCGTATCCGGCTACCGGCCCCTTCTTCATTGCCTCCTGGAATCCCTTGTTTACCGCCGGGATGTATTCGCTCGGGATTCGCCCGCCCGTGATATTATCCTCGAATTCGTATGTTGACTCGTCGTCTGCGGTGAGCGGAATCAATCGACCGACCACGTGTGCGAACTGGCCCGAACCGCCCGTCTGTTTCTTGTGCCGATAATTGAATTCGGCCTCGACGGTCGGGGCTTCGCGATAGCTGACGCTCGGCGCGCCTACTGTCACTTCAGCTCTGAACTCCCGGCGCATTCGTTCGATATAGACGTCCAGATGCAGTTCTCCCATGCCCGCTATGATTGTCTGGCCGGTCTCGAGATCTGTCGATACGCGGAACGTCAGATCTTCTTTCATGAACCTGCTGACGGCCTTTGCCATGCGCTCCTGGTCGGCTGAGCTTGCCGGCGTGATGGATAAGCTTATCACCGGATCGGCGACGAAAATGCTCTCCAGAGAGTAGTTGACATTATCGTCACAGATAGTATCGCCGCTCGCGCAATCGACCGACAGCATCGCGACGATATCACCCGGCCCGGCGTCAGTGACCTCCTCGCGGTCGTTCGCGTGCATTCGGACCAACCGGCCGATGCGCAGCGTTTTGCCGGTGCGAGCATTGCGATATTGCCGGCCTTTGACGAGCGTGCCCTGGTACACGCGAATGTAGCTCAACTGTCCGAAAGACTCATCCGCGATCTTGAATACCATCGCCACCAACGGAGCATCTGGATCGCTCTCCAGCGGTGTCTCGGTCCCTTCGTTGTCGTGGTCCCGGGCAAAACTCGAACGATCCAAAGGACTCGGGAGAAAATCGCAGACCGCCTCCATGAGCGGCTGTACTCCCTTGTTCTTGAACGCCGAGCCCATCATCAGCGGCACGATGTCGCGATTAATCGTGGCCTCGCGAATCGTCTCACGAATCATCTCCTGATCGATCGGCTTGTCTTCCAGGAACAGCTCCAGCATTTCATCATTAAACATGCTCAAAGCTTCGAGCATTTCATGACGCTTTTGTTCCGCTTCAGCGACGTACTCCGAGCTGACAGGCTTGCGGACCACTTTCTCGCCGCCCTTGCCTTCAAAGGAGACTGCTTCCATTGTTACCAGGTCGATCACGCCCCTGAAATCGTCATCTGTACCCATGTTTATCTGGATTGGGACCACATTTAGCCCGAGTTTCTCCGCCAGCTCCCGGCGCACCCGGTCCGGGTCGGCGCCGGTGCGGTCCATCTTGTTTACAAAGGCGATACGCGGCACTTCGTAGCGTTTCATCTGCTGATCGACGGTGTATGACTGGCTTTGAACGCCGCCCACCGCACAGAGGATCATGATCGCTCCGTCGAGCACGCGAAGCGAACGCTCGACTTCAACGGTAAAATCCACGTGTCCGGGAGTATCGATAAGGTTTATGCTCTTGTCGTTCCATGTGACTTGGGTCGCGGCCGAAGTTATCGTGATGCCGCGTTCGCGTTCGAGGTCCATGTAATCCATCGTCGCCCCGCCTTCACCCGCATGAACTTCCTGCATGCGATGAATGCGGCCCGAATAGTACAAAATACGCTCGCTCAGCGTCGTCTTACCCGAATCTATATGTGCCGAAATACCAATATTTCTGATTTTTCTAATCTTCTTCATCTTCTTTACAACCGTCTATAATACTAACTTCAATTACCCTTCTCACTACCTGTTTCGTCAACGACCGGCGCAGTCGCCGAATCTCGTTGCTGGATTACCCCCTCGTGATCCCACTGTTACTGTGAGCTACAGGTGAGTGAATGGTATCTACATTGCCTCAAAACAAGAACCTTGTATTCTATAGGTCCGCTAACGCAAAAGCAAGAGAAAAATTACTATTTTAGCGAAAAAATGTAATTCGTGTATATGTCAGTTGCAAGCCGGTTTGTAGCCTTGTTGCGGTAAAAACCATTCCTTCCCGGTGATGATAATCTCGCTGACCGACCCGGTAGCGACCGTATGCTTTTCGAGACTTTCGTAGATCGAGGTGTCCGCTGCATGACCGAGCAGGGCAGCGCAAATATCACTGTGTGAAACTATCGCTATGGCCTTTCCGGTATATTCATCTGCAAGTTGCCTGATTCCTCGCCTTGCCCGTGTAAGGCCATCCCGAAAAGATTCGCCCCCAACAGGCCGAGGATCCCGACCGGCCTCCAATTGTTCTTTCCGCCACGACCACGAAGTTGGTCTGCCATTAGACGTTTTGCCTTTCTTGATCGAAGCAAATGAACTGTCCTCGTAGTAATGTGTGTCAAGTCCCAGTGCCTCACCTATAATCTCGGCAGTCTGTCGCGTACGCCCCGTCGGCGAGGTAACCACCGCCGCTATACTTTTGTCTGCGAGAAACTCCCCCAGCGCGGCGGCCTGTCTTTGACCCTCAGGCGTCAAAGAGTCCAACTTCTCCGCCGGTGTCCCGGGCGGATGCGGAACGTTTTTGTATGCCTGGGCGTGCCGAACGAGATACACCCTCAGGATGACATCTCCATCGATGTCAGCCTTCCGATCATAATCGGTCCGCGCACCACAGCCGCTCAGAAATAGAACGATTATGCTGAGAGTTACCTGCAAACTATGCTTCATTTCATTTCCCGTTTGAACATGACGGCTCGGTTTCAGGCTTTTGCCGAGGCTCCCACTTTCGTTCGTTCATGCTCGGATGAGGCGATCCATCCGCTCGGTTTTATGTTCTGGTTTACACGGAAGAAGTTGTCCGGATCGTACTTGTCTTTGATAGCAACCAGTCTCTCGTAATTGTCGCGGTAGGTTGCCTTGACGCGGTCTTGTCCTTCTTCCATCATGAAGTTCACATACGCGCCCCCGGCTGAATACGGATGCACCGCTTCCCAGTACTCTTTAGCCCATGAAACTAGGCGATCCTTGTTGGCCGGGTCCGGATCGACACCGACGATGACCTGTGCCCAGGTGGCATCGCGATAAGCCCAGGAAGTATCACTGTCAGGCCTGTGTGCTTTGCCGTTAATGGGATAGAGATGCATTGTCGACTGCTGTGTCGGCAGTGCCGAGCCGTGTTTGATGTGGAGGTCGATTGCTTCGTCGCTCAGTTCGTTGACGAAGTCAGCCTTCCAATACCATTGATGTCCGGGTGGATAAATCGGATTGAACATGCTTTGGACAGCGGGATGCGGCAGCGGATGTACCAGATCAACTACCGGCTTCTTGAAACTGCGAATCGGCTCGAAGACTTCCTCAGCCTTATCAAGATCTCCGACGTAGCACCAGACTATTCCGCACATTATTCTTCCGTGAAGATGTTCGGGAAAATGCGGCGTAGACGGTACGGCGAGAAATGCGAAGAAACCATTGATGTCTTCGGCCGCCGTTGTGATGTACTCGCGATACCATTTCATAATCTCGGCGGAGTCATCGAAGTCCCAGAGCATCGGTCCGGCGTAGTCGGTGTCGACAGGATGGGTTCTGAAGAGAAACGACGTTACTATTCCAAAATTCCCTCCGCCGCCGCGGATAGCCCAGTAAAGGTCTTCGTTCTCTTCCGGGCCGGCGGTCACAAAGCTTCCATCCGCCAGGACCATATCTACTGACAGAAGGTTGTCGATTGTCAGGCCGTATTTGCGGGTCAGGTGGCCGAGTCCGCCGCCTAACGTCAAACCGCCTACCCCAGTTGTCGAGATCATGCCGTTAGGTGTTGCCTGGCCGAACGCATGGGTTGAGTGGTCCACATCAGCCCAAACGCAGCCGCCCCCGACCCGGACGGTGCGCGACCCAGGAACAACGCGGGTGTACCTGATGCGCGACAGGTCTATAACCAGCCCGTCATCGCACACACCAAGCCCGCCGGCATTGTGCCCGCCGCCTCGAACCGAGACGAGCATATTGTTCTCACGTCCGAAATTCACGGCGGCGATAACATCGGCTGCGTCCGCACATCGCGCGATCAGCCCGGGATGGCGGTCGATCATGGCGTTGTAGACTTTCCGAGCCTCAGCGTAAGCGGTATCCTGAGGTCGTATAAGATCGCCTCTGAGGCTTGCCTCGAATTCTTCCAAACTCTCTTGATTGAACATTTGTTTCTCCTTTTTCAAACAACCAAGAACCTAACACCCTCCCTGGCGCCAGGTCCTTGTTCTATATGGATCGAACTGCCAACCGTTCAACTGTAAACCTCCATGCACTTTTGATGCCCGGTTGAAAGTCCGTAAGCGTCAAGCATGTTTCACGCTCCGACTCTTACTTCGGCTCGATCTGAATATCTACATTTACACCGTTAGTCAACGTATTGTACACTGGTGAGAATTCGGCAAGACTTCTCAGACGTTCCATGTTTTCGGCGTCGGCTTTGGCCTTGAATTTCACTCGGATGTCTGTGTAGCCTTTGGGGACGTCGGGCGCGATACCCAGAAATCCGCGCAGGTCTATGTCGCCCTCCACTTCGGATTCAAGTTCTTCAACTTTAATGCCGCGTACCGCTGCGTGGGCCACCATGCTCGTCGTTACACAAGCGGCCAGAGCGTTCAGCAGGTGCTCCACAGGATTCGGCCCCTCGTCCGCCCCGGCCAGAATCGGCGGCTCGTCCGCATCGAGTTCGAACGCTCGTTTGTGCTCATTTTCCTGCTTGGCGCCGTAAAAGCTGGAAATCGTGCTCCGGTTGTGATTGGCGTCCAGCCACTTGTTCTTAATGTGAAATTTGCACTTTGCAAGATCGGGATCCTCCTTGATGTTGCTTACTGTAGTCTGGAGGATGTCCACGTCCACCCCGTTGACTTTTTTTAGTGTTTGTTCCGCCGGCATGATGAAAATCTCCTTACTTTTCGATACTCCTATTCCCTTAATACGTTCCGAAGGTATTACCACTTTGCCTTCAAGTTACACGTGAAATCTTACGAGCTAAATCATAACCATGTTCGGTATTCAGCCAATCGGGGCAGAGCCTGATTCTGTCATCAGGGCAATGCGATTCTCGTTATAGGAGTTTCTTTGGTAGCGTCTGTTTCGCGAGTTGAAGACGGTGGTGCTAAAGGAGTTGAGTCATGCGTCAAAGAAGATAGCGTGCGGTGCAAACCCTGCCGAACTAATCTCAATTTTGCAGAACTCGTGTTAGAAGATAGGCCAAAGCAAGCAGAGCATCGGTTGCGAGCACTGTTATGACGTTCGCACCCAAAGCCGGGATCATCTTGTCGAGGTTGTCGTAGTGTCTGAATGCTGTGCGGATTGCTTTCAGGGCAAACGGCGCGGTAAGCAGAGCTATCAGGGTCAAGGGAGGCATTAGTCTGCAGGCGACGCCGATGATAATTGCCAGATAGGTCATCGCCATAAGCCCGGCGTATACTTTGGCCGCTCCTACCTTGCCCAGAGCGATCACGATATGGTGCCGGCCTGCTTCCCGGTCGGCGGCTACGTCGGGGAATTCATTGAGCAGCAGCAGATTCGCAGTCAGAAATCCCGGCGCGAGCGAGGCAATGAGTGCCTCGAAGCTGTAGCTGCCCGTTTGAACGAAATAGGTTCCCAAAACCGGCAGCGTGCCGAGTCCGAGTCCCGCCCAGATCTCGCCTGCCATCCACCTGGTCAGGTAGCAAGTGTAGAAATATATAACAATACCGCCGACTATTATGAGCGGCAGAACCTGCCAGCCTGATACCACCGTGAGGTAGATGCCGATCAGCAGAGCCGTCAGCAGGCAGCCGACGCCGAACTTGTAAACTCTCTCAGGTTCGAGAAGTCCGGCGGGGAGCAGCCCGCTTCCGCCGGAGAACGCCGTCCGGGTGGTTGCGATGTCAATGCCGCTTTTGTAGTCCCAATAATCGTTGAGACTGTTGACGCTGGCGTGAGCCAGAACCAGACCGAGAGTTGTGAGGATAAACCTGAGCCAGTGGAAATGGCCGTGGTGGAAAGCCATAGCTGTGCCCAGGAGAACCAGGACCACCGATAGCACCAGAAACTGCGGCCGCGTTTCCAAAAACCAGAGTTTGAGTTTCGTCGGCATATACCTCCTGATAAATATCAACCGCAGAGCCGTAGGGTGGGGCTTGCCCCACCGAGGGCGTCCAATGGTGGGCAAGCCCCACCCTACTTGCTGAAGTAGTTATTTTCTCCGCGACCTCTGCAGTAAATCCTTTTGCTCTTATTCTGCGACCGGTTCGAGATAGATATTGCGAAACTCGATCGGGCTGCCCTCGCTCTGGAGGCAGATCGGTCCGGAGGACGGGTCGGCGTCGGCGCCCTTGTTCTGGAGCAGGCCGTTGACGTAGAGCGTGATGCTCCCGCCCTCGCAGACAATGTCGTAGGAATTCCACCGGCCGGCGGGTTTTTCATTCGATGGTTTCATCTTCTTGGCGTTTGCCGCTCTCTTAGGGCCGATTTGCTCGCCATCGACCACAATAGTCGCCTGGCTCATGAGCCAGAAGTCGCCGGCATTTTCGTGCATAAGCTGGGCCTCTACGCACTTGGGCCAGATTTTGTCGATCCCGGTGCGGTGGAGCAAAACGCCGCTGTTTGTCGGCTTGTCGGGCCATCGCCATTCGAGATGCAGCTTGTAGTCGGCATAGCTTTCCGTCGTGCGTATGTAGCCCCGGGGTTCGCCTTCGCACCTCATGACCCCGTCGCGAACGAACCAAACCTTGTCAACCGCCCACTTCTTATCGGGGCCGGGTTTGTCGTCGGGAATAAACCGGACCCAGCCGTCGAGATCCTCGCCGTTAAAGAGGCTAATCTTCTTCTTTGGCGTGACCGGCCACGGCGGATTGTCGGCCGGCTCGACGTAGATGTTGCGAAATTCTATGGGCGCGCCCTCGCTCTGGAGACAAATGTTGCCCTCTGTGATCGCGCAGCCGGTGGCTTCGTTCATCAGCTTGCAGTTGACGTAGGGCCGCACCGTATCGCCGACGCACCAGATTTCGTAGACGTTCCATTTGCCGGGTTCTTTTTCGTTGTGCTCGCCGTACTTTAAGACGCGTCTGCCGCGGACTCGATGGCCGCCAATCTTGTGCTCGTTGAATTCCCAGCCGCCGATCTCCCAGAAATCGCCCTGATTGTGGAAGCCGCCCTGACATTCGAGGCTTTTGGGCCAGACCCTGTCTTCGCCGACCTTATGCACAAGAACTCCGTTGTTGCCGGGCTTGCCGGGCCAGCGGTATTCCATGTGGAACTTGTAGTTCTTATAGGCATTGGTCGTGCGAATATACCCGGCGGGCTTGCCCGTGCACAGCAGGATGCCGCCGGGCTCGATCTTCCAGGTTTCATCGACATCGCCTTTATTGTTTCGCAGGTATCTGTATAAGCCGTCAAAGCTTTTGCCGTCGAAAAGCATGATCTTGCTCTCAGGCTCGATTACCTCCTCGGCGTCGCAGATTCCCGACGACGAGAATGCCAGGGTGCATGCCAGTGAGATCAACATAATTGTGCGGTTCATTTGTTTTCTCCTTTTTTGCTTTATCTGACTACATTGTTCGTGCCGTTCATGACATTGAGCGCACGATTTGCGACGCGTGTGATGTATTTGCTCGGCTGGCCGGTCAGGGCCTCCTTGAGAGCTTCTTCGGCCGGTCTTGCTTTCTCGCCGATACTGTCGAGCACGATAGCGGCCTGGAGACGTCCCCAGGTATCTTCCCCGCGCAAAGCCCGGATGAGAACGGGCAGAGCTTTCTCCGACTTACCCATAAAACACAACGCTCGTGAGGCCGCGACTTTTACGCTTATCGATTCATCATCGAGAGCCGCTTGCATTTTGTTCTCAGCGCTGACTGCGTCTTTGCCGATATTGCCGATGCCGGTGGCTCCCCAGTAGCGAATCGCGGCGTCTTCGTCGTCCATAGCAGCGATAAGTTCAGGAAGCGACTGTTTGCCTTCGGAAGCAAGTGCCGCTATTCTGCCGAGCCGGCTATTGAGGGCATCGCCGCCCGGCTGGCGCAGGATTGCGTAGCGGCTGCCGCACTTCTTCTCGCGTTCGATAAGTTCCGGCTCCGGTATGAGACCGAGGTCTTTGGTATCGCGAACCCATTGGAGATGGACCTGCCGCATTTTCTTAAGTCTGTCAGCATGTCCGGGATCGCCGGCAAGGTTGTTGATTTCGTGCGGATCGTTCTTTAGATCGTACAGCTCCTCCACGGGTTTGTGCCCGGCCATGAACAGCCTTGCGGCAGGCGGCAGCTTTCCTTCGGCACGGACCCGGCGAATTTCCTTCATGGTCGCGCCCTTTTCCGGCGTGTTCATGTACTGGTAGTAGGTCTTTAGCGGTTCGTAGTTGCGGATATAGCGGTATCGCTTGTCGCGGACGCTGCGGATGATATCGTATCGCTCGTCCATCCTGTCCCGCGCGCCAAAGATATATTCTCTGCGTTCCGGCAGGTTCGGGCCGACAAAAGGTTGTCCCTGCATGTAGTCCGGAACCTCAACGCCCGCCAGATTCATCACCGAAGGCCCGAAGTCGATCGAGCTGACGAGTCGATCGTCGATGGTGCCGGGTCTGCCCCCGCCATTTGAACGGAATTTCTCCGGGATGCGGACTACCAGCGGGATATGTGTGCCGGAATCGTAGAGCCAGCGTTTCGCCCTCGGCAGACCCACTCCATGATCGGACCAGAAGAAGATTATCGTATTGTCATATAGCCCGTCCTCTTTAAGCTGTTCTACCAAGTCTCCGGCCCATGCGTCCATCGCCGTGATAAGCTCGTAGTTGCGTTTCCAGTCTTCGCGGACTATGGGTGTGTCGGGATAGTAGGGCGGCAGCTCGAGTTTGGTCGGGTCCTGCCGCTGCGACGGTTTCAATCGGGCTGTTACTCTTTCGTATTTCGACTTATTTGCAATGCCGCTTTCGTGACAGCCTGTGAAGTTGAACACGGCAAAGAAAGGTTGCCGCTTATCACGGCCTCGCCAGTGAGCCTTGCCGCTCGATTCATTCCAGGCGTTTCGCAGATCGCGTGTCTGGTAATCGGTCTTGGAGTTGTTCGTGCAGTAGTAGCCGGCGCGGCGCAGGTAAGTCGGAAAGGCCTTTATCATCGACGGCAACTCGGCTTTGCAGCGCATGTGGTGAGTCCCGATAGTCGTTTGGTACATCCCTGTGATTATTCCTGAGCGACAGGGTGCGCAAACCCCGGCGGTTGTGAATGCGTTGGTGTAACGCACGCCCTCGCGGGCCAGTTGATCGATATTCGGCGTAATAGCGTGCTCGTCGCTGAAACAGCCGATGTGCGGGCTGATATCCTCGCAAGACAACCATAAAATGTTTGGTCTGTTTTCCGCCTTTGCTGCAGCCCGGCCCGTACGGGACAGTACGCACGCCGTAGCTCCGGCAGCGGCGGTCTTGAGAAAACTGCGCCTGCTGTGTTTCGGTCTGTTCGTATTCATAGTTTGGTCCATGACGTTCCCTGCAGTATGTTACCGATAATAGGAGTTTTTGCAAAAACTTCTACTATAACTATCGGTCTAATAATAAGAGATGAGGGGGTTTTTGGCAATCCCTTTTGCGAAACGGCGAAGATTCATTCGGCAAGGGCGAAGCGGGCGGTTGCAAATCTCAGGCGGCTTGTTAGAATCTGGCCGCGACAAGAGGATTGAAAGTATTGATGGCTCGAAATAGAAAGGAACAGAGCTTTGGATTCATGGGCTCTTACGTCAACAACTCATGAGGTTCCGGGCGTCGGCGCTGTTGTATTTGCGGTCTCAAAACGAGCCAGATATTTGCGCATCACGATAAAACCCGATAGAACGATAAAGTTGACGGTCCCTAAAGGAGTATCCTTCAACAAGGCGAAAGAATTTCTGAATTCCAGGATTCCGTGGATTAAGAAGCACCTGCGAAAATTCGAGGAATTGGAGAACAATTGCGATCAGGTCAGGCTGCCTCCGGTAAGTAAGGTTAGGGCCAGGGCGATTCTGGCAGCAAGGTTGGAAGAACTCGCTGAATTGCATGATTTCAGATTCAACAAGGTCTCGGTTAGAAATCAGAAGACAAAATGGGGTAGTTGCTCGGCCCGGAATAACATCAGCCTGAACATGAATCTGGCGAGACTTCCCGATGAACTCAGAGACTATGTCCTACTTCACGAACTTTTGCACACTCGAATCAAGAATCACAGCAAGAAGTTCTGGAGGGAACTGGATGGCTACGTTGGCGGCAGCGCCAAAGAGTTCGGGCGGATCCTGAAAACTTACAGATTGGACGTTTGATAGCTTGAACGGTTCGAAACAGCCGATCCCCAAAGTCATATTACCAGGGTGCACAAGAGCTTGAAGGTATGGACTGGTATGGAATGAAACATATAAAGAGGCCTTGCCCGCCGGCAAGGCCTCTTGTTTTTTTACTTTGTTGATTCCCTACCCGGGGACAACGTTGGTCGCGCACGGGCCTTTCTTGCCCTGTCCGACCTCGAATTCGACTTTCTGGCCTTCATCAAGCGTTGCATAGCCTGTGGTCTTGATCTCCGAATGGTGGACAAACAGATCTTCGCTACCATCATCCGGAAAGATAAATCCGAATCCCTTGCTCGCATTGAACCATTTTACTGTACCTGTACTCACTTGTGTTTCTCCTTGACCCGTTTCCGGACCGTCAAAATATAGTCTCTCCAATCATACATACTTAGAGGGCATACTCTTGAGAGACGAAAGAATCCGCCCCGCACACCTTTACTTTAACGGACCGAGCCAGTCAAATCCAACAAAAAAAGAAAAAAAGTTGAAATTGACAGATTGAGACATAATCCATGCACCCCGGGGATACGATGTAAAGACTATCAAAAAAAGGCTAATTGCGCTTGACAACAACATCGTGCGGATGTTAATTACATTGCAGGTAGATAGTGCTCGTGCCTTTCGGGTATGAGCGGCGTTTGCTATTGTATAGAGAGCGTGTACTATGTCTTGTTATTGCTTTTGTAGAGGGATTTATTCATGAAACACGGTCTTGTATTAGGAGTCCTTCTTTCACTCGTGTTTGCGGCAGGATGCTCGCGGCAGCAGCAGGTCAGAGTCACCTACAGGTCGGAGCCGCCGGGGGGGACTTTATATAAGCTCGACGGCGAACCCTGGGGAGAATGTCCGAAGGTGCTTTACTACGACATCGACCGGGAGGACGTCGAAAAAGGCTACCTGGACGTCAAGGGACTGATGGTGAAGTGGCCAAGCGGTCCGACCAAGAAAAGCGGCGAGTTGATCAGGATTACGGTGGACGGCACGAATCGGCAGGTAACATTTGTTCAGCCTGAGGATACTTCCGAAAAGTCCACCGCGGAGACCGGGGGCGCGACGGATGAATAGTACTCGACCACCTCGGGTAATCCCGCGGGCTGTCTTCTAATACCCGGCCGGGCTGTTTCATCAGATTGCGCTTGCACGGGATAACTCCTCTCGCCGCCTTCGCATAAAAGCTACGGCATGAAACGTCTTCTTCTTCATACAACACCTCTTTCGGTGAAGTTTATATTATCAAAAATGTGTCTTGTTGTCAGCTTATTTCCGGTCAACATTTCGTGGGAGTAGGTATCGCACATCATTCATGATTTGGTTAGGATGGGAGTTTGGAATTCACGGTGTGTGGTGCGATCCATGACACTCCGGTTATGTAGACTTAACTCTCTTAGTGACGGCGTCGAATTCCTGTAGCACATTGTCGTCTTTTTGGCCGAGGAACAGGTTAAGCAGAAAAATCGTCAGAAAATTTGCGGCGAAGCCGGGGACGATTTCGTAGATTTTTTCGCCCAGGCCGGCGAGCTTCCATGACACCAATACGGCGGTTCCCACAATCATGCCGGTCAGGGCCGACTGCCAGGTTGTTTTGCGAGAGAATAGCGCGAACAGGACTAACGGTCCGAACGCCGCGCCGAGACCCGCCCATGCGAACGCGACTATATCCAGAACGGTGCTGTCGCAGATCAGGGCTATCGCCAATGCCACCAGGAAGGTGGCGATCACGCACGTTCGGCCCACCCAGACGATCTCTTTTTGGGATGCGCCTTTTCGTACGGTCTTCGGATATACATCCTGCGACAGCGCCGAGGACGATACCAGCAACTGCGAATCTATCGTTGACATTATAGCCGAAAGAATCGCCGCGAGCAGGATGCCGCCGATCCAGGGATTGAACAGTTCGCCTATCATGTAGATGAAGACCTTTTCCTGCTCGCCGCCGGTGAGGTCGTCGAACATTGCAATCCCTATAAGGCCGACCGCGACCGCACCGGCCAGTGATACGAAGACCCAGCTAATCGCGATTAGCCTGGATTTTCCGAGTTGTGCAGGCGACTCAATGCTCATGAATCGTACGAGTATATGCGGCTGGCCGAAATAGCCGAGTCCCCACGCCGTGGTGGATAGAATCATGCATACCGCTGTGGGCAGACTCACCCCCTCCGGCATCAGACTCGTGGAGACTTGTTTCAAATCTATCGCTTTCTCAACCGCAGCGGCGCCTCCGACGGCATGATACGCCATCGCCGGGACAACCACGATTGCGACGACCATCAGCGTGCCCTGCAGCAGGTCGGTCCAGCAAACCGCAAGAAAGCCTCCGAGAAATGTATAGGCCACGATAATGAGCCCCCCGATGATGACCGCCTTGTTGAAGGAGACGCCGAAAGTGGATTCGAACAACAATCCTGAAGCTACAAGGCCGGATGAGGCGTAAATCGCAAAGAACGCCAGTGTTATCATTACGGCGATGTTTCTGAGCAGCCCCGTCGGATCTCTGAAACGCGCTTCGAGAAAGCACGGCAATGTTATGGTATTGGTCTTCTGGGTGTACACTCTCAGCCTGGTTGCGACCAGCGTCCAGTTCAGGACGGTCCCGATGAAGAGGCCGATTGCTATCCACGCCTCTGTGACACCCGCCAGGTAAACCGCGCCGGGCAGCCCCATCAGCAGCCAACCGCTCATGTCGCTGGCCTGAGCCGACAGCGCAGTGACCCACGATCCCATCCGACGGCCGCCTAACAGATAATCCGTTATGCTGGCCGACTTGCGATAGAAACAAGAACCAATGCCGAGCAGCACTATGAAATATGCAACGAATGTAATCAGTGTGGGGATTGACATGGAGTTCCCCGTTTGTCCGTTTGTAGTGACGCCGTAAGGCGTTTCTTAAAATTCCCTCACGGGCACACTACGAACAGGAGGCACAACGCTTGTTATAGTTTCTTTGCAAAGTCATTAAGCAGGTTGACAAATCCCTGGATCGTCTCTTTTTTCGGCATTGGCAGTTTTACATGCTGTTGTCCCGTGGCCTTGTCGGTTTCAATTTCTATTCCGGAAATTCCCGTTGCGCCCGGCTTGCCGGATTGGCGTTCTCCCGCAAGCAGCGTCTGTCCCAGCTTGTCGAGAAAAGTCAGGCCTGCCGAGACCACATCATTCCACACCTGATCCGGCTCGGCTTGCTCCGGCCTTTTATCCGCAGTCGGAGTTCTTCCTTCCATGCGGTCTCCATTTCCACCGGCCGACTGACGGGGCATTGCCTGGGGGATAGCTCCCGTTGCCTTGTCGACGGATTCCATGAAGCGTTTCATTCGCGTTCCGCCGAGGAAGACCTCGTCCTGCCCTCCGTCGAGAACTCCTGAGAACATGGATTGTTTGAACGAGAGCAACGATAGCATCCCGTGCTCGATCGTTCCCTGGGCTACGAAGTTAACCACCCGCACGGGGCGGTGCTGACCGAGGCGGTGAATTCGTCCGATGCGTTGTTCGAGCACCGCCGGATTCCACGGCAAATCCATGTTTATCACCGCCGAGGCGTTCTGCAGATTCAGTCCGACTCCACCTGCATCCGTTGAGAGAAAGACCCGGCAATCTGGATCACTCTTAAATTGTTTTATTAAATCCTTCCTTTTTCTGGATGCAACTCCGCCGTGGAACAGGACGTGGTTACGATTGCGTGACTTAAGGCGATCCAAAAGCAGTTTATGCGTTTTCAGCCATTGGCTGAACACCACTACCTTTGAATCCGGCTGCTCGAAGATTTCTTCCAGAAGTGAAATCAACTCATCGGCCTTGACGCCGTGATCGGTCGTCTCGTCAAGAAGGTACGTACTATTGCAGCTCATGCGCATGTTCTGCAGGGCGATCATCAACCTCCGCTGGTCCGCCTCGGGCAGGAAGCCAAGCCGCCGCCACTTAACGACGATGCGGGCAACGATTTCCCTGTTCTCCTCATGGTGCGTCATCTGCTCATCCGTCATAGGAACGAAGAAGTTCTTCTCCAGCCTCTCCGGCAACTCCTTCAGAACTTCGTTCTTCGTGCGGCGAACGAGAATCGGCTCCAGCGACCTGGAGATTTCCGACAGATGGTGATATCCTACTACTTTGCCCGCGTCGTCCACGTGCTGGTGCTCGGCGAGAAAGCGAAACAGGGGACCCAGGTGGAAGCGGTCCACGAATTCAACAATAGAGTGCAGCTCTTCCAGCCGGTTCTCCAACGGCGTGCCGGTGAGCACAAGGGCGAATCTGGAATCGAGCTTCTTTACGCTTTGCGCCCTTTTAGTTTTCCAGTTCTTGATTCGCTGTGCCTCGTCCAGAATGATCATATCCGGCGACCAGTGACGGATTAGATCGAGGTCGCGGCGTATTATCTCATAGTTGACGACCTTGTAAAAGGAGTCCGAGGCGTACAGACCGGCTCGTTTTGGGATCGTACCTTCAACGACTTCTACCGAGCGATTGGAGAATTTTTCAATCTCATGTTTCCACTGGTGCTTCAGTGAGGTTGGCGACACGATCAGCACGCGTTCGAGCCCGACCGTTCGGGCCAGAATCTCGACGGCGGCAATCGCCTGTACGGTCTTGCCAAGTCCCATGTCGTCTGCTATGAGGCTTCGTCCGGCTCTTGCCGCGAATAGAGCGCCCCGGCGCTGATAAGGATATAGCGAGATTTTGAGCAATTTTGCGAATGCCTTGCTGTCGGCGCCGCTCGGGAAGGCTTTGTCGATTCGTTTCTCCAGAGCAATCTGGTCTCGAACCCGGGCGATGAATTCTATTGTGTCGTCGTAGCACCGCAGGTCGTGATCGAATTCTCTTGCTTTCTTGATGAACTTGTCGAACCGCGCGTACGACCTGGGTTTGAGAATTCCATAGTCGTCGAAATAACGCCCGGCCAGCTCCGGCAGAGCTTTCGGACATTCGGCGCCAGGCTTGAAAAGCACTTCCCGCTTGGCGCCGTAACGCAGATAGACTTCCGAGTACGCCGGCTGAAAACCTTCTGCGAAGGCTTTCTTGCCGCCTCGTTTTCGTTGCAGTTTTGCGAGCGTAAACTCAACGTGCTTGCAGGTGCCAAGAGTATTGACGGCAAAATCCGGACACGAACAGAAGTTGTCCCCGATCCTTTGCCCGCGAATCGCGACGCGATATTCGCCGCCGCTTTGCGGATTCTTGACGGTGAATTCGGAAAAAATCGGCTCGTCTCCGATGTTCTTGAGCCGAAAGTCCTGCTCTTGCCCGAACTGCTTTCGCAGGGCGATCTGCCATTGCTCAAGAGGCATATCTGCGGGCTTGCGCAGACGTGAAATCCTTTTGTTTTTACGCCGTTTCGGTGTTTTTCTTTTGCTTTTGTGTTTGGCCATAAGTCACCTTGTTATTATGAAACCACCGTACTCTGATATTCTCATGCTGTATAAGCGGAGTTTTGCATAACTCCTATTATGGTATATGACAAAAGCGGACTTCATCCATTGTTACGGAGACACGCAAGGCTGATGCGTATTTTGCTGTAATCTGTTTCGCCATTTAGAAATTCAAAGACAGGTTTCAGTTTATCTCTGCCAACTTGTTCCACAGCAGTAATTACACTGCTAAAAGATTGCTCATCCACCCAGGGCGAGGGATTTGTGATTTTTTCACGGCCAATGTATTCAACCAGGTATTGAATCGTAGTTGATTCGGCTCGGTTTACAGACTTCGCCACTTCCTCAATGGAAAGTTTTCGTTGAAACATATCGAAGGCAAGCTGTCTTGCCTCGCTCAGCTTCGAACCATTTTTGGATTCGCCCGCAGGTGGTTCGAGGTAGGTTGTTTCTGAAGTTACTCCAATATCCATTTCCAACGAATTTGCGTGACAGTACTCTTTGACGGTTTCAAGGACAGCCTCGCCGTATTGGCGGCCCTTCTTCTCGCCTATGCCTTTGACCTCGAGCAGTCCGGCCTGATCGGACGGCCTGAGCCGGGCCATGTCTCGCAGGGCCGCGTCGCCGAAGACTATATACGCGGGGACACCTCTCTTGCTTGCGATGGATTTTCGCAATTTGCGAAGCGCCTCGAACAGACCCTTATCGACGCCTTCCCATGAGTCTTCGACAACTCTTGAAACCCTGGCCGGCTTTTCGGCGGGCTTCAGGAGCCGGGGAGTTACGTTGCCTTTGAGGACCTGCAATCCTCTCTCGGTAATTTTCAGCACGTTGTAATCACCGACTTTTCGCAGATAACCCTGCCCTTCGAGCTGCTCGATCCAGTCGTGAACAGTGCGCCTGGAGTAGTTGCCGAGCAATCCGTATGTGCTCAGCGAGTCGTGGTTGTTTTCCAGTATTCGCTGGTCGCGCGAGCCGGTCAGGACCAACCCGGTGTATCCGCCGCCGAAGCGCTGATCCAGACGAGCGACGCAGGAAATGATCTTCTGCGCGGTTTCCAGTGCATCTTTTATACAGTCAAGCTCGCCGAGGCACACGTCACATGCCGAGCAGTTATCTTTGTCGAAGGCCTGGCCGAAGTAATCCAAAATTGCCTTGTGCCTGCATACTCCACCAGTGCAGTAGCTGTACATGTGGTTTAGCTTGACCATTGCGATCTTGTAAGCATCGGGCTTCATGTCGCGCATCAGACTTTTCCACGTGCCGTAGTCGCCCCCCGAATACAACAGACAGCACTCGGCTTCCAGAGCGTCGCGGCCGGCCCGCCCGGTCTCCTGCTGATAGTGTTCGAGCGACTTGGGCATGCCGGTGTGGATGACGTAGCGCACGTTCGATTTATCGATGCCCATGCCGAATGCGATAGTGGCGACGATGGTGTCGACTTTCTCGTTGATGAATAGTTCCTGGTTCTTCTTGCGCTCGGCGCCTTCCATGCCCGCGTGATAAGGCAGAACGTTGTATCCCTTGGCTTTAAGGTGAGCGAACAGATCGTCCACGTCCTTTCGCCGGATGCAGTAGATAATGCCCGATTCACCTTTGTGCCGGTCGAGCACTTCACAGACCTGCTTTACTTTGTTCCTGCGTCGTTGGATCTTGTACACAAGGTTGGGTCTGTCGAATGATCCGATCAGCATCTCGGGATCGTCAAGATTCAGTTGTTCGGCGATATCGTTACGGACCTGCTCGGTGGCGGTCGCTGTATAAGCGCCGATGGCTACGCCGGGGAAGACCTCTTTCAAAATTCTCAGTTTGCGATATTCCGGACGAAAGTCATGACCCCACATGCTCACGCAGTGTGCCTCGTCGATGGCGATGAATGACAGCTCCGTCTTTTTGAGTTGCTCTACGAATCCATCCGACAGGAGCCGCTCGGGTGAGAGATAGAGAAGCTTGAGTCTTTTTTGCCGGATTGTCTCAAATACGTTCTGCTGTTCATAGCCCGAAAGGGAACTGTCGATACGCGCCGCCGACACCCCGCACTCGGTGAGCGCATCGACCTGGTCCTTCATCAGAGAAATCAGCGGCGAAACCACAACCGTGAGTCCCTGCATCACAACTGCGGGCGCTTGAAAGCAAAGCGATTTACCGCCGCCCGTAGGCAGCACAACGACCAGATCCCGCCCCCGGCTCGCGCACTCCATCGCTCTTTTCTGCGACGGCAGAAAAGCATTGTACCCCCAATGCCTGACCAACACCTCTCGAATGCTCTCAATCATAATCGCACATTTATACCATCGCAGAACCAAATCCGCAAATCAACAAATTCCGGGAGTATGTATATGAAGATTCGTAAAAGTGTGGCCCTGATGAAAATCAGAAGCCCGTGTCCGTTCAAATACCGATCAAGGATTTTGAACGCCTGGACGAGATTGTTTTCTCAAGGAACTTTCCAAGTTAGCCGGCCAAGTACAGGCGAAAGCTGAAAAGATAGTTCTTGAGGAGCTGTTGATGTTTCAACGTATCCTACATCGTAAGGAAATTTACACAGTATTTCCTTAGTCATATCACCTTGCTCAGCCCTTTGGCGCATGTTAACCGGCAATTTCAGCAGGAACCGATCTTAGGGGAAAATCCGTCTTTGCTGTTCCGAGTTTTTCCTCGATATTGTTGATAGCGGCGGGCATTGGCCCGGCAACAACATGAACAATGTGCTGTAGCGAAAGAGTATGTTTATCAACGGTTTTCTGTACATTGTGGACATCTCCTTTGAGTGTCTGGACGTCTCCTCTAAGCTCGTGGATATCTGCTTTAAGCTCGGTTTTGACATCATCGACTTTGTTACTGACAGCGTCAATTGCAGCTAAAATAGCGGTGACATCGGCGTCCATAACGATCCTTTCATAAGAGACAATCTTGCTTAGAAGATAACCATTATCCCAATAATTTCAAAGGAGTCAAGAAGAGAACCTTATATTTTTGTAACTCAAGATATGTACAATAGTTACGACAGCAACACTAATGAAGTGCCAGCGACACTTCAAGTTGTCGTATGTTCGGTTCGGATTCTTTCCAGAGCTTTCACCAGAGGTCCAATTTTTATGGCCGTTTTGTAAACAATTGTTCTTTCGCCGATGCACGCGCCGTCGCTTATTGATTTCTCAGGGACGGCCAACAGGATTTCGTGATGCCGAAACTGTTGTAGAGTTTGTCGTTTGTGTTTCAGGTACTCCGGTGTCCAGAAGCCGACGATTTCCAGAAGCACCTGCGTGCCGTCTTCGTGCCGCAAGGTGAAGTCCGGGACAAAGGTTCTCTGACGGTCGTGGAGAATGTCGCCTTCTCGAATCAAATGCCAGCCGTCACGCTCGTCGCCGAATTTCCCGGCGAAGGATTCTTCCAGAGTCGAGTCGAATTCATCCGGTGACGGCAGGTGACTTGTGAAACCGTCTTCGGCTGAGAGCAGAAGCTCTGCCGGGGTGTTCCACGGCGTCTTAATTGATGCCGTCATCCGCCAGCCTCTGCAGGCCAGCAGGGCGGGCAGAAATTTCGCGAAATTCACGCCGTATCGCCGAGTCTGACGCAAAACCGAAGCCGGTCCTGAGAAAGCTATGCGGTATTTAGACTCACCCACGCGCACTATCTCGTGCAGCAGCCTGGCCAGCTTGGCATAGCGCAGGATTGTCTTGAGGTCTTCAGTGGCGGTAACGGTCACACTTTCGGCCTTGTACAAACACGCTTGAAGCTGAGCGACATTGTAGCGCGATAATAGATCAGCCGCACTCGGATAGCCCTCGAACCGCTCCAGTTCCTGGTAAGACATCACGTCCGCGTAAAGACCACGCTCGATTTCGCTCCACGTCAGGCCGAGTTCATTTGCAAGTTGCGCCTTCACTGTTCTCTCGTCATACTCGAATAGTCGGTCCGCCTTCTCGACGAGCGGATGAAAGCGCGCCGCCTTTGAAAACACGGTTAGCCGGAGCTTCGCCGCCTTGCCGGTCCGGTCGGCCTGGTAAACGCTTTTGTCATCGAGCAGTTTGCAAAATGCCTGAATCCGCCGCGTGGGACAATCGGGCTCGTCGGCCAAAAGAGATTCGACCCGTCGGTGCAACTGCCTGCGCGGCAGTCCGAGCCCGTTGCGATATTTCGAGAGCATCTTCTCGGCGTATTCGATATAATGCTGATGTACGCTTTGCGTAAGACGGTCCGGAATTGCCCGGCCCGCCCTAAACTCGACGATAGACTGTTCGCTCGTAAGCATCGCTTTTTCGCCTCTTGCGAGAGCGGTGGACCTCCTTCGTGTTCTCGCAGACTATTTCGTATAGTGTGGCTCTGACATTGCCGCTCTTTCTCAGGATTCTGCCGAGTCTCTGTTTCGCCTGCCGTGTCGAGCCTTGTCCGCCGATGACGACCGCCACCTTCGCCTCGGGAACATCCACTCCTTCGTCGAGGACGCGATTTGCTATAAGCACGGGGAACATCCCCTTGGCGAAACCATCCAGGACCGCCAGCCGCTCGCGCTTTCGCGTGTGCGAAAGAATCGTCGGTGCCAGAAACCGCCTGGAGACCTCTATGGCCATGTCGTTCGACCCTGCGAAGACAAGAATCTGCCGACCTTTGTGCAGCCGGAAGATGTCTTCCAGTACGCGAACTTTCTCCGCTACACGATTTTCAACCGACTGCTTGAGATAATAAGCCTTCTGCGCGTGCCGGGCGTTTGGATCTTTGCCCGATTCTTTGCACAAGTGACGCCACGTGTACCCGGGGGTTTCCTTACGCCGCGACGCGAGGAAATGGCGGATCACCCGACTGCATTGATCGTAAGTTGCCTGTTCGTGTTCGCCGAGCGCCACCGGAATGCGCACCAGATCGAAAGTTGCCAGAGACGAACCTTCGGCCTCTTTGAACGGCATCCTGTAAACCACCGGGCCGATCAGCCACTCGAGGTCTTCGTGAAGACCGTCCGACCGCTCTGGAGTGGCGGTCAGTCCCAGCCGCATAGGGGCCGTGCTCAGAATCGCCGCCTCCCGACGGCATCTGCCGGGCAGGTGGTGTTCCTCGTCGAAGATCAGCAATCCGAAGCCGGCGCCCATCTTGCCCATGTGGATGTACGCGCTGTCGTACGTCGTTACGGTGATCGGCTTGATGTCCCACAAGCCGTCGCCGACTATCCCGGCATCGTAATCGAAGGCCTTCAGAATCCTCCGGTGCCATTGATACATCAGATCGCGAACCGGCGCGACTACGAGCGTGGCCGTCTTCGTCCGAGCCATTGCCGCAAGAGCCACTTCGGTCTTGCCCGTTCCGGTCGGCATGATTATCTGTCCCCGACTGCCGCCCCTGGTCCAGGCTTCGAGAGCCGCTCTCTGACCGTCCCTCAGTTTGACAAGTTTGATCCCGGACAAATGGACGTCCTGCCCCCGGGCCACCTCGTCTGTAAAACATGCTCCGAGCCGACCCGGCAGCGCTCTTCGTACCGCGGCGTAATGAATCGCGTCGCATCGCAAAGCGCCCACGCGGCTATCCCACGCCCAGGCGGATCGGCCGAAGATGTTTTGTGCCTGTTCGAGGCCGACGCCGCTGAGTAATAAAGTGCCGCGATCAAAACTCAGGCGAATTGGTTCATGCCGTCTCATTTGGCTCACAATATAAAATAAACGCGTAGAGTCTGCAACCTTGGCTGAATGGGTCCAATTTCCCTTATTATCGCACCTTTGCAGCTCCTCGATCCGGACAGAACGTACGGTGTCCGTAGAGATGTCGGCATGAAGCTAACGGCCTTCGGCATGAGCTTCGGAAAAACTTGGCAAAAACTCCTATTTTGCCTATATTCACTAAAGTTTTTTTGAATCGTCCTCCGATACGTATCTTAATCGTTATTGATACTGCCTAACTTAACATGCTGATAAAAACAAATGGGGATGTGGATATTTTGGAGAATTGATTATGATTAAGAAGTACATGTTGGCCCGATACCTGGAACCGTTGCTGCGAGGCGACAGAAGAGCCTGCCGCGGCGTTATTGAAGAAGCGATGCAGAGCGGCATCCCGGCGAATTCCGTCTACCTCGAGATCGTCTGGCCGGTCATGCTGGAGATCGAAAAACTCCTGCGAGCGGATAAAATAACGCCGGTTCAGGAGCATCTGGCCACCCGTGTCAACCGCACAATCGTCGATCAGCTCCAGAATAAGCTGCCGCGAAGGCCCCGCCGCAACAAGAAAATCGTCGTCTGCTGCGCTCCGGAGGAGCTTCAGGAGCTCGGCGCCCAGGTAATGACCGACCTGTTCGAGAGCGATGGCTGGGAGGTCCGCTTCCTCGGCGGCGGCCTCACGAACGACGATGTTCTCGCGTATATCAACGAATACGGCCCCGCGATCGTCTATATCCACGGCACGGCACCGAAGCAGGCGCCGGACGTGCGGCGGCTGATCGATACGATCAAATCCGTCAACGCATGGCCGGACATGCGGATAATGGTCTCCGGCGGGCTTTTCGCACGCGCCGAGGGGCTCTGGCAGGAGATGGAGGCCGATCTTTACGCCGCCACGCCCGTCGAGGCCCTGGAGCTTGCCGCAAGCGACGCTCCGGAGGCGCCGCCGGAGCAGCGGACGATCAACCGCCGCCGCAAGAGAAAGCCCGCCACCCGCGAAGAGACCCACGATCTTGTCGCGGCTATGACCTGAAAAAAGCAGGCAGCCTCATGCCCTGAAATGATATAAGTGTGTGATAAGTAAGCAGTTACAGCAAAAAGGGCGAGCTCGCAACGGATGCGAAAGTTCGCCCTGTTTTGCTTGAGATCCTTCGGCTTAGCTCAGGACGGCCCGCCGGAGGCGGACCGATTGGGTTCGTTTTTTCAAATACCCGTCCGTTCCTGTCCTTGTCATTCCCGCGAAGGCGGGAATCCAGTTCTTTGGCTTTGAATTGGCTTTGATTTCCTTGACTCGAACTCAACATAAATCAGCCTAACTCCTTGATACACAATATGGTACGTCCATTTTAGACCATTCCAAATTGGCTTTGTTTTACGTTTTTCCGTTCCGCAGGACGCACGACGCAGCACGCAGTACGAATAAAATTGGCCCATTCGACCTCGCTCAGGACATGCTTTGTCTTGCATTTTTTAGCCACGAATGAACACGAATTTACACCAATAAGTTATCAAATAGCCACGGATACCTAAGGCACAAGTTTCACGAATAAACACCGATTAACGAGCAATTCTTATCATTTCTATGCTTAATTAGACGGGATAACAGGATCAACACAGGTCTATTTCCCTCAAATATCTTGTAAATCTTGTATATCCTGTCAAAAAGTAGCCACAGAGGGCACTGAGGGCTCAGAGAAGACAAAAAAGCGAATCGCAAATCGTAAATAGTTATTGTCGAAGTCTCCTGTATTCTGACTCCTGTATTATGAATCCTGTATTCTATGTTAGTTGACTATTATACCACAAAATCCCAAAATTGCAAGCGAATTCTTGTTACTTAGCCACTGGTTCCACTGATTTACACTGATTTTTAGCCACTGAGGGCACCGAGGGCACCGAGAGCACAGAGAGAATTTATTGGACAATGATACCTATGGCACAAGTTACAGTGATTAAGAGGGAAGATAAGAGAAAATAGTCAAGCCGATTTCTATTCCTGACCTACAAGTCTCATGTTGACCTTAGTTCTCCTCTGAAGAATCTCGAGATATGACTTGCAGCATATACTTTTGGCACAGTAGAATAGAGCGCTGAGTAGACCGGACTGAAAGGATTCACGAATGAGCGGCGACGTAAGTGATAGAAAAAGACTGATCTCGATAACGGGCGGTAACCTTCGTAACAACCATTTGTATATTAGCGGGCATCACGATTTCTTCCCGGACAAGTGCTATGGGCAATCCTCTGCGACGAAGGGGACCGGTCGCCAACTGAAGCTTGTTGTAGAAGGGCTTCCCAAGCCGGTAGAAACAGACATAGCTAAGAATGGCGGGAATGGGCGGCCCCGAAATTTCTTTCGGAAGCGAGGCTGGGTAGCAAGCCTTTTCAGTAAACGCGATCTCCAAGAAGGCGCAGCTATTCCTGACCATTGGCCATCAGTAAATCCCAAGAAGTTGGTTGCGATTGATCTTTTCGTCGGATGCGCCTATATATGTTCTGAGATGCTGTGTTGTTGGAGTAGCTGTGCATGAGACCTCGCTACCGAAGTATTATTTCCTATGCGCATATCGTCAAACGCGAAGAGATCATGTTGCAGCGGGGCATGAATTTCCGAATTAAACCTCACTACTCTGTCATTTTGATGAGTGTGAGAAAAGGAGCGCCATACAGAGATAAGTGGCATGATGACACCGGTCTTCTCGAATATGAAGGCCACGATGAGCCAAGGCGGCAAGGTGTTGATACTAAAGCAATTGACCAGCCGATGCAAACTTCAGGCGGCAGATTGACCGAAAACGGAAAGTTTTATAATGCTGTTATGGAGTACAAAGAGGCTACGGCTAAGCCCGAGATTGTCCAGGTTTATGAGAAAATTTCACAGGGGGTCTGGTGTGACCGCGGTCAATATGAATTGATCGATGCTCAGATTGTCTCTGATGGGAAAAGAAAGGTATTCCGGTTCTTTCTCCGTCCAGCACGGACACCACGAGCAAAGGAGCCTTTTCTTAGCCAAACACGAATAATACCTACAAAAGTCAAAGTTGAGGTGTGGAAAAGAGATCACGGCAAGTGTGTGATATGTGGAGCCAGTGACAATCTGCATTTTGACCATGACGTCCCATTTTCAAAGGGTGGCAGTAGTATCACATCTAAGAATGTACGTTTATTGTGTGCAAGGCACAACCTAACGAAGTCTGACAAGATAATGAGCTTTCTCGGATGGTTCATGGGTGTTGCTTGACAAGAAGTGTCAATATTGCGAATTGAAAGGTCTGTGAACGATGGGTACAGTCGATCAACTGGAACGAACTATAGACGAGTATCAGGGCATACTTGCCGATGTTAAAAAGAATCAGGAGGAGAAGCAGGATTGGAACTGGAACCTTATAAGGAGGGAACTAATTGTCAGTAGCGGTTGGACGATTGAAGGGGCAGAAGAGGTTACAAGGTTAGTTCGCGATTATGGCTGTTTTGTGCTGCGTAATGCGTTAGCTGTCGCGAGTGTGCTCGATATAGAGGACGGTGATTTAGGCTACTGAAAACAGAGGGAGTTTCACAAATCTTGTAGGGGGGAGCAAGACCTATCCTGCTTATTGAACTGTGCGTGAGAACAAGTCATAGCAAATGAGTGGCAGGAGCTTTTCATAGGGTGAATCCATCAAAGCCTCGCCCGCCGGAAACCAGCGGGACTTGGGATTTAGAATTTTAAGAGCGGGAAGACGGGAAATGTATACCTATAGCCACTGAAACGTCTGAATATTTTATTTTTTTATGTTGACGAACAAATTCCTTTCTTGATAGTATAATTAGTGCGCCGTGACTGCGTCGCTATGCAGGATTAGGGGGCGACCCTAACACGGCGTCTTTTTTTTATGAATTTTGACGATACCATATCCTTCCATTTTGCCCGTAGGGCTTCTTCTTATTCTATTGGAAAACTGATCGAAAAAGCGATTATCATCTTTGGCGAACCATCGGTAGACTCCTCCAGCCACCATATCTGCAAGCTGGATTCCTGTGCTAAAATGAGAGGGCACTATGAAGACGCCTTCGAGAATATTGGCGAAATGTGAGGTATGTGCTTCTTTTCCGTGCATCATTCTGTAATGCATACCTTGCAGGCGTGTATCCTGTCTTCGTTCTCTATGGTCGCAAATAACAATACCATTCATTTTTGTGCCGGCTTCTCTGGATAAATCTTGGAGATAATATTGAAACCGCTCAATTAGTCGTTTGTACGCGAACCAATAAAGATCGTCGTCACTGTTGATATGCGAGCGTTGATAACACAAACTGATGTCGGAAATAGCCGAAATGATCTTTATCGATTTGTATTTTGCAATGACGGTGAAAATGTCCGTCCTTAATCGCTCTCTTTGTTGATCGGTCAGGTGGGAAATTGACGTTTTTTTATCTTTATGCTGGTAAAAATATCGCCACTTGATTTCCTTCTCAATGTTGTACTTCTTTTTGAGTGATTTCAAGTCGGCATCTATTTTGAACCACGTGTCTTCAGATATGATAGCCCCGCCCAAGACAAATTTATCTTCTGGTTTATGTTTTCCGATAGGTGAAAGCGAGCCGGATTCGTCTATAAAAAGTAAATGCATTTCTTAAATCCCAACCTCAATAATTTTCATTGTGTCGTTGCCGGAAATATCCACCATGTTTACTGCTATTCATCGCCAAGAGGATTGATTCCTTCAAGACAATTGAGAATCTGTTTTTTCTGTCCCCGTCAGTTCAACTGTGGCCACAAGCGATCCCAAATTATCTCTGTTCGCTACGGCCCTCCCGAAAGTGAGAATCTATCACCAAAAAGACACAGAATCAATCAAATTGCGATTTCCAAAGACTCTCAGCTAGGGCCACGAGCCTGTAGCTATGCGAGTCTTGATGTTTTTACGGCAGTTAACCGGTGGTTGGAGCGGGGGCTAAAAATTGACCGTTGACGATTGATTATTGACTATTGGCCGTGCCTCAGAATCGTTGACAATGCTATTTCTCTTGTCTTTTCAGTGTTAATCAGTTGAATCCGTGTCTAAGGAATATTTCTTTGTGTGGTTCTAAAGCCTGGTGTGATAGTTTCCGATAGAGTGGTTTGGGCCTGACTGGGGCTGGTTGTAGTTTAACAGGAGGCTGACATGGGCAGTGGGGATAGTGAGAAAGCGACGCAGTGCGGCGGCGAGCAGAAGACGGTTCAGGGATTGCTCGTATCGGCTCTGGACATGGAGGATGAGATCGCTCACGGTGTTTATTCGGACTATATGGATCGTAAAAACTGGCCGGAAGGCATGAAAGATCGAACCTTCGAGCAGGTCCGCAGTTATCTCGCAACGTTGCTGGAGGACACTCGACGGCACAGGTGTATAGTCAAGAGTTTGCAGGAAAAGCTGGGGCGAGACGATGGATAGTGCGATAAAGCATAAACTTCTGGACGAGTTCGAGACGATGCGACTGCTCGAGGAGGATGCACACAAGTTTTATCTGAACGCCTCGAATGATCCGAACGTAGCCGGGCAGAGCGTCCGCAGGTGTTTCGGAAGTATTGCCGAAGACGAAAAGCACCACGTGGAAATTGTCGAGCGGATAATGAATATTATCCGAAACTGCCTTTAGACGGCTTCGGCGGCGCTCGCAAATATCAAAAGCATACAAAGTAACGGGGCCTATATCGATTGCTCGACACAGGCCCCGATTTGCTGCAAATCTACTGAGCTATTCACGCTCAATCAGCGGTAAGCCTATATTTCAGGCTCCGGTTCGGGTTCCGGTTCCGGCTCCGGCGGGGGTTCGGGCGCCGGTTCGGTCGTGAAGCTCCAGACCATACCCCTGGTGGTGAATACCGCGGTGAGTTCATCGACCCGCCAGTAGTAGGTCTTGCCGGGTTCGAGCGGGCCGGGATCGAAGCTCGTTACCGCGATTGGAGCGGCGCCGGCGGCGTCGGCTACGGCGTCGGGATCGTCGCCGAAGTACACCTCGTGCAGAATCGCTCCGAGACCCGGTGTCCAGCTAAGGGTAGAGTTGGGATCGACGTTTTCGGCTCCGTCGGCGGGATCGGGTTCGTGGGCTTCGAACGGCGGCGCCGTGAAGCTCCAGACCTCGCCTTCATGCACCCATTCGCGGTCGGCTTCGACGGCATCGACGCGCCAATAGACTGTGTTGCCGTCAAGGCCCTCCGGAATCGGCATTCCCGCCAGGCCGACGCTGATTTTTGTCTCGGTCACATTGCCGGCAAACGCGGCTTCGGCGCCGGAGACAACGTCGTCCATGTTCGTGCTGACGTAAACACCATGTGACTCTGCGGTCGGTCCGGCGGTCCAGCTAAGCACGGCAGCTATGAATTCGACGGAACCGCCGTCAGCCGGACTGGGCTCGGAAGCCTGGCCGCTTGGGGTCGTGAAACTCCAGACGTCGCCGATGTGCGTGGTGCCGTCGGCCTCGACAGAATCGATCCTCCAGGAGTAGGGCCTGCCTATTTTAAGGCCGTTGGGGTCGAAGGTGCTCTCGACCTGATTGCCCATGAATTCGAGGTCGTCGCCGATGCCGAAATACACGTCGCTGGAAACGGCGGTGCCCCCGGGCGTCCAGCTTAGCGTCGTGTCGAGAGGAACTCCTTCGGCTCCGTCGGCCGGCTTGGGATTGGTGGCCTCGCCGATTACGGTTGTGAAGCTCCATACCGGGCCTTCGTGCCTGGTTCCGTCGGCGTCGAACTCGTCGATCCTCCAGAAGTAAGTCGTGCTGACAGCGAGTTTGCCGACGTCCCAGGTGGTGCCGGTCGTTCTGGCGATCTTCGGCGGTGTTTCGGTGGTGCCGAAGTACACGTCGCGCGAAACGCCGGAGATTCCGGGCGTCCAGCTCAGGATTGTCTCCTGGTCCTTATCCGTGAGTCCGTCGGCCGGGCTGGGATTGGAGGCGGTTTCAGTGACGGCTGCTATATGAAGCAGGGGCGCGTCGTCGGGGCTGCCGTCGAATGACTCGGCTTCACGAGTTCCGGCCGAGGGATTGTTCGGATCGTCCACAAACGTCAAAACCATGGCGTTGCCCTTGGCCCATTTTTCCTGGCCGATCAGTTCCTCGATGATGTTCGTGAGGTCGGGAGTGCGTTCATCCGGACCCTGCTCGTGCACGGTCATCCACTGCGGCACCTTCCAGTTGACGGATGCTTCGGTCGTCGGCCTTGATGTGACATCGCCCGGCGTGGTGCTGAATGCGAGCGGCTCGGGAGTAAGTTCACCCCGGACTACCATATTGACGGGGCCTTCGTGGCGAGCGTTGTCGACGTCGTCGGCGCTGAACTGCACCCATGCTTCCAAAACAGTCGAGCCGGCTGGGAGGGCGACGTCAATCCATCGACAACCGACCGCCTGCAGATTGCTTGGATCATCGGAAGAGCCCTCGTAGCCCAGCTCCAGGTCGCTGCTGGTCAGGTCTTCCATCATGCCGTCGTCCAGCACGTGCTCCTCTCCTTCGTCCGAGCCGGCCCGGATGCGCTTATCCACGACGATGTTGCCGGGTGCGGTGCTGAAGCTCCAGATGTCGCCGGAGATTACCGTCCCGTCTTCCAGTACCGTGTCTACCGCGAAATAATAGGTTGTTCCCATCTCGAGCGCTCCGACGTCGATCATATCGACGTTCGGGCCGACGTTGGCGAGCAGGGCTGTCCTGTCGTTGACATCTTCGAAAGTCTCGCTGAAGAACACGTCCTGTGAGACGCCTCCGATGCCGGGGATCCAACTAACGGTGACAGGATTCTCCACGACTATTTGCCAGGAGTTGAGAGTTGCCGTATCGCCGGCACCTGCGACAAGGTTCCAGTCATCCTCGACTCTGAGCTTCCACTGGCCGGCGGCGTTACAGCCGTCGACGTCCGAAAGCTTTCCTTCCGGCCTGAAGATCCCCGTGAACGGCTGAGTGCCGTCTCTAATGGATTTCGAAGCCTCGTCATCGAGAATAGTGTTCGTGAAATCATCTTCTTCCAGGCCGACGTCGGTGAACAGCTCAACACGATCTCCGCAGGGCGAGGTCAGGAAGACGTTCAAGTCGGCGTTGTTGCCGGGCATCGTGATGTCAAGCTCGACGTTAAGGTCCTTGACCGTGACCGATTCGTCTACGTTAAGAACTGAAGTCACGCCTTTTGGGGTGTTGCCAAAGGCCTGTGGAACATCTTTCGGCACGTCGTCGCTGATAAAAGTGCTGACCGCGGGCTTTGCCGAAATGCCCGTCGCTCCGTTCGCAGGAGTGGGAGTCCCCGCCGGCCACACAGTTGGTGCAACAATTTCTCCCGGCAGCGCTGTTGCATCAAGGTCGAGCATATTAGTGATAACAAGTCCGTCAATCACCACGCCATCCTCTCGTTTGGCTATCTCCAGTGTGTTGAGCCCGGCGGGCAGCGTCCAGTGTACAACCGCGTTGCCGTGGTCGTTGCTGTGGACGTCGTCCCAGAGCCAGTTGTCACTGTGAGCGATACTGTTGAATCTGACCCATCCCGTTCCGGGCTGGTCGGGATCTTCGTGACTCTGAGCTTTTGCTGTGGTGATCCTGACCCAGAGAGAATCGTCGTCTCCGTTCGGAGCAATCACGCGGGTAAGGACTTTGTAAACACCGCCGGCGACTTCGAAATCATACGTGGCTGTCCATTCAGGACCCGGCGCCGCATCATTGTCGTTGCCGACCCCGTTTTCGGAGCCTATATACGCCACCACCGGTTTGGCCGGCGGCGCATTCGGATCTTCCGTTGCGTTCGGATCGGCCGGAGCGTTCGGATCTTCCGTAGCGTTCGGATCGGGCTCTTCCGTGACGCCGACAATCAGCCAGTTTTCGCCCAGCACGTCGGCGGATTCGGCCTGCCGCCAGACCCAGTCGAGAGCGTGTGCCGGTCTCGCCGACAGGCCCAGCACGAAAACAAAACATGACAACAAAATCAGTTTCTTACACATAATGGTTCTCCTTCGCTTTGATTTTATTAGATGAGATTTTACCGACGGCAATCTTCACTTTCGCACCGGATACTGCCTAATTCGATATTCGCTCGTGACGAGTTCGCAGAACGTAAAAAGCTATTTCACCTCCTTTCGCTCAGAATAACGGCTAACTTTATGTAGAAAAAGACCGCAACGTCGGATTATCGATCTCCACAAACTGACAAATAAATCACACTCCTGCCTTGGTTTTCGGAGAAATCTCTGCGAAAAACTCAGAGATTATCCTTAATCTCCGAAAAATGATGCGACACAGTGCCTCGGGGGACCCCAGTACACACTTCCTATGCCGAACAATTACAGGATTTATACATAGGCGTCAAGTAAAATTTCTGTAAATGTAAGGATCGTGCACGAAATAACTTCCCGATTTCATGGGGATAGTTCCGTCGGAAT
>CAZRBG010000043.1:0-48706 GCA_964598225.1 uncultured Pirellulales bacterium
GCGGCTCCGAACTTAGGTCGGAAAAAATCTCATCCACAACATTTGACAATAGCTCAAGAACAATGCTCCCTTCTTGTATCATCAGAGGCTATCCTTTACGTCGTCGAGCGAATATAACGCAGGTTCTGACTCCATACCTCGCATTGCTTGCGAAAGTGAAAAGTGGGACCAACTAAAATCTCTGCCGTTATCAGTTTTTGCCTCAAGGAATTCAACGAAGTCAAGGACTTCCGCTTGTACTGCCTCGGGTAATGCCTTGACACGCTCAATAATCTGCTCTGTTACAGTCATTTTCTTGTACTCCTAACGATGATATATAAACGTCAGGATACGATTCCCGGGCATGCTTGTCAAGCACATCTTATTGCAGGAACACAGGGCGCCCCTGCGGCCTGCAGGATTGTCTGATTTGTCGAAAGATAAATAAGTATGGTGTCCCCAAATAGCCCCAGATAGCTCAGGGCAGGCTCTGAGCACAGTCGAATGAAGAAAATCGTCAATCGTCAATAGTAAATGGTGAAGGCCTGCTGTCAGCCCTAACGCGATAAACGCTTAAAAAATCAATACAGCAACTCTTTACAGTAAAATCAGAACTCCAAGAACTTAGTTCTTGATTCCGCGGAAAAACCCCTTGTGACATGCACTGGCGCTATCAAAAACGAGGGTGTTTTGCCGGTTTTCATGGGTTTATCAGCGGAATCAGTTCTTAAGGTTTGACCCTGATGTTTCCCCAAACAGCCGCATAAGAAACCGAAAAGATTTCGGTTCAGGGAAGGTATTTTTATACTTGACAGGAACCTATATGAATGACCCCTTTAGCTTCCTCCGATTAGCGCACGTAGAAATAGAACCGATTGCCTGTGTACTCTATCCCAGTGATGTTCACGCTTTGTCCAACCTCCTCATGCATGATATTGAAATTATTGGCATCAGCAACAAGTCGCGCCAAATACAATCCGAGCCCTGAGCCCGAAGATGCAATGCGGGCAGCATTTTGCCCTCTTCCGTACTTATCAAAAATGTGAGCCGTTTCCTCCGGACGAATGCGGGGACTGAATGACTCTACACTTGCTCTGACACCATCTTCAACATCAACAACCATGACGGTTACCGTTTGATTTTGCAAAGAATACTTGACGGCGTTTTCCAGAAGAACTAACGGTATCGTATTGAATGAGGGAAAAAGAAGAGATGTCCTATAAGATGTGCCTTCAAGGTTAATATATACACTTCTTTGGTTTGCCGTTGGATAGAATAATTTGGACATCTTATCAAAAATCTTATAAACCGGCGTTCGTATCCTTTGACCATGCGATGCGGAATCAGGATTTGCCAAGAGGCTTGTGAGCTTAATGCGTTCTTCCAAGAGACCTACTGAGTGGAATAGGGTCCTCATCTTCGGAGATGCGTTCTCAATCTTTTCGCTAAACGTCTTTCCTTGCTCATCATATATGAGAACTTCGGCATTTCGGAACATCAAGGAAACGGCGGTTTTAATGTCGTGTAATATGCTGAGTGATGCGCTCGTCTTCTCCTCGACTAATGAGTTAACTTCCGAGACCAAAGACTGCATATTTTTGTACCAGTTGATAACATCCGGTTCGTCTACAGAATAGGTTGAGAGACGTTTCTTGGCCTTTCTCGGCAAGTCACGACACCAACCTCGCACGCGTAGGCCGTTGACAACAAAGGGGATACCATCAAAGTCAGCTTTAAAAATAGTAAAGCCACGTGGACATTGTTCGAATGAACCCGGAGAACCTGTTGTAAGTCTATACTGACATGCCTTCGGTGAGCAGGTCTTGCATATTTCTGGTTGCCTTATAATGAGACCGTCTTTCATCACATGGTCCACACATATGTGTGGATATGGTGCGGCAATATCTATAAGCCTTATAACCGCCTCTTTCATAACCATAGCCTGGATACGGCTTGGAGTAATGTTACAACTGAAGCCGCATTTGAAAGTTTTTCTGGTATGTTCTGGCATATGGATTTGAGGGCCGCTCCATCTTTTTTAACCACTGCATTCACCATACGCCGCTCAATCTTTTTCAGGTTTCTATTAGAGACACCACTCGATTTCAATAACTCAGAAATAGCACCCCAATACCTGGTCAAGGTGATTCTTTCATTTATCAATCTGTCAAGCAATTCCTTGCACTCGATAATGGTGACAGGCTTCGAAAGGACGTCGTCGGCAAGTCGCCAGAACTCTGTCTTACTCAAATCGAAAGACTGCCCTGAAAATGCAACCACAATTTGCTTCGTGTTGACAGATTTAATTCTTTTCAGAACGCCTAAGCCATCACTAGGAGAAAGCTCCGGATCAGCTACACCCATTATGTCCAGAATGACGATGTCGAAATCACCACTTTCCAGCCGTTGAAGTTTTCTTGAGTCTACACGCGACCACCACTCAATGGTATACCCATCGTCCTGGAGAAGTTTAAAGGGAAAACTACTCTCTTCGTCGTCTATTACCACTATCTTCACTCGCTTTCGAAGCTGGTCCGGTGCTACCTGAGGTTCCAGTGCGCTCAATGTTCGTCGATTGAAAATATTTGTTCGCATACTCATTGTAAGTTGTGTCGTTGGTGTACAGCCACCGTCTTCAACAAAGTTAGATAAGTAACTATTTGGAAGGCTGTCCCATTTTCAACTCTCCTTAGCCAAATGATTCCTTATTTGCTTTCTCATACGGAGCGTCCACTGAGCACCGAAGAATTAAAAAGCTGTCCGGTACATTTTTTTTCGCGCTCTGTCGCTCCAGTAGCTCGCGCACTCGCTAAGCACCCTTTGAATCTGCCAAGCTTGCTTTTTCGTATCATACTCCTTATCTTCATCCGAAACAACAAAATCCAGCCAAAATCCTGAACACAGAGCCATATCGTCCATATTCTGCCCTTCTATAAATAAAGGCGTTTCTCAGCCCCAAATGTAGACGATAAAAATGGGAAAAAATGAAAATTTTTTGCGGATCGGCGTTTTTGAGCTGTAAATGAGGATTCTGGATGAATTTTTTTTTTGACAGGATAACAGGATTTACTGGGATTTTTTATTGTTGTTCTTCTTAAACATGTTCATCCTGTAATCCCGTCTAAAATAAAGCAAAATCAGTGAAAACCGTGAAATCCGTGTCTGAAGGCTCTTAAGTATTGCTTTTTTGCGTTATTTTGGCTATTATGATCTTTGGTATACCAATAGTTGGAGTAAGTATGGCAGAAATGATGCGAAAAGATCAGGCCCATAAGATTGTCGACAACATGGCGGATGATTCCACGTGGGATGATCTGATCAATGAGATCTACGTGCGTCAGGTGATCGACCAGGGTCTTGCCGACAGCGAGGCAGGCAGGACGACGGACGTTAGCGATGTGCGAAGGAAGTACGGCCTGACGCAATGAAACAAATCCGGGAGGTTATTGAAGGACCGTATCGCATCATTTACTACATTAAACCGGACCGGGTCGATGTACTTGCCGTGCTCCATGGAGCACAAGACCTCACTAACTGATACAGCCAAAATCACTGAAATCTGTGCCATGTATCTGTGTCCAAAAAACAAGCCTCAGTGTGCTCTGTGCCCTCTGTGGCTGAAAATACGCAGATTTGTCTTGAAAAATGGTGCTTAATATGGTATAATATATAACTAACAATGGATTAGCGTATAGCGTGGAGCGTATGGCGGATAGGATAGAATACAGGAGACCTGAACATTGACTATTGAATATTGACGATTGACTATTGTTTTTCCTCTTCTCGATGTCCTGAAATCAGTGTCAATCCGTGTTAGTCAGTGTCGAAAATTGTGTTCATTCGTGAAAAAATGCGAAACAAACCCAATTCAAACCCAATTGATCTGGATTCCCGCTTTCGCGGGAATGACAGGCGGACCGGCGGTTACAAAAAATGCGGAACAAACCCAATTTACTTCGTATTGCGTGATGCGTGCTGCGTACTCCGTAAGGAGTCCATAGGACTGCGGAAAGGAATTTTGCGAAACAAACCCAATTCTAAGCCAAATTCGCCTGGAGTGGGCCCGAAACTTGAAATACTGGATTCCCGCCGACGCGGGAATGACAGAGGGGCTGGCGGCTAAAAATTCGAAACAAACCCAATCTTGGGGCTGACAAAACGGCATAACCACTTGAAGGTCAAGGGTTTGTGGCATGTTCTGCCGTTTCCTGGTACTCCGAAACAAACCCAATTCAAAGCCAATAGCCCCGCCTTCGGCGGGAAATCCTAAGCGCTAAGCTCTAAATCCTAAAATACTGGATTCCCGCCGTCGCGGGAATGACAGGGGGGCGGGCTGCCCGAATACCGGGAGAAGAAGTGGTTATTTTGCGGAGGCGGACTCGACGTACTGCTCGCTATAGTGTAGAGTACGCTATCAGATTGTCGCGGGGCGTTTTGAGGGGGTGTCGCGGCACGTTCGGATCCAGTTGATGGAGCGTATTTAGCGAAAGGAGACGCAGATGGTTGAGCGGATAAGAAGGCGGAGCTTTTTGGCGGGTCTCGCGGCCGCGGGGGCGGCAGGGCGGTTCGGCACGGGCGTGCAGGCGCAGACGGTAGGATCGGCCGGGAACGGCAAATGTAAGAACCTGAAGATCGCGAAAGCGGAGATTCTCCGGATAACGGGCAATAACGGGCGAAAGGTCCTTTATCTGAAGCTATGCGCGAATGACGGCACAATCGGTCTCTACGGGCCGATCGACAGCGAGGCGGCGATGCTGGTCGACCGGTTCTTCACCAAACGGCTGATCGGGCAGGACCCGCTGGCGGGCGAGGCATTCTGGGACAGGATGTTCCGGGCGAGCCGGCACTCTCGCGGCAGCCATTACCTCATGGCTCTCAGTGCCGTGGATAACGCTCTCTGGGACCTTCGCGGGCGGCTTTTCGGCCTGCCGGTGTATCGACTGCTCGGCGGCTCGCGCAAGAAAGTCAGGGCTTATGCCAGTTGCCTGGGCTTCTCGCAGGAGCCGCCGGCACTACGGGCCAAGGCACGAGAACTCAAACGTGAAGGCTACAGGCACCAGAAGTGGTTCGTGCGCGATCGCGGCCCCGGCTACGGCCCCGAGGGCGTCGAGGCCGATGCGAAGGTAGTGCGCCTGCTGCGAGAGGCCGTGGGCGGCGACGTGGACCTGATGTTCGATGCGTTCTGGAAATGGGACCTGAATTATGCTCTGGCCTGGTCGAGGCGAGTCGAGCAGTACAAGCCTCGATGGATAGAAGAGCCGTTCCAGACGGCCAATCTGGATGCGTTCGTCGAGTTCAGCCGCGAAACGTCGATCCCCGTCGCTACGGGCGAGCATTTCTACGGCCGGTGGGACGTCCACAAATTCCTCAAGAACGATGCGATCATGGTCGTCCAGGCCGACCCGGAATGGTGTGGCGGGGTCAGCGAGCTGGTCAAGATGTGCACGCTGGCGTCCGTTCACGGGGTAAACGTGATTCCTCACGGCCACAGCATTCACGCCGCGATGCACGTGGTGGCGAGCCAGCCGGAGGAGATTTGCCCGCTCGTGGAGTATCTGATCCGCAAAATGAGCAGCTATTACGATTTCGAGATGCACCAGCCGAAGCCGGTCGACGGGATGCTGGAATTGCCGGATCGGCCCGGTTTCGGAATCGAGCTGGACGAGTCCAAAATTGCCGATATACGCCCGATATCGTGGCAGCAGAGCTGATTTGACTGTCTATCGGGGTTTCTCCGAGAGGGGAGCCCCTGCCTGAACGCTTGAAGGAGGAGTGAAGATAAGCAGGGGCCCCGAAAGGCTGTGAAAACAGTGTTCACAGCCTACTGATAAGTCCTTTCTATTATCAAAAGGCGTATCGACGGCGATGGGTAACGAAAAAAGGCCCCTGCCCAAGGATTCAGCCTCAACAGGAGCCCCGCCAGTAGCATCCGGCATATTTTTCATTATGTAGCACGATTACCCTCTTAGTGCCGTCTGCAAGCCGAAACATAACGGATATTTTTGCCAAATTGGCGATAGACGGAACATTTTGAGATTTGCGTGCTGCGAAGATGACTTTTGTTTTACAAAAGTGCCAAAGAAGCTGCCTTTTTATTCCGAAAAGCATGAACAGCGCCTTATGAATAGTCCCTGGAAACCGGAATTCCTGCATTTTTTTGGTGACGTCGGGGCGTGTGGCTGGCTCTATACATAGAAGAGGTGGCCCACTTGGTCCCGATTTCGAGCCTGCCGGGAGCTGGCTTGAGCTTGACAAGAAATTCCGATAATAGTAAACTTGGATAAAATAGGCAATTTTTTGGAATGGTTAAATCTTAACAATTTTGAGGAGTATTACAATGTGCTGGAAGTCAACTTGCTTAATCTCATGTATTTTGGCGTTGGGCGTTTCGACCACCGCTTTGGCTGTTGTACCGCCGAATGACGATTGTGAAAATGCCAAGCCGGTTTTCGATGTGAATGATCTGCCGTTTGACACCACCGATGCGACATTTGACGGGGCGGGTCTGTTTATTCGCGAAGGCGGCAACATTTGGTTCTGCTATACGGCGTTGTGTAACGGCTGCGCAACAGTTAGCCTGGAGGGCAGCAGCTTCGATACTAAACTGGCCGTCTACACCGGCGGCGGCTTCGACACGCAGCCAGACCCTAAAGACAAGTGCGGCTGCACTGTGACCGAAGAAAACCTGGTCGCGGCTAACGACGACTTCCGGAGCAGACAATCTAACCTAACCTTTCCGGTAATAGCCGGTCGGAGGTATTTGATAGAAGTGGGCGGATTCAATGACTCCGAAGCGGGCAAGGGCGTGATTACCATCAATTGCGACAAGAACGTAAATCCGCCGGACAATGATGACTGTGAAGATGCGCGGCACATAGGCGACGTGACCGACTTGCTTTTCGATACGTTTTGCGCGACGTTCGACGGTCCGGGGCTCTGTATTGATGAAGCCCCCAACATCTGGTATCGCTATACCGCTGTAGTGACCGGCGAGGTTACGGTTCGGATTGAGGCCTTTGACGATCCATTCGATACCCAGCTTGCGGTTTACGACGGGGTGGATTGCGAACCGACGGAGGCCGCTTTGATTGAGTGCAACGATGATTTCGGCAACAGCCTTAATTCTCAAATAACGTTCGTAGGTATCGGCGGCAATGAGTATTTAATTGAGGTTGGCGGTCTCAATGAAGACGATCTCGGCCAGGGTGGGATTAGCATAAGCAGCGGGGCGCCGCCGGTCTCGTTCAATGATGATTGTCAGAACGCCATGTCTGTCGGCGACGTGAAAGCTTTGGCTTTTGAGACATCCGAGGCTAGTTTTGACGGGCCGGGGCTGTGCATGACCAGTCCGAACATTTGGTATCGCTATACCGCTCCCTGTACGGGACAGGCAACCATCAGCCTTTGCGGCAGCAGTTTCGACACGATGCTGGCAGTTTACGACGGGGGCGTATGCTACCCTGATCAGGGCGATTTGTTGGCGTGTAATGACGATGCCTGTGATACCCAATCTGAGGTTACGATTGACGTTGTGGCAGGCCGGAAGTATTTAATCGAAGTCGGAGGATACGGCTCGGAGACCGGTCAAGGCGTGCTGGCGATCAGCACCTCTTGCGAAGCCGAAGTTACGCCGGATCTGGGCGATGCTCCCGACAGCAGAAACAATTTCGAAGTTTCAATGACGGCATATCCGGGCACTTCAATTCAGGCCGATTACCCGACCGTTTTCGACGACGGCAAGCAGACTTTCGCTCCGGTAGCCGTAGGTCCCGTGCATTTGAATTCTCCAATGGCGGCATTCCTGGGCAAGAAGATTACGGCGGAAGCCGAGGCCGACAGCGGTCCCGATGAAGATGGTATAAACAATATTGAGCCGTTGGCAGATTCACCCGACAACGATCAGGGCGATGACGGCGTTGCCATGCCGCTCAATCTGCCGCACTGCAAGTGGATTACCTTTGACTACGAGGTCACTATCGTTGATCCGCAGGCGGACCTTTGGGTAAACGTCTGGTTCGACTGGAACCGCGATGGCGACTGGGACGATGCTCCGGTATGTGAGGCGGGCGCCGCCTCTGAGTGGGCCGTGCAGAATCAATTGCTTTTCGGTCTTCCAGCGGGTCTGAATCACATCACCACACCTGCGTTCCTGTCGTGGCACCCGAAGAGCGGCCCGGAGAAGATCTGGATGAGAATCACTCTTTCAGAACAGCCCTGGAAGGGCGGCAGCAATCCGGGCGAACCAGGCAATGGCGGCTCCGGCCCGGCGAGCAGGTACCAGACAGGCGAAACCGAAGATTATCTGTTCACCCCGGAAGAGATCGGCTTAGAGGACTGTCCGCTCTGTCAGGACGTCAACGGCGACGGAGTAATCGATATGCAAGACTTGACCGATCTTACGGGTCTGTGGCTGGAGAAATGTCTGTAGTACACTTTTATTAACGATTCCATCAGGGCTGTGGGCTTTATCTGGTTCACAGCCCTTTTTTTGTTTATACGTTAACGGATAAAGTGGTGAAAGCCGAATTGAAGAGGGCAAAAAGAACCGCCGCATCTTGACCTTCCAGAATACGCTCGACATGACGCCATTGATATGTGTACCATGGTGGCCATGGCCAAAACCATAATAACATACAATACATACTCGGTCCCGGCGATCTCTGTTGGTGTAAGAATGGGATGGGCAGATGCCTGAAATCTACAAGAAGCAGATAATCAAGTTGCTCAAGCATGACGAGTATCTCCCGCAAAAGTTGTCGCAGTTGGCGAAAACGTTAGGAGTGAGTTCTGAGGATTATCCGGAATTCAAGGAAGCTTTCGACCAATTACGGCAGGCCGGGCACGTGGTGATAGGCGCTCGGAATCTTGTTACCCTGCCCTCGTTGTCGGGACAGATAGTGGGAACGTTCAGGGCAAATCCGAAGGGTTTCGGCTTTATCACGCCGCTCGAACCCAATTCTCACGGTGATTTATTCATACCGCCTTCCGACAAAGCCGATGCCATGAGCGGCGACATTGTCATGGCTAAGGTTAAGAGAAAAGGCAAGCGCGGCGGCGAAATGCGTTACAGCGGGGTGATAATCGAAGTCCTCGAGCGAGCACAGAACAGATTTGTCGGCACGCTGGTCAAACACCCCGAGTCCTGGATGGTCGAGCCCGACGGCAAGAGTTTCTTCGATCCCATTTCCGTCGACGACGTGGGTGCAAAAGGCGCCAAGGAAAAAGATAAAGTCGTTGTCGAGATATTGTCTTATCCTACGCAGAAGTACCTGGCGCGAGGTGTGATCGTTGAAGTTCTCGGCAAAGCCGGTAGATATGCGACTGAGATAAAATCTATAATTCACCAGTATCATTTACCCGGCGAGTTCGACGCCGGGTGTATCGAGCAGGCCCGGCGAGCCGCCGGCAGTTTCGATCCGGACAAACTGGACGGGCGGCAGGATATAACCGATAAGGTCATTATTACGATAGATCCGCCGGATGCGAAAGACTTCGACGATGCGATCAGTATAGAGAAAGACGCCGACGGCAACCTGGTGCTGGGTGTCCACATTGCCGACGTGAGCACGTTTGTTACACCCGATTCTCCTCTCGACGTTGAAGGTAAAAATCGTGGGAACAGTGTATACCTGCCCGCCAAGACAATTCCGATGCTGCCGGAAATCCTGAGCAACGGTATATGTAGTTTGCAGCCGGATCAGAAGCGCTTCGCTAAGAGCGTGTATATAACTTACGATCGCGAGGCCGGGATTTTGTCTCACAGTTTTTCCAACAGCCTTATCAAATCGACGCAGCGTCTTACCTACGTTCAGGCTGACAGAATCTTGAAGGGCCATACAAAGGGCACATCGCTCGAGGTGATCGAACTGCTCAAAGACATGGAGGCCTTAAGTCGGGCAATCGAGAAGCGGCGGCGAAAGAACGGAATGTTACACCTCGACCTGCCGGAGACCGAGCTGGTTATGGGTAAGTCCGGCAGAGTCGTAGATGTTCACCCGGCCGAAGAGAGCTATCCGCATACGATCATCGAGATGTTCATGGTTGAAGCCAACGAAGCCGTAGCGGCGCTTCTGGACAGACTCAACGTGCCGTTCATGAGGCGAATACATCCGGAGCCCGATCCACTGAGCATGAAGAATCTCGTGAGGTTTGTGAGGGCTTTCGGTTTCTCTCTGCCGCGGCAGCCTGACCGCAAGGTAATTCAGGAATTATTAGAAGCAGTTAAGGATGCTGATTGTTCTTATGCGGTGAATCTGGCGGTCCTGCGGAGCTTTGAAAAGGCCCAGTACGCGCCGCTTCACATGGGCCATTTCGCACTGGCTTCGACTCACTATTGCCATTTTACAAGCCCCATCCGGCGATATGCGGATTTGATGGTGCATCGCGCTCTGGATCGCTATTTACGGAAAAGGCCGGCTCTCAAAGATCAGGAGCAGAACCTGGCCGAGGTCGGAAAACACATCACCTTTACCGAACAGCGCGCCGAGGACGCCGAGAGAGAGCTGACGACCGTGCTGACGCTGCAGATGCTCAGCAGGAAAATAGGTGAGCAAATCGACTGCGTGATTACCGGGCTGGCGAGCTTTGGCGTATTTGCCCAATCAAGAAAGTACGGTGTCGAAGGGTTGATAAGAATGGAGGATCTGGGATCCGACTGGTGGCGGTACGATGCGAAGGCCCAGTGCATTGTCGGCGAGCGTTCCGGGCACAATATCCGTTTGGGACAGGCGCTCAAGGCTCGGATTGTCTCAGTGAACGTCCCGGCGCGTCAATTGAACATTGCGGTTGCAGAGCCGTTGATTGACAAGAAAAGACCGAAGAAAAAAACCAAAACCAAAAAGCCCAAGAATGCCAAGAAGAGAAAGCAGAAGAAAAAAAAGAAGAGGAAAAAGCGGAAGAAGTGAACGACTACCAGCAGGCGGCGTGGCTTCGTTTCGCACGTGGAAGGGGGCTTACTGAAGAATCCCGCGAAGAGGCTCAACTATGACCATGTTACAGGACACGGTTTTCAATAGTGGACAAAGCCCACTACCAACATCGAAAGATCATTTCCACGTTCAGTTCCCTTGACAATTCTTATTCATCATGCCATACTGATCTTTGCGTCGATTACGGATTATTAATATATATCGGAGTAACACATGAGAGCATCTGAGATGCGAAAAGGTCAGACCGTCAAGGTTGATGATAAATTGTATGCGGTTGTTGACTACCAACACGTTAAGTTAGGCAAAGGCGGTGCGGTGTACCAGACCAAGCTCAAAAGTCTGATCGACGGCACGATTCAGAACGTTCGGCTCAGGGCGGATGAAAATGTCGAAGATGCGTATCTGGACAAGGGAAACTACGAGTACCTGTATTCATCCGGAGGCGAGCACGTATTGATGGATACTACGACTTTCGAGCAGATTAGTCTTGACGACGACGCGTTCGGCGACGGACCCAAATATCTGAAGCCGAACAGCCAGCTTCAGGTCAGCATGTACGAGGGCAAGCCGATAATCGTTTCGCTGCCCAATACAGTGGACCTGGAAGTGACGGAGACGCCGCCGGAAATCAAGGGCGCCACGGCGACCAACCAGAACAAACCGGCCACGCTGGAAACGGGACTGGTGGTCCAGGTGCCGCCGTTTATCAAAATCGGCGAAGTGATCCGCGTGGATACTCGTACCGGTGAATATGTAACGCGAGTAAAATGATCGTGCTGTCAATGATGTTCGCCCGAAAAGGAGAATCTGCTTACCCGGTATTATAGATCCGTGCTTGCGCAGGGATGTTAGGAAGAGATAATGGCATTTGAAAAGGTAAGTAAAACGCTCGTAAAGGTTTTCGGCTCCCGGAACGAGCGGCTGGTCAAGGCTTATTCGATAATTGCCGAGCAGGCGGGCGATTTCGAGGAGCAAACGAAAGCGCTCGACGACGAGGCCCTGAAAGCCAAGACCGCCGAGTTCAAGGCTGCGCTGAACTCCGGAACCCAACCCGAGGATATTCTGCCGGAAGTATTCGCACTCGTACGAGAGACGGCGAGGCGAAAAGTCGAAATGCGTCACTTCGATGTGCAGCTAGTTGGCGGGAACGTTCTCTATGAGGGCAAGATCGCCGAGATGGCGACAGGCGAGGGCAAGACGCTGGTCGCGACACTGGCGGCGTATCTCGTTCATCTGACCGGCCGAAAGGTCCACGTGGTTACGGTCAACGACTATCTCGCCAAACGAGACGCCGAATGGATGAGGCCGGTCTTCGAGGCTTTAGGCATGACCGTCGGGGCAATACAGGCCGATATGAGCAGTGCCGGCGATGAGAGAAAAGCTCAGTACGCCTGCGACATAACCTATGGCACGAATAACGAGTTTGGCTTTGATTATCTTCGCGACAATATGAAAACATCGCTCGAACAGATGGTTCAGGGGCCTCTGGAGTATTGTATAATCGACGAAGTCGATTCGATTCTGATCGATGAAGCCAGAACTCCGTTGATTATATCTGGACCGGCTTTCGATGACGTTACTCGGTACAGCAAGGCCGACCAGGTGGCAAGGAAACTGATTGGTCTTCAGAACACCTACGATCGCATAAAGAAGCGTATCGACGCTGCTGAACGAACTATCTCCAATGCTCATGGCGAATTATCCGACGCGAAGAAGGATAAAGATAATAAGCGCATTGAGAAAGCTCAGAAAGCGATAGAGAAAAGCGAGACCGAAAAGCAGCAGGCCGAGGGCGCCCTCGAGCAGGCAACCCAGTACTACGAAGTCGAGCACGACAGGAAAGCCGTACACTTGACGCACGAGGGCGTTGGGGCGGCTCAGGAAATAGCCGGAGTCGGATCCTTCTTCACCGGATCGAATATGGAGTGGCCCCATCTGCTGGAGCAAAGTCTGCGGGCCCACGTTACGTTCGAGCGGGAGAAAGATTATGTTGTAATGGACGGCAAGGTTATCATCGTCGACGAATTCACGGGCCGACTGATGCACGGTCGGCAGTGGTCGGACGGTCTCCATCAGGCGGTCGAGGCCAAAGAAGGCGTCAAGGTAAAGGAGGAGAGCCAGACGCTTGCCACGATAACGCTGCAGAATTTCTTCAAGCTCTACGGCCAGATAGCGGGAATGACCGGTACCGCTGCCACCGAGGCCGAAGAGTTCATGAACATCTACAAGCTGGACGTTGTTTCGATACCGACCAACGAACCGTGTATTCGGGATGACCGCGAAGACGTAATCTACAAATCCGTCGGCGAGAAATTCAATGCGATAGTAGAAGAGATTAACGAAGTAAGCCGGGCCGGAAGGCCGCTGCTCATAGGCACCATCAGCATCGAGAAAAGCGAGTTGCTTTCGTCGGCTTTGAACAAGAGGCACGGTCTCGAGCACGAAGTTCTAAATGCAAAGCAGCACGCCAGAGAAGCTGAAATCGTCGCCAAGGCGGGTCAGCAGCATAAAGCCCGCGACGGCTCGATGTGCGGCAACGTGACGATAGCGACCAATATGGCCGGTCGAGGCACCGACATCAAGCTCGGCAAGGGGGTCGTTGAGGCCGGCGGATTGCACATACTCGGCACCGAGCGCCACGAAGCCAGGAGAATCGACAATCAGCTCCGGGGCCGGTCGGGTCGCCAGGGGGACCCGGGATCCAGCCAGTTCTTTTTGAGCTTCGACGATGACTTGATGAGTATCTTCGCGCCGGAATGGACCGTAAAAGCGCTTTCCTGGATCGGTTGGGAAGAGGGGCAGCCTATCTACCACAAGAGAATAAGCAAAGGGATCGAAAAAGCGCAGAAAAAGGTCGAGGAGCGCAACTTCGAGGTGCGTAAGAGCCTGCTTGAATATGACGAGGTGATGGACTACCAGCGGAAGATATTTTATTCGCGCAGGCGACAAATCCTGGCAGGGCGAAAACTGAAAGACGTTATTGTCGAGATGATTGACGACACGATTAAAACGAATTGCGATACAATTCTCGACAAGAATTACCCGTTCAAGTGCATCGTAGAGTGGGCGAGAACCAATTTCGGGGTCGACCTGAAACTCTCTGAAATAGCTGATGCCGGCGTGCAGGATATTGAAGAAGTAATCAAGAACCAGGCGAAGAGCGATGCAGAAAACAACATATCGCTGTCGCTGGGCGAATACTTCGAGGATTACAGCGATCCGAAGACCTGGGATGTTTCGGGCCTGTGCAAATGGGCCATGAGCAGCTTCAAAGTCAGTTTGAGTCCGAGCAATGTCAAGAATCAAACGCCAGAAGAGATTCAGGAACAACTGACGCTCGCCGCCGCCGCGCAAATCGATAAGAAGGATTGTTCGCAGTTGGTCGAGTTTTTGAAGGAAGATTTCGCCGTCCGTACATTTGCAGATTGGACGAGAGCCAAATTCGACATCAGGCTCGACGTCGATGAGTTGAAGGACCTCAAAGCGTCGGAAATTCATCAGCAACTCCTGGAAAAGACCGCCGCCAAGTACAAGCAGCGTGAGATCGAATACCCCGTCGAGTTTGCTATGAACATGGTCTACGGTCCTCAGGGACCTAACGTATACGCCTTCGAAACGCTGGCCGAATGGGCCAACAAGAAGTACAACGCGGGGCTTACGCCCGACCGAATCCAGGAAGAAAAACCTCGAAAGCTGCGCGATCAACTGCTGGAGTTGAGTCGGAGCTTCAATGATGGCGAGTTACAGCGGGAACTTTCCGCTAAAATCGACAACTCGAGTACGGCCGAATTGGTTGACTGGGCGAACGAGAGATTCGACGCTTCACTGACCGAGGAAGAACTGCCTGCCGAGGGCCCCGAACTTAAAGACAGGCTGAACCAGGTTGCAACGGAATTTTTGCGATCCGAGCTCAGCGATCTCGAAAAATACGTCCTGCTCCAGGTTTACGACGGCACCTGGAAGGACCATCTATATTCGATGGACCATCTCAAGAGCAGTATCTGGATGCGGTCCTGGGCCGAAAAGGATCCCAAGATCGAGTTCAAACGTGAAGGCTCGCGGATGTTCGAGGACATGCTCGAGACGATAGAGGATCGTGTGACCGACATAATCTTCAAAGTCCATCTCGAATCCGGCGCCAGGACTCGCAGCGTCTGGACCGTGAGCCAGACCTCGCACGATGAGGTGGGCCAGTTTGCTATGGCCGAAAAGCAGCGAGCTGCGGCCCAGGCCCCCCAGGGGGAAACGAAGGTAAAACAGATCAAGCTCGAAACGCCCAAGGTCGGACGCAACGAGCCGTGCCCCTGCGGCAGCGGCAAGAAATACAAAAAATGCTGCGGCAAAGCCACCTGAACGTGTCTTGAAGGATGACAACATTCGACGCAATTAGGATATGACGCCGCCGCTTGCGAAAGTCTGCTCTGCCATTCCTTGAATCTCATTGATGCATCTGCGATTGTCCTGTCATAGTGGTCGGTGGGAGGGGCTAAATTTCAGAAAATGGGACGGCGGAGCCGATAATAGAATAGATAGAATGGGCAATCTGTTGCCCATCTTACCAGAAAGAAGGTATTGATGGCAAGTCTGGCGAAAAAATTGAGGCTTTTGCCCCTGATTATTATCGGAGCGGCTATTTTTGGGATCGCCTATCTTGGCAGAGAGCCGTATGAAGCCGTTGCGACGATTAACGATCTTCTCACGGAAAACAGGAAACTGAAGAAGGCCCTGACCACTCTGACGGAAGAAGATCAAATCGGCTACGCCAAGGTCATTGATCAGCAGACCGAAGACGGACAACTTCTGACGACGATCAAATTCGTCGAAACCGCCCGCGGCAACAAGACCAGGAAGATCCTGGAGAAAGAATACACCATTGTCGGCGATATCATTTATTTCGATGCTCTGATCGTCAAGTTCGGCAGCAATATGGTCGCAGACGGCAAGAGCCGGGCTTTGTATCTCTGGAGGAGAGTCTATGGCGAGAGAATGTCGCCGGCGGAAGGTTATCCCATTGAGCAGCCGGGAACCGAGCCGGAAAGGTACGAAGATCTGCTCGACTCGCTGCCGATAGAAAAACGGCAAATGTTCTGGTCGAACATCTGGGATCTGGCTAACGATCATGAGAAGCTGGCCGCTCATGACATCGAGGCGATCTACGGAAACGCCGTATATGCCAAGCTCAGAAGGGGGTTGATATACGTCTTCAAGATAGACTCGACCGGACAGGTGTGTCCCGAAGTTGTTCCCGATATTTAACTAAACGCCGGCATTGTTTGTATTTTCCTTTCTTGCAGACTCCGCTCCCAGAGTGAATCGTTCGACACAACTGCCGCCATCGAGTTGATTCGATTCTCGTTTGACTATCGACCGGCTGTAGGTTATTGTGGGAATAAGCCATAAAGCTCGCCCTGAGCTTAGCTAAAGAATCACAATTTCGTAAATTTTGTACTATCGAGCTCTTATTGTAATACGGATTCTGTGAAATGAACGAAAGCAACGTTTTCGACATCGCAGTAGTCGGCGGCGGCATAGTGGGTTTGGCGTCCGCCTATAAAATCGGGCTGGCCCATCCTGATATATGCATCGCCGTGCTGGAAAAGGAGGAGGAGGTAGCGGTGCATCAGACCGGCCGCAATTCAGGAGTTATTCACTCCGGATTGTATTACCAGCCCGGCTCGAATAAAGCCAGGACCTGTGCAAGAGGCAGAAAGGAACTGTCGGCATTTGCAAAAAGGCATAAAATCCCCTTCGACATTTGCGGCAAGATTGTAGTCGCCACCCATGAAAAAGAGCGACCCACCCTCGAGATGATCCTGCAAAACGGGCTCGACAACGAGATAGAGGGCCTGGAGGAGATCGGCCCCGATCAAATCAAGGAGATCGAGCCGCATTGTGACGGGATCGCCGCCATCCGCGTGCCCGGCGCCGGTATTATTGATTTTGCCGCAGTGACGAGGAAACTGGCCGATCTCGTGGAAAAAAAGAACAAAGACAACAGGATACTGACCTCTCATAAAGTTGAAGGTTTTGACAGGCACGATTTCTATACGAAGGTCCGGACGGACCAGGGGCCGATAGCGGCAAAGTACGTGATAAACTGTGCCGGACTTCAGTGTGACAGAGTCGCAAAGATGGACAACGTCGAGCCAGGCATGAAGATTGTGCCTTTCCGCGGGGATTATTACGAACTGACCGAGGAGGCGACCGAAAAGGTCAAAAACCTGATATATCCTGTGCCGGACCCGACCCTGCCTTTTCTCGGCGTCCATTTTACGCGGATGATTACCGGCGGCGTCGAGTGCGGTCCGAACGCAGTCTTTTCTTTCAAGAGGGAGGGCTACGGCAAAACAGATTTTGACCTGGGGGATACCGTAGATTCCCTGTCTTATCCCGGTCTGTGGAGAATGTTTATGAAATATTGGCGATCCGGCCTGAAGGAGTACGCCAGGGCGTTTTCCAAGAAGCTGTTTCTCCGGCAATTACAGAGACTCGTTCCTTCGCTGCAGGACAGTGATATAAGGCCCTGCCGGGCGGGAGTCAGAGCGCAGGCACTCGAACGCAACGGCAACCTGATAGACGACTTCAGAATCGAAAGACAGGCGAACTCAATTCATGTTTTGAATGCTCCGTCACCGGCCGCCACGGCCGCACTCGCCATCGGCGACCACGTTAACGAACTGGCAACGAAGTATTTCGATCTGTAGGTGCTGTTGAGACCCTCAGAAGACGATGGAATATGGCAAACATCGAAAACAAAGACTACATCGTCATAGTTCAATGCCACATCGTTCATCGACGAAAAATCCGAAAAACGCCGCAGGGAAGGAATGTACTGCAACACTGACTGAAATCTTGAGGTTCCATTTTGCCACCTCAAGTTGGACACTTTAGTAGCCAGCTTATGAGCAAGCACCGGACTGACATGTTATTTGACACCGAAGTTGAGGACTATAAGGCCCTCGGCAAACACATCATTCGCGTGGCGTTCGAGTCTGCTGCGGATACGGAATTTGACTACCGCGTGCCGGATGAGATCTGGCCTGTGCGAGTAGGCCAAAGGGTTGAAGCGCCGTTTGGCAGAAAGAACAAGCCGCAAAAGGGCTTCTGCGTAGAGTCGGATGTTGCTTCGGAAGATGCGTTCGGTAGCGAGCAGCGGGGAATCCGGCTAAAGACGATTGCGCGCGTTGTTGACAAAGAGCCACTGCTCGATTCCGAGCTGATGGCGCTGGCTCGCTGGATAAGCGGCTATTATGTATGCCCGCTCGGTCAGGTTCTGGCTGCGATGGTGCCGGCCGCGGTTAAGAAAGGGGCTGGTGTCAAGATTCAGAAGTATGTGTACCTGATGATACAGCCAGGTGATGCGGATGCCGCTGTCGAGGGACTCAGAGGCACAAAGCAGAGGGCAATAGTCACATTCCTCCAGGAGCAAGAGGCGTTCGACGCCGATTCGGCCATAGAGCAGTCGCAGGTGATTAAAGCGGCAAAATGCACTCACGAGCCTCTGAAAAGGCTGGCTCAACGCCGGATTGTGAAGATAGGACAGAAAACGATCCTCAAATCCCTGCCCGCTATTCCGGAATCGGTCGCGATCCAAAAGGAGCGTCAGATAGTCCTCAACGATGACCAGCAAAGAGCGCTTAACATCATAAAGCCCGGCATGAACTCGAACCAATTCGGCGTTTCTCTGATTCATGGCGTCACCGACAGCGGCAAGACCGAACTTTATATCAGGGCTATACAGCACGTCCTGCTTAAAGACAAGACCGCCATCGTGCTGCTGCCCGAGATTGCTCTTACCGCCCAGACCGTTCAAAGATTCAGCGAGCGGTTCGAGAATATAGCCGTGATGCATTCGGGCCTTACCGCCGCTCAAAGGAACGTACAGTGGCAGAAAATCAAATCCGGCGAGGCCGATGTAGTTATCGGCGCCCGCTCGGCTGTCTTTGCGCCCTTATCTAATCTCGGACTCATAGTTATCGACGAAGAGCACGAGCCAAGCTATAAGCAAGACACTGCACCCCGTTACAACGGCCGAGACGTCGCTATCAAACGGGCGCAATTGGCAAATGCCCAGTGTATTCTCGGAAGCGCCACGCCGTCGCTCGAGATGCTGGCCAATTGCCGTAGTAGGGAGCACTTCACCTTGCTGCGCCTTCCCAAAAGAGTTATGGATCTGCCTATGCCCCGGATGAAGCTGGTGGATCTGACTCAAGGTGGGATTACACAGAAGGGCATAAATCTGATAAGCGAGCCGCTGGCCCGGCATCTGAAAGAAATTCTTGAAAGAAAAGAGCAGGCGATCCTGTTGCTTAACCGACGCGGCTACAGTAATCTCGTATTCTGCCCGTCCTGCCGGCATACATTGCATTGCCGTAACTGTGATGTAACGCTTACCTTTCACAAGTCGAAGAAACCTCGCTATGAGCGGATGCGGACGGTAACGGGCAAGCACATGAATTACGGCTACGCTATCTGTCATTATTGTCTCGCCCGGACACTCGTGCCGGAGAGATGCCCGCTCTGCGGCAAGGGATTCGCCATGATCGGGCTCGGCTCGCAGAGGCTCGAAGAAGAGCTGGCAGCAAAATTCCCCGAGGCCCGAGCCGCAAGAATTGACAGCGACTCAATGGCGAGCAAGGACTATTACCGGCTGCTACAGGATTTCGGCGAAGGGCGGATCGATATATTAGCCGGCACGCAGATGCTCGCCAAGGGGCTGCATTTTCCCAACGTGACACTGGTAGGGATTATCAGCGCCGATACCTGTCTTTACGTGCCGGACTTCCGGGCGAACGAACGGACCTTCCAGCTTATTTCGCAGGTTGCCGGCCGCACCGGCCGCTCGGCAAAGAAGGGCACTGTATACGTCCAGACTTTTCTGGCCAATCAGCCGGCGATCAAGTTTGCCGTCGATGGCGATTTCAGCGGCTTCGTGAAGCAGGAAATGCGGCACCGCAAGGCGTGCAACTTGCCCCCATTCTGGCGGCTCGCTCGTATCATATTGCGTGACATGAAGTTCGACAAGCTCGAAGCCGCCTGCGGGCAAATGCGCCAACGAATCGACACCGTCGTCGCTCGCGAGGGCCTGCAAGCGACTATTCGCGGGCCAATGCCTGCCGTAATCAGCCGAATGCAGCGTTTTCACAGAATGCAAATCATCATCCAGGCCCCCAAGCCGGCAACCATACAAAGACTCTTCGCCGCCCTGCGTGCCGAGCGGCCAATCCGCCCGGCTGTGAAAGTTGCTATAGATATCGACCCTGTAAATTTATTATAGCTTGCAACGAGTAGGCCGATATAGTATACTCGGTAATTTATTCGCTCGGGGAGTAGCTCAGCTTGGCTGGAGCGTCCCTTAGGGAAGGTCGCAAGTTCAGGAATTAACCACTTGATTCGCCGGTGGCGGGCTTCTGCGGGCATAGGGATATCGAATTGGTGTATTATGTTTATATCTTGCGGAGCATCAAAACAGGTAGACTCTACATCGGGCATACCGACAACCTGGCTCGCAGGATTGAGGAGCACAATACCGGACGAGGTGGAAAGTACACTCGCCAGAACGGCCCGTGGGAGTTGGCCCACAGCTAATCTCACCCGGACAGATCTTCTGCTGCAAAACGGGAGTTGTATCTGAAAAGCACGCCGGGCTCTCATGAAAAGAAGGTGTTGGCTGGCGTTCTTCAGTGATACGGCTAATGAATTTGAGAAATAGCTTGACTACAATTTCGGCTTTAGTATAGTATTGTTGATGTATGTCGCTCGGGGAGTAGCTCAGCTTGGCTAGAGCGCTGCGTTCGGGACGCAGAGGTCGCAAGTTCAAATCTTGTCTCCCCGATTGGAATGACGAAACAGTTAACCGGGAAGTAGCTCAGCTTGGCCAGAGCGTCCCTTAGGGAAGGTCGCAAGGTTCCGCCGTAAGGTGTCCAGTGGAAAATCTTGTCTCCCCGACTTTTTCGGACCTATATAGTTCAGGAGGCTATGTGGGTCCTTTTTAGTCATGATAAAGATATTGTAGCATTTCCAAATCATTCCATCATTCAAAAAATCAAGGCGATAAAACGTTCGCAAGCTGTTCGTCAGCGTGAGCGAAATGTCTATCTTTGGCAATATTGTCGATTTTTCATTTCTTTAATCGTTTCGTTCCGGGTAATATAGTCAGCGGTATGTTCTGCAAGTGATTTGCCTTTAATATTTCGATTTGGAGGTTAGAGCCATGTGTGAACACTGTACGCGACGGGAGTTTATTGGGACGGGAGTGGCCGGCGGACTGATGCTCGCCGCGGCAACATGGAGCCATGCCTGGGCCTCGCAATCACCACCTCGTCGATTTGGCGAGAAGTCTCGGATCTGCGTAATTTTTACCGGTCATCCCGCGCCGGCTGACCGCGACTGGGGGGCCGACGACCGACAGATACAGGCGATAAAAGCCCGTCTGGCCAAAGCGGAAAAAGACTTGGGAAACGTCGACTTAGTGATGGGCCGGTCAACCAGCGCCGAGCAAACCGCGGCTTTACTAAAGGAAGCGGGTCCTGAAGCACCGGTCCTCGTTAGCAATGTGCGGAACTTCGCCTTGACAAGGGTGGTCAAGCCGATACTCGACGGTTCGCATCCGATGCTCTTTTTCTCACTGCCGGCCAGCGGTCACGACTGGATGTACGCCCCGCGCTGGCATAGCCGGGGGCATCGAGTCACACTTTTACCCAGCAGCGACTACGACGAACTCGAGCGAGCCCTTCGCCTTCTGCGCGTAATTCCCATGATGAAGCAGACGCGCATTCTTCTGTTCCCTCCGGCGCGAGGGACGGATCCCGCCAAGTCTCCGGACGAAGTTAAGAAACGTTTGGGAGCAGAGGTGGTTGCCGTTGAAGAGAAGACCTTTAGTGATATGATTGCCGCTGCCGAAGATGATGCAGTTAGAGCCGAGATCGACCGCTGGACAAAAGAGGCAAAGGAAATCGTCGAGCCGAACGCGGAGGATATTAGAAAGGCCGCTCGCGTCAGCATCGCATTGCAGAATCTCATGGCCGAGCAACAGGCCCAGGGACTGGCCATAGGGACATGTATGGGATGGCTGCCCAAAGGATTTCCCTGTCTGGGATTTACCCGCCTTCGCGATAACGGCATCCCCGCGGCGTGCGAGGGGGATATGGATTCTCTGTTGACCATGATGCTGTTTCAATACATGATCGATAAGCCCGGCTTCCAGGGCAATGCTACGTTCGATACTGCGCGCAACGCCTTATGGACCGCCCATTGCACGGCGCCGCTAAAAATGGACGGTCCCGGCGGCAAAGAAGCGCCGTACCTGCTCCGCGGCCATTCCGAGGTCCAGGGCAGCGGCTGCGTACCCGAAGTACAATACCGCCTCGGACAGACCGTAACCCGTACTAAAATGATTAACCTGGATACTATACTGGCCTCGAAAGGCAAGATCATCGAGGTCCCGGAAAGGGCGGTCCATGGCTGCCGTAGCCAGATCGTTACCGAAGTCAACGACGCGGCTAAGATGGCGGCCAACTGGAGCAGTGTTCTTGAAACGGAGGACGCCATGACGCTGCTGCATCGTGTGGTATTCTACGGCGACCACATGGATAGCCTCCAACACCTCGCAAGGCTGATGGGCATGAAAGTAGTTGTAGAAGGTTAACCTGATCTTTGTGACAATTATCGTGCGAGGGCTGCCAACTGGTGCCGGAGAAGCCCGATCCGGAGTGTCCCGTCTATCCCTGCGCGACGCCCAAGGGCATAGAGAATTGCGGCCAATGCCTGGATTTCGGCGGCGACAAGCTCAAATGCCGGACGGACCTCGTGGAGGAATGCCTTGCCAAGGCCGGCAAGGTGCCTCCGGAGGACTACGAAACATTCTTCAAACCGTACTTGAGCGGTGAAGCCCTAACCGAGATTCACGAGGCACAGAACACTTAAGATAATATTAAGAGTGTTCTGGGTGTTCTGTTGCCATCCCACGTCTGACGATGAATTTGTACTTCACCTACTCCATCAGGCTATAGCAGAGGAGGCGCTGCAGGTAACGCAGGTAGAGCTTGCCGTTGGCTACGACCGGGATGGTCCAGGCTTCGTGGTCTATTTCGCCGAGTGCGTTCGGAAGTTGTGTGACGATCTGCAGGGCTTCGGGATCGGGTTTGACCAAAAAGAGGCTGCCCTCGTTGTCCATGCAGAGCAGATGGCCGTCCACGTGGAGCGTTGTGCCCCAGCCGAGTTTACCCGTGCGCCACTGCTCCGTGCCGTCATCGAGACTGACGCATTTGAAATATCCTCTGTTCTGGTTGCTCTGGCCGGAATAGCCGTAGAGAAAGGCGTCAATGATAAAGGGATCGGAATGATGTGAGGCGATAACTTTGCTCGTCCAGAGAACTTCAGCGTCTGCTCGGTTCGCTCTCAGCGCCTGACAGCCCGTTCCGTAGCCGGATGTGATGAATACCGTGCTGCCCTTTGTGACCGGTGTTGTTGCGTTGACGTTGTAGTTAGTCTTCCAGGGTACTGACCAGAATTCCTCGCCGTCATTTGGGTCGAAGCATGACAGTCCCGCCGCGTAGAATATCAGCAGACCGACCTGTTCATCCATATTGACAATGGCAGGTGCGGCGTAGGCGGCTTCGCCCGGGCGGGACTTCCATGCAAGTTTGCCCGTCATCTTGTCGAATGCCATGGCCACGGCATTGCCGCCGGTCTGAACGAATACTTTGTCGCGATAAACCAGCGGTGAAGATGAGTGGCCCCAGCGGGGAGCCTCACCTCCGGCATCATTTACGTTGAGTTTCCACCGCAACTTGCCGTCATCCAGATTCCAGCAAAGCAGGTCGCCGCCGCGTCCGAACGTGTAGACACGGTCGTCCTCGATATAAGGCGTTGCCCGGGGTCCGGGACCATGACTCGTGCCGGCTCTTGCCTTGTAGGAGCCCAGCCAGAGAAGCGTTCCGTCGTTGGGATCCAGACAGAAGACAAAATCCTCGCCGCTTCCTCTTCCGGGCACTACGAGCCTGTTGCCCCGCACGACGGGGGCGGACCAGGTCGCACTTTGTCTGCCCTGGCAGAGATAGTCTACTTCCCAGAGCTTCTTCAGGCCGCCGGAGAAGTCTTTTCTGATCCCGCTGACGGCGCTTCTGCCGTCGCCATCGATGCCGCGCCAGCACGGCCAGTCTGCCGGACCTTTAGTCGGAGGCGAAAGATCGGCGGACGGCTCGGGAATAGCTCCGATCGGTCCGACGATATCCTGCACGCCATGAATAGCCTGCCAGGCCTTATAGACAACAAAGACTCCACATAAGCCAACGACACAAACAAGCAAAATGAATATGTGTTTCCGTTTCATTTGTACGCTCCCACGACCAAAGCGGCAACATGTCTTGTTCTGCTGAAATATCCCTTAATCATGGCAAGTATCATACGCCGATGTTCGGCGACAGTTAAGAAATTTCTGTACGATCTGTCGATGGCAACGGCCCCGAGGCGCCGCTGTCCATCTTGGTCGAAGCCAAAGTGTTTCTGCAATTGGAGTTTTTGTGTCGAAGTAGCCGCTGGCGCAGCCCGAATACGCTACTTCCACTCAAGCGTCGGCGGCAACTGCCTCAGGTGCTTTGTGGCTTTGTACTTGGAATCGAAGTCTCTTCTGGCTCGTTTGACCTGTTCTTCCGTCAGATCCATGACCTCGCAAACGCGTTCTATGGGAACGTCATGTTCCCAGGCGTAGAGCAAAGGATCGAGCTTTCCGTATGGCATGCGGAAGTAAAACTGCTCGTCATTGACTTCGAAGCTCCACGTGTCCGGACTTGGCGCTCGGTCTATGATTTCACGAAGCACTTCAAGGTGCTCCGATAATTGATACACCTGCAATTTGTACAGATGACTGATCGGTTCGATGTCCACGCCGCCATCGCCGTATTTGACGAAGAATCCCTCTAAGACTTCGGTTCTATTGGTTGTGCCGCAGACTATGTAATTTTCCTTTTCCGCGTAGTAATAGAGGTGCATCATCCTGGTTCTTTGTTTTGAGTCCGTAGCGGCCACGATCCCGTTCAGCGTTCTCTTGTTTAGCCTTGCGGTTTTCACGTTGCCTTTGCCGTCATCCAATTTAAGGGTGAAGAAATTCAACGAGTCTTTGGAGAGCAGGTCGGCCGGGAGGGTGATTTTCGACCTGGAAGAACTGTTGAAATCAGGGAAGACACTTTTGATCAGTTCGTCTCTTTTTCGATAAGTCCCGAAAGCTTCCAATGTTGGCGTAATATCGACTGTCTCAGTTTCAAGGCCTAACTGTTTGGCGTGCTTGGCTGCGTATTCGGCGCTTTTTGGATTGGATTCTTTTTCCGGAAGGATCAGGCCGCGGATTCTGTCTGTGCCCAAAGCTCTGACACATAGAGCGGCACAGAGGGCGGAATCTATGCCGCCGCTTAATCCGATAACAATGCCGCCGCGCTTGAACTCGCGAACTTGATTTACGATAAACGAGCAAATTCGCTCGACTTCGGCTTCACTGTCAAGCTTAAGAATGTCTTTGTGAAAATCCATAAAAAGCTCCGAAAAATTGATGTGGTTACCTCGTACAAATCATGTTTTCCCGGGATGCCACTCGCTTTCAGGAACCGATAGTTGCAAATATCGAATTCGGTTACTGTCGTTGGTCGTATGCACCCGCAATGGCGGCCGTACAGTGGTTCACTATCGACATTTTCCCGCTCCTTCATCATAAAACACAGACTCCATTTTGCACTCGCAAACAAGCACGTCCGCATATTTTTGTAAGAGGGCCGATAAAAATACAATTCTATAAAGAGGGCGCGGGGAAAGACTAAAAATTGTGTTGTAACCTCATTTTCCTCTTTACTTTACGGGTTTTGTCCTCATAATTACCGGCTGAAAAAGTTGTTGAGGGAAGGATCCCGCCGCTTTCGCGTTGAATGGAGCTAATCGCTTAAGAATTAAGAATTAAGAAGTTAGCGAACCGCGATAAATAATAGTTTTCGCTCGGAAGAAAAGAGCGCGAAGGCGTCAGGTCCTTCCTTTGATGGCGCACCGGACATAAGAGATGGTAATGCGCTATATATCGGTCCTTGTCAGGCGATCTGTCCGACACTGCGGTTTGCCGACGAGGACGGAGTCTGCGCACGCGAGACGGTCCAACGCTTGACTAATTCAAATCTATTAGACTCTGTTAGTACTTTCGGTCGAATGAAAGAATTTACTTGAGAAAAATTCACAGCAAAAGAGACGTGATTCGTCGGAAATCCACTGCCTGTTATTCAGGGTTTTGCCGCTGCTGTTCGAGGCGGCGCTTGGGGTTGTGTCGATGAAGATTGACAGATATCTGCTATTTGAGACGGCTTTAGTGCTGATCGTAGCGATTGTGGCGGTTAAATGGATCAGTATAGGGCCGGTCTCGGGACATAGCTGGTTACTGGGGCCGCTGATCCTGGTTATCGCGGCGTTTGTGCCGACGAGGCTACGGCACAGGCGATTTGCTGATTTCGGCTTCAAGAGCAGACAAATAAAGACAACACTCATTGTCGTGGGTGGGACTTGTATCGCCCTTTTTCCGGTTGCTTTCTTCGGTTTATGGGTTTTGAGGTCTTACGAGACGGGGCTTCCGGGGACATCGCCGCTGCCGCGAGAACAAGGGTGGGTCGGATTGGTATTTTATCAGTTTATGTATGTAGCGATGGCTGAAGAGGTGTTTTTTAGAGGGTATGTGCAAAGCAATATCTTGAGTCTTGCAGAATCGTTACGGCCGAGGCGGCTAAGGCTGCAACAGTGGATAAGTATCATATTATCAGCAGTTTGTTTCGCGCTTGCCCATGTCATCGTCCAGGGCCGGTTAGCGGCTGTCTTAACGTTTCTGCCGGGCCTCGTTCTTGGTTGGCTGTTTATACGGACCGACTCGCTTCTGGCTCCTATTTTGTTTCATGGTATGGCAAATATTTACTATATTTTAATGGCGAGGCTGTTTGAGTAGATAAATGTGAGAGTGAGTGGTTTCTCGTGGAGAAATATGTCGTTAAGGCTCTCTTGCGGTGAGCCTGAAGATTTTGGAACGCGGGCCTCAGATTTTTTCGAAGGATTTCATCTTGACAAGTGCCTGTGACGCCTATAAACTATTATTTGTTGTTTAGGAGGACGACGTAGAGATAACCGTTTGTAAACGCAAGGCTGTTATACGCCGATAGAAGTTGAGAGTTGGGTGGCTTCCTGCCGGAGGACTTCCAGAACTCCTGTTGAGAACGCTTTTTCGGGTGCTATTGACGGGATATAGCCTGCTGAAGAAAATGCAGAAAAAACGTTACATCTTAAGTCGGGACGGCACATATTCAATAACAGGAAAGGTCCTAATATTCGTGGTGTTGAAATCAACCAGAGGAGTAGGTTTGTAGCCGCCGGACTCGAAACTATTATGAAGAGGGTGCGTTTTGATAAGCAAAAGAAATAGAACATATAAACGTAAAATATTGTTGTTTCTTAAGTTAGCGCTTATTCTGACTCTGGGCCATGTTGTTATCAAAACGGCGATTATGCCCCAAAACACCCGGCTCAAGCTGGCTCCGAATTCGGCAGGCGGAAGTGAAAAGACGACAACTGTTGAGAAACCTTCTGCTTCGAGTGCCGAGGCCCGGGATTATTCGGCCATTTTAAAGCGAGATCTATTCGGTGGTCAGGACAAAACAAATAAAGCCAAAGGTCCACCGGCTGATAATTCTGTTGTTGCAGTGTCAAAAAGCGAAGACGATGAATTGGGCATAGCTCTGATCGGCACTATAGCCGGCAGTCCGGCATTGTCGCGGGCGATCATAAAAGACCTTGAAACCAACGCACTCGGCCAATACAAAACGGGTGATAAGATTAGGTCCGCCAGCATCGAGAGTATCGAAAAGGACAGGATTGTGCTGCTTCACAATGGCCGAAGAAAGGTGCTGGACCAAGAGTTCGCGGTGAGCGAAGAAGCCGGAGCCAAGGATACTGAACCCGTTCAGGCCAACGTTTCTAAGCCGGTAAAAATCAAAACGCCGGTAAAACCGTTGAATAGTTTTGCCGATAAGCTCAAGACTGCGGCGATGATGTTGCCTAACGCGAAAGTCGAGCCGCATACTGTCGCAGGCGAAGTCGATGGACTTAGGATATCGGATTTGGACAACATCGAAGGAGCTAAAGACCTTGGTCTGAAGGAGGGCGATGTTATTCGCGCCATCAACGGCCATCAATTGAACAGCAAGCAGAAGGCTTTTCAAATCGCCATGAAGGCACGGTCGCAGGCGGCGCTGGATATCGAGTTGATGCGAGACGACGAGATTAAGAAATTCTCCTTGCCGTTGAAATAATTACTCTAACAATGTAATAAATACCATCGGTAGAGTAAGCTATTCTTTTTATGTTAGATAAATTGTTTGCATACAGAAGGGGTGCATGGATGACCTCAAGAGAGATAATCTTGCTTGCCGGGGCGTTCTGTTTAGCTGTTGCAGGCGGCTTTGCATCGGCCGCCGAGAGTACGTTTTCGCAGCCCCCGGTGAAAATACCGGCGCTTGAGAAGCCGGGCATGGCGGACGAACTGATTTATGTGAACTTCGACCAGGTTGATATTCGGGTAATGCTGAAGACTATCGGCGATATAACCGGTATCAACTTCGTCGTTGATGACAGCGTAACCGGCACCGTTACGGTTATGTCGCCCACGAGGATACGTTTGAGCAGGATATACGGCGTTCTCGAATCGGTTCTCGACGTTAAAGGTTACGCCGCCGTGCCCGACGGCACGGGAAATCTGGTTAAAATAGTACCCAAAGCGGACGCCATAAAGCGAAACCTGAAAGTACGCATCGGCGCCGATCCTGCTAACGTGCCGCAGAACGACACGCTTGTAACTCAAATAATCCCGTTGAGCTACGCCGAGGTAAAGGAGGTTGAACAGATTGTTAAGCCACTCTTGAACACCGGCCTGCCCGTTGCGACCTATCCGCGTACAAATTCGATATTGATTACGGACACGAACTCGAACATCCGTCATATTTTGGAAATTGTACGAAATCTCGACGTGCCCGGCGCGAAAGAAGAAGTTACAGTCATCGGACTGAAGTACGCCTCGGCCGAGGTTCTCAGCGAGCAGATCGCTCGGATAATGGAAGAGGGCAACGGCACTGCCGCACCGCCGAGGCGCGCCGGCGCTATTTCGACGGTTCAGCCCGGCAGAAAGATAATGCCCGATACGAGGACAAATTCGATTATCGCGGTTGCAAAACCGGAGGATACCGAGATCATCGAGGCATTAGCGTTGCAGCTCGATGTTGAGCGGCCTCGGGGTGCGAACAATATGCACATTGTTTATCTTGAAAACGCATCGGCCAAGGAGGCAGCCGAATCGCTAACGGCGGCTCTGGCGAACCTGAGAATCACCGGTGTTGGCGATACGAATCAGCAACCGGTCCAGGTTACCGCCGATGTGGGTACGAACAGCCTCATTATTACTGCTTCGGCGCAGGATTACGAGGTTATCGCCGAGATTATCGATAAACTGGATATAGTCCGCGAGCAGGTCCTGGTCGAAATGCTTATCATGGAGATCAGCGAAGACTCTTTGAGAGAGATCGGCATCGACTGGGCTACACTCGATGAGGCGGTGGCGGGGAGCGTTCGAGGTTTCGCGTCAACGAATTTCGGACCGCGGGTAGATTTTGCCAGCGGCGATCTCGAAGGGCTGGCGGTCGGAGCATGGAGGGCGGATGGAGATACCGTCAACGTCGGAGCCATTCTAAGTGCTCTTGAGAAAGTGTCGGGAGTTAACATCCTTTCCACGCCGCATATTACGACGTCCAACCACAACACTGCGACTATATTAGTGGGTGAGAACCGCGCATTCGTCAATCAGTCGCGAATTACCGAGACGACCGATTTTCTCACCCCGACGGTCATAAGGACATTCGAGTACAGAGATGTGGGGATCAGTCTGGAGATCACGCCGCACATCAGTCAGGGGGGCGTGGTAAAACTGGAAATCGACAGCGAATTCTCACAGGTTATCGAGGATGTTACCAGTGTTTCTGCGGATACGCCGACTACATCGCAACGGCAGGCTACGACTGTCGTTACGATGAAAAGCGGATCGACAATAGTGATAGGCGGACTTATTCGCGACGACAAAACCACAAGCGAGAAGAAAATTCCGCTTGTCGGCGATATTCCCGTAGTAGGTAATCTGTTCAAGTTTCAGCGAGAGCGGCTGGAAAAAACGAATCTATTGATGTTCATAACACCGCGTGTTATGAGCAGCCAGGAGGAAATGGAGGAGGTAACGGAGTATAAGAGAAATGAAATGCGGTCGGCCACTACTGGCGGAATTCTCGAAGAGGAAGACAAAGGCCCCGGCAATTAAACTACCGCTCGCTGCTCGCCGATAGTACGAGAAGTTGAAATAGAACTTGTGCCCGCGAAGACGGGTATCGGATTACCAAATGACAAATCAATTGCAGATACAGCACCTGGACGCTATATTACCCGAGCAGCTCAATCCCGAGTTTGTAAGAAGGTTTCCTCTGGAGTTTCTAAAGAAGCAGTGTGCGATTCCTATCGCTCTGGAGGACGATCAGATAGCGGTTGCTCTGGCGGATCCGTTCAACGTCGAGGCTTATGACGCGATTGCGACCGTTCTGGGCCGGCCGTGTAGTCGTGTGACCTGCTCTGCTTCCGAGATCGAACAAAGCATCGTCAGGTGTTATTATCAAAACGGCGGAATCAGCAGCGATGTCGAGGACCTGACCCTTGAAGATGCTCTGAGCGGCGACGGCGATGCTCATCACTCGGGCGGCCCTCAGGCCGAAGATCTGCTGAATATCGCCAATCAGGCGCCGGTGATCAAACTGGTCAACAAGATTTTTTTCCAGGCGGTGCAGAGCCGGGCCAGCGACATCCACGTCGAACCTTATGAGAACGAAGCTCGCGTGCGTTTCCGCATCGACGGCGTGCTGCATGATATATCTTCTCTTCCCAAGTCTCAGGTTGCTGCACTTGTGTCGCGTCTGAAGATCATGGCAAATCTGAATATCGCCGAGCGCAGGCTCCCGCAAGACGGCCAGAGCCGGATAAAGATAGGCGAGAACCTCGTGGATATTCGAGTCTCCGTCGTTCCGACTTCCGGCGGCGAACGAGTAGTGCTCAGACTGCTGGACAAGGGCAGCGGGGAGTTGGGTCTCGACGACATAGGGTTCAGCCCGGAGGTGCTCCGGCGCCTGCGGGAGCTCATCAGACTCGCGCACGGCATAATTCTTTTGACGGGGCCGACCGGCAGCGGAAAGACAACTACGCTGTACGCGGCTATGACGGAGCTTAACTCCGAAGAGAGAAATATCCTCACCGTCGAAGATCCGATCGAGTATCAACTTCCCGGCGTCGGGCAGATGCAGGTCAAACCGAAGATCGATCTGACGTTCGCAAGTTGTCTGCGTCATATTCTCAGGCAGGACCCCGACGTTATCATGATAGGAGAGATTCGGGATGTCGAAACCGCAGAAATCGCCATCCAGGCATCTCTTACGGGGCACCTGGTCCTGAGCACCCTGCATACCAACGATTCGGCGTCGGCCGTAACCCGATTGATAGATATGGGGGTAGAACCATATTTGATCTCTTCGTCGGTCGCGGCGGTGATAGCACAGCGGCTGCTCCGCGTCATCTGTCCGCAGTGCAAACAGCCTTACACTCCGAGCGGCCAGGACATATCGCTGTGGAGCCAGACCGGCGGATCTTCCGCGATAGGTGAGCAGTTGTACAAAGGAACCGGCTGCGATAACTGCCTCCAAACCGGCTACCTGGGAAGGACAGGCATCTCGGAACTCCTGGCAATCGACGACGATATAAAAGAGTTGATAAGCAAGCGCGGCAGTTCGCACGTCATTAAGCAGGCCGCAGTTCAAAAGGGCATGACTGCTTTGCGGGAGGATGGATTGCGCAAAGCCCTGGCCGGCGAGACCACGCTCGAAGAGGTATGCCGAGTTACACAGGACCACGTTCAGACTGATAAAGGATTGACCGAAAATGTCGGTGGTTAAATCCAAATGGCTTAGCGACAGCAAGCCCATAACGAAAGCTCAAGCGAAGAGCCGAAGTGTGGCTGACGCACGGCCGACAGGTCGCGAGAGAGATCTCTTCAGAAGAATCCGCACGAGAGACGTATGCAGCGTAGCGCGCCAGTTGGCGACGCTGCTCAGGGCGGGCATGCCCTTGGTTCCGGCTCTTACCGCACTGGTCGAACAGTTGCGGGCGGGCGGAACCCATGAAAATCCATTGGCCGAAATTATGGAAGATGTAGCGCGAGATGTAAATTCGGGCAGTACTCTGGCCAACTCGCTCGGCAAGCACCCCGCCATCTTTTCGAATCTTTTTGTGAACATGGTCGCGGCGGGCGAAACCAGCGGCACTCTGGAACAAGTTCTCTTGCGAGTTGCTGAGATACTGGAGAAGCGCGTACAGCTTACAGCTAAGGTGAAAGCTGCCGTTGCGTATCCACTGATGATGGTCGTCGTGTCCGTGGCGGTGGTGATATTTCTGATGTACGTCGTTGTGCCCAGCATAACCGAAATCTTCGTCGAAATGGAACGGGATCTTCCATGGCCGACGGAAATGCTTATCGCAGTAAGCGGTTTCGTGAGGACTTATCTGCCGTTTATTGCCGTTGCGGCCTGTCTTGCTTTGCTCGGATTGATGGCCGGTTATAAGACCAACGCGGGCAGAATGTTTGCCGACCGCAGCAAATTGAAGTTACCGCTGTTCGGCAACCTTTTCCTCAAGCTCGAGCTGGCGCGTCTGGCCCGCACGCTGGGAATTCTTCTGGTCAGCGGTATCCCTATACTCCATGCCCTGGAGACTGCCAAGCAAGTGGTGCAGAACCGGATTATTGCCGATGCTATGGGGTCGGTGAAAGATTTGGTCGGAAAGGGCGACACTATAGCCAATGCCATTCGAAAAACCGGCCTGTTCCCTCCGATCGTATACCACATAATAACTACGGGCCAGATGAGCGGGAATTTGGAAGAGGGACTTATAAATATTGCCGATATGTATGACGGCGAAGTGGAACTGGCGACGAAAACACTTGTCTCGCTGCTTGAACCGCTGGTGCTTCTGTTTATGGGGGCGGTGGTTGCGTTTATCGTTCTGGCCGTTCTGCTTCCGATAACTGAAATCAATCAGGTTCTCTAACGGGTTCGAGGGATATGAAAACGAGAAAACAACAGCATTATAAGCTGTGTTGCGGCTTTACATTAATCGAGCTAATGATCGTCGTTGTTATTCTGGGCATACTGGCCACGACGATCATGCCGAAGCTATTGAGCAAGCCCGATAAGGCCAAGGTACAAAAGGCCAAGTTCGAGATACGCCAGATCGATACCGCATTGGCCATGTTCAAGACCGATAACGGGCGTTTTCCGACCACTTCCGAGGGGCTTGCGGCGCTCGTCTCCAATCCGGGCGGTTTGCCGGACTATGATCCCGACGCGTATCTGCCCAAAGTGCCCCTGGATCCATGGAAGAACGAGTATATTTACATCAGTCCGGGATTGAACGGCAGAGGTTACGACCTGGTATCTTACGGCAAGGACGGCGAACATGGCGGCACGGGATATGATGCTGACATTGAAAGCTGGAACCTTGATGCGTAATTGCATTACCGGCCGAAAAACCGGCTGGACGACACGCAGCAGGAAACGAACAGGGGCGTTCACTTTTGTGGAGGTCATCGTCGCTCTTGCAATCGCATCAATCGCGCTTTTATCGCTGCTTAAGCTGAACCTTCTCAGCATCAGATGCGTCGATAAGGCGCAGACAACCACGCAGGCGGTTCTGCTGGCGAACGAGAAGATCGCAGAAACACTTGCCGCCGGTTATCCCGACCAGGGACAAAAGTCAGGTACTGTTGAAAAGAACGGCCTTACTTTCAACTGGAAATCCAAGGTTGTCGACATGCAATTACCCGAGTTGGAACAGCAGCGAGTTACCGGACTGCGCAAAGTAACGGTCGATGTCAACTGGCGGCGGGGTTCGACCGGCCGACAGTTGCAAATGTCGACTTGTGTAGCCGATGGAAAACTACGATGAATGGCAGACTGCGACAACATGGCTTTACATTGATCGAGCTTTTCGTGGCGGTGGCGCTGATCGGAATAATTCTATCCATATCATACGGCAGCTACGTTACGACTACGAAATCCGCCGAGTCCTGTAAATCAAGAATTGCCATATCTGAGAAGGGGCGCAGGACCTTAGGACATATTTCGCGGCACATTCGGTGCTCTTATGCCGGGGCGGTTTCCGATAACGAAGAAAATGCCGGCAGCATTACTGACAAAGAAGAACCTCGAATTGAGCAGAGCATAAACTATTTCAAGGGTTATGGCGGCAGCCGAAACGGAGAAATTCTTCAACTTGTGACTGCTTGTGGTTTGTCGGAAGCCAAAGCAGCTAATGAAGGCCTGTATGATGTTGCCTACAGGTTTAACAGAAGAACGGGGCAGCTTGCTGCAAGCGCGGCGAGATTTGTCGGTAAGACCGAAAATTCTCGGACAAGACAATGGCAGGTAATTTCGGACGAGGTTGAATCTGTCGATCTTGGGTTCTTCGATGGTGAAGATTGGCTTAGCCGATGGGATTTCACCAAGAAGAAAAAACTGCCGCGAGCCGTGAGAATTGAAATCACCGGCCGCAATGAAGACCTGAAGCAATACGAGTACAGCACCATTGCTTATATATCATGCAGTGAGAACCGTGAGGTAACTCGAACGGAGACCTCTGTTTCGGCGGGAAAACGATGAGAACTATAAGACCAAGACAAGATGGCTTTGTGGTTATCGTGGTGCTCTGCATGGTCGCCATGTTGAGTGTTCTGCTGCTTGCTTTCAATCAGGAATCTCGCGCCAATCTGCAAAAGGTGGAGGACTTTCGAAAATCGGCTCAGGCCCTCAACTGCGCAAGAGCGGGGCTCAACATCGCCATTGCGGCTGTAACAAATACTACTGGTAAGAATGTTGACGAAGCCGCAGAGCCTTTGTTTTCAACAGAGGAAACCCTCGCTCTCGATCAAGGTCAGTGTTCGATAACTCTCGCCGAGGAGACCGGCAAGATCAATGTCAATCTCCTCAAAGAAGAAAACGGCCGGCTGAACCGAAAGAGCATAGACCACCTTCTCGGGCTCATTGATATGGTGAACCTCGACGACGCGGGCGATCTTCGGATCGATTATGGTATCGTGCCGTCGATCATCGACTGGATCGACAGTGACGACGAGGTGACGACTTTGCCTTTCGTAACGCACAAGAACCGGGGCGCAGAATCAGGATATTACAGCCGAATGGGCGATGGCAAAAAATGCAGAAACGCACGCGTTGAGACGGTCGAAGAGCTGATCGAGGTAAAAGGAATGTCGCCGGAGATTCTCGAACGCCTGCGCGACTATCTCACGGTATACGGCGACGGCAAGATAAGTCTCAACAGCGCATCGGAATTCGTGCTTGCCAGTCTGTCGGAGCAGATGGACGCCACTCTGGCGCAGGTCATAATCGAGCGGCGCAGGCTCAAGCCCTTTGAAAGCGTTTCGGAATTGCGCGACCTTCCGGGCATGACCGATGGTCTCTACTACGAAATCAGCAAGATGTTAACGGTCGAACCGGCAGATCGATACTACAGCGTCACCTCGCGTGGTGATGTCGGCGGTCTTGATCGTACCGTGAAGGCGATAATACGGATAAATGAAGAGACCGGCAGAGTTGAAACGATTTTATACAGAGAGCTTACGTAATAAACCAGCGGGGCTTATTCTGAGAAACCAACGAGAAGGCGATGGTTAAGCGTTGTATAGGCATAGAGGTTGGTCCTTCGCATTTGTGCGCGGTACAGCTTCTGCGCATTGGAAAGGCGTTCTGCATCGAAAAGGTGTTCGATACTCAGACCCGACGCGGCACAGACTCGGCCTCGGAAACGCTCAAGAGCCTCGTAAGCGAGCACGGATTCGACCGGCGGGCGGCCGTGGCGATTTCTATGCCAAACGATACCGTTTTCTTTAGAAACCTGGAGACCGACCCGGCCGGTTTGGAGCAGATTCGCGACTCGGAGTATTCCACATTTGGCCATGACTTCCCTATAGAGGCTGATGAAATCATCGCCCATCCATTTTCATACCGCCAGACGGCCGAACAGAGATATTCCATTCTCACCGCGGCAGCGGCGAGGCAGTCATTGCGCGAGACGCGGGATATAGTGGTTGGGGCCAGGATGCGAGCTCACTTGATAGGGTCTGCGATCTTTTCGGTTCATTCCACCGTTTCGCTTAACCATCCCGAAAGCAGGGCCGGGGTCGCCATCATTGCTCATATAACCGGCTGCCGCCTGACTCTCGCAGTTACAGAGAACAATACGATACTGATGGTCAGGCACTTTCCAATTGTCGGCAACTCCGAGAGCAACGGCCATCCGGTCGAGGATCAGGTTGGGGAGATACTTTGCCGCGAAGCAGGAATCACCTGGAGAAAACTGTTCGAGACTGAAATTCCGCAGGACACCAGGATCTACCTGGTCGGCATGGGCGAGAACATGGCCGATCTCAAGGAATCCGTTGAAGAGAACCTCCATTGCCGGACAACCGTAGCGAATCCCTACGCACGGGTGCTGTTGAAGCAGGCGGGCCGCCCTCGTATTGATATATCAGTCGCCGAAGGGCTTGCGTTGAAGACGCTGGCGCCGGAGCATATAGCAGGCATAAATTTTCTCGAAGCCGAGAGCGTCAGGACAAAATCAACAACGAGCACAAAAAAAGAAATAATAGTCTGTGCAGTGCTGGCCGCTGCAATTGCCGCGGTATCGCTCATCGGGCTGTTTATGCGAAGGTCGCACTTAGAGAATAAATACGAGGATATCAGAAGCGAGATTAATGAGAGTTTTCGAAAAGCACTGCCGGAGGAGAAGATCGTGGATCCGCTCGCGCAGTTGGATCAGAAGCTCCAGGCCATGCAAAAAGATTATGCGCTGTTCGGCCCGGCTCTCGGGGCCGGCATCGGGCCGCTCGAGGTCTTGACCGTGATCTTTAACACCACTCCGGAGGATATGAATATTGGTCTCGAAGACTTGCTGATAACCGCTGAAAAAGTCAGGTTGACCGGGACCGCTGAATCATTTGAGTCCGCGTACGAATGGCAGCGTTTGCTTGAGGGAACGCCGGAGTTGTCCCGCGTGGAGGTTGTCAACCCTCAACAGGGGGCCGACGGCAAGTTGGTTCGCTTTGTCGTTCAGGCATCAATTAGCATGAAAGATCGGGGATAATGCGATTTACCCACAGAGAAAAATGGCTGGCTGGCGGCTTGGGAGTTTTTGTTATTGCCTGGGCGACCTACGCATTCGGTGTCGGTCCCGTTCTCGAGCGCATTGAAACGCTCAATCGAGTAATCCCTGAGAAACAGAGCGAACTCGAAGAGATTCGGTCCAAGACCGACAAATACATGGCTCTAAGCGCGGGAATTGATGACCTAAAGACAAAAGTCGCTTCACAGGAACAGAAAGTCGAACTACTGCCGTTTGTCGAATCCCTTATCGACGAATGCGGCCTCGCCGGGAATCGCGATACAATGAATAAACAGGAATTGGAGCTCGGGACGGATTATCGCGAGACGGTTGTAGAAGTTAAGATGAAGGGATTAGAGTTTTCACAGATTGTGGAATTCCTTAAAGAGCTGCGTTCCTCAAAAGTAGTTACAGGCGTTAAGAGCCTCTATATAAAGCAGAATCTCACAGATGCAAGCCTGCTCGATACCCACCTGGAGATCAGCAGCCTCAAGCTGTCGCAAGGCTAAGCGGTTTATCCTTTGGGTTTCAAAGCTGAAAGGTACTCGCAGTATTGGCTCTAAATAGAACCGAGCATGACCTGCCATTTTTTGCCATAGTGGTGTATTCGATGATCCGATATAAATACGCAAAAAAGACACTGAGCCCCGTCGGAGTAATCGGATTATGTATGACTCAAAGCATTCAATTGTAACAGGGCTCATCTTAATGATGATCTGTGGCCTCGCTATTGGTGAATGGCGCGGATTTCGAGGGATCGAAAAAGAAGGTCGCTATGATCAGCCGGGGACACCGCTGGAATGGTCTTCTTCACAAAACGTCTTATGGAAGACAACAATTCCCGGGCGCGGGCATTCGTCACCGATAGTCCTGGAAAACAGAGTTTATGTTACTTCTACCTATGAACGTGACAATATTTTCTACAATATATGGGATTATGTGGTTTCAACCATTGCTCTTTTGTTGATGGTAACGGGCATCAGCTTCCTAATTCAGACCATGAGTGTCGGACGCAAGCACGACGGAAAAGTACTTCGATACTTACGGCTGTTTTTGTTCGTCCAGATTCTCGCAGCAGTCGCGGTCGTTGCTCTCTTCGGTCGTAATCTGCTTGATTTTGGAAGCGATGCCGCACGTCCCTTACTGGCCTCAGTTGTTCTCATGTTATGTTGTATGATGATCGGCTTGCTGTTTGCGCCTTTGAAATCACGCAAGCAGTTGGCAGCCGGTTTGTTTTCTCTGATTTTTGCTGTTCTTGTTTTCATTACCTTCAAACGTAAAGGCCTTTCGACCGACCCCGGTTCTATAAAGGGTCTGCTAAAAGCTGCGGTATTGTTTTCTCCTGTGGTTTTCGGGATTGCCTTGATAATGTCTCATTTTTCCAGTCGTCGGCGACAATCAATGACAATCCATAATCCTGCATATACCGGACCGAATGTTGTGGTCAAGCGGGGCTTGGTCGCAACCGCCTGTATCGGGCTTGTCGCCGGCTTGGCGCCGTTTGCCCTGCTCATCTATCGTGCCGCCGGATACCGTATGCCGGATAGTTATATCTGGGATAACCGCGTCAAACCTCATACGGACTGGTGGTTTATCGGCCTCTGTGTGATGGCGGCAATCGTCTCGATTGTATCAGGATATTGGGGGTCGGTTCGTCGCTCCCGTGAGGGGTGTCTGCCCGCAACGACGCCGTTATTTGTAGTATCAATAGCCTTGGGAATTACTTTCTTTTTCCAGGCCGGCTTTGTTGACAAGCCGGACCAATTCGTTCGTGCTTTAATGTGTCTCGACGCCGACAGCGGCCGTATATTGTGGATATGCGAAGGCCCAACGGGAAAAACAAAAGGTAGAAGCAGAATGGTGACTTGTGCTTCGCCCACTCCTGTGACCGACGGCGGACGGATATATGCCTATTTCGGTGAAGATGGTTTAATGTGCGTCGATACCGAAGGCAGACTTCTCTGGAAAAAGACCGATCCTATGTTCAAAGGACAACATGGCGCTGGGACCTCGCCCGTCGTCAAAAATGGGGTGCTTGTAATCGTACGAGACGTGAGAGAATCTGAGGAGCTGTCATCCTCAATCTCTGCTTTTGATTCTGCCACAGGTGATGTCTTGTGGGAAAGAGAAAGGAAATCCCACAAGGAATTCGCTGCTTACGGCACACCTATGATGAGGTCGTTGAACGGAGAGCAAGTCGTCATAGTCCACGGCTGGCACGATATAAGGGCATATCACCTTGAAACCGGCCGGGAACTTTGGTCTTATCCGATATCGCACGAAGGCAAGCATCTTGTGGCAAGTTTGACCTGTGATGATGAGCGTCTGTACGTAGCGGGAACAAAGCTGATCATGGCATTGGACGTCTCCGGTTTGGGCACCGACAACGATCCTCTTGTCTGGTCCACATCTATCGTAGGAGAGAAAAGTTCGACGCCGGTAGCGGCCGACGGGCTGCTGTTTCTTGTGACCGAGCGAGGCACAGCCGCTTGTTTGGATTCGAAGACGGGCAAGAAACTGTGGCAACAGCGCCTGCCGGGCAGATATTACTCATCTGTCACCGCGTCGGCTAACCATGTGTTCTTTACAAACGAATCCGGGCGGACCACCGCAGCGGCAATAGACCGAGAATTTCGGGAGATTGCCGCCGGCGACCTGGGCGAATCGGTCTACGCAACACCCGCTTATGCGCCGAATGGATTGTTTGTGCGTACGATCAAACATCTGTACTGTCTACAATAACTCAGGAATTCAAATCACCGGCTTTCCTGTTGACATTTGAGTCTCATTCGCGTAAAATATTTCCAAATGGGTGATTTGGTATAGATCGCTCGATTTTCCACCACGTGCTTTTGGTGCGGCGTCGTGTTATGCTCGAGGACGCCGATGCATGGGGGATGTGTATGCAGAGCATGCCCAACAGTATTTTTGGGATGAGCAGAGTTAAAAATGATGAGTTGTATTAGGTCAGGATGGATATTTGCAAAAGGTAACGTATCGTTGAATTCGGAGGTTCCGAACCAATGACACGCGAGCGTGTAAAATGCCCCTTCTGTTCCGAGTTGATACTGCAAGATGCGATTAAATGCCGCTTTTGCGGCGAGTGGCTTACCAAGCCCGGTCAGGAGCTCAACGCAGGCGGTCCCATCCGGGACTCCGACCTCGAAGGCCTCGGCTGGGAGAACTATCCTCTCGTAGTTAAACGCAGCCAAAGTGAATCTCCATCCTACGAGTCAAATCAGCAAAGTGATTACGAACCGCTCGGTGCTGCTGATGACCAAGTCGAAGAGCGAGTTGAAAACGGCGAGCCGGAGCAAGAGAATCGGCCCGCACGGATTGCGAAAGAAGTGGTGCCGGCCGAGAAAGCCGAATTAGCGTCCGCAGGGAAACGTTCCGGAGTGCCCTGGCTGAGAGCTCTGCTTTTATTTCTATATTTGGGAATCGTTGCGGCTCTGATCGTAGCCGAGTTCGACGCTCGTTCGATTCTGCGCGACGCTCGTGCAGAAGAAGCGGCTAAGGACCCGAATGCGGCTTTCGCCGGATATCGTACGGTTCAGGATATATATCCTTTTACTCTTGCGTCAATAGAGGCAAGACAAAATCTTCGTCGGCTGAGCGAATCCCCGGAATTTGGGCTGCCTCAGCCCGCCTGGCTGGCAGCCGGTGAGAAGCTGCTGGGTGTTGAGATAAAAGAACAGAACGTCCACTTGCTGCCGCTCGCGGCATGGCCCGTCAGTGCGTTCTTGCTGCTGTTGGTGGTCCTGACACGCATTCGTCGAGTCGGTGTTGCTCTTATAGCTCTTATTCTCATGATTCTTGCCGTTTCAGGCTCGGTTGCTCAGTTCGCGTGGTATGGCGTGATCCCGCTGGGGTCGGTGGCTCAAGCCGTCGAGCAATTCATGGAGATGCCTGAGGCTCTGCATATTGCGAGCTACATATTGCTCTTTTTGACTGCTCTTATGACTCTCACTGCCACGGTTCCGCGGATTCACCTGCACATAGCCAAAATGGCCGAGGCGACAGCAAGAAAGCAGTGAAAAAACCCGCGCGGTAACTGAATCGTTTTCCGTTGCTAACATACAGGGACCGGACGGAAACTCAAACCTATCTTCGCCGCCGACCGGTCAAGAACGTAAATCAAGCCAAATTATTGAAAAGAGTTGACCCCTCCATTCGGCATAACCATCCCGGACAGTGTCCGATATCTGAAATATGGTATATTTTTCCCCTGTCAGATTCAGGAATTTCCCTATCTCGAATGCCTTTGTTCACCCGTAAAATATAGCAGTTCCGGGGCAGAACATAAAAAAAAGCTGTAAGGCTTGTCTGAAAAGGAGTTAGGACGGCAATTCTTAAAAAGTGTTTGTTCGGTAAATTTGGGTAATTTACAAAAAATAAGTACTTTCCCTAATTGCAATGGAGGTAAGAATAATGTATAATAGTGATTCGTTCCAACTGGAAGTTGAGAATGGGCAATTTAGGTAGGGTGCGGTGATGACGGTCGTTTCCATCTGGAGTGGAGAAACTTCAGGCCCGCAAGCATTGAGGAGACTGTCGTGTTCTAAGAAGAAGCAGTCTACGGGTCGCGTGCTGTGTGGAATGCCTGTAGGGGGATACGATACACGTCTTCAGGGGGCTTGGACAAGGGCAATTCATTTCTTGTCAAGAATCCCGGGACGGCCGATGCTGTCGTTAAGTCCAATATCAAAAGGGGCATGTGAAGTATTATTGGGGGGGAATCTCACGGGATTCTCTGCTGTTGTTCACCAAAGGGAGGAAAGTAGCAGATGACGACATATGTAGTAGTCTATTTCGGAGCAGCTCTAATTTCAATGTTGCTGGTGCCGTTGGTCACACGATTGGCCAGATTATATCATTTGGTCGATGCGCCAGGGCCTCGGAAGGTCCATAAAGATCCGATTCCTCGCATCGGTGGAATTACCTTCATCTTGGCGACGATGGCGCTCGTACTGCCGGTGTTCTTGTTCGATAACTTGATTGGAGAGTCTTTTCGGCAGGAACAGATCAAATATATCGTCCTTCTCGTAAGCGCCGCCTTCGTATTCACGATTGGTTTGATCGATGATCTGCGTTCGGTGCATCCGGCTGTAAAATTTCTGTGTTTGATCGGCGCTTCACTGGCGGTTTGTGCTTCGGGCGCCACGCTTCGCTCGATCACTTTGGGGCCGTTGGAACTCCAACTCGGTTGGGTGGCCTGGCCGCTGGCTGTTCTTTGGATAACGACAATTACCGTAGGCATGAATTTCGTCGATGGCCTGGACGGTCTTGCCGGCGGCATAGCAGTCATAGTCTGCGGGACTATAGCACTTCTGGCTTTCTGGAACGGCCACCCGGCAATGGCTGTGCTGATGCTCGCTTTACTTGGCAGCGTGCAGGGTTTTTTATTCTTCAATTTCCATCCCGCCAAGATTTTTATGGGCGATGGAGGCGCGATGTTCCTGGGCTTCATGATTGGAGCCGGCAGTCTTGTCAGCCAGGCTAAGACTTGTACTTTGGTCGGACTTGCGATTCCCGTTCTTGCTCTTGGTGTGCCGATCCTGGATGCAGGCTTTACGGTTATTCGCCGAAGCGTGCTTTATCGTCGTTCGATCTTTTCCGCAGAAAGAGGACACTTACACCACCGCCTGTTGGACATGGGCCTGAATCAGAGAGCGATCGCCATACTAATATATGCGATCACGGCCATCGGCGCCGGCATAGGAATATTTATGTTAACTTCCAACAGCGGCTGGTCGATTGGTTTATTCGCAGGAGGTCTGGTGTTTCTCGTGATTGCCTATGGCGGCCTGGGAGGAGCCCGTATCCACGAGACAATGAAGGCAATCAAGCGGAACCAGGTGATGTCGCGCGAGAGGCGGGTAGGAAATCACCATTTTGAGGATGCTCAACTGAGGATGTCGAGGGTTATGTCATTTGATGCTTGGTGGGAGTCTTTGGGCATTATGGCCGAGCAGATGCAATTTCGGAGTGTGGAACTGTTTCTGTCCGATAACGGTGATTCACCCGAGAAGCATTTGTGGATTTCCAAACAGAATGGCAACGGTGACAGAGCTGCTGAGGTGACCTTGCCTCTGCGTGAACTTGGATCGGAGATGAAAATAAGGGTTGGCAGAAACGGCTCTCTCGAAGCTACGTGCCGGAATATCGCCCTGCTGGGCCGTCTGGTCGATGAGTTTCCGCCTCCCTTGCGTCACGAAGATCATCAGGGGAAGTTGCAGCGTGTAACTACGGCTTTGGAGCGGGTAGGGTACATGCCGGAACCGGTTGACGTCATGGGCGTACCGGTAATGTCATTCGATTCGTATTTGCATGCCCTTGGATGTATAGAAAAAGTAGTGGAAAAGCGCCAAAAGGCATTCTGGATCGCTGTCAACCCGCAGAAGGTTTACCGCGCCTGGCATGAGAAGGAATTGGCGGACGTACTCAATAATGCTGAAGCCACTTATTGCGACGGTGTCGGTGTGTCTTTGGCTTCCAGGATAGTCAACGGGCATGGAGTGAGTCGTATTACCGGATGTGACCTGTTTTTCAGGACTCTTTCTCTTGCATCTGAGAAAGGCTGGGGTGTTTTTCTGTTGGGTGCTTCTCCGGAGTCCAACTCTGGGGCCTGTAAGAGACTCAAGGAGATGCATCCCGATTTGAGAATTGTTGGACGGCAGGACGGCTACTTTAAGGACGCATCTGCCGTAATCCAGCAGATCAACGCAAGCAAAGCGGATATTCTTTTCGTGGCCATGGGAACGCCGAAGCAGGAATATTGGATAGCACGCCACCGGGATGCTATCAATGCCTCGTTTTGTATGGGAGTTGGTGGAAGCTTTGATGTTGCCTCGGGAACTATCAAGAGGGCCCCGAGGATATTTCAGAGGACCGGCACAGAGTTTGTATTTCAATTGATAACAGAACCGCTCAAGAGATGGCCTAGGCAGAAAGTCTATTTTCCTTTCATGCTCAAAGTGATTGGCAGAAGATTGATCAATTCCATAATGTCGTCGGAAGGTGATGGAAGTAAAGATGTGAATGTGCCTGAGTCGGTAAGGGCTGAGAGATCGGGAAAAGTAGCTACGCTTAAGCAACATTAGACTTGTGAAGTGCTCTTGAACCTGATATGAACACTTTGAGAAAAAGAAACATATAAGCGTGGGGGCAGTGAAATGGATAGTTGGGAAAACAGAATGAAACGCAAGGGATTTGGACCTTCGGAAAAATCAGAATCCCCTTCGGATGCGAATCAGCGAAGCGACGGCAATTCGAACGAAATGCAGCCGACACAAGTCCGTCGAGTCGAAGCGGTACCCGTGCCGGCGAGAAGCATGCTGTTCTCGAATGCGCCCGCAGGAGCCGGACAAGGCCCGCAGGCGGGGCCTTCAATGATGGAGCTTCTCTTTTCGGTCCTTCGCTTCAAGTGGACAATTCTGGTGGTTTTCCTCTTGGTTGCGGTTCCGGTGATCGCGGCGATCTGGACGCAGATAGTCCCGAAATACCGGGCCAGAGGCGAATTGCGAATCGAACCCATTAAGCCGCATCTGGTCTTTCGAACGGAGGATAGCGGGGCGATCCCCTTTTACGACAGCTTCGTAAATACTCAGGTCTCCGTTATGAGGAGCCCGACGGTGCTTGGCAGGGTATTGGATCAGCCGGATGTCAAAAATACGAAATGGTTCAGGAATCCTCCAAAAACACTCAAGCAGAGGCTGCTCGGAAACCCGGCCGACCCTCCTCTGATAAGACTAAGGAAAGCTCTTTCAGTCCGACCCCGACGCCGCACCGAGATAGTTGATGTTTCCTTTACTGATACAAACGCCAAAGATGCCAAAGTCATTGTCAATGCAGTTTTGGACCACTATCTCAAATACATTGGCGAGGCGTCCGATAAAGAGGCAGGTGAGCTTTATAGCAAACTGGTAGATCAATACCAGACATTAGAAACAGACATAGAAGTGCGGCAGAAAACCTTAACCGACCTTCGCAAATCGCTCGGAACCGCCGAACCGCAGGCGCTAATCGCCTCTATGAGACTGCGGCTGGATCAGAAGCAAGCCCGTTTGAAGGACTTGCGGAATCGCATCGAGATCATGGAGAAGGGAATGGACCAGGCCAATCTCGTTGACAGTAATGGTGTTACGGTTGCCGATGCCGGCCCCGGCAGTCCGCCTGATTACTATACGGATCCAAGATGGCAGGAGTTGAATGAAAATGTCAAGGCCGCTCGCCACCAGCTTAAGACGACTCGTCTCAAGCCGAAGCACCCGGACTACCGCCGCATGGAGGAGACACTTGAGTATGCCAGGCAATCACTGCGGGAACGGGAAGCTCAATTGGAACGGCAGTGGAAAGACCGGACAGAAGAGATAGTCAATTTGCCGCCAAGTCAATCTACTTCGACCAACGTTAGTGTTTACATGCCGGGGACGATACCAAGCGACAATGTTTTCGATTCGCTGGAAGGAGTCACATCTCTGGAAGACCGACTGGCCCTGGCCAGAGAAGAGGAACGGCAACTGAGAGCGGAAGTCGAAGATGAACAGGCAGAATTCCAGAAGTTGTTTGATAAAGCTCAATCGTTCGAAACACAAACCGCTAAGCTTCGCGAGAAGCGTGAATTGTTCGATGCCGTTCGTCAGCGCAAGGAACAGAAGGACATGGAGCGAAACGTTCCTGATTTCATGAACACCAGCATTCTGACACGGGCCGCCGTACCCACCGAGCCTGACAGCGACCGAAGGGTCGTATTTACTGCTATGGTGCTGTTTATGAGTCTGGGCATGGGCGGCGGGGCCGCATTCCTTCGGGCCAGCATGAATCAGACCATCTACGCTCCGAAGGATATGCCCCCGACATCGCAGGCTCCATTCCTCGGATACATACCTCTGACTCGCAAGAGCCCGTCTTTTGGCAAATCACTGCACGAAGAGGTACAGAAAATTCGCGAGGACAAGATCGAATCCGTCCGCCTCGTTCGCACCGCTCTATTATCGCGATTGAGCGGCAAGAAAAGCGCTGCAGTTCTGATTGCCAGTGCCACCGAGGGTACCGGCAAGTCAACCTTTGCCGTCATGCTGGGCAAAAGCCTTGCTCAGTCCGGTAAGAGAGTAATCATGCTCGATGCGGACCTGCGAAGGATGACTCTATCGAAGCGTTTCGGTCTTGAAGGTGAGCCCGGCTTCATGGAATCCCTGCGTTCGAAGTCCGTTAGCCAGCGGTATATTTTCTCTACAGAAACCCCGGGTCTGAGCATACTTTCGGCCGGAGTGCCGAACTCCGACGGATCGGCGTTCGAAGGAACGGCCAACGGCGCTTTCAAGGCCTGCCTCGACCAGTTGCGCAGGCATTTTGATTTTATAATACTGGACAGCTCACCTATTTTGCCGGTTGCGGATGCAACGATCATCTCGAGCCAGGTCGACGGCACAATCATGGTGGAGCGAGAGCTTGTTTCACAGCGGTCGAACGTGGTCGACGCCCTTGCCAGGCTGGATTCAGCCGGAGGAGAGCTTATGGGAACGGTCTTCGTCGGCTCCCGAGAGCACGGCAAATACGGATACGGATATGGCTATGGCTACAACTACAGCAAGAAGCAGTATTCCTGACTTATCGGAGCTGATCGGATCGCGTGTGGGTCTATAAATTTATCTGTGTATAAGGGGAAATTGAAATTCTGTCGGGCATTGGAGTAGTCTGACAAGTTGCGATATTTCGAACGGTCTTGAAAGAAAAATCGTTTGGACGAAATCTCAGGTCTCAGGCTTGCATCACCAAAGCCTCTCACTTGAGGCTCCAAACGATTTTTCTCGTTTCGGTATTAAATTTCCATCCGTTTTTTGACTGGAATATGGATGGACTTTTGTTTATTATCGGAACGTGTCGTTAAAGGTGATCTTTCTTACGACATTGGGGATGGCAGAGAGTAACATGAGCTTTATATTTCGCTACGTATTTCTACGTAATTTGTGGTTTTATGGCCGAACTAATCTCATGCCATCTCTGCGGTTAGCCGAAAAGTATAGTGTTCTTGATTGAGAATCCCCGTTTCTACGCGGGTAAGTGGCTTAACAATAACAGTTTGTTATCGTACTGGTGGCAATTTATTACCCTGAAGGGTATTTGGACGAGCAGGCCGTTGCCATGCATAAAGATAATGCGGCGGCCATTACTAAAAGGTTCTGAAAAAGAGCTCTAACAGAAGTAATCTCCAGAGGTTGTTCCACCTTTCCGGCGCAACCGACGGGGACGGAGTCTGCCCGGAATGACGGTTGTGCTGTGCGACGGTGATACAGTGCTCCGGCATGGCGGGGTAAGGTCATACCGTCACATGGTCACACAGTCGATATGATGTGCTGGGAGAATAGTCTGATTGAGGTGCCATTGTGGGATTAACATTTATTGAGGCAACAGTAACCGGACCAGCAGGAAAACAACGTCGAGTTCAATTCCTGGTTGACAGCGGTGCAAGCTATACTTTGCTGCCCCTGGATGTATGGCAGGATCTGGGCCTCAAACCCAAAAGGAAGGTAACATTTACCCTCGCAGATGGCACACGTATGGAGCGATACGTATCAGAGTGTCACATTAGTCTCGAAGATAACGACGGCCACACGCCGGTTATTTTGGGAGAGGCAGACGATGATCCTTTGCTGGGCGTTGTTACCCTGGAAAATCTAGGCCTGATACTCGACCCTTTCAAACGAAAACTCAGGTCTATGCAAATGAGATTATCATAATGAACCAGTACTCCACACTAATTCGCACTAACATCTATGAATAAATTTGGTATTAGTGAAGATTAGCGAAGATTACTTGTTAAAAGGAAGATTAATTGCAGGTTTGTAAGACCACCGTTATAATCGGGCCTTGCGGGAGAGGAATCAGGATATATTGGCTGGTGTATTTGGGGCAGGTGAAATGAAATTGAAAGTAGTAATCCACGAAGCAGAGGAAGGCGGATATTGGGCCGAAGTTCCCGCAATTCCCGGATGTGCGACTCAGGGAGATACTTTTGATGAATTGTTGCACAATATCTATGAAGCGGTTGAGGGGTGCCTTTCCGTTGAGGTCCAGGATATTGCAGCCACAGGCACAGATAAGATCATGGAGATTGCCGTTTGAAGCCCATAAGCGGCAAAAAGTTCTGTCATCTTCTTGAAAACAGAGGCTGGAAACTAAAACGTATCAACGGAAGCCACCATATTTATGCCAAGACCGGCATAAATGTCCGCATCTCCGTACCGGTTCATGGCAATAAGCCCTTAAAGATCGGATTGCAGAGTCATCTTATGAAAATCGCGGCAATAAAGGATGATGAACTGTAATCAGACTTAACGTTAACATCACCACAGCGTCAAACTGTCACACAGTCGTACATACGAGCAAAGACCCCCAATGATCAACCTGATTTTGAGTCTTGACTACGAGCTGTTCGGCAACGGTTCCGGCGATGTCCGCCGCGATATGATCGA
>CAZRBG010000044.1:0-47246 GCA_964598225.1 uncultured Pirellulales bacterium
CTTTTTTTTCAAATTGTTATGTCTTTGATTACCAAGAACTTGTGACAACTTTTTTGGTGTGCGTGGTTGTTTCTGGGTTCTAATGTCACCTATTTTTCTAATTTCCGACCGTTCAGACGCAACATAAAACGAAACACATTTTTTAGGACATGTTGCAATGAACAAGACAAACCCACTTGGAGAGCTTTTGACAGCAAAAACCCTGGCAGAGATTCTTTCAACCTCTGTCAGGAGTATTTGGCGTTACAGGTCTTCAGGACTTTTGCCTGAACCTGTGACAATCGCAGGGGCAATCCGTTGGCGCAGGAGTGATATTGAGAAGTGGATTGCGATGGGCTGCCCAAACCAGCAGGAGTCTAAAGAGAGAAAGGATACAGAACAATGTTGATTAAAAGCAAAGAGGCCGCTGCGCGAACAACGACCTCAAAACGTCATCGACAAAAAGAATCATATCCAATCTGCATAGCAGAGTCAAGGGGAAATCTTCGGAATGACATCGGCGAGATTCTATTCTGCCTGGAATTTCCGTTAGGCCGTGAACTGAGTCAACGTGGTTGGCGGTTGTTCGAGCGGTGGTTGCGGCGATATATGGACTCCAAACATACAGGGGGAACAGTATGAGTACGAAACGACAACAGCAGATCGAGCAGCGCCGCGCCCAGATGCCTCGCTCGTACCGGGCTTGCTATGACAAGGCGGTTTCTGGAAAGAGTCTTCGTGCAGCTACAAAATCCTTTTGTCTCGAATGCGTGTGTTGGCAAATCGAAGAAACCCGGAATTGTACTGATTTGGCGTGCCCGCTTTACGCTGTACGACCTTACCAGCTTCCACAGAACGCCGATGAAGGCCATTCTGCGCGTCAGGGATCGAAGGACTCTGACCAAAAGGTATCAGAGCAGGGGGAGTAAGAACGTGGCGAAGAGCATATTGAAAACCTACGATTACACAGACGAAACAGGTAAACTGCTATTTCAAGCTGTTCGATATGAGGACAAAGGTTTCAGCCAGCGCAGGCCGAATGACAACGGCGGCTGGATATGGAATCTGGAAGGTGTACGTAAAGTCGTCTATCGTCTACCGGAGCTTTTGAAAGCTTCGAAACAGGACTGGATATTCATTGTTGAAGGTGAAAAGGACTGTGATCGACTCTGCGAACTCGGTTTTGTGGCTACGACTTGCCCTATGGGGGCTGGAAAGTGGCGCGAAGAGTACAACGAGCATTTTCAGACTCGGCTTGTTGTCATTATTCCAGATAACGACCAAGCGGGCAAGAAACACGCTCGCCAAGTTGCAGAATCCTTACATGGGATAGCAGCGGAAGTACGGATTGTCGAACTACCGGGGCTTCCGGGAAAAGGGGACCTATCAGACTGGTTGGATAGCGGCCATCAAGCGACCGAGCTTCTAAAGCTGATAGATGACAGTAAACCATACAAACCAGATAGAACCACACAGAAACACACACGTTCAGACCGGGACAGCGAATACATTATCAAACCTGTCATTGTCAAACTCGAAGACGTTGAGCCACAGAAGGTTGAATGGTTGTGGGACAATCGCTTCCCGCTGGGCAAGCTCTCCATGCTCGTCGGCGATCCGGGTTTGGGCAAGTCATTCTTAACGCTGTACATTGCTGCACAAGTTACTACCGGGAGGCTCTGGGCGGATGATCCATTCAAACAACCGATTCTTAAAGGCTCGGTCATTATCCTGAGTGCTGAAGACGATATTGCCGACACCATCGTACCGCGACTCAAAGATCACGAAGCGGACTTGGCCAGAATCCGGGCAATTCAAGGTGTCACCTGTGAGGATTCTGAATACGAAGGCCCTTGCCATTTCAATGTCACAAAGCACTTGCCCGCGCTCCAGGAAGCAATTGTGGAAATGCCGGAAACACGACTTGTGATAATTGATCCGCTCACGGCGTACCTGGGCAATACGGACTCACACAAAAATGCGGAAGTCCGAGGTGCTTTAGCTCCGTTAGCGACGTTGGCGGCAACGCATCGACTCGCGGTCGTGGGAGTCAGCCACTTAACGAAGAATCAGGGAACCAAAGCGATCTACCGTACTCTCGGCAGTCTGGCCTTCACAGCAGCGGCACGGGCAGTTTGGGTGGTCTCCAAAGACAGAGACAATCCGAACCGACGTCTTCTTACACCGGCAAAGGCGAACTTGTCGGTTGATCCTGGTGGATTGGCTTTCAGCATAATCGACGGCGTGGTGGCGTTTGAACCGGATCGTATCGAAATAACGACAGACGAGGCGCTCTGTTCGGAAACCAGCGATGGAGTCGGAGCGTTGGAAGAAGCTGAGAACTTTCTTAGAGAGTGCCTTAAAGATGGTCCGACACCATCCGCAGAGCTTTTCAAACAGGCAAAAGAGAACAAGATCAGCGAACGTACATTGAACAGGGCGAAGAAGACTTTGGATGTTAAGAGTTTCAAGGAAAAGGACACATGGTTTATGAAGTTGGAAGACGTGCCGATCTAAAGCAAAGGGACCAACAATGCCAGACAGAAAATCTGGCAATCTTGGCAACCTTGATAGTCCGGATGGTGGAAAACCGTTGATAATGAATAAAAAATCCGAAGATTGCCAAGATTGCCAAAAAAGGATGTTGATGCAGTTGGCATAGTTGAAATCCGAGGAAAGAGACGAGCTTAAATGGTGAGGTTTGACAAGAATGGATGCTGAACAAAGTAACAACATGGGAATTATCAGAGAACTCGGAGACCTACCTGCCGACGCGGTTGTATCAGAGCAGGCGCTTGCAAAACTTTTCGACCGGCACAGGGTCAGTATCAAGCGAGCAGTTGAACGTGGTGAACTACCGCCGAGCATCCGGCTTTTCGGCGAACCCGTCTGGACGGTTAAAGCTTTGAGGGACCACTTGGCCGAAAGACTCGGCGCGGCCCGAAAGGAATCCGAGCAATTGCAGAAAAGAATTTCTCAATTTTCCTCTTGACATTAATGTAGTGCGCATATTATAATTCGGAATATGGGCAAAAAGAAAAAGCCAAGAGGACGGCCATCTATTAAGGCGAGCCAGCGCCGAAACGTGGTGACCAGTATTCGTTTGAGACAGGATGAATTTGAGCAGTTGTCTTCAGATGCAAACGCAGCAGGTATGACTATGGCTGATTATCTTCGATATTGCTGGCAGAAAGTGAGAAAATAGAAAATGGCAGGCGCGAGAAAACGACCGAGTTCCAGTGGACGCTATCAGGGTTTCTTCATTGACTACACAGGTAAAAAGCAATACTTCACCGGCTCGAAACTCAGGTCGGAGACGGTGCGAATAGCCCGCAAGCTCGAAGAAGATCATCGGCAAATCCGGCTTGGTTATCGGGAACCGCAGCAGGCTCATTTCAAGCATCGAAACCGCTCGTTCTTGGATACGGTTGCTGAATACATCGAATGGGGGAAGCTTCAAGGCGGACACAAAGGCCGTCCCTGGGCCGACTCTCACGTCTCTCGGAAAAAACGCCACTTGGAACTTTGGGCTGAGACGCTGGACTTTAAGGTACTATCTGACTTGGACAACCTTCTTCCCCGCGTCGAGGCTACGCTTCGAGAGCTTGCCAAACGGGGCAAATCCGGCAAGACCATTGCTAATATTACCGAAGCGCTTCGTAGTTTCTGCAACTGGTGCGTTATTCGGGGGTATCTGTCGGAAAATCCACTGGAAAAACTCGCTGATATAGACACGACACCGGAGGAAGAGTATCGCGCACTGACGATTGATGAGACCAGCCGACTACTCAAAGTAGCACCGGAGCATTTGAGGCTCTTATACATCATTGCCATGACAACCGGGCTTCGCGCCGGTGAGCTTCAAAAACTGACCCGAAAGCATTTGGATACGGAGGACAACGTTTTGAAGTTAGACCCTGCCTGGACAAAGAATCGGAAGATGGCTTTCCAACCGTTGCCCAAACGCTTAGTAAACGAATTGGAGTCATTTTGTGCCAGTGGGATTGTGCAAGCGCTATATATGCGATTCTACAGAAATTTCGTTTGTCCACAGGATGCTCTGCTTTACGTTCCGTCTCACCCAGCACGCGAGCTTGATAGAGATTTGGAGGCCGCGGGGATACCTAAGCACACAGCGGAGGGCAAAATCGCATTCCATGCCTTACGGACGAGCTTCGTAACGCTTACTTACGAGGCCGGAGCCAACCACAAGGAAGCTCAAGCGTTGGCCCGGCACAGCACGCCAACATTGACCGCCAACACCTATGGCAGAGCACGAAATGAACGTCTCGCTCAAGTGGCCGAAAAGGTAGCTGATCGCCTGCTTTTGGAACAAGTAGGTGCGAATATGGTGCAAAAAACTGATAGCGAGACAAAGGTCAAAGTCGTTAAGTTATTGCCAGAACAGCAACTTACAACAAATACAGTAGAATGGAGGCGGGGGGATTCGAACCCCCGTCCCGTGATGCTTCAAGACAAGCTTCTACATGCTTAGTCGCTTTATCGTTTTTTCGCCTTACCAAGCGCCAAGCGACGAGCACTTAGTCCGGCTATTTCGGTGAAATCTCGCCTTGCCGGCCCGAAAAACCAGCTCGGCCAGCCTGCTTTCTGACGCCCTTACCTGACCCGCAGGCGAAGTCGGGCAGGACGGGCTGCTAATTTAAGCAGCCATGCGCAACTGTGAGTTGCCAAGTAAAAATTTAGTGTCGGATGATTAACCAGGCCAACCGACATCCTGGGCATGCAACTTACCTCTCCGACATCCGGTCGAAGCCGTTCGCCCCCGTATGTACTTGTCAATTTCGCAATCTCGCTTATTATATAACATTATACGCCGAACGGCAACAAATGTTTGCCCGAAATCGCGCCACTTTCAGGCAACAGAAGAGTGAGACCATGAAAAAACAACTGACTTTGTGCGTCAATGTAAACGCCGTAATCTTCATTTTTCTGTCCGCGTATTTCCTTCTGATCCCTGCAATCATGTTAACTCGTGATCTGCGTGATCCGGGGCTTGGCAGTGATGTTATGCCGCGATTCGCATATCGCTGGCACCGGGCACTATCCCCCAGGTATGAGAAATGGGCCAGAAAACGCGTGAAAGCCGGCGCCGCTACGAAGCTTATAACCGGGGATATATCGGGAACCGAGTGGCCCGTTTTCGGTTCGGTTTTTTACCTCTGGGCGACCGAGGCGTTGCAGGAAGCGTTCGACGGGAATCCTGCATTTGCGTCCACAGCGCCGAAAGAATACGCACGCGGCGCTATTGAGGCGGCTGCAAAGCTTGTTGCCGATCCCAATCACGCGAGTTGGGTCAGGGATCATTGGGGCGATTCTTATCTCGAAAAGGAAAATCTGTTCTACAGAATGTTGCTAATCAGCGGCCTGACCAGCTACCAGAAACTGCTCGGCGATAGAAGTTATGAAGACCTTCTGCGTGGTCAGGTCGACTCACTCGCGAAGGAACTCGACGCCTCACCGTATGGGCTGCTCGATGATTATCCTCGTCAGTGCTATCCGGTGGATATTCTGCCGGCAATTGCCGCGATCCGGCGGGCCGATGCAGTCCTCGGTACCGACCACAGCGAATTCGCCGCTCGCGCCGTTCGCGGATTCCAGGACACGCGGCTGGACCGCGACACGGGACTGCCCGCCTACGTTGCCAGCTCGAGGACGGGCCGGGCTGCTGACGTCGCCCGAGGCGTTGGGCTGTCATTCATGCTGATCTGGGCTCCAGAATTGTGGCCCGATACCGCCCGTGACTGGTATGCCAAGTATGAGGACCAGTTCTGGCAGCAGGGACGTTGGCTTGCCGGCTTCCGTGAGTATTCCAAAGATATTGAGGTCGGCAACTTTGTGTTTGCGGATGTCGATGCCGGGCCCATTCTCTTCGGCTACGGTGCCGGGGCCTGTGCCTTCGGTGTCGGGGCAGCGAGAGCTATGGGCCGGTTCGACCATGCGTATCCACTCGGCGCCGAGGCCGTCGTCGGATCATGGCCGCTGCCCGATGGAACATTACTGGGTCCCCGGATTCTTTCTAACCTGTCAGACGCACCGTACCTTGGCGAAGCAGCTATGCTGTTCGCGCTGACGCGCAGGTCCATCGTAGCGCCACAGGCAGTCGGTCGGGGGACATTGCCCTGGTTGATTTACGCCGTCATCCCCTTTGCCCTATGTGTGGGCTCGGTTGCTGTTCTCGGCGCCGTCCGCAAGACAAGACGCTGGCACAAGCACCAGGCCCAGCTTCGCATCCCGGCCCCCAAAGTGCAAGTGTTACTGTGGTGGGCACTGATGACAGCCGGGGGTGCTTGTGTGGGTGCTCGTCAGTTTCCCGGTCTCACTGATTGTTCTGCAGTTCATACCTTTTCGGCTTTCGAAACGGCGCACTGCTGATAGCGCTGCGACAGCCCAATGTGAGTCGTGCTAAACCTCCGGATAGACCCAGGGGCCCCGGTACTCGCGGCTGAGCAGGTTATTGGCCTCTCCGTCGCCGACGATTACTTCTCTTTCGGCGTCCCATTCGACGCTTCGGCCGATTTTCAGTGACAGCATTCCGAGCAGGCTCATAGTCGTCGAGCGGTGGATCAGCTCGATGTCGCAAACCGGGCGGCTGCCAGTCTTGATGGCCTTTATAAGGTCCGTCCAGAGTTCTCGGATGTTCTGGCCATCGGGCTGGTTCAACTGCGGCTCTTCGTGGATTATCTTCTGCCCTCTGCCGGTCGGATAGAACGTCCAGCCATCTCGCCAGGCCATGTGGAACGTGCCTTTCGTGCCGTAGAAATAGCAGCCCACGTTTTCGCCCTTCTCGGCGTTATTGCCCGCGAACCTGCGATGCTCCCAGACTGCCGTAAAGTCGTCGAATTCGAAGCTGGCGACCTGGTGGTCAGGGGCGTCGGTCGTCTGAACCTTGCCGTCATTGATCGCCGGGCCTGCGATGGGTCTTCCGCCGGTGGAATAGACGTGCTTGGGACTGGCCTCGTTTGCCCACCAGACGATCTGGTCCATCCAGTGTATGCCCCAGTCGCCGAGCGTGCCGTTGGCGTAGTCGAGGAATTGCCGGAAGCCCTTGGGGTGAATCTTTGTATTGAAGGGGCGTTTGGGCGCCGGGCCGCACCACATGTCCCAGTCCAGACCCTCCGGCGGGTCCTGATTCGGTCTCGGTTCCTCCGGCCCGCCGCCGTAATGCACAAATGCCCGGACCATGCCGATCTTGCCGGCCTTGCCCTCGCGGAGGAACTTCATGCCGGAGACGTTGTGCGGCGAAATCCGCCTGTGCGTTCCCACCTGAACGACTCGATCGGCGGCGCGGGCGGCGTTGACCATCGCCCGGCCTTCCCTGATAGTGTGGCTGATCGGTTTTTCCACGTAAACGTGGGCGCCCGCCTCGACCGCCGCAATAGTGATCAGCGGATGCCAGTGATCGGGCGTGGCGACGATTGCGATTTCCGGCTTCTCGGCGTTCAAAAGCTCGCGATAGTCTTTGTACTTCTTGGGCTTGTCGCCGCTGAGCTTCTCGATTGTATCGGCCGACTTGGCCATCTGACTGGAATCGACGTCGCACATGGCAACGATTCTGGACTCACCCGATTCCAGCGCCGCGCGGGCGATGTTAGTGCCCCACCAGCCGCTGCCGATAAGGGCTGTACGATATTTCCTGCCGCTGTCGGCTCGGATTATGTCTGGTGCCGCAAGCGCCAGACCCGACGCCATCGAGTTTCTGATGAATGTGCGACGATTTATTGCCATGATATGTCTCCTTTCTTGCCTGAGTTCAATCAAGAATGCCGGTTTCGACCTATATCGGGAAGCTGTCGCCTCCCAATATCTAATTTAGCAGACACCCCTCGCAAGTCAATCGAAAAACGATTCTCAAATGCTCTGAAATCTTTTATAATCAAACACGATGTAATTGTTATCAGAGTAAAAGTAGGAAAGAAAACTCAATACATGGAGATATATCTCGATGCGCGATCTCGAACCGATGTCAAGAACCGGTTACAATAGACTGATGGAGGAACTGAAGCATCTCGAGGAGGTAGAACTGCCCGAAGTCCAGCGAACTGTTGCCGAAGCGCGTGAAGAAGGCGATTTAAGAGAAAACGCCGCGTACATCTACGGACGTCAGCGACAGGGCCACATAGTTGGACGGATTGGCGAACTAAAGGGCCTGCTGAACCAGGCTGATATCGTTGATTGCACGACGGTCAGTTGCGACCGGGCCGAGTTCGGCACTGTTGTGACCCTGCTGGACCTGGATACAAAAGAAAATGTGACCTATCAGTTGCTGGGCCCCGGCGAGTCTGACACCGATTTAGGAAGTATCTCAATCAAGTCGCCAATAGGAAGTGCCATTCTCGGGCTGGCGAAAGGAGAGAAGGCGACGGTAAAAGTCCCTCGCGGGGACCGTAACCTGGAAGTGATTGACATATCAAAGCCGGAAGTTGATTAGGCAATATGTGCGCCGGATTTAAGAAATGCCTGCGAATTTGACACCGGAATATCTGAAGGCCGAGAAGTGGTATAAGAGTGCTAGTTCCACCGACGAGAAGATTCTTGCGCTTGAGCGGATGCTCGCTGTTATTCCCAAGCACAAGGGAACCGATCATCTCAGGGCGGACCTGCGCAAGAAGCTCAGCAAGCTCAAAGACGCGGCGACGCAGAAAAAAGGCGGCGGCACGCACGTCGATATATTTCACGTGCCGCGAAGCGGAGCAGGGCAGATAGTCCTGATCGGCACGCCCAATAGCGGCAAGAGTTCCATCATAGCCGCGCTCTCCAACGCCAAAGTCAATGTCGCAGATTTTCCGTTCGCAACAAACGCGCCCGTGCCGGGTATGGTGGAATTCGAGGATATAAAGATTCAACTGGTGGACATGCCGCCGATTACCGCCGATTATAGTGCTCCGGGGCAGGTCGGCACGTACCGCAACTGCGATATCATAGCCATCGTCGTCGACCTTTCCGGCGATGTGCTCGAACAGTTCGGCGTGTGCATGGACTTTCTCGAAGAACGGAGCTTGCTGATTGACAGCGAAACGCCAGCTTACGACGGTCAGGGCAACGCTCTTGGCAAGAAAGCCTTCTGTATCTGCACAAAGTCAGACATTGCCGAGTCGGGCGCTTTCGATGCCTTAAAGGAACTGGTCGGGTACCCATTCGAGTACGTCGAGATTTCCGCCGAGACCGGAAAGGGGCTTGAAGAACTAACCGCAACCTTTTTCAGACTGCTGGACGTAATACGCATTTACGCCAAGCCTCCGGGCGAGCCTGCCGACATGACCGATCCTTTCACGCTGCCGGCGGGCTCGACTGTGACGGACCTGGCTTACGCCGTCCACCGGCAGTTGGCGGAGAAGCTGAAGTCAGCGAGAATCTGGGGCGCCGGTGTGCACGACGGCCAGAACGTCCAGAAAAGTCACGTCTTAAACGACAGAGATATAATTGAATTGCATTTCGGCAAGTAGTGGCGGAGGCCCGGTGGAAGCGTTTGTCCTGCCGGGGCATCGGGCTAAACACGCCGGCAGGGACAAACTGTTGGCCTCTTAGAAATTGTCACAGTATCGGTAGGCGTCGATCACCGCCTGCTCGCCTTCTTTGCCGGGCTTGCTTCTGCCGTGCTCCATACACAGGACGCCGTCGTAGCCCTTGGCGTGAAGGTGCTTGAATATGTTTTTATAGTTGATCTCGCCGGTCGTCGGCTCCTTGCGGCCGGGATTGTCGCCCAGATGGAAAGAGGCAATTTCATCCCACGCCATGTCGATATTCGGGATGAGGTTGCCCTCGGTAATCTGCTGGTGATATATGTCGTTGACAATCTTGATCGAGGGACTATTGACCGCCCGGCAGATCATGTAGGCTTGCGGAATCTTGGTCAGGAACAGACCCGGATGATTGGTCCAGGCATTCAACGGCTCAAGAACGATCACAAGACCCGACGGTTCGCATATTTCGGCGACGTATCTGAGGTTTTCAATCACATTTGCGGTTTGGTAGTCCCACTCCAGGCCGTCGTCGTAAGCCCCGGGGACGAGCAGTGCCCATTTGGCGTTGGCCCTCTTGGCGAATTCGACGCCGTCTTTAGCGGTCTTGATGATCTTCCGGCGGATTTCTTTGTCTTTTGTTACAAACGACTTTCCGCCGATGCCCCGGAGAACGAACGGCCCGAGGTCCATGTTCCGCCGATCCAGTTCCTTGACGATCTTATCGACAAGGTCCGGCGATTTACGCATCAACCCGTTATCGAACATCGCTCTGAAGCCCTGGTCGGACATGAACTTGATGTGATCTATCGGGTCTTTACCGGCGTGCTGTCTGAACATCCCAAAATTGGGTGCGTATTTGAGCTTGAACTTTCCAGCCTGGCCTGCTGCTTTGCTTTCTGAAGCGACTGATGAAACCGCAACCGCCGCCGCGGCCGACGCCATCAAGCCGCGTCGGGTAATCTTGCTGTCCTGAACGTTCCGCATACTAAATGCTCCTTTTTCTCACACTACTGCCATTACTTCTTGAACGCGGTCCATTTCTGTTTGCTCTTGGTGCTGGCCAGTACGGTCTCGATGAATTGCATGCCGCGAAGCCCGTCTTTGACATCGGGGAAATCCAGCGCCAGAGGATCGGGCTTGGTTCTGGTCAGTTTGGCACTAAGGGTTTCTGAGAAGTTGACGTAATTGTTGGCAAAGGCCTCGAAGAAGGCCTCGGGATGCCCGAAAGGAACGCGCGTTGCGCGACCGGCCGCAGCGCTCTTGGCCGCCACGTAATCGTTGCCGCGCCGCCACACCTGCAAGGGCCCGTCCGGCTCTTTTACGTACAGATAGTTAGGATGTTCCTGATGCCATTCGAGCGCCCTTTGATCGCCGTATACCCAGATGGCGAGATTGTTTTCTTCGCCGATGGAAACCTGACTGGCGTGCAGCACGCCGCGGGCGCCGTTATTGAAGCGTAACAGGACGTTACCGTCGTCGTCGAGCTTTCTGCCTTTGACAAAAGTTGTCAGATCGGCACAGACTTCTCTGATCTTCAAGCCGGTGATGTACTCGGAGAGGTTTTCGGCGTGCGTGCCGATGTCACCCATGCATCCGGCGCCGCCGCTCTGCTTGGGATCGGTCCGCCAGCTTGCCTGCATCTGGCCGGTTTTTTCCAGCGCGGTCGCGAGCCAGCCCTGCGGATACTGTACGACGATCTTGCGAATTTTGCCGAGGTCGCCGTCTTTAACCATGTCACGGGCGAGCTTGACCATCGGATAGCCGGTGTAATTGTGCATCAGTCCAAAGACTTTGCGCGTTTTCTTGACGATTTCCACCAACTCTTTTGCTTGTTTGACGTCTATTGTCATCGGCTTTTCGCACATGACGTGGAACCCGGCGTTGAGGAAGTCTCTCGCGATGGGAAAGTGCCAGTTGTTTGGCGTAGTAACAGCCACAAAGTCGATTCTTTCGCCCTCCGGCAACTTGAGTTCTTTCTCGATCATCTCCTCGTAAGTGCCGTATACGCGCTTCGAATCGAGCAGCAACTCTTTTCCCATCTGTTTCGATTTGCGCGGGTTGATATCGAATGCCCCGGCTACGAGGTCTATCCCGCCGCAAAGACGCGATGCCTTTCGATGCACGTCGCCGATAAACGCCCCGGGTCCGCCGCCGATCATTCCCATTTTCAAGTGTCTGTCAAGTGCCATACCTGCTCCTTTCAGAATAATTGTTCGTGTCCTTTTGTTCCGTAATTTTGAATCTTGCGCAAATATAACCAAAGCCTGTAGATTCCGCAACCCCTTACATAAAAAGAATCGGCAGCATGAATTGACAGTTTAGATACGTTGGTTACCCGTTAAAGACATAAGCTGCTGTCACGTCTAATGCTCTTTTGGCAGTCTTACGGCCGAAATGGTAGCTGGTGGATAGCAAGAGTCAGAGATCGGTTAGGGGGAGGTAGTCGCCGTTATGAATCTGACGGATTAGTAAGTTTTGAAGTGAGGAATGTTGCCAGCCCTATATTCTCGTTCTCGATCAACGGCTCGACGTACTTGTTCAATACGAACTCAGTCGAGTCTGCCATCGAGAGATTCATTTCGTTATTCAGGATGGTGACATAATCGGCCAGGGCATCGAGATATTCTTTCGCAAGGGCGTATTCGATGTTTCCTTCTGTGCCGCCGGCAATAGCGACAGTGATAGCAGCGTTCTGTTCCTCGGACAGTGGGGCGTCGCTCGATGCGAATTCATTTAGCACCGCCGACAGAGCTGCAACATAGACGCCGGGATAGTCGCGAAGAATTGCGGCCGATTTTCTTAGTCTAGCGCACGCGTCGCACGGGGGTATGCTCGCTGCCCGGGCCGGTGCCCGGGAAATCGGTGTCAATTGTTTCGATTATGCCGTCAAGCTCGACCTCGCCTCTCGCAATAGTTTCTACATCTTCGACGCCGGCAATGGTCTGGGAAAAGATGTCACCTGCGGCGAGGACCAGTTTTGCAGCCGGCGAAAGACTTTCTCCGATTGTGCCGTTGTTCGTAACGCTGTTATTGCCACCGCTTATCAAGTCGATGTCGATATTGACAATGACGTTACTAAAGCTTTGACCGAGCCTGAGATTATCGCCGGCCGCCATTACAACCAATCCACCGGGACAGTGAACAGCGCCATTGTTAACAACGTTTTGCCCGACGAGATAAACACTCCTTTCGGCATTGATAACGCCATTGTTGATCGCATCGCCGCTGCCGCCGTGAAACAATATCCTTTTGTTTTCATCGGCGATTACAGCATTGAAAACGTCGTTTGACATACTCAGGCCGGATGCGAGCAATTCAGAGACGTTTATAGATGATCTTGCGCCGAAAATAACTCCAGCCGGATTGACTATGAAGACCCGGCCATTGGCATTCAGGGTTCCGTTGAATTGCGTTGGAACGTCGCCGGAGCTTATCCTGTTGAGCACGGCCGAAGAGTTGCTCACGTTCGCGCCATCGTATTGTTGAAAAGTAACGGACTGAGCGCTGCTTGTGTTGAAATTGCTCCAGTTGATGATCGAGCCGTTTTGGGTATCTATGACGGTGTGGTCGCCCCATGTGGGCTTGCCGACGATACCGGAAGAGCTGATGACGTTGCCGGGCTCAAGAGCAAACGTGGCCGGCAGGAAAACATTCACGACAATCGAACACACCAGAAAATATGTGAAGTTTTTCTTAGATTGGTAGCTACTCATATTGCTGCCACAAGTCGGCATGATAACGATCCTTCTCAATAGCTATGATTCTTTTCCGGGAGTATGTAGTGCACCATTCCCTGGTGTTTCGAGTTTCCGACAAGCTCCCCCGAAATTTTCAGCATAAATGTATCTTCAATTTGACCTATCGGCAATTAAAAAGCAAAATCTTTGTTTTTTTATAGGACGCTCACGACATTATGTGCTCGCGTTACTTGTGCCAAAACGCTCTCTCTAAGTCGTTGCCTCTGTACAGATCGGTCCACTTCATGCATAAAAGACAATACACAAAGTCTTATAATAATGAACGTTTTGGTATTAAGAAGCCCATTTTAACGAACTCGTATCTGTTCCTGTCGGTCATAGCGACAGGCCGCGCCGAGCACAGCGGCGGAGGCTGTTGCGGATTCGTGACAAACTGCTATAATCACAAGCAAAATATTTTCTACTATCGGGCTCGCAGACTGGAGAACATTTATGAAATCAATCAGGCAAACAGTTTTATTACTGCTCGTGTTTGGGGTTTTCCTGCCGACGGCAACCGCAAAAGACAAAAAGCCGAGCGCCGCTTCGATAGAAGAAGCAAAGGCTCACCGGTTCGACCCGGTCGTCCGGGAGATCGAAGGCTGGACCGTGTATGTGGATCCTCAACTGCTCGAAGGCGAGCGCTGCGAATCCGGCGCCAAAGCCTTGAAAATGCTGGCCAACCACCTCCAGCGTATTGCAGTGCTGGTTCCTGAAGAGCAATTAGCGAAAATGCGCAAACTCGAATTCTGGATCGAGCACGCTCATCCTCAGTTGGGCGCCATGCAGTACCACCCCAGTCCCAAATGGCTGACCGACCGCGGACATGACCGGCGCCTGGCGAAAAAGGTGCACATCACTCACGCCGATCAGCTTCTGTCCCGGCAACAGATGCTGAAGCACCCGGCCGTAATTCTCCATGAACTGGCCCACGCCTATCACGACCAGTTTCTGGCCTTCGACGATCAGCGCATCATCGACGCTTACGACAAAGCAATGACGGAAGGGCTCTACGAGAAAGTCCTGCTGTATACCGGCAAGAAGGTGCGCCATTACGCCGCCACTAATCACAAGGAATACTTCGCCGAAGGCACGGAATCGTTTTTCTATCGAAACGATTTCTACCCCTTCGTAGCGGCCGAGCTCCAGGAGTACGACCCGTGGCTATACGATCTGCTGGTCGATATTTGGGGCCCTCTGAAATAACTTGGCCGGAGCACAACGGGTTAGTATGATTATTCAGATTGTACTGGGGGCCGAAGGCCAGATTAACATTATTGTATTTGCCGTGCTTATTGCGTCGTGCGGGACGCGCACTACGATTTGGCCAATACTTCGCGATAGGTCTGTAACGTTTTTTCACAGATGATTGAGGCCCTGAACTTTTCGGCGGCAAGTTTTTTTGCACGCTGTGCCATGGATTCGGCAAGTTTCTTGTCGGAGATGATTTTCGAGACGGCCCCGGCTATGCCGCGGGCGTCGTGGGGATCTACGAGCAGCCCTGTTTTGCCGTCACGGATCTTTCCGGGAATGCCGCCGACATTAGAAGCTACAACGGGAACACCTGCTGCCATCGCCTCGGCGATGTTCAGTGGTGCATTTTCCTGAAAAGACGGCACAACAAGGCAATTCGCCCTGGACAATTCCAGTTGTACATCTTCAATGCTTATGTTTCCAAGGAAACACACTCGATCCTGAATGCCGTCAGTTTCAACCTCCCGTTTGTACTCTTCGAGGTATGCGGTTTCAACGGCGCCGGCGATTCTGAGTCTTGCACAGGAGAACTTCTCCGCAATCAGATTGAACGCTTTTATCACGCCCAGAACGTTGTTTAGCGGCCTGACCATGCGGCAGCATAATATTCTGCCCGGCTCACAATTCCTGGCGATGTCGAAGAACGAATCTGCAACGGGGTTTTCGATAAGCCAGGTTTTGCATGCGTCGCTTGACGGGGACAGATACTTTTTTGCATAGTCGCTTGTCAGAATAACATTTCGAACCCGGCGGCGTCCGCACCCTTCGGTGAGTTTCAGGAGAAGCTCCTTTGGTTGTCGAAGGATGCCCCTTCGGTAGTCCCGGACCGCGTCTTTTTCGGCGATGCCGTGCATAGTGAGAACGTTCGGATGCTCGCAATGGGGCGCTAAGAATGTGAGACCCTGGAAGTGGACAATATCAGGTTTCAACTCTCGCAACAGGGATGAGAGCTGCCTTTTGCCTGCCAGCAGGTCATACAATGTTGCCGGCAGGAAGCTCCAGAATCCTTTTCTACCAACCCGGTAAACATTGTAGGCTCCCCACCCCTCACACGTAGTCTCGCTCCCTTTGTCTTCGGGAGCGACGATGGTCAATCTAACGTCCGGCTGTTTGCAGAGCTCGTCGGCAAGATATTTCGCCGCTTCGGCCACACCGCCGTCTATGCTCTGAGGTTCCTTCGGAAATAATGTGACCATCACAACGTGCATCATCGAGTCTCACTCACGGCCCTGTTATACTAAACACGGGAAAGGTGCTAAGATTTTGGCCGATTTGCGATGTACCAGTCTATCGTGGCCTTTAATCCTTCACCGAAAGGCATTTTGGCCTCGAAGCCGAAGTATTCCTTCGCTCTGGAAACGTCGAGGCACCGTCTGGGTTGGCCATCGGGCTGTGAGCTGTCCCAGCGGATTTCGCCGCTGAAACCGGTGAGCCGGGCAATCTTTTCGGCGAGGTCCTTTATTTTTATTTCAAAGCCGGCGCCGATGTTGACCGGCTCGGAACTGTTATAGTGCTCTGTTGCCAGCAGAATTCCCTCGGCGGCGTCGCCGGCGTAAAGGAATTCACGTGAGACTCTACCCGTACCCCAGCATACGATGTGGTCGGCGCCGCTTTCTTTGGCGTCCACGCATTTCTTTATCAGAGCCGGTATCACATGGCTGCTGGCGGGATCGAAATTGTCGCCCGGCCCGTAAAGATTCACCGGCAGCAGGAATATAGAATTGAATCCGTATTCTTCTCGATAGGCCTGAGATTGAACCAGAAGCATCTTCTTGGCCAGTCCGTAAGGGGCATTGGTTTCCTCTGGATAGCCGTTCCAGAGATCGTCTTCGCTGAACGGCACCGGCGCGAATTTAGGATACGCACAGACCGTCCCGAGCGCCACAAACTTCTCAATGTTCCGCAGCCTGGCCTGTTCGATAAGCTGAACGCCCATCATCAGGTTCTTGTAGAAAAACTCGCCCGGATGCTCGCGATTAGCACCGATGCCTCCGACCGCGGCCGCCAGATGAATGACAACGTCTGGATTCATGTCCTCATATATCCGGACAATGTCGTTTATCTCGACCAGGTCGTAGTCCTCGATCTTCGGCACGAGAATATTCTTGCAGCCGCGGTTTTTCAGTCTCTCGGTGACGAAGCCGCCCAGAAAGCCGGCGCCGCCGGTAACAATAACTCGCCGATTCTCAAAGAAAGTGCTCATACCGTCGCCTCCTGGTGATCTTTAATAATCTTGCCGCACTTGGCGCTCTCCATGTCGGCATCGGCCATCATTCTTGCAAGACCTTTGAAATCCACTCTCGGTTTCCACTTTAGGGATTTTCTTGCCTTGGTCGCGTCGCCTTCGAGATAATCGACCTCGCTGGGCCTGAAATAGCGGGGGTCGATCTCAACGTATTTCCGCCAGTCTAATTCCAGGTAGCCGAAGACCTCCTCCACGAATTCTCTTACCGAATGCGTCTCTCCGGTAGCGACAACATAGTCGTCGGGCTCGTTCTGCTGGAGCATGAGCCACATTGCTTCGATGTAATCGCCTGCGAATCCCCAGTCCCGCTTGGCGTCGAGGTTGCCGAGGTAGAGCTTGTCCTGCAGGCCCAGTTTGATGCGTGTCGCCGCTCGCGTGATCTTTCTGGTAACAAACGTCTCGCCCCTCCTCGGAGATTCGTGATTGAACAAAATGCCGTTACACGCAAACAGATCATAAGCTTCGCGATAATTCACCGTCTGCCAGAAGCTGTATACCTTGGCGCAGCCGTAGGGGCTTCTCGGATAGAAAGGCGTATCTTCCGTCTGCGGTTTCTCGACAACCTTGCCGTACATTTCACTGCTCGAGGCCTGGTAAAATTTCGCGGGTTTCTCTGCGTTTCGGACCGCCTCCAGGAGCCTGAGCGTGCCGAGTGCGTCTGCATTGACAGTGTATATGGGCATGTCGAAGCTCACTCGCACGTGGCTCTGTGCCCCAAGGTTGTAGACCTCGTCCGGCTTGATGTAGTTTATTATTCTCGCCAGGTTGTTGCCGTCAGTCAAGTCGCCGTAGTCGAGCCTGAGTCGCGGGTGTTCGTGCAGGTCTCGATAAAGATGGTCGATCCTGCGGGTATTAAACGAGGAACTGCGCCGTATAACGCCCCAGACCTGGTAGCCTTTGTCCAGCAGAAACTCGGCAAGGTACGAGCCGTCCTGGCCGGTAATTCCGGTGATAAGTGCTTTCTTCATGTTATCTCGCTTTCAAGAAGTGGTTACTGTTAATCCCTCGTTACTGACATCAAAATGAAAGAATCTCGCCCGGTCGTTGGGCGGCTCTGCGACGAGCATTTTTCTCACAGCGGCGGCATCGGCAGCGGATTTGCAAATCATCAACATGAAACCTCCCCCGCCGGCGCCGAGTAACTTGCCGCCGTATATATAAGGGCCGACTCGCTCGAACAATGATTCGATCTCATCGTTCGTGGAGTTCGGATCGAGTTGCTTGTTGAGTCGCCAGGCGGCGTCGATGAGACGGCCGAAGGCTGGGATGTCTTTGCAGACGAGCGATTGTGTCACCTGCTCGGCCACGTTACGTATCTGTTCTAACGTTGTCATTGTGGCTCGATGTCGATTTAGACTCCTTCCCACGACCTGCTGGAGGATGTTCTTGGCCAGCCTCGTCACGCCGGTGTAATAGAGCAAACTTAGGCCGCCGTTAATTTTCGGGTCCAGAATGTCCGGCAGCACGTGGTGGATTCGCGCATCGGGAACGAATCCCGGTTTAGTGATGACCATTTTGACGCCGTCGACAGCGCCGCCGATCTGGTCCTGCCAGCCACCGCCGGTCGTCAATGCCTGTTCCAGACGAAGTACGCTGTAAAACAGCTCACGCTGCGTCAGCTCGGCTCCTGTCGCTCGCTGAATTGCCGCGATTATCACGGCTCCCATAATGCTCGACGTTCCCAGGCCGCTTCCTTTTGGGATGGCCGCAAGCGTTGTTAGCTCGATCCCGCCGCCGAATTGTTCCAGTGCTTTTTTCAAACTGGTTTTGCTGCCCTCTGCTTGGTTTTGTGGCGACAGGCAGGTAAGAGCAAGGGCGGCCTTTGCAAGCGCGAAGCTGCTGGTTGCTTCACGGTAGTCCAGAAGCTCATCGAAAGTAGTAATTTCAAGGCGAACGCCGAGGTCTATTGAGCTGATGCGTATGACCGGCTCATCGATCACGCGTGCGTACGCCTGGATCGGCGGCTGACCATTAAGGTTGACCGCGGCGTTAACCACGCAGCCGCCGTTCTCGAGCGAGTAGGGCGGTGTATCCGTCCAGCCGCCTCCGAAATCGAGCCGGGCCGGGGCGCGCGCCCAGACGATCTCGTCACTCCGTAATACACTAACGGCGGAGGTCCGCTTGCCGGCGCCTCCGGAAACGATGGCTTTTTCCAGACCTTCGAATGCGACAGTCCGCGCCCGGCCGGACCATTCGAGGATTGAGATATCTTGTTTCAATGCCAGTCCGAGCGATTTCAGCCAGTCGGTTTGTGCGGGAGTGAGTTGCTTGGCGACATTCGGCAGAACCGCCGACAGCGGCCGGTCGTCCTGCTGATAGATTTCCGTAAGGGCGGAACCGAGAGTATGGACAATTCGGGGCAAAACGAGACATTCGAGGCTCCCTTCGGCGCTGTTTCTGGAATACCAGTGGGCCTGTGCCAGAATCGCCGACACCCATCCGCACAGATCGCAGGTATTCTCAAGAAGGTGAGCCAATTCGGCGCTGGAGAATCCGCTTTCGGGGTGAAATATATGCGCGAGAGATTGGCGGATAATCGTAGCGCGAATTTGGTCGCGGCGCTGATAAAAGCCGCTGTGGTCGGCCAGGGCCAGAATTTGCTTGAGGTTGTACTTGTCCGCCTCGCGCCACGCTCGGGCCTGCTCTCTTGTAGCGCCGGCCGGATCGAACATCCACAGCCATTCTTTATATTCGGCACGAGTCTGGACCGCCGGGAAGACCTTTGCGTTCCAGATGCTCCGGTCGCTCTCGGATATATCCGGATCCCAGATTTCCTCCGGCCCGGCTTCAATGGCTTTGAGCCATTCGAAGATATCGAGTCCACAAAAACTGCCGCCCCTGTCGACGGGTTCTTTGAACGTGTCGTCGATGCCGTAACAGCGTACGAACCAGACTTCCCCGCCCTTGCTGCTTCGTCCTCTGATTACGTCGAGACAAGACCTTGCCGGCAGGCTGATCGGCTCCTCGACGTCAACCCCGACGACGACGTTCTCGCCGCCTAAAGTAAGGCTCGAGCTTACGCGACAGCCCTCTATCCAGGAAGACCTTCCTCTGACTGCCCCCTCTTGTGAAATCTCGTTGTTGATATCGAGAAATGTTTGCAGGTTCGCTGCTCCTCGGTCCTCCTGGAGCAATCTGATGCCGCTGCTGATCAGCGCTCTGCTGGTGCCGAAATCCAGAAAATCGCAGTGCCTGAGAAGATTCATGCTGAAGGGCACTTCCGAAACGGCGTCGAAGAGTTCATCCAGCAGCAACCCGCTCCATTTCGAGCCGCTGTTCCATGCCGACTCTTTATGCGATGACTTCGAGGCCTGCAGGCCCATCGCACAGCATATCTCGCGATAGAAATCCAGGCCGTGCTCGATAACCGCTTCGCCCATCGGCCCGTTCAGGGCGAGCGTTCCGGAGTCATCGGCCGATGCACCGAAGACTTCGAGCATCATGGCGGCGGTTTTTGCATCGAAATTCATTACTCCTATATCGAGACAACTCTGGCCGTAAGCGTCTATAGCTCCTTTTTCTTCCTGCTCTTTTATCGATGGCTTTTGCAGATAAAGCCTCACTTCGTCTTTCTGTCCCGCGCAGAAGACGCCGTGCCTGCTTGCCTGCTCGGGCAATGCGTAACAGGCAAGGCCGGTTATGCCGCGGTCGGCAAATCGCACTCCGGATGGATCGAATCTCAGCAGTACGTCGCCCGATGTTATCAATACCTGACCTGCGCCGCCGGCCGGTTGGGCAATGGCAAGGTATGTGGGTAACAGACGGTCGAACAAACCAGCCGGTATCGCCGTGTCGTTCCAGGACGGGACGGGAACGAATATTTTGCCGCAGGGGGCATAAGAGGGCAGCCGCTTCGAATCACCTCCGGCGTGAAGGATAAGTATTCGCAAATTCCGAAGTATCTGTTCCCAGGCATGCGGGCCATTTATCTTTGGTTCCTGCTCGATATGCCGGTTGAGCACCTCTATCAGGCAATAGAGCGTGCTGCCTCCGCTGCCGATCCTCTTTCCACCGGGATCGGCAACGACAAGCGCATTACGTACGTAGCTCAGAAGTCCCAGTTGCTGACGGACTTCAAGTTGAGACTGATATGCTTCTGCCTGAGCGTCATTCGACGCGGTAACTATCAGATAATCCCACTGGCTTAATTTTGTCTGCGTATTCATGATAGATTGTTTGTAGTGTGCCCGTAAGAGCGTTTAAGAAAAACGCCTTACGGCGTCACTACGAACTGAAACTCTCCACGATTTTTCGTAGGACCTGATCCAGACTTGTACCGGATTGCCAGCCGACGGCTTGTCTTATCCGTTCGATGCACGGCACTCGCCGCATCATGTCCTCGATGGGCCTGCCGTAGGCGGTCTCGTACGGCACAAATTTTTTCTCGCTCTTACTGCCGGTTATTTCGATGATCTTGTCGGCGAGCGCTTCGATTGAGATCTCTTCGTTCGAACCGACGTTGTAGACTCTGCCGGTTGTTTCGTCGCTGTTCATCAACCTGATGACCGCTTCGACGACATCTCCGACGTAACAGAAACACCGCGTCTGCTTGCCGGTGCCGTATATAGTTACAGGTTCATTCTCCAGTGCCATCCGGACGAATCGCGGCACCACCATGCCGTATTGGCCCGTCTGTCTCGGTCCGATTGTGTTGAAGAACCTGGCGATAACCACTCCCAAGCCGTATTGCTGGTAGAAAGCCAGTCCGAGGAATTCGTCTATCGCCTTGCTGCACGCATACGACCAGCGCGGCATGCTGGTGCTGCCGAGTACAATGTTGTCCTCTTCGCTGAACGGCACGTCTTCGTTTTTGCCATAGACCTCGCTGCTGGATGCTATAAGGATTTTTTGGCCGAACTTGTTGGCGATGTCCAGAACCGTTTCGGTGCCACCGATGTTCGTTTCGATTGTGTGAACCGGGTCCTCAGCTATAAGCCTGACGCCGACAGCCGCCGCCAGATGAAAAATCAGGTCGCATCGTTCTGTCAGCGGCTCCATCAATTCAACGTTGCGAATATCGCCTTCGATAAACTCGAAATCGGCGTGCTTCCTGATGTCGTCAATGTTCTTCAGGCTACCTGAGCTGAGATTGTCTATAACGGCAACCTGATTTCCGTCATTGAGCAGCCTTTCGGCCAGATGAGAGCCGATAAAGCCAGCTCCGCCGGTAACTAATACTTTCATATCGACTCCGATGAATTAACGTTTCTCAGCAAGAATAGCCACCATCGAGCGACTGTCAACAGCGAAGTGCGTGAATAGACTCCGCCCCGGCTGGCTGCACACAAAACCTTTGTGGCATCGCTATAAACAGCGCAATGATGGCGACATTGTATTTCTCAGGATCACACACGCTTATCTTGCGCAAAATCGGTATTTTCGTGCGACCGATAATAAGCGGTCCGATCACGTGTTCTTCTACCGTCTAAGTATCGTCAAACAAAGAACATAGCTTTAACAAGGACGGACGCCCGGGATGACAAAAGGTTAGTTCTTTATGTTATTGCGAGCGAAGCAATCTCAAATGCGACGAGATATCTTCCTGTTTTCGGGATCGAGATTGCCCGGGCCATCCAGATATCGCAATGACAACGCGGCCGGTTTTTTACCCGTAATACGTGCAGTATGTCTTGTCCGTTTCCCAGATAGTTACGCGATGAAGCGAAGTATCTCTGAATTTATCGGCGAGCCTGTTCCATGCGAAAGCCGCGATATTCTCGATGGTGGGATTGGTCTTGTTGAAATACCCGACGTCCGCGTTAAGATTCTTGTGGTCGAGCAGATTTATAAGCTCGTTGTCCACGGTTTTCTCGAAATCTCCAATGCGAAAATCACCTCTCGTTGCCGGCATCTTTATCTCGACCTCGACCACATAATTGTGCCCGTGGCCGGTGGGGTTCGCACATTTGCCGAATACGTCGAAATTCTTGTGCTCGGAAAAATCGTCGTTCCAGAGCTTATGCATCGCGGCGAATTCGAACTTCTCACAGAAATAAACCATTTCCACATCCTCTGAATTAATGGCGATTTTTCTGAAGGGATTGAGTTTCAAAGTCAACTTATTGAGCCTGGCGTCGCTGAATTTATCGGACAAACGCTTCCATGCCGATCTCAAAAGATCGACCAGTACGTAAAGCTCGACGTGTCGAGCGCTTTGAAAACCCTGCCTTATGCGCTCGGCAAAAACCGGTACGACAAATTCGCGAACGTTTCTGTCGATTTCGGCTGCGTTTATGATAAAGCCCGTTTCGGGCGCCCTGTTTCCGAGAATCTCAACCGATAACTCCAGAAATATCGCTAAGCCCTCACCGGCCGGCTTTGACGCAAAAGAATTGGAACCCGTGCAATCCTCCGAGAGAAAAGGATTTATAGAAAATCGCACCTGTCTGGCCAGCTTGTGCATCATTTGTGCATCAGGCTCATTATCTCGCTTCGGCTCCTTGGGTCGCGCTTGAATATCCCGCGAAGGGCCGAAGTGACCATCGTCGAGCCGGGCTTTTTTATGCCGCGAATGGTCATGCAACTGTGCGAGGCTTCGAGCACAACCGCAACACCTTGCGATTTCAGGCTGGTCATTATGAAATCGGCGATCTGATACGTAAGCCTCTCCTGGGTTTGGAGCCGGTGAGCGAAAGAATCCACGATTCGAGCGAGTTTGCTGACGCCGAGCACCGACCCCGAGGGCAGATATGCCACGTGGGCCGAACCGATAAACGGCATCATGTGATGTTCGCAGACGCTGTAGAAAGGGATATCGCGCAGCAGGACGATTTCCTCATAATTCTCGGTGAAGACCCTGCGAAGGTGCTCGCCGGGATCTTCCCTCATGCCGCCGAGCAGCTCGGCATACATCCTCGCCACTCGGTCGGGCGTATCCTTTAGCCCTTCCCGCTCGACGTCTTCGCCGACCGCCAGCAGGATTTCCCTGACCGCCTTCTTTATCCTCTCGGAATCTATCGGTTTGTGTTCTTTCGTCATATTGCTCGCTTGTGCTTGCCCGTCATCATTTCTCGTCTGCTGCAAGATTGGCAAGATATGTTGTCAGCAGCCTGACTCCGAAGCCGGTTGAGCCTTCGGCGGCGAATTCGGTGGCTTTCTGTAACATATCCACCCCGGCGATATCGAGATGTGCCCATTTCGCTTCGCCGACGAACTGGCCGAGAAATGCCGCTGCGGTGCATGCCCCGCCATATTTGCTGCCGGTGTTCTTCAAATCGGCTATCTTGCTCTTCATTTCGTTTGCGTATTCCTCGCCGCTCGGCAGGAGCCATACCTTTTCGCCGCTCTGCTCGGACGCCTTCTGGAGCTGTTTTATCAGCTTGTCGTTGTTGCCCATCAGACCGGCCATGTATCTGCCCAGCGCCACCAGGCAGGAGCCGGTCAGCGTAGCGGCATCGATGACGGTCTCGCATTTTTGCTTAACGGCGTAGTGAAGTCCGTCACAGAGTATCATCCTGCCCTCGGCGTCGGTGTTCTTGATTTCGACGGTCTTGCCGCTGTAGGTGGTAATGATGTCGCCGGGTCTGTAGCTCGACCCGCTGGGGACGTTCTCGGCAGACGGAATTATGCCGTAAACTCCGATAGGCAGTTTGAGTTCCGTGATCGCTTTCATCGTCGACAATACCGTGATACCGCCGGTCTTATCCAGCTTCATCTCATCCATGTTCGCCGACGGTTTTATGCTGATACCTCCGGAATCGAAGGTTATCGCTTTGCCTACTAATGCGACCCTGGGCTCCTCCGCCTTAGCTGGCGGCGTGTATTTGAGTATGATGAACACGGGCCTGTGTTCGGAACCCGAGCCAACTGCGAGAACGCCGCCCATGCCTTTTTCGATCATCTGCTTTTCGTTGAAAACCGTGCATTTGAGCGTGTTTGAGCTGCGGGCCAGCTTTCTCGCTTCGGCAGCAAGTGTTTCCGGGTACAGTATGTTTGCAGGGCGATTGGCGATAGTCCGGGCGTAGTTCTGCGCCCGGCCTACGGCAGCTCCTGTCCGGACGCCTTTTTTAAGTTCCTTGGTTTTCGCGGCATCGGAGTCTATCAAATCAACCTTAATAGAACCCAGCCGCCCGTTTTCTTCTTCCGTGACGAATTCGTCGTAGCAATAGCTGCCGAAACACGCCCCTTCGGCACAGGCTTGTCCCGTCGCCGACGTATCAAATTTGGCCCCGAACGCGCTGTGGATGGCCAGGCCGACGGTCTTCGCTTTCATTTCGACCGACCTCTTAGCGGCGTAGGACGCGGCCTTGCGAATCGTATCGAGCGTCGCCTTTTTCTTTTCGCCCAGACCCACCACGAGTACCCTCTTAGCGCCTATCCGGTTGTCGCCGTAGATTACCGATCCGGTTCCTTCCTTGCCCTTGAAATCGCCTATCTTTATCAGCCGATCAATCGCACCTTCGAGCTTGCGGTCAAGAATCTTGTTCATCTTGTCCAGTCTTTTGGCGTCTGAAAACGACCCTACGACCAGCACGTCCGCCTTATGCGTGTCTGCATCGGCGGCCCGTGCATTGAGTTTCACGTCCATGATTTGTTTCATTCTATCTTTTTACCCTTCCAGCGCAGGGTGTGCACTGCACACCGAATCATTATTTGGTGCTTTTTGTTTTGGCTCTGTGTCGCAGATATCCTTCAATGAACCTGTCGAGGTCGCCGTCGAGTACGGCGTCAATGTTGCCGGTCTGGACGTCGGTACGATGGTCCTTCACCATCTGGTAAGGCTGCATCACGTAGCTTCGTATCTGGCTGCCCCAGGCGATTTCGCCTTTGTTGCCGTAAAGCTTGGCTATTTCTTCGTCACGCTTCTGCTGCTCGAGCATATACAGCCTTGCCTGTAGCATCTTCATCGCCTGCGCTCGGTTGTTGTGCTGGCTTCTTTCGTTCTGGCATTGTACGACTATGCCGGTAGGCTCGTGGGTGATCCGCACGGCCGAGCTGGTTTTGTTCACGTGCTGGCCGCCGGCGCCGCTGGCGCGGTAGAAGTCGATTCTGAGGTCGTCTTCGTTGATTTCGATGTCGATGTCGTCCTCGAAATCCGGAATGCAGTCCACCGCTGCGAAGCTCGTGTGCCGTCTGCTCTGCGAATCGAATGGGCTGATTCTGACCAGTCTGTGTACGCCGGTCTCACATGAGAGATTCCCAAAGGCAAACGGCCCGCTCACGTGAAGAGTTATCGAACGGATTCCGGCTTCTTCTCCCGGCGTTATATCAAGCTCCTTGAACTTGAACTTGTTATTCTCGAAATATCGCGTGTACATCCGAAGCAGCATACTTGCCCAGTCGCAGCTTTCGGTTCCGCCGGCGCCGGCGTGAATGCTGAAGAAGCAATTCTTCATATCCTCCGGCCGCGAGAGCAGACCGGCCAGCTCGATCTTCTCGCACTTGCCGACGAGCGATTCCAGATCTTCTTCCAACTGCTCCAGCTCTTCCTGGTCCTCCTCGGTCTCTGCCAACTCGAACAGCTCCTGAAGATCAACAACCTCGCGATGCAATTCCTCCGCGGGCTCGACAACGGACTTCAACGCGCTGAGTCGCGATACGACCGTTTTGGCTGAGTCCGGATTGTCCCAGAACCCCGGCCTGGACATCCGTTTTTCAAGCTTCTCCAATTCGGATTTTTTCGTAGACAAGTCAAAGCCAGTCCCGGATCTTATCCACCCGGGCCGACAATTCCGTTATAGTTGTTTTGAGTTCTGTAGTTTCCATAATCCCGCCTTTATATCATACTCGTAGGCACTATGCAACAGATTGTTATCCTGTTCTCTCAGTCAGATCACCTTCAAGATATGATGGATGATTCCGGGTACGGTGTTCGGCAGGGAACGCCTATTTCAATTGCTTTCTTGCGGATTTCCTTGTAGTCATGGTTCTGCGTCTGTTGAATGCCCATGTAAATGGTTTGGACTGCGTTAGACAGTCCGCCCAACATGTTGATTTCTCCAGTTGTACGAGGGCCGATGATTTGACAATTGACAGCGGTCGGTTTAATGAATTAGAGTACGCTATCGTGCATGGCTTAGGTTCCCACTGATTTTTAAGGAGAGTAGGCATGAAGAAGACGGCGGTGTTCGGTGTTTCTGTGGCACTCTTGGCCGGTTGCATTATGATCGGCATGGTTTCGGCGGAGAATACAAGCGAGTCTCAGAAGAAGGTGCTGATCGTGACCGGTGTTGATTATCCGGGGCATAAGTGGAAGCTGACGGCGCCGGTTCTGGCCAAGGCTATCGCGGCTGATAAGCGGCTGGAGGTAACGATTACAGAGAAACCTGCCGATTTGGCGAAGGACAATCTTGGCGACTATGATACGATTGTGCTGCACTTCATGGATTGGGAGGTTCCCGATCCGGGTCCGAAGGCCCGCGCAAATCTCAAGCGAACCGTCAAGAACGGTACGGGGCTCGTGCTCGTTCACTTCGCGTGCGGGGCTTTTCAGGAGTGGCCGGAATTCGTCGAGCTTGCCGGGCGCGTGTGGGATCCCAACCTGCGAGGACATGATCCCCACGGCAAATTCACCGTGGAGATCATCGACAAGAAACACCCGGCGATGAAGGGACTGAATGATTTCGAGACGGTCGATGAGCTTTACACCTGTCTCACGGGCAAGACGCCGATCAAGGTTCTGGCCAAGGCGCGATCGAAAGTAGATGGTAAGGATTATCCCATGGCGTTTGTCCTCAATTACGGCAAAGGAAGCGTCTTCCACAGCGTGCTCGGACATGATGTGCAGGCCCTGGCCAATCCGCCCGTGGGCCGACTGTTCCGCAACGCATGCGCGTGGACGGCCGGGCTTGAGCCTGCAGACAAATGAATATAGAGGAAAGGATTTTGGCAGATGAAGATTGGATTTCATACCGATGCGTTCAATTCGGCATATTTCAGCTTTGAAAAGTGCCTCGAATGGGCAAAGAAAAACGACGTCCACTACATCGAGTGCGGCACAATCGACGGAGTCAGTTGGATTCATGGACTCGGTTATCAGCCCCACGTCGCTCTCTATGAGGACCCGCTGCTGCTCAGCAAGAAGATGAACGATCAGTTCGGCGTGCGCTTCTCACAGGTCGACGCGGCGTATCCTCTTTCGGGCAAGGACGGCATGATGCGCGGCGCGCCCTACGTGCTGAATTCGATCCGCTGGGCAAAGCACGCCGACTGTCCGTACGTGGCTACCACCGACGGCTTGCACAAGCCCGAGGGGCTCGAAGATGCCGAGGCGATGGATCTCATGAAACGATGCTACGAGCAGAGCATCAGGGTCGCCGAGGCTTACAAGATCACTGTCAATATCGAGGTGCACGGATACTTCACAACCAACCCGGAGATGATGGAAAAGATGCTGGCCTTCTGCGACAGCCCCTATCTGGGTATGAACATGGACACCGGCAATACCTTCATCGCGGGGCAGGATCCGGTGGCCTTTCTCAGGCGGTTCGTTAAGAAAGTCAACCACGTCCACGTCAAGGATGTCTCCGAATCTTTAGCCGCGGCGGTTCGGGGCGACCAGACCGGCATCGCCGTCAGCCACTGCGCTGTGGGAGACGGTGTCAATGCGGATAATATTCGCGCTTGCCTGGAAATTCTGCGAGACAACGGCTACACCGGCGTGCTGAGCATGGAGTGTGAGGGGCAGGGCGGGCCAATGATAGAACAATCCCTGCACTGGTTGCAGGATACGCTGACTGATTTGAATATACCGATTGAGAAATGATGCCTCTGCGTCAGCTGGAGAAATATTAGCCTTGGGATGAGTAAATGAGATTGTACGAACACGTGGCGCAGAAAATCCTGAGTTGTAACCCCCGCCAAAGCGGTGGGATCACCCGTGAAATTCTGGATTCCCGCCCGTTCGGCTGCGCTCAGGGCAGGCACTTCGCGGGAATGACAAGTCAGATTGATGAGAATTTATTAGCATAAGGAGAAACTGCAATGAAAGTTGGATTCAATATGTTGCTGTGGACAACGCACGTCACAGATGATGATCTGCCGCTTTTGGAATCGATCAAGAAGGCCGGCTATGACGGCGTCGAGATTCCGATCTTTGAGGGTGAGCCCGCTCATTTCGAGAAAGTGGGCAAGGCTATCAAGGATAACGGCCTGGGCTGCACGTCGGTAACGGTTATCCCGGACGAGGAGCACAATCCGATCAGTGCCGATGCAGGCAACCGCAAGGCCGCGGTGGACTATCTCAAGTGGGCTATCGACTGCTCGCAGGCGCTGGGTTCGGACGTTCTGTGCGGGCCGCTGTATCAGCCCCTGGGTGTCTTCTCGGGCGAGCCTCCCACGGAAGAGGAAAAGCAACGAGCAGCCGAGGTCCACAAGCAGGCCGCCGAACTTGCCGCCAAGGGCGATCTGGTGATTGCTCTGGAGTTCCTCAACCGCTTCGAGGCCTATTTCCTCAACACTACCGCCGATGCGGCCGCATTCGTCAAGCAGGTAAACCATCCCAATTGCGGGATCATGTTCGATACCTTCCACGCCAACATCGAAGAGCAGGACCCGGTCGGCGCTATCACAAAAAACATCGACGCGATCAAGCATGTGCATATCAGCGAGAACGATCGCGGCACACCCGGCAAGGGGCACATCAACTGGGACGGCACGTTCAAGGCGCTTCGCTCGGGGGGGTACGAAAACTGGCTCGTGATCGAGGCCTTCAGCAGGGCGCTGCCGGACCTTGCCGCAGCTACGCGAGTCTGGCGCGATTTCTTCCCCAGCCGCGAGGGCGTCTATGTCGAAGGCCTCAAGTTCATCAGAGATCAATGGGAAGCAGCGGCATAAAGATCCACAGAAAATATAATCGGAGGATTTGCAAATGAACGAAAACAAGGGAAGAAAGCGCGTAGGGTGGGGCTTGCCCCACCATTGGATATTAACTCTTCTTATACTGTTCGGTGCGGCAAGCGCATTCGCCCGGGATGACGGCTTCAAGCCCATCTTCGACGGCAAGACTCTCGACGGCTGGGAGGCACCGAATATGAGTTACTGGTCGGTGCAGGATGGCGTCCTCGTCGGGCAGTCAACTGAGGAAAATCCCGTCAAGAGCAATCAGTTTCTCGTCTGGCAGGCGGGCAAGCTGGACGACTTCGAGCTGAAGCTCAAGTATCGCATCAGCGGCACCGACAGGGCCAATTCCGGCATCCAGATCCGCAGCCGGGTCGCCGATGACGGCCATGTTATGGGCTATCAGGCGGACATAGACCGGGCCGGCAGATACGCCGGGGCGCTTTACGACGAGCGCGGCCGGGGGATGCTCGCGCAACGAGGGCAGAAAACCGTCATCGGCGCAGACGGCAAGAAAAGCCACACACCCCTCGGCGATGCCGAAGCGTTGATGAATATCATCAATAAAGACGGCTGGAACGAGTACCACATCATCGCCCGGGGCAATCGGATTACCCTCAAGGTCAACGGCCAGACAACCGCCGAAGTTGTGGACAACGAAGAGAAGAACCGAGAATTGTCCGGCGTGCTGGCGCTTCAGTTGCACGCGGGCCCACCCATGAAGATCGAGTTCAAGGACGTTCGGCTGAAACGACTCGAACTGGCCGGCAGGAAAAAGATCGTCCTGATAGCCGGGCCGCGCAGCCACGGGTACGGCGGCCACGAACATAACGCAGGCATGCTGCTGTTGGAAAAAGCCCTCAATGAGAACATGCCGCAGGTCTTGGCGACGACGTACCTAAACGGCTGGCCCAAAGACCCGACCGCTCTCGACAATGCCGACGCGATTGCAGTATTCTGCGACGGCGGCGGCGGACACGTGGTTATGACACATTTGGAAAAAGTCGATAAGCTGGCGAAAAAGGGAGTCGGCATCGCAATGCTGCATTACGCCGTCGAAGTTCCAAAGGGCAAAGCGGGCGACTACATGCTCGACTGGACGGGCGGCTACTTCGAGACGTTCTGGTCGGTCAATCCACACTTCAAGGCCGAGTTCAAAGAGTTGCCCGAGCACCCGATCACTCGCGGCGTCGAGCCTTTTGCAATCGACGATGAGTGGTACTATCACATGCGCTTCAGAGAGGACATGGAAAATGTTACGCCGATACTGACTACCGTGCCGCCGGACAGCACGCGCAGAAAGGGCAATAACGCCCACGGTGCAAATCCGCACGTTCGCGCCCGGATGGGTATGCCCGAGCACGTTGCATGGGCGTACGACCGGCCGGACGGCGGAAGAGGCTTCGGCTTTACCGGCGGACACTGGCACTGGAACTGGGCGCACGACGACTTTAGAACGCTCGTGCTCAACGCACTGGTATGGGTCACCGGCGCCGACGTGCCCCGGGGCGGCATACCTTCAAGAACACCAACTGTCGAAGAACTCGAAGCCAACCAGGACTATCCGAAGTCAAATAGATGGAACCGCCAAAAGATCAAACAAATGATCGCCGAATGGAACGAGTAGCGGGAATGTTAAACTGGTAGGATGTGCATTGCACACCTATGATGTTGAGAGGCTAAACGTGACACCGTCAATGACAAGACGTGAATTCATTAAGGCATCGGCGGCAGGATCGCTGGCGCCATCCGTTGGTAGTGTGCCCGTAAGGGCATTTGGTAATAACGCCTCACGGCGTCACTACGAACCTCAGAGGCTTGGTCATCCGAAGGCAGGCGAATATCAGATTTACTTCGGCGATCTGCATAATCATAACGAAGTCGGCTACGCTCGCGGATCTCTCGGCAGAGCGTATGAGATCGCGCGGGAGCATCTGGATTTCTTCGCTTTCACGCCGCACGGCTACTGGCACGATATCGGTCATTATGAGAACGGCATCGAGAAGAAATGGCTCGACGGATTCGAAGTCACCAAAAGGCGCTGGCCCGAGGTGCTGGAGATGGTGCGCAAGTACGACCAGCCGGGCAAGTATGTCCCCATAGTCGGTTTCGAGTGGCACTCGACCAGCCTGGGCGATTACCATATCATCTTCCCGACCCCTGACGGCGAGTACGTGAGGTTCGACAGCCTGCGAGAGTTCCAGCGCTTCGCCAAGGAGCACGGGGCGATTATGATCCCCCATCACCCGGCTAACCGACTGGGTCATCGCGGGGCCAATCTCGCGAGCCGCGACCCGGATGTCTCGCCGGTCCTTGAAATGTTCTCCGAATGGGGCAACGCCGAGCACGACCGTGCGCCCTCGCCGTATATTCGCCATACCGAAGGCGGGCGATGGACTCAGAACACGCTGCACCACTTCCTCGCCCAGGGGCATCGTCTCGGCGTGATTGCCAGCACCGACGACCATCTCGGCTTTCCAGGCGGCTATCGCGAGGGTCTTGCCGCCGCGCTCGCTCCGGAATTGACCCGGGAGGCGATTTTCGACGCTCTCCGCCACAGGCGGACTTATGCCGTTACCGGCGACCGCATCGCAGTGGACTTCCGACTTAACGGCCAATTGATGGGCCGGGAACTTTCCTATACCAGAAAGCGCGAGCTAAGCGTCGCCGTTACCGGATGGGACCAGATCGACAGGGTCGAGATTCTAAAAAATAATCGCGTGCTCCATCGCGATTTTCCGATGGACCGCGAGCCGGGCGCCGAAAGATGGGACGAGCCTGTCCTGCTGCGGTTCGAGTACGGCTGGGGGCCGTGGCCGGCGCTGGATATGACGAGAGTCTGCGACTGGGATTTCAACATCGACATCAAGAATGGCGTGTTGGAGAGCGTACAAAGGTGTTTCCAGGCCGGGCCGCTCGATGAGAGCCGCAGAGATAAAATACTCGAATGCTCGGACAGGCATTTGCGCGTTCAGTCCTTTACGGCACTTCGGCAGCAATTCGAGGATATTTCCACCAAGGCGGTGGTCCTCAAGATTCGCGGCGGGCCCGATACCCGCGTCAAAGTCTCGCTCAACAAACCAACAAACGCGTCGGTATCTCAGACGTTCCGCCAGTTGGCCGATAGCAACGAAATGCTTTTTACGGGTGATTTTCCGAAAGAATCGGCGATGCTCCACAGACTGGTCTTCGCAGATCACTACCATACGTCATACAAGCTAACCGACAGAGACGATGGCAACGGCGTGAACTGGTATTACCTGCGCGTTGTCCAGGCCAACAATCAATACGCGTGGTCCAGCCCCATTTGGGTTGAGGCTAAGGCGTAAGCAAGAGACATAGTGTCGCGGACGGGACGTCCGCGACACTATGCCAGTCGGCGGGTGTGCACCGCACACCTAAATGGGTCTTCTATTCAGTATCAGAGGCTTTGGCCGGGTGAATTCTGATTGCCTGTCCTCCCCGCGGCGGCAGCTCGACTTTCAGCACGGTCGTGGAATCAACTGTACGGCGATCGATTCTCACATGCGTCCGGGTCGGTACGGCGGGATCGTCGGAGTAGATGTGGACAACATACGGACGGCCTGCGTCGAGAAAGTCCAGCGGAACATCAAGGGCGCGCCTCTTGTCCGCGTTCATACCGCCGATGAACCAGCTTTCGCCCGAGCGCCGGGCGATGACGGCATACTCTCCGATCTTGCCGTGGAGGACTTTCGTATCGTCCCAGACCGTCGGGACGTGATCGAAGAATTCCAATTCCGGTTCGTCGCCGATGATATGCTGGCCGCCTCCGGCGCCGCCGATTTTGTGTGGGGAGCGGGACGGCCGGTCGTACCAGTACAGGAATTGCCAGGGGCTGTAGAAGCAGACGCTCTTAGCCAGTTGATACGCGTGGCTCGCATTCTCGTCAACCCGCCGGTCGTAGTAGCAGATCGTGTTGTCGGCGGCGCCGGCTAACATGCGGGTAAACAATATTGTCAAGGTCAGACTGTTCGTCGGTCTGGTCTCGTCGCCCGCGATGCCCTCTTGCGTCATCAGGTTCGGATACGTCCGGCTGTATCCGGTCGGGCGGTACTCGTCGTGGATGTCGACCATAAGATGGTGCTTTGCCGCCTTGCGAACCGCCTCGTGGAGCCATGCCGTCCATTCCTGCGAGCCGACGCGCACGAAACCGTACTTGACGCCCTTGATTCCCCATTTCTCGTAAAGCGGCAGAATTTCATCAAGCTGGCGTTCAAGCGCCCTGCGGTTGACGTACAAAATGATGCCGATATCTCGTTGCTTTGCGTATTCAATGACGGCGTGCAAATCGAGCGGGCCCTTGGAGCGCTTCGGATCGACCGAGATCGTTGTGGCGTCTGATTCTTCACTGTATTCATGGCCGTACCAGCCGGCGTCGAATTCTACAAACTGCAAATTGTGCTGGGTCGCGAAATCGACACACGCCATGCCGCCGCCGGTTGTGAGAGTAACTTCGCGGATGACCTTGCCCGGCTTGATCCAAGATGTGTCTTCTATTGCACAAGGCTCGTTCAGATTGAGGATCAGGTAATTCTGCTCCAGCAGCTCTCCCGCAGTTTTAGCCAGCATTATAACGCGCCATGGCGTCGTGAGCGGTGCGGAGGCAACGACTTCACTTGCCAGCGAGCTTACGACTGTGTGCGGTTTGGTTTTGTCCGGCGAAAGGCGCATCCGCGCGTAATCGACTAATCCCGCTTCCGCCACCGCCGCAAAGACGCCGTCGTCGACCTCAATCACAAGCGGCCTCTCGCAGTTGTTTTTGAGCTTGCCAAGAGGCACTTTGCTGTACTTGCCCTGTGCGGAATATACGGCGTAAGCGGCATGATCGCCGGTAAAACCAAACTGAGTTTTCTCGGATGATATGATGAAGCTGTTCAGAGCATCCTGCTGCGGAACGGTGTACCGCAACGCAACGCCTTCGTTGTATGCTCGAAAAGTCAGGCGCATTGCTCGGCCGGGATCTCGCCTTTCTTTCACTTCCACAATGAGCTGATAGTAGTGGTCGCGAATCGTCTTGCGCTCTCCGTAAACAGGTGAATACGTGCTGTTGTGACTGAGCTTTAAGACATTGCTGATTTCAAAACCACCTTCAAACGAAGCGGCATCCCTGAGATCGAGGCCCAGACACGAGTCTTCAACAACAGTGCGACCTTCAAAAGCTATCGAATAAATCGGTTCACTCCGATCATCGCTGAGCTTAAAAGTGAAAACTACATTGCCATCTGGTGATTTAATCGAGTAATCGGCTTTGAGATTGCTGGCGGCAAAACTGAAAAACGCAATAACAGCTAAAATAAGCAGGATACGAAACGGCGGCATCGAGGTATCCGGACAATTGTTGTTTGCACTTTTGTACATGAAAGCCTCCGATCTTGTTTCTGTAAAACAACGACTAATTGCTCAAAGTTGCTATTACACTTATTCCGTTGAAAATCGCGTGTATGAAAATAGGTCTCCATAACGATCCGCTTTTCTCGTATGCGTAACCCATGCACATACCAAGCACAAATAGCGCAGGCCAATGGCCCGGGTCCGGATGCATTATCATAAAAAAGCCCGAGCTGAATACAATAGCCGGCCAGACGTGATATCCCGCCTCCAGCAAAAAAGAGCGAACCGTTGTCTGAATGAGTCCTCGAAAGAGCAATTCCTCGAAGAACGGGCCAATTAATACGGCACTGATGACGATCAGTATTCGCAGCGCTAACTGAGGATGTTCGGTAACGACTCGAAGCTGTTGATGCTGCCGTAGCTGGTATTCCTGATCGGAGAAGATCTGGGTCAAAGAGACCGTCAGCCATACAGCCGCCATGATAAGCGGCCAAACAGCGAGAAGGTATAGCGAGGCCGACAACAGATCTCTCGGAAGCTTCTTCACGCTGAGGCCGAAGCCCTTCAATTTCCGGGCAAAGTGGGCTCGAGCCAGAAAAAGGATCAGGATAGCTGTCAGTGCCGTGCCGGCGCTGAGAATGATATTGTCCACGAGAGCGTTTTTCCAGTCAGGCCAGTCTTCGGTCAGTTTGCCGACAGCCCCTGCGATTAATGAGACGACTCCGAACAGGAAGAAGAACGGTATAAGCGGCAGGTAGAACGGCATGTCGTTTCGGCGAGGCGGCGAATCTTCCAGCGCCCGTCTGCCCAGTGAGGTTCTGAGCAGCCAGTGCGCCAACAGGGCTACTCCAGCCAGGCAGATTGTGATATCAACGTATTTCATTGACTAATTTCCGTCCGTTATTTACTATTGTAAAATTGTCATTTTGTCAATTGCCGATCTCCAGTTGTCAAAGGAAAACGGATTATGGACATATTCCGGATCGAAGGTCCCGTTCGGCTGGCGGGCAGTGTCAAAGTAAGCGGCTCGAAGAATGCATCTCTGCCGATGATGGCGGCGGCGATAATGGCTGAAGGCAAGTCGTGTTTTTTCTCGGTTCCTTATCTTTCCGATATTGCCGTGTGTGGCGAGTTGTTGGGCAAGCTGGGCTGTAAGGTCAGCCGCGAGCCCGATGGGAGATTGTGCATCGATGCTGCGACAGTTGATAATCCCGTCGGCGAGTACGACATCGTCCGTAAGATGCGCGCCAGCATCTGTATACTCGGGCCGCTGCTGGCCCGCTGCGGCAGGGCTGAGGTCTCGATGCCCGGCGGATGCGCGATCGGCGACAGACCCGTCAACCTTCACATCAAGGGCCTCAGTGCACTCGGCGCCAGGATTCGTCTCAAAAACGGCTACATCATCGCCGCAGCTCCTCGGGGCCTGAAGGGCAGAGAAATCTTTATGGGCGGCGCCTTCGGCTCTACGGTCCTGGGGACTGCAAACGTCCTTATGGCGGCCACTCTTGCCAAAGGGCGGACTGTCATCGAGTCCGCGGCCTGCGAGCCCGAAATCGCGGACCTTGCCATCTGCCTGAATAGGATGGGTGCCAAAATCAGCGGCATAGGATCCCCCCGGCTTACAATCGAAGGGGTCGAGCAGTTACACCCTGTTAATTACGAAGTCATCCCCGACCGGATCGAGGCCGGGACTTTCATGGTCGCCGCCGCCATCACCGCCGGCGAGTTGCGAATCGAAAACTGCCGTCTCGGCGATATGATGGCCGCGGTCGATACGCTGCGAAACATCGGTGTGACCGTCCAGGCTGCCGGAAACGGATGCGTAGTCAGACGAACCGGTCCGATCGGAACCGCCGATGTGACCACGCAACCTTACCCCGGCTTCCCGACGGACTTGCAGGCCCAGTTCATGGCTTTGCTGTCGCTGGCGAGCGGCAACAGCATTGTGATCGAGAAGATCTTTCCCGACCGGTCATTGCACGTTGCCGAGCTGAATCGAATGGCGGCGAATCTGCGCAAGGAAGGCCCTACGGTTATCGTTGCCGGCGTTAAGAGATTGATCGCCGCGCCGGTGATGGCGTCGGACCTGCGAGCCTCGGCGGCGCTGGTCCTGGCGGCAATGGCAGCCGAGGGCGAGACTACGATCAACAGAGTCTATCACATTGACCGCGGCTACGAGAGAATTGAACAAAAGCTGAATCCCGTGGGCGCCAAGATCACACGTGAGAGCGTATGAACCAGCCCCACGTGGCGAGGGCATCTTGCCCTTGTTCAAGGCCTGGACAGCCTCAGGAGTCAAGGGCGAGACGCCCTCGCCACTCAAGGCCGGGACGGCCTCGCTACGAACGACAATCGAGATGAGGCTGCCACCCAACGTAAGTGATTTGATTTGATGATTTGTCATTCCTGCGCAGGAATGACATCCTACATTTTAACTATTTTGTCGGGTGGCTGTGCGAACCTTCTAATCGACTACGGTTAAGCGCATTCTCTCGCCCACTTTCTTGAAGTGCGAAAGCGCGCTCTCGCTGTCGGTGAAGTCCTTTTCCGTAAACAGCAGGTCGGTTCGGCCGATATGAATTTGATCGTTCTCCACCAGCGGGGCCTCGTCATTGATCTTTCCGCCGTTGATAAATACGCCGTGTTTGCTCTTCATGTCAAATGCGAGATATCGCTTTTTGTCCGGGTCGAAACGGATCTGCAGGTGCTTGCGGGAAACGTGCTCATCGAGTATCTGAATGAAAAGAGCCTCGTCCCTGCCGAGCACGTTCGTTCGTCGGCCGAGCGGGTAATAGTTGCCTTTCTGAGCACCCGACATCACAATGATAGACGCCATTGAAACTCCTTGTGAAAAACCTTGCCGGCCCAAACACGCTGGCCAAAACTGCAACCGCCTTGAAACAACACCGAGCGACTGATATAGTATGGACCGTTCGCGGCAGGGTCAAGTCCTTTTCCGCCGCAGTCACCGGCAACGCCGGAGTTATTCGATGGAGACCGCCAATGAATGATTCGAAGGATTTCAGGATAAAGACGTGCCTGCATTCAGTCAGCTACGCCGGTTTCTGGCGTGGGCAGGCGAAATTGAATGTCGAAGAGTTTCTGGACAAAGCAAAGCGGCTCGGCTTCGACGGCGTGATGCTGACGGCAAAAAGGCCTCACGTATCGGTTTCGGATTACGATGCGGCCGCCCGCGAGGCGCTCCGAAGAAAGATCGACGGTCTTGGTCTTAAGCTGGTCTGCATGGCCGGGTACACGGATTTCACAGCGGGAATAGACAAAGGCGGCATCCCAAATGCCGAAATCCAGGCTTGCTACGTCGGCTACGAAATGTGCGCAGAACTGGCCGGCGGCGGAAGCATCGATAACCTCGACAAAACCGCCCAAGAATTCCTCGATTACGCCAGAAAATTCTGAATTACCCTAGGATTGGCCTATCCGACTGTTATGGATTGTAAGATTGTCTTCTGGTGATTTTGAGGATGGGATGAGCAGGCTGGCGAGGTAGCCGATTGAAACACATGAAGTGATGGCGATTGCGCCGTAGAGGAAGAAGTGGACGTCCGTGAACTGCTGGACGCAGTATAGAATCACCGTGCTGCAGATTACGCCAATGATTGCGCCGACGCTGTTGGCCCGGCGGGTGAAGATTCCCAGGATGAACAGTCCGGCGAGACCGCCGCCCAGCAGGCCAAGTAAAGCGAGGAATAAATCCCACAGCGACTTTATCGGGTATGTGGCCATCAGCAGCGCGCAGCCGGTGCCGAAAGCGCCGAGCACGACTGTTATGATTCTGGCGAGCAACAGCCGCGTGCGATCGCCCGAACCGGGATTCAGTCGGTGATAGAAATCTGTGACCATGACGGTTGCCATGCTGTTCATGCTGCTGTCGAGGCTGGACATAGCCGCGGCGAAGATAGCGGCAAGCACGATCCCGGCGATTCCGACCGGAAGCTCCTGCACGACGAACCAGGGCAGAATCGCGTCGTTATCAATAGTCGGATTGAGATTCTCAGGCCGGGTCTTGTAGAACGCATACAATGCCGTACCGAGAAAGAAGAAGGTCAGCGCCGCCGGGACCGTCAACGCGGCGTTGGTCCAGATCGCATTTGCGGCTTGCTTCTCCGTCGGTGTGGTGAGGTACCGTTGAATCACTGTCTGGTCGGCAGAATAAGGAACAAGATTAGTAAAGACGTTGCCCAATACGACGACCCAGACGGCTGTCGTCGTGTAGTCCCACGTTAGATTCAGAGCGCGGAACTTGTCCGCCTGGCGACCCATTTCGATGATTCCCGCCAGTCCTCCGTCCACTTTGAAGGCAATCACAGCCACGCATAGCAGTGCTCCGCCCATCAGCACGAAGACCTGAATCACATCGGTCCATATGACGGCCTCGATTCCTCCCATGACAGTATAAATTGTGCAGAAGATGCCCATGACCAGGATGCAGGTATAGACGTTGAAATCCGTCACCGTCGCCAGCGCAACCGCGGGCAGAAACAGTACGATCCCCATGCGTCCCAGTTGCATCAAACAGAACGCCGCGCCGCCGAACAGGCGCAGAGCGACGCTGAAGCGTTTCTCAAGGTACTCATAAGCCGTGGAGATGTTGAGCCGCCTGAAAAACGGCAGGTAGAAGAAAACCACGATCGGGGCGACCATGATTATCGTTGCCTGGGCGAGAATGTAGACCCAGTTAGTGGCGTAGATTTTCGCAGGCATCGCCATAAATGTGATGGCGCTGAGTTGTGTTCCGAAAATGCTGATTCCCGCGGCCCACCAGCGGACGCGCCGGCCGCCGAAGAAGAAGTCGTCGGTTCCCTTCTCGCGCCTTGAGAAATAAAGGCCGACGCACAGAATTATCATCAGGTAGATGCTCCAGGTCAGGTAATCGGCCCGGCTGAAGCCCGTGCGAACCTGGCCGAATTTGCCCGAAAGTATCTTCGGGGATCGTGTGCCGGGGCGGATTTCTCCCGATGGAATCACAATCGCGTCGTTCCACTCGACTGCCGTGGTAGTCACATGCCCCGCGGGCAATGTCCCTGCCTTCGTCCAGGTGTCGGTTATGGTATGGTAGGCGAGAATATCGGTGCTGAATCCGGGATGCCTGTCCATAAGCTCGAGATTTCTCCCGGCGTATTTGCCGTGGTCACCGCCCAAGATGAGAATGTGGCTCGGGCCGGAAGGGAAAGCGGGCGTCGGAGCCGCGGCAACGGGCGTAGGAACATCGGCAATTCTCTTCCATCGTCCGGGATTTTCGCTATCTTCACCCGGCGTGAATCGATATGCATCAGTGAGATATTCGCGCCGGGTATTACCTTCATCATCGGTCACCAGTCGGCAGCCGCTGAACAGGAAGAATGATCCGTCCTGAACGGCGGCAACCGGCAGCATACGTTCAGGTCCGGGCCATGGCTCAAGTTCCATCCATCTGGGGCCATCCTTAGACAGGTCCAAAGCCCAGAAATTCTTCATCGCTTCCTTGGAATCGGGTGATTCCTGCCCTCCGGCGACGTATATGGTCGTGCTCAATATTGCCGCGGCGGTGTTGGCGCACGGTTTCGGCAGAGAGGGCAAGCTCGTCAGTTTTACCTTTCCGTCCACCCACAAAATCATGAACACATCAGCGAAGTGTTCATCAGCGTCACTTCCCCCGATGCAGACAAGACCGTCTTCGGCAGTGACAGACGCGCCGTAAGCGAGAGGATGCGGCAGCGAGCCCGCGTGGCGCCATTGCGCATCGGGAGTTGTAAGTACGTAGATACTGTCCCGCCAAACCTTTTTTGCAGTTGGATTTACCCGGCCTTCCTTGAACAGCGGCTCGGGGAAATTAGCTCCGCCTGCAACTATCAGAGTGCCCGAGCTGACACCGGAAAATGACCCCGCTACGCCGAGAGTATCGGGCAAGTCGGGCAGTTCGCTCCATTGAAGAACGCCGGCGTTTGAGTCGGCGCCGACGAGCGCAAGAACTGTCACAACGATCAAAGTATGATCCTTTATAGCTCTGCGTTTTTGGGCAAATACCATGTTGTGGCAATAATACCAGAACAAATATCGCAGAACAAACATGAAATAGCTCTGTATTATGTTGTAGAATGCGGTTAATCTATTGGGTGAGCTTTTGAACTCTGGTATTAAGATCCGAAAGGAGTCGGCTATGAAAGAAGACACACTTTTTTGGGACGTCGATACGCAGTTCGACTTCATGCAGCCGGAAGGCAGGCTATACGTACCCGACGCAGAGACCATAGTCGAGACTATCAGCGCTGTGCGAAGATTCGCTCTCGATAATGGTTATTCCATCCTTGCCAATACCGACTGGCACAGTAAGGAAAATGAGGAGATCTCGGACAACCCGGATTTCAAGCGGACCTTTCCGCCGCATTGCATGGTCAACGAGCCGGGCAGTGAAAGGGTGGGCTATCTTGGCGAGATTCCTATAAAATATGTCCCGCTGGAAAAGTTGGACGCCGAAGATCTCAGACATCTCGTCGCAGAGGATCAGTTTCACGTGGTGATTAGAAAACAGGAGTGCGATGTTTTCTCCAATCCGAACACCGAAAAACTCGTGAAATTGATCACACCGAAACAAGTCATCATTTTCGGAGTTGCGTTAGAAATGTGCGTTTCCGATGTGGTGCGCGGGCTTAAGAGGTTTGACGGAATAAAGCGATATGTACTCAAAGACGCCGTCAAGGGACTCGAAACCAAACCCGACTCGGAAGTACTCGATGAATTCAGAGACATGGGTGTTCAAGTGACCGAATTCGACGCACTGAAAGGAAATCTGTGATGTGGCTAATGAAGGACACGCCGCCGCTGTTTACCGACATGTACGAGCTTACCATGGCTCAGGTCTATTTCGAAAAGCAAATGACCGAGACAGCGTACTTCGAGTCCTTTATCAGGAAGCTTCCCGATAATTGGGGTTTTTTTGTCATGGCGGGTCTGGCGGAGGTCGAATCTTTTCTCCGCGAGTTCAGATTCTCCGAGAGCGACATTGATTATCTTCGCTCCACGAAACTTTTCACTGATGATTTCCTTCGATTCCTCGCGACCTTCAAGCCGGAAGTGGAAGTCAGAGCATTACCCGAAGGAACGATCTTCTTTGCGAACGAACCTGCTCTGGAAGTGGCCGGGCCTTTGATTTCAGCGCAGATACTGGAAAGCTACATCCTGAACATCCTTGGTTTTTCGATTATAGAAGCGACCGTTGCGAGCAGAATGTCCCTCGCTGCCGGAGACGCCGCTGTGGTCGACTTTGGTCTCAGACGCTGCCAGGGGCCGGTGGCTGCTTTGCGGTCTGCGCGAGGGGCGCAGATTGCAGGCTTCCGCGCGACCAGCAACATGTTCGCCGCCAGGGCTCTGGACTTCAAACCATCGGGGACCATGGCCCATTCATTCATCCACGTTCACGATTCTGAAGAAGAGGCTTTTGCCAACTTCGTTGAGTCTTACGGTGAAAAAACGATTCTTCTCGTAGATACTTACGATTCTGTCGAGGGTATCAAGAAGGCCGCGGCTCTGGCAAAAAAAAACTACGAAGAAAAGGACGTCAAAATACGCGGCATCCGACTCGACAGCGGCGACCTGGTCGAACTCAGTAAATTCGCACGCGAACACTTTCAGCAGCAAGGCGTGGATTTCCTCATGATCTTCGCCAGCGGCGATCTCGATGAGTTCAAGATCGAACGTTTAATGGCCCGGGGTGCTGAGATCGACGGCTTCGGAGTCGGCACGAGATTAGGGGTGTCGCGTTACGCACCTGCGGTGGGAATAGTCTACAAGATCGCCCAATACGGCGAAAAGGGCGTATCGAAAAAATCACCCGGCAAGGAGACCCGGCCCGGCAGAAAGCAAATCAAGAGAATGAAAGGACCCGATCGTTATGAGAAAGACGTTGTCTCGCCGCTGGAATCCGGAAGCGACGGTCTGCTGAAGCCGTTTGCATCGGCCGAAGATATGCCGACGATACAGCAGCGGCTCGTCGATGAGCTCGGCGCCCTGGATGACTCGGTCAAGAAAATCACAGAACCCGGCGAATACCCCGTGGAATTTACAGGATTTTGGTGATGGTGATGATACCATTCGAAAAAGCTTTGAACATTGTCCTGAATTCGGCTCGCCCGCTCGGCGCCGAGCAAGTGAGTCTTGCCGAAGCGGCCGGTCGGGTGTTGGCTGACGACGTCGAATCGGATATGGATATGCCGCCGTTCAACAAATCCGCGATGGACGGCTACGCCTGCCGAAGATCCGACCTGGTGAATGAGCTTGAGGTAATAGAGACCATTCCGGCCGGCCACACGCCCGCCAAATCCGTCGGCCCCAATCAATGCTCCAAGATCATGACCGGCGGAGTCGTCCCCGAAGGCGCCGACTGTGTGGTTATGATCGAATATATCGACAATCCTCGCCCGCACATCGTCCGTTTTGTTGGCGAGAATACCAAAAACAATATCTGTCTCAAGGGAGAGGATATTAAAGCCGGCGACGTCGTCCTGCAAAAAGGGACCCTGCTGAAGCCCCAGCACATCGCGGTTCTCGCGTCTGTAGGCCGGGCGCAGCCGATGGTCTCGAAGATGCCGAGAGTCGGAATCATCGCCACCGGCAGCGAGCTTGTCGGTCCGTCGGTCCGGCCGCAGCCGTCTCAGATACGAAACAGCAACAGCTTTCAATTAGCCGCTCAGGCTTCTCGCGCGGGAGTTGCCGTCACGGACTACGGAATCGCCGAAGATACGAAAGAGGCCATCGACGATATATTCAGGAAGGTCGCGGCCGACAACGACGTGGTAATACTGTCGGGCGGCGTCTCGGTGGGCGATTACGACTTCGTGCCGGACATTCTCAGGCGCAACAACATCGAACTGCTGTTCGAGGGCATTGCCGTCAAGCCCGGCAAGCCGTCGGTCTTCGGGGTCTCGGATGATGTTTACTGCTTCGGACTGCCCGGCAATCCGATGTCCACTTACGTGCAGTTCGAGATTCTCATAAAGCCGTTTCTATACAGACTCATGAGCTGCGAACACGCAAAATATGATATCCGTATGCCGCTTGACAACGACATAAAGAGAAAAAAGACCGAAAGACAAGCGTGGCTGCCGGTAGAGATAACAAGCGCCGGGACGGTCAAACTCGTCGAATACCACGGCTCGGCACATATCAACTCTCTGTCTTCCGCCGATGGTTTGATAAGTATAGACGTTGGCGTGGCTAAGCTGGAAAAGGGAACGATTGTGGATGTCAGGCTGATTTAGAGCCGAAAGAAGATAATCGATGAAAGGTAGAATCAAAGCCATCTCAGTATCCGAGAAGAAGGGCACGCAGAAGGTCAACGTGCCCGAGGCCGAGCTGAAGGTCGATTGCGGCATCGTCGGCGATGCCCACGCGGGCAAATGGCACCGGCAAGTGAGTCTGCTGGCCTACGAGTCGATTGAAAAGATGATCGCGATGGGAGCGGATGTCTCGCCGGGCAATTTTGCCGAGAACATCACAACCGGTGGAATCGACCTGCTGGCGCTGCCTATGGGCGGCAGGCTCAGGCTGGGAGGCGAGGTCGAGCTTGAAGTCACACAGTTCGGCAAGAAATGTCACCATGGCTGCGAGATCTTCCAGCAGGTGGGCGACTGCATCATGCCGCGAGAGGGAATCTTCGGAAAGGTAATCAAGCCCGGCCGGATCAGAGTCGGCGACGTTATCGAGGTGGCGGATGATTAGAGTAGCAGTTGTGACTGTCAGTGACACATGCGCCCGGGGCGGCAGGGAAGACGTCAGCGGCCGGACAATCGTGGATATGCTGGCGGAAGGGACGTACGAGGTTGGCGACCGGAAGATCGTGCCCGATGATTTCGAGGTAATAACAGAGGCTCTGAAAAGCTGCTGCGACAATTCCAATATCGACGTGGTGCTGACTACCGGCGGAACCGGACTGGGGCCTCGCGATGTTACGCCGGAAGCTACTGTTGCCGTATGTCAACGGATGGCCCCCGGTTTCGCCGAGATAATGAGGATCGAGGGCCTCAAAAAGACCAAAAAGTCGATTCTCTCGCGAGGTACGGCGGGAGTCTGCGGCAAGACTCTCATCATAAATCTGCCCGGCAGCCCCAAAGCCGTCCGCGAATCGCTCGAGATAATCCTCGACGTCCTGCCTCACGCCGTAAAGATGTTGCACGGCGGCGGCCATTGACAGCGGCGCCAAATTCATGAAGGAAGCGTAAAAGTGAAGAAACAAGTCCCATTGAATCGGGCGAAATGGATCGTCGAGCCGGGGTGTGTTGTTTTGGTTACTTCCGGTACGATGAACCATCCCAATGTGATGACCTTTAGCTGGCAGACGCCGGTTAACAGCTCCGATCCATGCCTGATTATTCTCTCCATCAGCCACGTCAGGTATTCTTATGAGCTGATAAAACAAAATCACGAGCTGGTGATAAACGTTCCCGGCGAGGACCTTCTCGACGCCACTCACTTTGTGGGCCGCAAAACCGGCCGGGGCATCGATAAATTCCGTGAGGCCGGGCTGACCGCGACTGCCGCTGAACTGGTCGAGCCGCCGTTAGTCGAGCAGTGTGCCGCACATCTGGAATGCCGGGTTGCGGATACTTTCGAGATGGAATCGCACGATCTGCTGGTCTGTGAGGTTATCCGTGCCGCAGCCGAGGAGGATTTCTTCAACGGCAGATGGATTCCGGAGACATTCCGAACGCTGCACTATCTGGGCGGCAACAAATACGGCCTGATGACGCAGACGGTCGAAGCTCGCCCCAAGAAGTGAACCGGACATTTCTACGTTTACAAACTAAGTTCAAAAGGCGTCATGCCGTTATTCCTCGCATGGCCCCTGCTGCCTAATCATAACTCGGCTTTGCTAATAATCACGGCGTGATTAACCTATAGGTTCCTCTCAGATGAGGCAGTGATTACACTTGATCCAAGCTGCCTTTATCGGGAAGGCAGCAAAAGGATTGCTAATGCCTATTGAAAGGAACCTAAAATGAAAAAGGTATTGTACTGCGGAATCGATCTTCATTCAAGTAACGGTATGTTTGTAATTTTGGATGAAAACGACAAGGTGGTTTTCAAGAAACGTCTATCCAATAAACTTCCAACAGTCCTTGATGCTTTGAAGCCCTTTCGGGAAAAACTGGCAATCGTGGCTGTGGAATCCACATTTAACTGGTATTGGTTGGTGGACGGCTTAATGGACGCCGGCTATCCAGTCTGCCTTGCCAATCCGGCGGCCATTGATCAGTATGATGGGATCAAGCAGGCAAATGATTTGACGGATGCCACTTTTATAGCGCATTTAGCTCGGTTGGGTGTTCTGCCAACAGGATACATTTGCTATGAGTCACCCGGGTTTGAATGTCTGCTACGGCAGATAAGTCACAAAGCATGTAACGTCCATCCAGTGACGTGGATATAAATTGAACATAGTACGGTACTGATGTTGTTCTGGTCCCAACGTAGTTGGGATGTGGCCTGGCAGGAACATGAATGCCAGAGGCCGAGATCCAGATGAATGACTGCACGAAAGAGTTGTCTGCCTGGAGCAGGCGATCTCATGAAGCTATAAAAACAAGAACGGCGCAGGTGCTTAAGAGAGCATGAGACCAAAGGCGTTTCTATACGGTAATATCAAGCTGCAAAACAGCCGCATAAGAAACCGAAAAGATTTCGGTTCAGGGAAGGTATTTTTATACTTGACAGGAACCTATATGAATGACCCCTTTAGCTTTTCCCTTTAGCTTCTTTAATTCTCCCTTTAATTCTCCCTAGTATTCCTCATCTATTTACCCGGCTTGCGAACTTTAAACTCGAGTTGTCTTTTGCCCCTACCTTGAAAGCTTTCACCTTGGCAACGGAGGGCAAAGCCTTCGTTTGTTATCTCGTAAACAAAGTCATGTCCGGTGAAAGGGTCTTTAGGCAGATTATTAGGAAGTTTCTCGGGCAACCGGCCGGTTTTGGCCAGAACAAGGTAAATCTCAACAGCAGCCTTTATTCCATTAATGAGAGCAATGTGCCTGATTTGCAATGGGTAATTCGCATCATACATTGGATCGGTGGCGGAAGAAAGCATGACTATGGCCATTAGGGGATCGGCATCATCTCCCTCCATTATCTTATGGACAAGTTTCTGCATTTGAGCACGCTTCTGCTCGTAAGTCAATTCACTATCTACGATTTGGAAGATCGAAGTAAAAAAGGGGTTGAACGACTCGCGGATGCGCTCAAAGAGTTGTTCGTCTGTCAAATTCCGTATTAATTCTTTTGCCTGCTTTTCCTGCGTCCTTCTGATTATTTGATTCCGTAGTGTTGTGAGATAAGTGGGATGCGTTTGTGCCTCAGCTAGATAACCTTCGAGATTCAAGGGGTGCAGGTTTCATTTTACGTAATTTCTCAAGCCGATTGTTTAAGATTCCT
>CAZRBG010000045.1:0-46562 GCA_964598225.1 uncultured Pirellulales bacterium
AGGCTTCGTATGGAGCTTTACGACGCTGCCGCTGGAAGCTCACTTCCCGAGTCCTGCCGACGGCGCTACGAATGTTATATCCGTAGAATTAAGCTGGACGCCCGGCAAGGATGCGATCTTCCACAACGTCCACTTCGGCACCGATCCGGCGGCATTGATGCCCGTTCAAATGATGTCGATGGAAACGACGTATGATCCGGGCGCTCTCGATCCGGAGACGACTTACTACTGGAGAGTGGATGAGTTTACTCCCACCGGAACTATTACCGGTCCGGTATGGAGTTTCTCAACAATCGGCCCGGTTGAGCCGGCCAATATCCCGGATCTGGCGGCATGGTATCCCATGGACGAGGATCCGAGCAGTGTTACTGCTCTGGACATGACCGGTAACGGCAACCATGGCACGCTCGAAGGCGATCCGGTTTACGTAGACGGGATGGACGGCGGCGCGATCGATTTCGACGGCAGCGGAGATTTCATCTCAACGGGCAAGTCAGCCTCCGATCTCGGGATCGGCGGAAACAACCCGCGAACAGTTGCCGCATGGGTCTTCACGCGCAGCTTCAACAACGGCGGTATTTTTGACGTGGGCACCCGCTCAGGCGGTCAGGATTTCTCATTGAGAACGCTGACGACCGATAATACCTGGCGAGTCCAGTATTGGGGCGGCGGTAACGACCACGACTTTACTTACCCCTCGCTGAACGAATGGGTGCACTTCACTCACGTTCATGACGGCGCCAGAACAAAGATTTTTGCCGACGGTGTCCTAATCGTAGACGTGGCGAGAACACTCAACACGACGGATACCAACCCGTTCCAGATAGCCCGTTATGGATGGCCGGATGCGAACTTTGACGGTATTATCGATGATGTCCGCGTCTACACCCGCGGTCTGACGCTCGAGGAAGCCAGGGAGTTGGGCGGCAATCTTGCACTGCCGTGGAACCCCGATCCGGCCGACGGCGCTGATGAACAGCCTGTCGATGTGGTTCTGATGTGGAACCCCGGGGACGACGCTGTCGAGCAGGACGTGTATCTTGGTACCGATGAAGCTGCGGTCGCCGATGCAAATGTGACCGATACGACCGGTGTATATCGCGGCCGTCAGGCTGAGACCTCTTTTGCCTCGGCCGAACCTCTTGCCTGGAGCGCGACCTATTACTGGCGCGTGGACCAGGTCGCAGCCGACGGCGCCATCGTGACCGGTCCGGTATGGAGCTTCACAGTCACCAGCACAGTCCCGCTTGACAATTTTGAAGATTACGATGTTGTGCCGGTCGACCCCGATCCCGCCGGTCTGGTGGGCCACTGGGAGTTCGATGGTACTCTCGAAAGCGTTGGCGGCAAAGGCATGACCGGCACGGCTGTCGGCGACATTTCCTTCGGCGACGATCTGGTCAGAGGCCAGGTTCTTAGCCTGCCGGGCGGCGACGATCAGTTTGTCGATCTCGGCTCCGTAGGCATAAGCGGCAACATGCCCAAGACAATCTCCTGCTGGGCAAAGGCCGACAACACCGCAATTCCAGACTGGACGCTGATCTTTGGCTTTACCGGTAACGCAGATGGCGGCGGCGGAAACGGCAGCCACTTCAACATCGGCAGTCTTGGTGGACCCGGCGGCGTTGGCGCCCACGTCTGGGGCTGGGAAGAGACCATCTTCACCGATCAGGAAGCTCTGGAATGGCATCAGTATGCCATGACTTACGACGGGACGACCATCCAATACTACGGCGACGGTGTACTGATGGACACCGATCCGGGTAAATCCAACGTACGCGACCTTTCGGCATCGGCCGACCGAGTTCACGTCGGCAGCCGTATAACGCAGGCCAGCTCCTTCCCCGGTGATGTGGACGATTGTCGTATTTATAATTATACGCTCACACCCGGTGAGGTGGCTACGCTTGGAGACTTCGTGCCCGCTACCGTGCTGTCGGATGTTTGGACGGACAGCGGCGGTGTCGTTTCGTCGCTCGGATTTGATGCTCACAGCGGCGCTCAGGCCATGACGCTCGCCATTACCGGCGCAGGCGAAACAACCCGGGTTCCTCCGGTCTCCGACATGACCGTAGGTAATCCCGAGGCAATCTCGCTGTGGGTCAAGGGCGACGCAGGCAATAGCGCCGGCGGTGCTTATCTGAAGATCAACGACACCGAAATACCGTTGAACGTTGATATTACCGTTCCGTGGTGGCAGTTGGCCGTGGTTAAACTCGCCGGTCTCGATGTCCAGAACGTGACGAGCCTGGGCGTTGGTGTCGACGGCGGAGCAGGTACCATAACCGTCGATGACATCATCCTGCAGGGCACGGCCCCCTCTGTTCCTACGGAAATCTGGTTCGAAGCTGAACAGGCCGACGTGCTTGGGTCAAGCTGGCGGATCATCGAGGACCCCACCGGCGTCACAAATATAGGGTCGGAGAACGGTGACGGCGATAACAACAATACCGCGCCGGGCGAAGAGTGGATCGCGGCATACAACTTCACCGCTCCACCCGGAGACTATAAAGTTGTACTCCGTGTCACCGCAGCCGGCGGAAGCGATGACTCGCTCTGGGTTCGCATCCCGACCGCTTCCAGTCAGACGCTGGAGGATCCGGATCAGCCCGATACCGGCTGGGTGAGGTTCAATAGTATCGCCCACAGTGATAACGGGCGCTGGGATTCGGTTCACAGTAACGACCATGACAACGAAGTCGTGATATGGACGGTGTCCGGCGGCGAGCATACGCTTGAAATCGCCAAGCGCGAGGACGGCGCTCTTCTCGATGCCATCCTTGTCACCGACAACCTCGGACTGGGCGATGCAGCGCTTGATGCTTCGATTATGCCGGTCAACGTCCCGCTGGGTGCTCCTCTGCAGGGCGGTTCAGCACCCGACATAGTGGTGGGAGCGTTCGCTTTTGGATCTCGCAACCTTGAGTGCGCCACCTACAACGTTCCGTCAACCAACTACACGATGCTACATCACACCAGCGTCGAGGCGATTCAGTACGACGCTGCCAGAGGCTACGGTTACGAGGTAATCTATCCGACGGATTCGCCTTACGACGATAGGAGTGGATACGGTGTGTTCGGCCCGTTCGACGATTCCCCCAATAACAGGGGTGAGTTCCCGGACGAGTGCCCGGAGCAGCTCTACGACTCCTTCATCGGCGCCAAGAACTTCCTCACCGACTGCAATGCGGCTATAGCGGGCGGGCCCGATATCGCCTGTCCCGATCCGGAAGGGATCATTTTCCGCGTTGACGTTCCCAACGGCATGTATCGCTTTGTCGCGGCCGTCGGCGAGGCGGATAATACCCACGCTCATCGCTTAGTTGCTGAAGACGGTGGTTCGGGACCTCCCGAGAACATCGGTGCGAACCACGTAGTCCTGGTGCATAACCACGATCAGGCTCAGTATACGATCGGAGAGGCGGGAGATGACGACGACCCCGGCGACGGTGTCTTCGCCCGCGTGGGATTCGAAGGTAAAATCCCGCCTCCGGGAGACGGAGTATTTCCGAGTCCCGCGTTCATAGACATGGACGAGAATGGTATGCCGACGGAAGCCGGTCCGAGCAGCCCCGTACTTGAGGTTACTCAGGGCTACATCCGCATCCACCAGCTCCAGGGCAACTCCAACAACGGGCCCGGCGGTGATAGCGATCCCAACGGCGGAGATATCGTGATCCTGGAACTGTGGAAGGTTGAGTAGTTGTCGCGGTTTGTGGTGACGCGGTAAGGCGTTGTTCCTAAATGCCCTCCGCAGGATGGCCAAGCCCTTGCGGGCACACTGCAAACAGCAGACAGTATAGAGATATCAACGGGGCCCGTGCTGATTGATTCGGCACGGGCCCCGGTTGTTTTTTGCGGGCAATGATGATATAATGCCGAAAGTTGTGAACAGAAATTGACATTCGGTTTTGGGCGGATTATGGAGGTGACGTATGTTCCTCAAAAGGGTTATATCAAGCTTAACCGCACGAGAGAGCAGAGACGCGGACCGGACGCCTCGGCGGTGTCCTAAGACGGGCAGGCTCATCGGTCAAAAGAAGAAGCGTTTCTGGTTGTTGTGGCTTATGCCGATCATCGGACTTTTCTCGCTGATATGGTTCCTGTTTCGCGTTATTCCCAAGCCCTCGCGTGCGACGTATCCTTGCCAGCGAATGGCAGCGCCGTTCGCTACGGGCTTTGTAGTATGGATCGCGGGGCTGATCGGTTCGGCGATCGCCTATCGCAAGGCGAAACTGCTTATGCGGCAATCGCGCTATGCCGTCGCTCTGATCTGTATTGCAGTCAGTATCACAGCGGTGTGGATTTCGCTGAACTTTACCGCAGATTCACCGGCAACCGCTGCTTTTACTCCCAGCGAGCCGACGAACAGCCCGATGGGCGTGGCGAAGGGTATCCATCCCGGCCGCGTCGTTTGGGTTCGCGATCCCACGGCAACAAGCTGGGACGGTTCGACCGGTAGCTGGTGGGATGATGATAACACCGATCAGGCGATGGTAAATGCGATGGTCTCCGGGACAATCCAAACTCTGACCGGACAGACGAGCGACGCCGAATCATGGGGTGCGCTGTTCAAGCATTTCAACAGTGTCAGAGGACGCGGCGAAGTCGGCTACCAGCAGGGCGAGAAAATCGCGATCAAGATCAACATGAACCAGGAAAACAACAGCAGCGGCAACTGGTCGTCGCGCGTGGGTAACCCGAGCCCTCATGTGGTCTATTCTGTTGTAAAGCAGCTTATCGAAGTCGCCGGAGTGCCTGGCTCTGCAATCACACTCTACGACGCCTCGCGATACATCGGCGATCCCATCTACAACAAGATCAGGAACGATCCCAATCCTGAGTTCCTGGATGTCAATTTTGTCGTCAAGTCCAGACTGGCGCGCAACGGACGTCGCGGTGCCGTCGAGGACAAAAGCAATCCCTTGCACACAAAAGCCGGCACGGCGTACCTGCCGCATTGCGTTACCGACGCGAAGTATTTGATCAACATGGCCCTGCTTCGGCCTCATTCGATGTTCGGCATAACGCTTTGTGCGAAAAACCATTTCGGTTCCACATTTTTCCCATCAAATAATGATTGGACACCTTCGCCTCTACACAATTACGGGCGGCGCTCGAATCCTATGGGATCGTATAACTGCCTGGTCAATCTCAACGGGCACAGGCACCTGAGCGGCAAGACCCTGCTCTATATGATCGACGGGCTCTACCCGGCGAGAAATCAGGGCAATGACGTCCTCAGGTGGGCTTCGGTGGGCGAGGACTGGTTCAGCGGCATGCTCGCCTCGCAGGATCCGGTGGCTATCGATTCGGTAGGCTTGGACTTCCTGCGGCATGAAGATAACTTGAGCTCGCAGATAACCGATGTTACGGGAAATCCGGACAATTATTTGCACGAAGCCGCGCTTGCCGACGATCCGCCTTCCGGTACAGTCTACGATCCCGAAGGTGACGGAACGCCGCTGACCAGCCTCGGGGTCCACGAGCATTGGAACAATCCCGTCGACAGACAGTACTCCCGAAATCTCGGCGCCGGCGACGGCATCGAACTGGTCCAGGTATCTTTCGCAACGCCGGACGGGCCGATTGAAAACGCAACCGCTGGCCTCAAGTACGACCAGCTTCGTTACGCAATCAGCGAGGCCGGCGCCGGCGATACGATTGTATTGAGCGAGGACACTTATCCCGGCGATATCGATCTTGCCGGCAAGAACATTACTCTCAGCTCGGTCGATCCGGACGATCCCGCCGTAGTTGCTTCGACGATCATCGGCGGTGGCAGCACGGCGGTATCATTTTCCGGAGGCCAGGATCCAAACTGCGTGCTTACAGGCTTTACCATCGCAGGCTCCGGCACAGGAATCCACTGCTCGGGCTCGTCGCCCACGATCGCAAACTGTCGCATAGAGGGCAACGGAGGGACCGGCATCGAGTTGCACAACGGCAGCGATCCTGTGATCTCAAACTGCGAGATTTCCGCAAACGCCGGCTCAGGTATAGAGATGGCAGTCGAACGGAGCGGGCGCTTAGTCACCTACAACGCACCGGCTATAAGCAATTGTGTTGTCGAAGCGAACGGCCAAAACGGCATTTCCGGCGGCAAACCGACGATCATCAACAGCACCCTGGTCGCCAACGAAGGCTTCGGTATTTCCTGCATAGAACCTGTCATCACAGATTCAATCATTTACTACAATGGTTATGTCACGGGGCTGGCTCAAATAGACGGTACAGCAACAGTTACTTACAGCGACATCGAAGGCGGCCGACCGGGCGAGGGCAACATCGACGCCGAACCGTGTTTTGCCGAACTCGGCTACTGGGACCTCGGCGGGTCGCTTGAGGACGCGGGCGACGATACCTGGATCCGAGGCGATTACCACCTGCGCTCGCAGGCGGGCCGCTGGAACCCAGGAATTTTGCGCTGGGTTCAGGACCTGATCACAAGCCCATGTATCGACGCGGGGAACCCGGCCGCGGACTGCTCGGCCGAACCCACGCCCAACGGCGAATGCATAAACATGGGCGCCCACGGGGGCACACCACAAGCAAGCAAATCACTGACCAAGTAAGAGCTCTAATTGACTCCCTGAAACGGTGATAATGGAGGGGACTTTGGGCCGACCGTTTCATTTGTAGTGGTAGTGGTGCAAGCCCCATCCTGCCTGTTTTGTTGAAAATACGGGCATACACGCCTCCACCTACAGATTAACGTTCATTCTTTCGGCCTTGTCAAGACCAAGGGATGGGATGCCTCTGAACGTCTTCCACTTTCTGGTGCCTTGCTGACCGACCTTGATGGTGTATTTCCCTGTCTTGAAAATCTTCGGCCTGAATGATGTTCCTTTGATTCTCAGCGTGTAAACGATTTCATCGTTCGCTTCGTCAATCACCTGCACGACGGGATTTGTCATGCCGTTTACTCTTATCGTAGGCAGATAGCCGACCGGCTGCCGTGCGTAATTATCCAACTGGTCGATGGTTCTGGGCCAGCCGGAATACTGTTTGGTGGCAGGATCGGTGATGTCCACGTTTCTGGGCCAGCATTCTATCGTAATCTTTCTGGTCTTGACGTTGAACTTGACCACTCCGAAGCCGGCCGCGCGTGTGGTGAGTTTGCTTCCGCCGTTGCGTTCCGGACTCGGATTGGCTACCGCCAACATGGTTAGTTTATTGCCGAGTCCGTCGAGGAATTCACCCGTATACTCGGGCGCTCCCGGCTCGCGGTTCTTGCCCGGCTCAAGCGGCGCCCACCAGCGCAGATAGAGATTCGCGATAGACGGCACGCACATGGAATAACCCGAATCGTTCCAGTCGTTGACGCCGTGATGGATGATCGTGGCAAGATGCTGGTCGCCGGCTATCATCAGAGCGAAGGCCTTGCGGAATTCCATCAGGGCCTTGTTGCGACCGGTCTGGGGCCATCCGTTGGAATCCAGGTCCACCCGGAGGCGATTGTTGATGGAGCCGTGGATATGAGCGCCCCCTGCGAAGATCGTCTGGGATAAAACCGCCTTCATATCGCAGTCCCGCCAATCCGCAGCCCAGTGACGCAGGAACTTGAGTTGACGTTCGCCGAGGAGCTTTGCCTCCGGGACGTCCAGGGCAGCCGGATCGTAGCCGGGTTTGGAGATATGATCGGGCCGGTTCGGTCGCCATCCTCTGTCGGGCAGAACGCCGGCGGGGCCGGTCTTGAATTTGCGGTCCTCAATGACCGCGAAATTTACACGGCCGATAGTAAGGTCTGTGTAATAAACGCCGATCCCGCGATCGATCGGAGTGGGGTCGAAAGGATCGGGCAGGTGGCTCGTCTGGGCTCGCTCCACTTCCTTGACGTACTCAACCGGAGCGGCGTAGCCGCCGTCGTGGCCGGCGCGGGTGTTTGACGGTCGGCCGCCCTGTCCCCAGAGATTCGCCTGACCCACATCGTGGTCGTCGGGAATCGTAACGGTCGGGATGTTGCGAATAATGTCGCCGAAATCCCTGCCGAACTTGAGCCATGCGGCATAATGCTTGAAGTGGTTGTAGACCTGGTCGCCGGAGAAGAATAGCAGGTCGGGCTCGATCTTCTTGATATTCTCCACTATGTCGGTCTTCGGAATGTCGCCTCCGTGGCGAGGATTGGTGGAGTTGCCGGTGAATGCGGCTACGACGATAACGTTTTTGTCAACCGGGTCTTTGACGACCTTGCCGGTGTAATATGCGTTCTCGCCGTGAGCCACCCTGTATTCGACGTCTTTTGTGGAATCCCAGTTCTCGACGCGGAACGGCGCCGTCCAGCCCTGTTCGATGACCTCCGTTTGGGCTATCTGTTCCCACGTTCCGTTTTGCTTTGTCTCAAGTCTTACAACCCTCGGTTGACCCGGTTCAAGGGGATAAAATTGGGCGGTCAGTTTCAGGATGTTGTCCTGAACCGTATACAGTGCAAAGCAGATAACCTTATCTCTCGATACATCCGGGACCGTCAGCCTCTGTGCGGAAATTACGCTAACCAAAACAGCGATCAACAGAAAGACGGAGAGTGTGGTTGCCTTTACTCGTTTCATCTTTGCTCCTTTTCTTTTGTCTTTTCGTCCATGTTGCGGCGGCCGCCGACTACGTACCGATCAGAGTTGCTTGTAAATATACTGTGCCTCCAGGGCTTTTTCGATCTGAGTTGCGGCGTCCTTCAGATGTGAACTTGTGTATGGATCAAGCGTGTCGCCGTGGTTATCCAGAACCGGTCCGATCTTTTCGTCGCGGATCTCTTTCAGTTTCTGTATTACCAGATTGGCGATGGGCTTATAGGCGCTCGTTCCGAAATAGTCCGTTTTGGTCAGATCGATCAAAAGCTCCAGATGCTCGCGCTGGAGGTTGCGTCGCAGGCTGGAGATCATCGGTTTGCGTGCCGTATACTTCTTACCGGCTTTCTCGTCAAGTTCGCTCCACACGGCGTCGGTAATAGTATCCAGCAGCTCGGGCAGAGTCAGTGCATCCTCATCTGCCGGAACCAGGAACTCGTTATCGTAGATCCGGCGAAGCGTCGTTGGATACATCAGTCTTGCAAGTACGGAGGCCTGAATACCCATGATTCGATCGTGAATTGGCCAGGTTGCATCGGCCAGGACGGAAGAAAAATCGTCCCACCATTTATCCACTGTCATCCGGCGGAGCAGGTCTTGCGTTAAGCCGAAAGCTTCGTCATCGAAAGTGTGCTCGATTACGAAATTCAGCGCGTCTCTCTGCTTTTTGGCCGGGACCACCTCGATCGGCAGGCGGGCGTTCTTGTCGCCCTTCTTGTCACGGTAAATAAAGGCTCCGCCCAGCCAGTTTGCCATCATGCTGATCGAGCGCAACTGAAGGCTAAGGGTCATCTCGTATAGCCGCCGGCTTTCGGCCCAACTGTCGCCTTCTTCCACGAGTTCGTCGATAATTCGCCCTCTGTTGTATTTGGCGATGCGCATCTGATTGTTGGCATAGTCGAGCGGGTTGCTGCTGAAATCGTAGCGGCGGGCGAACGGATCGGGGCCGAATGTGTCCTCGTCCGTGCCGTACTGTAACGCCGGCTCGGCCACGCGCGCCAGTATTTTCTTGAGCTCTGAATCCTTCTGGGTGTAGCCGTATTCGATAGCCCATATATCATAGGGACCGACGTTTATCATCGTATAATCACCCTGAACTTCTCCGTCTTTGTAGTTCATGTTTACGGGAAGGTAGTCCATCACCGAGGCGGCGAGCGGTTTTTCACCCTTTATCTCTTCGCTGTTGATCTCGCTCATGGTGTAAAGGCTCGATGCCTTGAAGTTATGCCTCAGGCCGAGCGTGTGGCCCACCTCATGGCAGGTCAATTCGGCGATCAAGGGCCCGATGAAGGATTCCGGTATGCCGTCTATCAAAGTTTCTTTTTCTTTTTTCTCTTTTTTTTCTTTTTCTTTCTCCTCTTCTTTATCCTTATCTTCTTCCTCGTTTTCGCCGTTTTCCTCTTCGTCGCCCTCTTCGGCCTTCAGAGACATGTACATTCTGAACATAGCGACGTCAAACGCCATACCGTGTGTTAAAGTGCACATGCCGTTCAACTGTGAGGTTCTGTCTGCCAGGCCGTCGTATTCATCGTCACCGATCAGGGACGAATCGACCTTTGTGATGGGATGGCCTCCGTAGGGTTGATGGCCGTGTTCGGCAAGCTCCTGGCGTACGTGCTCGCGCTGAGCCGGTGGTGCGAGTCGAACGCGCGGATCCCAGTTCGGGTGGTCCTGCAGCCATGCCAGCGTCTCGGGGCTGATCCCTTCCATCGCTATCTCGGGCATTATTTCGTGGAACTGTGTCCAGTAATGGCGAATCCAGCCGTCGGTAAGAATGATGTCCGCATCGAGTATCTGTCCCGTTTCAGGATGGACACGGCTGGGGCCGATGGCCGTGCCGCGGTTGTTACTGAGCCATCTGATGAAGTTGTACCTCACGTCCTCCGGATCTTTTTCCATGTGAGCGCCGGATCTGGCATCCTGGTAGTAGACTTCAATGGCGTTCGAGATGCCGACCTTCTCGAAGGCCTTATTCCAGTAAAGCAGTCCCTGCCTGACCCAGCGGCGATATCGAACGGGAGTCGTATGCTCGATGTAAAAAACTATTGGATTCTTGGGAGGACTGATCTTGAGCGATTTGTCGGCTTTTTCCAGGTGCCAGCGATTGATGTAGCGCACCATGGTCTCGCGATCTTTGAATTTTCCCAGGTCCCTATAGCCTGTCGTGAAGTAACCTACGCGCTCGTCGGCCTTTCGCGGCCTGTATCCCCGCGTTCCGGGTATTTCACTGATCGAATAGTGAAGGGTTTGAAGACGGCCGTTGCTTGTGGGAACCTCAAAGGCCAGTTCGACGTTCTTTGGAAAAGCTTTGGCTTTCTTTATGCTACTCAAACGAGAGTTGGAGACACGGACGCGGCCGCCGAAAAATTTACTGGCCTGACCGATCAAAAGAGCGTCCATGTCGATCACCGGCGAACCGCCGGACATCGTCACGATCGGCACATCGAGGATCACGCGATCCGTAAACAGCCTCTCGACGGAACTCTTGGATTCCGGATCGCCGGTTGACCTGATCTCAATGTTCGGCTCGATCAAAGCCAGGCGCTTGTCATAGCGCTTCCAGTACACGTACATGTCACCAGCCTGCAACCCGGCATAATCTTCACCGCTGGCGACGGTAAGTGCGATGAAGAACGGCTTTCCAAAACCACCCGGCAGAGCCGCCAGCATCTGGCCGTCCTTTTCGCGAACCCAGAGCTTGTAGTAGCATCGTTCTCCGGCTGCAGCCGCCGGCACTTCTTCGTAATCCTCGATCACTTTAGACAACGGCGGATACTCGGGTCTTGATTTCGCACTGGATGATGACGTCTTCGCTGTGGCGGTCATCGGTGACAGCAGGGCGGTCGCAACGACCAGAACAAGTAGAACGTTAAACACTTTTAGCTTCTGACTATTCATCTCGCGGTCTCCAAAAAAAACCAAACGTAACCGTTCACAGGTAAAAAACGCTGTTAATCAGGCAAGAATACAGCTTTTATCAAGTTGTCACTTGGAAAAAGTTGGTGACATTAGATCAAAATCCTATTTCTAAGCGAATAACGGCTCTTTTTCCCGTGAACGGTTACCTTATTTCGAAACGGATCGGCGACACCGCCAAACCGCGTCCCTTTTGACAAGTCGTTATGATATATATATTTGTGGACGATGTCAATGGCTTCGGTTGCATTATTTCCGGGAGCGTTGAAGTTTTGAAAAGAGTTAAACAGAGGGCAAGTTGTAATGTGAAATTAGCGAAGTTTGTCTTTGTTGGCTGGAGAATCAAATCAGAGAAGACTTAAAGGTTCTATTATGGGACAAAAGGCTTGAAAGATGTTGTTTTGAGGCGGGTTTATTGCGTTTTGAATCTTAAAACAAGCTTGATTGTCAACATTATCGGGATGAAAAAAAAATTACACTTTGCGTGCTTTTTTTTGGGGGCGACGAATGCCTTTTCAGCTTTCCATATTAATCATCAGGTGCTTGGATATTGAAAGAAGTCTTTTTCGCTCCCGTCTCGCTCTCGTTCGGAAGATAAAGCCAAGAGCGTTTTTGCAACTATCGGCAAAGCCGCCGAGCCTGCTTTCTCTCGGGCGGTCATCAGCAAACTGAGCCTGCGCGTCGACAGACACGACCGCGTCTTGCGTCTGCGGCTCAAAGGGCTCCTGATAATTATCCAAAGCCGGATTCCATACTCCGTCAAAAATTGCCGGCACGTCCTTGTGCAAACCTGAACTTAACCTTTTCATCACTCTTCCTTTCGGCCAAATGAGCTTTAATTACAGTCTGCACGACAGAGATTCACTCAGAACGGCGAGAAAATCGGGGAAGGATATTCACCACCTTTTTTCATCACCATTCATCTCCTACGTATAATATATCCAATCGATGCCGAATTGTCAAAAGAATATATTACTTTTTTATCGCAAGACGAGCCGGGTCCCCACCGGACATATTCGGTCGAGAACGCCGGGTCCTGGTCTTGTTCTATCGGCGAAAGAGTTCCAGACCGTCGTCGGGCTCGTCGGCGTTCTTTTCCGGGCGCCGTGTTGATTCTTTCTCGGTCGGCCAACCCCATTTCACGTCCAGATAGATGTAATTGACGTACACTTTTTTCCGGGATACGTTGTCTATATTCTTGATACGCAACTGGAACGATCCTATCTTCTCGGCGGTGTCGGCAAAACTCGTGACATCAAGTGCGTCGGTTGCTTCTTTATTTTTGCCTTTGCGCAGCGGGGCGTTGTCCAGCCTGAACCACAACGTCGGATCGTTTGGCCAGCCTTTGCCCAATTCCCACTGAAGCTTTCCGTATGGGTACGATTCCTCCTCGTAGTGTCGAACGTAGAGCGTGGCCGAAGTTACCTTGGAACCGGACGGTATCTTTACGTCAGTGAAATCGTAAGTTATCGTTGATCCGTAATCAGTTTCGATTCGCTTATCGTCGGCGGCTTTGACTGCTTGGAGCCTGCCGTCCTGAGACAGTTTTTTGCGTGTGGTGTGGTCGTAGCCGTCAGCAACGGTCAATGCAGCCCTCTTGGGCGGCGTCGGGGCAACCGTTACTTCGAATTGCTGCACTTCCGACACCGGAGTGCTGTTACTGTCGGCAACCTCGACGGCCACCTCAAAGGTCTGATCTTTGTCTCCCTCTTTCGGGGTCCAGTGTATCACGCCGCTGCCGGAGTCTATGGTCATGCCGGCGGGACGGGTAGTCAGCCGGTAGGTTAGCACATCATCGGCGTCGGGATCTTCCGCGATGACGGCGTATTTGTATTGCACGCCGACCATTGCCTTGATAACAGGCTTCGACGTGATCCTGGGTGCGTCATTGACGCTTTTCACCGTGACTCTCACGCTGGCTGTGTCGCTTAAGCCTTCGCGGTCGGTCACCGTGTAGGTAAACTCGTCTTCGCCGTAGAAGTCGGGATCCGGTGTATAGGTAAGCGAGCCGGTGGCGGTTACTTTGGCCGAGCCGCCCTTGCCTTCGCTCACAGATGTGATCTTGAGCAGCTCGTTGTCTACCTCGATGTCGTTGGCCAGCACGTCGATGGTCGCCGGTGTGTCCTCCAGTGTTGTCAGTTCGTCGTCATTGGCTATCGGCGGATCGTTCACCGGAGTTACCGATATTTTCACCGTGGCCGGCGGGCTGTTGGCGTCGCCATCGCTTACTCTGAACGTGAAGCTGTCCAGCCAGCTAAAGTCCTTGTCCGGCGTATAGACCAGATTGGGCGCGGTGCCGCTGAGTTTTCCATGAGCGGGTTCTCTGAGCACTGCGTAAGTCAGCGGATCGCCGTCCGGATCGCTGCCGGAAAGGGTAATCGCTGCCTCGGTGTCTTCCTCCACAGTTACGTTGTCTTCGTGTGCAACCGGAGCGTCGTCGGCCGGCGTTACCATGATCGAAACGGTAGCGTGTGTGCTGTCGGCGCCGCCGTCGTTAACCTTGTATGTAAAGCTGTCCGGTCCGTTGTAGTTCTTTGCGGGCGTGTATACGATGTTCGGCTCTGTGCCGCTGAGCGTTCCATGGGAAGGCGTCGCTACTATTGAGTACGTCAGCGGACTGCCGTCCGGGTCTGTACCTGTCAGAGTGATGCCGGTTTTAGTATCTTCGGAGAGTGTTACATTAATTTTCGATGCTTGCGGCGGATCGTTTACCTGAGTAACGTTGATCGAGACGGTTGACATAGCGCTGTCGGCTGTTCCGTCATTTACCTTGAAGATAAAACTGTCGGGACCGCTGAAGTTTTTATTCGGTATATAGGTTAGGTTCGGCGGCATTCCGTTGAGTTTTCCATGGGACGGACGCTTCACCACAGAGTAAACGATCGTATCGCCGTCGGGATCGGATCCCTGTAGATTGATTACCGTTTCAGAGTCTTCGAGAGCCGTTACCGTTTGCGGCTCGGCCATCGGGATGTGATTGCCTGTAACATTGATCTCCACAGTGGCCGGTTCTCCCGCCGACGTGCCGTCGTTCAGCTTGAAAGTGAAGCTGTCCGAACCTTTGAAGCCGGGATCTGGTGCATAAACGAGTTTACCGCTATCGGCGAAATCCGAGCCGAATGACAGAATGCCGTGCTCCGGCTGCGTTACTATGATGTAGCTTAACGTATCGCTGTCGATATCGCTTCCCGACAGCGTTATGGGCGCCGACTTGTCCACTTTCGTCGAAAGGGACTGCGGATCGGCCTTTGGCGGGTCGTCGACCGCTGTCACCGTGATCGAAATAGTCGCCGTATCGCTGTCCGCCTCTCCATCGTTAACTGCGAAGAGGATTTTGTCCGGACCGTTGTAATTCGGTTCCGGCGTATATGTAATGACGGGTCCCGATCCGCTCAACGTGCCGTTCGACGGACCTTTCACCACGCTATAGCTCAGGCGATCTCCATCTGCGTCGGTGGCTTGTAGAGTAATCTGAGTCGGGGTGTCTTCTCTGGCAGTCACGTTGCTGTTCTCAGCCAGCGGGGGGGTGTTGGACAAATTTATAGTGTATATGATAAATATCACCGCTGCCGCGACGGGAATCACAAGTATTAGCAGAAAGACGAATTTCTTTAAGGCGGCCCTGAATCTCGAAGCGGGTTTCAGAACGTCTTTCGGAGTTTCTCTGACGATGAGCGGGACGCGTTTGGCGGCTTCTTCCCTCGTGACCGGCGCTCTGTTCTCCGGTGCCGGCACAGGCCCCGGCGCCGGGGCTTTGACCTTCTTTGCCCGGCCTTTGGGTTTTTGGATCCGTTCTTTTTTCTCTATAACCGGCTCTTCTTCGACGCCAGTCTGTTCCTTGTATTCTTCTTGGTCTTCTCCCTCATCGACGGCAGCCGCGACCGGTGCAGGTTGTTTTCTTTGTCTCTTATAATCCGGATCGATTATTTCTTCGGCCAATGCCTTATAGTCGGCGGAGCCTTTGCTTTGGGGCGCGTACGTTGAAATGGATTGGCCCGCACTCGGCGCTTCGGCAAGACTTATCGTTCTGTGAATAACCGTGTCGAAAACCAGCTCGCCGAAGAAATCCCTCATCTGCTGCTCGACCTGGTGACCCAATGCGGCCTTGCCTTCCACGAACGTCAAGAGGATACCGAGTATCTTCACCGAGCACGGATAGAAGCGTTTGCGGGCGGTCTTGATGGTCTCGAGCAGTTGTTTGAGCCCTTCCAGGGCATAGTAGTGCACCTGGACCGGCACGATCACGTCGGTGCTGGCGACGAGTGCGCTAAATGTCAAAAGCCCGAGCGACGGAGGGCAGTCGATAACGCAAAAATCATATTTATTGCTCACTGTTTTGAGCTGGTTGGCCAGGATGTATTCTTTGCGCGAAACTGTGTTAAGCTCCTGCTCGGCCTTGGCAAGCTGGATGCTGCTCGGAGCCAGGTCAAGACCGGCTACCTGCGTGTTTACTATAACTCTGGAGATGGCTACCTGTTTGTTGGCGAGAGAATGGTAGATGGTCCTCTTGCAGGAGTCCGGCTCGCAACCGAGACCGAGGGTCGCGTGCGCCTGCGGATCCAGATCGACCATCAGCACTCTTTGGTCCATCTGCGCAAGGGCTGCCGCCAGATTCACCGCGGTGGTCGTCTTGCCGCATCCACCCTTTTGATTCGTTATTACTATCGTTCTCATGTTCTTACAGTGGACTCAGTCGGGCGGTCCACTTCGCTTATTCCCGCGCGTACCGGAAAGACCGCTCCTGACGTGACCGGTAAAAACGGTCCAACGTGCATAATTAATACCGCACCAATCGGTTGAATATCGACTGTTTCAGCTCCCTTCTCCTGAAAAAAATGTTCTTCTCGCCCCACGGACTCTCGCTCGACCTGTATCAGGGCAATTATACAATTAAGCGTGAGGGATAAGCCGATAAAACCTGTGCTGTAAAAGCTCCGGCTTCTCCCTGCACCGCCAAATTCAAAATACCTGCCAAACTGTGACCTCTTACTACGATCTTATCGCATCCTGAGTTATCGGAAGAAATTTGACGTGCCGCTCTTGCGGCTTCTCATCACACCAACAACCACACTTCAGCATACCAAACGAGCACTCTAAAGTCAAGTGTTTTGCGCCGATGGATGCCGAAATTCAAGGTTAAACGGCGTTGGCGCCGCTGTACCTTCTCTGGCAGTTCCCAGGCAGGGGGATTTTCGGACCTAATGAGGCGCAACTTTCTCTGCGGCAATTATCTAATGCCGTCGATGGGATACTGAACGAACTGATTTTCGGGCGAATTCCCGCATTGGCGAGAATCCGCCCGGTTTGCGCTTCTATTTATTCAAGTTTCGGCAATGAAGACTCGAACTGCTCCTTGGTTTTTTCCAGCTTTTCCACCGATTTGTCTGTTTCAGGGATGTCTTCGTTTGACAGTCCCTTCACATGCGGCGTAATAAACACAAGAATCTCTCGGTTTGTCTTAGTGACGCTGGTGTGCCGGAACAGTCCTCCGACCCACGGCAGATCGCCGAGCAGCGGCAGTTTGCGTTCGACGTTGCTGTCCTCCTGGAACAGGATGCCGCCGAGCAGAAGTGTCTGCTGATCCTCAACAATCATGTTCGTGGTGGTGGTCATCCTGCTGCGAACAGGCTGGTCGTTGACTATTTGCGCCAGGAGGGAGGAAAGGCGCACGTTTACCAGCATATCAACCTTGGATTCGGGCGTAATGCTCGGCCGGACCATAAGCTGCATGCCAACCTGCTGGAATTCGATGTTCTGAGTGGCGGTTTGGTTCGTGATTGATTCACTGCTGCGGAAAGCAACTTCACTTCCCTGGAACAAACTCGCCTCTTCGTTGTCTTTGGTCCAGATCGTTTGCTGATTCAGAATCTTGGCGTTGGTTTGTCTGATGAGGAAATCGATCAATGCATAAATGTCCGTTCCCATTCCCAGCACGGTCCCCGAAGAGCCCGATACTCCAAAGCCGGTGTCCGGTGATATTGTCCCGGAAGCCGAGCCGTGAGTCCCGAAGTGCGTCAGATTGCTCAGGGCGGTAATCGAATTCTCGGTCAAACTGCCGAATGCCGCCGGATTAGTTGCCAATTCGACTCCGAGGGAAGTCAGCTTGCTGTGCTCGATCTCCAAGATAATAGCCTCTATCACGACCTGTTTGCCCGGCATGTCCAGATCATCAATCATAGTTCTTATGCCGCCAATGAATTCCGGCGGGGCGAGGACCATAATCGCCTTCCGGTGCGGCTCGGGTACGAATCTGACTCTTCCTATGATGTTGCTGATCGGCATCTCTTCGTCTATCCTGCTGCGAGCACCTGAGCTGGACCACGGCGGCGTATATGCTGTTTGCTGGGCGGTGGTGCTGGTGTTGGTATTGGCGTTTGAACCCGAACTGCTGTCATCTCCCATCTCAGACTGAAGGGTCAGCCCCTCGGCCCTGTATCTAATTGGGGCTGTCTGTCCGGCTTCGACGAACAGGGCGTTGAGACGCTCGCTTAGATCTTCCGGATCTGCGTACATAAGCTCGATGACCGTTGGCGTCTCGGCCGCGTCCTCACTGTCGAGTTCATGAACGAGCTCTTCGATAACCTCATAGGCCCCGGCGACGTTGCTTATGACGATTATTTTCTTGGTTCCGGGCACTTCCTCGAAGGTCAACTGGCCGTAAAGGGGACCGACAATCTTCTGTTTGTCTTCCATGTCGTCACCAAAGATGTAACGCATAAAGCTGTTCCTGCCGGAGCTGCTGGTGTCTTCACTGAAGAGTGTCTTTAGCAAGTCGGCCATTTGAACGGGGTCGGAATTGTGTAAGGTCAGTATTCTCGGTTTGACCTGATCCAGATCGAGCGGGACGTCCCATTCGGCAATCTGCTCGGCGATCTTGTCCATATTCTCCGGCGCGGCGATTACGGTGATCTGGTGCATCGTTGAGTACGCTATTACGCGGATAGTATCCTTGGTCTCGACATTGCGCGCTCTCCGGCTGTAGCCGCGGGAACTGGAGCTGTAGCCATACTGATAGCCGGCTTCCGTCTCGTACAGAGCTTCGAGGTTCTCCTTGATTTTGTCGGCGTCGGCGTATTTTAACTCAAAGACTTTCGTCTGGAACATGCCGCTGGGAATGTCTATTTCTTTGATCATCTTCTTGACCATTTCGCGCAAATCCTCGCGGCCGAACACCATGATCTGATTTGCCTGAGTCAACGGCTGAACGAGAATGCTCTGCTGCAATTCCGAGCCGGGCATCTGCTGAATAGCTTCGTTTAGTCGCTCGGCAACTTCACCGACGTCGGCGTATCCGAGCGGAACTGTTTCGTATTCTTTATCAATAGACTCCTTCCTGTCGAGCTTGTCTATCCATTCAGCGATTTTCTTCATGTCCTCGGCCGAAGCTCTGGCAATAATCCAATTTCGAGTCGGCTCAGGTATGAGAACTATCGGCACCTGACTGGCCCCGATTACCGCCGAAGAGCCCGAACTTGACCTGCCATAACTGCTTCTGCCGTAACTGCTGCTCCGGCCGTAGTAGCTGCTGCTTCGGCCGTACCTGCTGTATCGACTGTTGCCGTATCTGCTGCTGCGGCTGCTGCGGCTCGAACTTCCGCCGCTGCCGTCGAAGCTCAGAAGCGTTCGTAATAGCTGGACAATCTCGCCGGGATCGGCGTTACGCAACTCGAAGGTGTCGGTGACGGTTTGCTCGGCTTCGGGTACGTCGAATTGCTGGATAATCCCTTCTATGCGCATCAGGTTCTTGACGGTATCCATCACCATCAGAGTCCTCGTGCTCTCGTCGGCGCTGAGGTGGCCTTGTTCGGTAAGCAATTGGCCGACTACCTCAGCCATCCGGGAAGATGAATAGTTCTGCAGCCTGTAGAACCGCTGGACCACCTGATTCCTGTTCTCGAAGCTCGCAAGCGGCTGATCCACAGTGACCGTTGGAACCGCTTTGTCGAGTTTCTCGATCCAGCCGCCGATCTGCTTTAAGTCTTCGGGCGTTGCCTTTGCGATGATCCAGTTGTAGGTGGTCTCGGGAACGAGCACGGCGGGCGTTCGGCTGGTCCCCACTGTGACGGTTGTTGCGGCTCCGGATGAGCTGCCGCGGGAAGGCGGCCTGGGTCCGCGACGGCGGGAAGTTGCGCTGGCGGCGCCACTGCTGAGCAGCTTTTCCAACAAACCGACCAATTCTTCCGGATTGCCGTTGTGGACTTCAAATATCTCCGTCTCGATCTCGGCGGCCTCAACCACGTCGTACTGCTTGATAATCAGAGCTATGCGCATCAGATTCTTTACCGTGTCGATGACGGATAGCGTGCCTGTGTTCTCATCTGCGCTGACGTGGCCGTATTCACCTATCAGGGGCATCAAGATCTGGCCCATCTGAGAAGGACTGTAGTTTTTCAGCTTGAAGAACTTCTGGACAATCTGGTCCTTGTTTTCGATAAGCTCAAGAGGATAATCCGCCGCGATAGTGGGGACCTCGCCGAGTTTTGCCTCGGCGATCGGCTTGAGATAGATTACGTCATCGGCGAACTCGGCCGCGAAGCCCTTCATGCGCAATGCGGCGTAAATTAACGAAAGAGCCCTGCTTCGCGGCAACTTCTTGGGTGCATATATTGTCAACTTTATCTTTTCCGCCTCTTCGTCGGGAATTATCGACTTACCGGTCCAGTCCGCAAGCTTCTTGACGATGTCCTTCATCGCCACGTTCTTGAGGTTCAGAGACTCCATCGGTTCGTTCGGATCTTCCGTCTCTTTCTCATCATCTGTGGCAACTTGATCGTCGGATTTGTCAGGGGGTTCTGGTTTCTCCGGCCCTTTGGCAACGACGGACTTTTCGGGCTCGTTCGAATCGGCCGGTTTTTTGGCCTTGTCCGGCTGATTAGCGTCGGCCGCGACCTTTGTTTCATCCGCACCTGTCGCCGGTTGCGGCACCTCCGGGCGAAATCCCACCCACCAGACAATAAAGACCGCCGCAAGTCCGACTAATATCGATATTATTGATTTTGATCTGTCCATTTTCTTCACCTCAATGCAAATCCGATTTTCTGACTATTATTTGTCTCCCGGTCAGCGCCGCGTTTGAGTGGAAACTCACATCCGCGCCGAAGCCGAGCGTCAATAGTCGCGCACGATTATCACGTCTTTTCCAACGAAGTACCTGTCCGAGTTATTGATTTTCAGATTGTATACTTTGCCCGTATAGGGAGTACTTCTTTTTGTAACCTTCTCAATGGCGACTGTATCGGTCTGCGTTTTCAATCTGAGACCGGCGGTAAGATTCTGTGCCGCTATCCATTTTCCGGATTCGAGCATGAAGCAGTGGGTGCCGACAACGCCGATTATCTCGCCGCTCTCGAGCACAACGTCACGACATTCGAATATTCCTTCGTGCTCCTGGAGCTGCGCCACAGACAATGCACCGCATGAATTAATGCCGATTGTCCGACCTGCGGTCACTTTTGCGATTTGTAACATCTTGCCATCAACCCACACGGGCGTCTGTGGAACGAAGCATGCTCTGCCTTTTACAGGGGCTGCTCCACCGCCGCCAACTCCTCCGCCTGACCGGCGTCTTCCCCCTCCGCCTCCGGTTGGCAGGCCGTATTTTTCCCGTATCTTGTTTCTGGCCTGGCGCATTTCCTCATCAGACAACTCTTCGGCCCTGGCTGCCAACTCTTCCATCTCCGCGAGAAAATTCTCTTTGTCCTCTTCGGATAATTGTGCTAACGGCCCACCTCTTCCGCCGAACCTTTCTCGCATTCGAGCTATGGCCTCCCGCCGCTCTTGTTCGGACATGTTCTGGAATCGCTCTCTCATCCTTCCCCTCATCTCTCTTTTTCCTTCGGAGCGGTCCGGGCTGGCGGTCGCGTCTTCATCCGGTCCTGCGTTTGGTCCTCCGGCCACTTCTTCATCATTTTGTGTTTCTTCAGATTGCTCGTCGGTACCGCCTTCCTTTGAAGCCAGCTTGTCATCGTCGGATTCGGATTTATCCGCTTGCCCGGCTTTTTCGGGTGAAGCTGCTACTTGTGCTTTGGCTCTGGCGAAACGTATCTTTTTCACGCCCACTCCTACTCCGTAGGCCCCAACAAGGACTGCGATACAAACCAATACAAATAATGTTGTTATTCCGGACTTCTGCATTTTGTCACCTCGTGTCAATTCCTTTTACCGCCTGCCGCGGCGTCTGCCGCCGAATCTCTCGCGCATCTCGGCTCTCATCTTCTCCCGCTCTTCGGGCGACGCATTCATGTATTTTTCTCGTCTTTCTCTTATTTCACGTCTAAACCTGTCCCTGTCTGCCTCAGACATGTTACGCATCCTCTCCAGAAACCCCCCGGGGCCGCGCGGTCGGCCGCCCGGGCCACCTCCGCCACCGGGTCGAGCCGTCGGACCTTGAGTGACTACCATCCCAGGCGACCCTCCGCCGCTGGGGCGACTGCCGCTCGGTCTGCTCGGCCTGGACTTGGACGGTCCGCTCGGACTCGATGAAGCGCCTCCGTCAATCGGATTGAATATCGTCTTCCTGCCGTCCCACTCGACCGTTACTTCTGTGGAAGTTACCGCTATAATTTTGGCGTCGGCCACCTTGTCGCCGGCCTTGTACCATTTGCCGTTGATAAGCGCCTCATCGCCGAGTATTCCCATCACCATTTTTACCGGATTCTGTCTCGGCGGGGGTGGCGAGAACAAGTTTTTTTTCTTCAGGGCGTCGGCTTGCTTCTTGAACTTCTCCAGTTGTGCGGTGACGTGCTTGTCGTCCGGCTTGCCGTGACTGATTGCCTCCTCGACGGTGTCGCCGGCGTTAGCCGTTGTCACGAAGAACCCTGTCACTTTTGCCACAATCAGAACCGCCGAAAGCGCGGCAATTGCAAGCATAGCGGTTGCGACAAGTTCTTTCTTTTGTTTAATTTGGCCGAGTTTCATGATCTGCCTCTATTCGTCTGATTTTTGGTAAATGTCGATACCGTTATGTTAAGTTCGACTTCGGAGCGTTTCTTGGGGTCGATTTTCATTCTGAACTCTTCGACGCCGACCAGGTATGGATTCTCGTTCAGTTTGGCGAGAAGGTCGAGCGCCTGCGAGAATTTGCACTTGGCGGTACATGAAAGGTGCAGCGATTTATACCCAGATATGGGAGCTTTTCGATTGGGTATAATCTTCAAAGGATCGTTCTTTATTCCGGCTTTTTTCAACTGCTCGTTGAACTTATCGCGAAACAGGAACTGCTGTTCTTCTTCTGCGACCGGCATTTCGAAAGAGGGTACGAGCGCCGTCAATCCCTTGCGCTTGGTCTCACTGATGTCTATGTCTTTAAGCTTGGCTTTCAGCACTTTGACGTCGGTCCTGGTCTTGTCCCAGTGTTCATACCATTTCGAGCCGATGACGAATAATAGTATTGCCGCGATGCCAATCGCCCCCAGCTTTAACGCCCGAATATCTTTTTCGCTCAGTTTGATCATGATTATCCCGCCCTCAGGCTCTGCGCTCTCGTTAGCTTCTTCGTGAAGTTCTTGTAGTGAAATGTCATCGTAAACGTAATTCCGCCCTTGCCGCCGCGGCCTCCTCTGGACGGCGGTCCACCGGGCCTGCCGCCCTTAGACGATACCTTACCGGTATTTTGTATTTCTGCGTCTGTTATGTCCTTGTGGTTATTGAGATTCTCCTGAAACTTGTACAACTGGTCCGAACTTTTCAGTTGACCTGCGATGTTGACCTTCTGGTCTTTCTTGAAATGTATACTGTTGAGCAGGACGCCGTCTTCGCCGCATTCGTTTATCGTCTTGATCAGGTCGAGCATGTCCGGCCTTTCCCGGGCTACGGTTTTGATAAGTCTCTGCCTCTGCACCAGCGAATCGAGGTCCGTCTTTGCCGCCGCAGTCGAGGCTTCCACTCTATCTTTGATTGACTTGGGACTCTTAAGATCGATCGCGTAAGAGACGACGGCCAGGATTAAGAGCATCACACCTGCGATTGTTCCCGCTACTTTAGGTGACAGTATCCAATGCTTTTTCTGTTCCTTATCCGCCGGCCTGTAAACGTTCTCGAAGAGGTTGAGTTCGTCATCATTGTCGTCCAGGGCCATCAATCCGAGTCCGATGGCGGCTCGGTAGTCATACATCCATTCAGTCCCGGTTTTTCCCTCTGCGGTTAACGCTTGAACGTTTGGAGAAACCGCGCGGGCATTTAAATCCGCAGATCGCATCGAAGATGCCAGGTTCGAGTACACGGCGCTTTCATCCGACAGAACGAAAATCGGTATTTCCGATGGATTTGTAAATCCGAAAAGACTCATCACGCTTCTCATATCCTGGATGAATCTTTCGATAGCTTCGGTTTGTGTTTCGGAATTCTCCGTGGAGGTATCTTCCGCCGTTTCCGCCTGCCCGGAAAAATCCTCCAATCCGAAATCCAGGATTACGGCGTTGCTCAGTCTTCCATCCCGAGACAGGCAAACCTGCGTGCTTCGGGTACCGACACTGACGACGACGGCCTCCTTCTCCTCTTCTGCGAACACGGCTGCCCAGGATTTGACTATCCCCTCACAATCCAGGAGTATCTTCGACGGATTCAGAGGCGCCACGTCATCGGCGAATCTCTGAAGCAGCTCTTTTCGAGCCACGACCATGGTTACGCCTACCTGGCCGTTCTGCGCGGGATCGGACCGCCAGGCCAGCTCGGTTTGTTCGGCCGGCAATGGAAGCCGGGTCTCCGCCTGCAATCTCACGATCGACTCGATTTCCTGCCTGGCGACCGGCGGCACGCTGGCTCTGTGAAATACCGTTGGCGTCGATCCGAATCCGATTACAACCATTCTGCGGTCTTTGTCTTCTCCTTCGGCGGCCGGTTTGTCGGGCAGGCCGCATTCGGAAGCGAATGATTGCCATTCGGCGTCCGGGTTGTCGGCCCTGCCGGCCCAGAGAATCTCCGTAGCGCCGTTGCGCCGTCGCAGTTCGACACCCTTCAGGATGCCGTCCTCCCTCACTATCGCTAACACGGACTTCCGTGTCCCAACGTTTATGTCGCTTTCATTCATATTGTCTAAATCTCACTCCAAAGATCCTGCAAGTTGAAGTCTGCAATTTCAGAGCCAATCGTTCTTCGATCAATTGCTGGTCCCCTGGTACGAAAAGAGGACCTCGTGCGGCCTGGAACCTCTTTTCACCACAGTTTCGGTTGTCACGCTCGCGCCCGGCTTGCCGCCGCGGTTTACCGCCGCTGCGCAGTAAACGGTGAAAACGTCGGAACTCACGGTTATGTAATCTTCAATCTCGGAAAAATCATTAGAGCTCATCACGCCCTTATCGGTCAGATCGGATATTTGTTCGATGCCGTTCTCGGCGTTTTCCCGGTAGTTGATTACATCCAGAGCGATACGAGTTGCCTCATCCCCACCGCCGAAGAGCGCTGCGAGCACCTGTTCCGATGCCGTATTGACGTTTACTTTTGCGTACTGTTGCTGATTGTTGTTCTGATTATTTTGATTCTGATTATTCTGGTTGTTGCTGCTCTGATTGTTATTGCTGTTTTGATTATTGTTGTTCTGATTATTGCTGCTGTTCTGGTTGTTTTCATTTTGGTTGCTCTGTCCTGTGTTCTCTCCGGGTGTATAACAGGTCAGATAGGCGATCCACCCCAGATCCAGCTCCGTATCGCCGTCGTCGTGGGGAGGTGTTACGTCGCCGTCTCTCTCGTTATAGTCCAGTTGGCCGTTGAAATTCGTGTCTTCGCCATAGAAAAGATCCTCGGTAACATCTTTGACCATCAGCAGTTCGCGTATCGTTCTGAATGGACCGTTGCGGGCTCTGTACCCGAAATCGAGCCCCTCATAGTAGCCGCTTTCTACCCCGAAACCGCTGGGCATGTGGTTGTCGTCCCGCCAGTCGATTATCGCATCGGCAATCTCCTCGAGCATGTAAGGCAGGCCCATGAGCTGATCTTTCGTGGCGTAGTTCACGTTCAGCTTGCTCGCTTCGTCGACCACCCTGATATTGAGCACGCATCGCTCCAGCGCAACATCGTTGAAGTCCTCCTCGTTGTCGCTCCACAAGTCCAGCAGGGTATCGTTCTCGGTTTCATCCGTATTCAGGACCGCGACCGCCTTCTCGACGCCCGCCCTGCAGGCCCATTTGCATCGAAGCGCGTCCATTCGGGACACGCAGACCTTCATATCAAGCCGGGTCTTGCGACCGAGCACGGCTACAATCGCTATCAGCACCACGACCGTCCACAGCACCGCTATGATGACAAGGCCTTCTCTGTTATGGGCAGCATGTGTCTTCATCTGTTTCCCTGGGAGTTTGTGCCGGAGTTGTTCGTCAAGTTATTTGTCGGGCCTCCCTGGGTTTGCGGCATGCCGCCACCTTCGTATCCCTGCGCCCGGACGAAGTTCACTATAACCGATTCTGCCGCCGGAACTCCCCGCACCGACGGTTTGGCGATCAGTGTTATTTCTACCAGATGCGGCAGCGACTGCATCAGTTCAGGCCACTCATCCGCCCATTCCGTTCCGTCGAAGTATTTGATCTCGAAAACTTCGATATTCTCGGCAATCGCGGTCAGAATTCCAGCCGGTTCGAATTCTTCGTCAGGATTGGGCCACTGACGTCTCATCAGCACCGTCTTTTCCTCGGTCCTGGTAAGGTAATACTCCACTTCATATATGTCGCCCTCCGGCTGGCCTGTTCTTGCCTTTGTCCTGGAGACCGTGTAAAAAACAATATAGCTTGTGTAGCTTTCTTCATCGAGTTCTTCGACGGTTCCTATGAATCTCGTGTTCTGGTAGTTGTCGTCGCGATAAAGATTGGTAAGGTCCTTTGCTATCATGTTAGCGGCGAATCTGATCTCGGCTGCGGAGTTTATATTTGCCTCCACCGCCTCGGAGCCGCCGATAATCACCCGGAGCGAACCGACCGCCACCAGCGCAATAAAAGAGCCGATCGTCGAAGCGACCAGGACCTCCACCAGCGTAAATCCAGTTCTTCTCGAAATCATAATATTCCCGGGCTTGGTCAAGCGCCCGTCCCACTGTCTTCCATTTGCGTAACTCCGTCGAACATCGTCTCTACGGTGATACTGTATTGACGCACTCCTTCGAGCCAGCTTACGGTAATCTTCACCAAATACAGGCTGTCGAGCTCAAGATACTCGGTCTCGACCTCCCAGTTGAATGTATAACCAAGGTCGTCGGATTGGCCCTCGGTTTGCCCGCTTTCTATAAACGCATCGATCCCGACGTAGTCTATCAACGTAAGCTGTCTGTCTACCACCGAGCAGGCCATTTCATATCGCCTGTTCAGCTTCGTCCCGGTCATCGCCTGAGTGCCTACTCTCCCGACCAGCATAACGGCGCCGCAGAGAATCACACTGGCGGCGATAACCTCGACCAGAGTGAAACCTTCTGCTTTTCTTCTCGAGACCGTCATGATTCCATGTCCAGATCAATGCTCGTTTCTTTGACTTTCTCGGTCGTGCCGAGATAAAGCCTTGCTCGTCCGGTGGCGGCGCTGATGCCTACCGTATAATGATTCCTGCCGTTGCCGATCTGAATGGCCGCAGTTTGTGCCGAGCCGTCGGGCATGAAAACAATGCTGTTTCCCTCGTCCTCGGGTTCCTGCTCTGCCTCCGGGCCGGCCAGGGATATCTGAATGTCCTCGAAGACAATGTCTCCTTCCAACTCAACAGGCTTACAATACGGGTCCTTTACTATCTGCTCGGTGGCTTCCTCGTTTTCCTCGTCCCATTCGAGTCTGGTGAGCCAAAAACGACCGTTGGTCGAATCGAGCATTAGCGTGCATCGACTGCTTTGTTCTATCGCCATGATCCTGCCGTACTGAGCTGTCAGCAGCAGATCGTACGCGGCTTGCTGCACGCGCATTTTCTTAAAAGTGCCGACATACAGCCCCGTTCCCGAGCCGGCGATCAGACCGATGATAATCACTACCATCAGCACTTCGGCGATGGTAAAGCCTCTCTGTTCGGCTACAGATTGTGTCTTCAGCATTCGCATTATTTTTTCCGCCGAGCGGACTTTTTACTCGTTATAAATGTCGGCGTTGTCGCCCTCGCCCCCGTCCATACCGTCCTGGCCCAGGCTGATCAGATCGAAACTGCCGGGATTTATCTCACCTTCGGGATTATAAATAAACGGACGATCCCAAAAATCGAGCAGATCGCTTTGCTTGAGGTACGGCCCGCCCCAGTTTGCCTCCTCGATACCCTCGGGTGGGGTGGGAGAAGTCAAAATCTCAAGATCATCCGGATAGCGGTCGCAATCTAAATAAAATCGAGCAACCGCTTGTTCGATGGTTCCCATCTTCGCTCTTGTCAGCTCAGCTTTGGTTTTGCCGAGGCCCTTGAAGAGAGTAGGCGTTACGAACACTGCCAGCATCGATATGATAATGACGACCACGAGCAATTCCACAATTGTAAATGCTTTCCTTTTTCTATTCTTCCGATTCATTTGAACCTCTCATAAAAACAAAATCATATTCGGCCGGGTATCGCATCAGTTTCAGAACAATCCTCCTCCAGCCTGCAGAGCTACTATCGGCAACAGCGTCGCTACAATAATGAAACCTATCACAAGGGCCAACACTAATATCAAGAGTGCCGGGAAGATCGCCATGAATCTGTTCACGGCCGAATCCGCTTCGGTGTCGAACGTGTCGGCGGCGTTGAGCAGCAATTCGTCAAGCTTGCCGGTTTGTTCGCCGACGGCGACGATCTGCACCAGCAGCGGCGGGAAATATCCCGATTCCTCCAGCGGTTCGGCCAATGACTGGCCCTTTTTGACTTTGTCCGCAACCGTGTCGATTTCCGTGCCGAGCAATTCATTCCCGAGTGTGTCGCGAACGACGCCGAGCGCTTCCAGAATCGTAACGCCTCCCATAGTCAGCGCGCCGAGAGTACGTGCGAATCTGCCCACCGCTATCGTCCGAAGGACCGACCCTAAAATAGGTATCCTGAGCTTGAACGCGTCGTACTGGAGCTTGCCCGGACCTCGCTTCCATTTCCTGAAGTAGTAAAATCCGGCGATTACAGCAGCAATGCAAATCCAGCCTGGAACAGTCGTAAAAAGACCGGTCGCATAATCGCTTATTCCAAGCAGGACCCGCGTCGGCAGCGGCAGCGTAGAGACCTCAGCCGAAAGAGTTCCCAAAATGCGAGGCAAAATCACCGTTATAATCAGAACTACCGACGCCAGACCAAGTACAAGCACAAAAAGCGGGTACATCGAAGCATTTCTCATATTCGACTTGATCTTTTCCTCCCGCGTCAGCATGTCGGCCAACTGGGTGGCGGTCTGGTCGATAATTCCGCCCGTCTCGCCGACGCGCACCATCGAAAGATGCAGCGGGCTGAATATACTCGGGTGCCTTTCCATTGCTTCCGACAGAGATTCGCCGGAACTGACGGCCTCAACCAACTCGCTTAATAATCGCCTTGGTCCCGGTTTGTGCTGCTGTTCCCGGATGAGATCCATCGCCCGCATCAGCGGCAAGCCGGCACGAAGAGCTGTGCCCAATTGCGTTGTGAACGCCAGCACGTCTTTGCTGCTGACCCGTTGGCCGCGAAAGTTCAGGAGCTGACCTATGTCCGGAGATGTTTCTTTATCTTGCTTGCCGGCCTTCTTGGTCCCCGCGCCTTCGAGCAGTTCGGTCACGAAATGACCCTTGCCGGTCAGTGCGACTACGGCGCTTTTGCGGTCCACGGCTTCAATTGATCCGCTGATGTGTCCGCCGCTCTGATCGACCGCCTTGTAGTGAAACTGACCCAATTGTTTACCTTGCCTCTCGTAAGTTGTGTCTCACGGATGGTCGTATTTATCTGTTCGAAAACTACTCATCCTCGGTGATGCCCTTGGCAACCCTGAAGACTTCCTCCGGAGTAGTCATACCCTGCATGACCTTACTCACTCCGTCATGGACCATGCTCACGTGGTCGGCCGGCGCAGCCTTTATGAGCTGCTCGGTAGTCGGCTTTGCCGCTATAAGTTCTCGCACCTTGCCGGTTATCCGGAATAACTCGTAAATGCCGCTTCTTCCCGTATAGCCCGTCTGAGCGCATTCGTTGCATCCGACCCCGTGATAGAATTTAGTATCCGAATCGATGTTTATCGATCCATTCAGATTCTTGATGAGTGTTTCATCCGGCTTGTACGATTCCCTGCAGTTCGGACATATCTTGCGAATGAGCCTCTGAGCCATGACCGCTTCCAGAGAACTCGCCAGCAGGAAGGGCTCTACCCCCATGTCGATCAATCGCGTTACCGCGCCCGGCGCATCGTTTGTGTGGAGCGTTGAAAAGACGAGGTGGCCGGTCAGAGCCGCACGAATTGCAATGTTCGCGGTTTCTTTGTCGCGGATTTCGCCGACCATCACGATGTCCGGATCGTGGCGGAGGATATGCCGCAGGCCCGTGGCAAACGTCAGCCCTCTCTTGGGATTGACCGGCATTTGATTGATTCCCGGAAGCTGATACTCTACGGGATCTTCAATCGTTATCATCTTGACTGTGGGCGAATATATCTTGTTTAGAGAGGCATACAGCGTAGTCGTCTTGCCGCAGCCGGTGGGGCCCGTAACGAGCACTACGCCGTTTGTTTTGTGAAGACATTGCGAAAAACCCTTCAGAGACGTCTCATTCATCCCAAGGTCTTCAAGCCTCATGAGCGAGGCCGACCTGTCGAGGATTCTCAACTCGATTGCCTCGCCGTTTACCGTCGGGATGGTCGAAACGCGAAGATCGACCCTGCCGTGTTTGCCTGCGAACTCGATATGGCCGTCCTGCGGCACAAAACGCTCGGCGATATTCATGTCCGCCATGATTTTCAGCCGCGAGACGATAGCCGCCTGGAGTCTCTTGGACGACGGGCTCCTCTCGACCAGAATACCGTCTATTCTGTACTTTATCTTGACTTCGTTCTCGAACGGCTCGATGTGGATATCGCTGGCGCGGGCCTCGATAGCTTCGAGTATTATTAAATTGACCAGATTAACAAGCGATGGTTGCCGGGCCAGTTCCTGCAGCTTCGCAGGCGTATAGTCGCCGTTGGATAGATCTCGATTTCCGTCAGGCTCTTTTTCCTTCTTTTCGGCTGGCGCGAGATTGTCGAGCATCCTCGCCACATTGCTGCCGTAAAACTTGAGAATTGCATTCTCCATTTCCTTCGGATCGGCATAATACCGTCTCACCGAGCAGCCGGTCACCAGCCGCAAATCCTCGGTAACCTGCGGCTGGAACGGATCGGTCATTGCCACCGTCAGGTTGCCGTTTTCCCTGCCCAGAGGCAGAATATTATATTTGCTGACAAGCTCGGCCGGCACCAGATTGATGATATCGGCACCTACGGAAATATTGTCCAGCGTCACTCTTTCGATGCCCGCCTGAAGCGCAAGTGCTTCATTTAACTGAGCTTGCGTCACGTAACCCAGGTCCACGAGTATCTCGCCAAGGCGCCTGTGCTCGACTTTCTGCTCGGCCAGCGCGACGTTAAGGTCGGACTGGTCCAGATAAGCCTTCTCGCAGAGCAACTGGCCCAGTCTCTTTTTGCGATTATTTACTATCTCCAAGGTGGTATCTCCTGTTGCGAAGTTCAAAGCCGTCCGAAACTTATAAATCTATTTTATTAAAGGTCTTATGTCAACTCAAAAGCCGGTGAAACGCCCCAAGAACGCTCCTGTGCCGCAGAGAAATTGACCTACAACCAGTTTCATAGACGCTTGGCACGTCCGATTTGTTACAAGAAAATGCCTCGAAAGCGGGAAAAAGTTGCATTTCAATGCTATTATCACGGACTTGCAGCGTTCAAAACACAAGTTGATCCTTCCGAGCCATATTTACACCGGACAGACTACTAAAAGATAGTCGCCCTCATTGCCGGCAAATTCCACAAGTTCCGGTAATTCTCACTCAAATTAGACAGCAAAAGACGTCTCTGGTGCCGTATGTGAGAAACAAAAGGAAAAAAAAGCGACAGAGGAGCCCGGCAGAAGTTAAGTAGGGTGAAGCTCCCCCCACCAGGGTTGTTTTGAGCAATACCAGCCGGGCAAGCCACACCCTGCTTATTCGACTGCGATTTTCAATACAGCTTTGTGGATTTCTCCGTCGCTTACCAAGGGGGCGTGAGCTCGCTCGGGAAAGAAGATGATGAATGATCCGGCCGGTACCTTTGTCCAGCTTTGCGACTCGTCTTTGAAGAACTCGATATCCTTATTGGGATCGTATTGAGTATCAAGTTGCTTACATTCGGCAGTGGGGGCCGAGCCCATCTCATCGGTTCCGGCTATGACGTATTGAATATCGATATAGTTGCGATGTGCCTCCAGCTTCGCCTCGGCGCGGCTGCGGCCGGGACCTTTGCTGATAACGCAGAACAAGCGGTCGCCGTCGATCTCATGCCGCCCGGACGGCAACTCCGCCAGAGTATCCTGTCTCAAGAACGCAAAAGCCGTCTCGAACGCCGGGTGCATGTCATAATAATCTTCCGCTCGCTCAAGACTGTCGGTAATAATCTGGTCTCTCTTCATTCAAACCATCATACCGGGAACTCCCAAACGCCGCTAAAGAATTTCGTTTGTCGTATTGACGATGCAGGGGGGCACCCCCCCTACGAATCAAAAGATGTATAAGGGATGTATAAGGTGCCCCGGATTTCCAGCCGTAGTTGTAGAAAATACAAGGAAGGCCGGCAGGTAGAAAATCCGCAGGCCTTGTCCTGGTTATCTATTTCTTTTTTCCCTTGCTCTTTTCCTTCTTGCCGACATCCGACTCAGCGGCGCCGGAAACAAGGCCGTCGGGGTAAGTAAACCCCTTGAAGCCGATGATGAATCTTGTTTCCGATTGGTTGCCGCGGAACGCATCGCCGGTGCCGTCGTTGACATCCTCGAAATTGTCACTCAAATATACGTCATGCGAGACTGCTCCTGCTCCGGGTGTCCAGGACAGCGTTGCCCACGTTCCTCCAAAATTGACTCGGTCCGGAGGTCCGGGTGAATGGGCTTTTTCAATCACCAGCGGTTCATACACAACAGTTTCCTCGCGCTGTTCCTGTCCAAAAGATTCCTCGCGGTCAGATGAACAGCAACCTGCCGATAGCAAGAACAGCGGAATATGTGACCCGATAAACATAATCCGGCGAAATATCATTCTTTCTCCCCTTCAACATTTCTGAACAGACGGCGTGGGCTGTACCCGAGAGCATTTAACTCCGGCTCCAAAATTTGGAACAATCTCTGGTAACCACTATATATTGTGTCAGGCGGCTGAGCGAGGATAAAGGTGAGACTTCTTTTACTACATACTGTCCCATTCGACAGGTCCAGAGCCAAGCCTGAGCGTAGCCGAAGGGCTCGGGACAGGCCCGCCCCCGCGTCTCGGGACACGCTTGCTAGCGCGTCCGGCGAACCGAGCCAGCCCCATCCCGATAACAGAGCGGCAGGAAATGAGGTTGCGGGCGACTATGTGACGCAAAACGGCTGGATCGAGCCGTGTTGGGGGTAATATTGGCAGCGATGAACCATCAAGAAGCAGGCGAAGGGCCATCAGGTTTTCTTACTGCAATCGTATAGATAGGTCTTCGGTCTTTTATGTATTTTCTCTCGAAGTTTGTGCCGGTTTGTTCTCTTTCTCGCGCGCCGGCGGGGCGGGTGAAATCGATCTGCTCCAGTCTCACACTTTCACCCGCGATTACGTTCTTTATCTGTTCGAAATAATCGGCGTGGTCTGTGGCGATTCGTATCTGGCCGCCGGTTTTCAGACAGCGAATGAAGTTCTCCATATTTGCCGGACAGATCAGACGCCGTTTGTGGTGGCGTCTCTTGTGCCAGGGATCGGGGAAGTAGATATGGAAGCAGTCAATGGACTCGTCCGGAACGTGCTCGGCCAGAAACGCAGCGGCATCTGTACGGATAATCCTGACGTTGGCCAGGCCCCAACGGCCTATGCGATCTACGGCGTAGCGGTAGTACCTGCCAGCCCATTCGATGCCGAGGAAGTTGTCGTCGGGCTTGCTTTTAGCTTCGCTGACGAGGAATGTTCCCTTGCCGGAGCCGATTTCGATATGTAACGGGGCAGAACGTCCGAAAAGCCGGACAAAATCAATTTTGCCGTCTAAATTTTCAGGCTTTATCGATATTTCGGGATAATCTTCTAAAGTTCGAGCCATTCGTTGAATCAAGCAAAAATAAGTCAGGTTGACCAACCTGTGAGCTTTATAGCGATTGTAGCTGCATCGACGTCCGTATTCAAGGGGGTACTGCGGGGGCCGGAAGCAACGACACCGCTAAAGTGACTTGTATCACTGTTCGATAAAGTGCAGTGAACTCTATTGCCGGTTTATGCGTATCCACTATGGGACTGCAGCCGCAGAAGCCAAAGAAGGAAGTTGAGAAAATGATTCTACAACTGGTCAAGACTCGCCGTAAACAGATTCTTGTGGACATCGACACACAGAAGGATTTTCTACTGGCTCAGGGAAAAGCCTGTATAAGGAACCACCGTCGAGTCCTTGCGCACATACGACGAGTTATGGCCTGGGCGAGAACTCAAAACATCCCGATTATCTCAACCGCCGAGGTGTATCCCAACAATAACGGCGAAAGCACAGTCAACTACTGTATCGACGGCACTGACGGACAGAAGAAAATACGCTATACCCTGTTCAACCAGAGGATCACATTCGTCGCCGACGGCAACACCGATCTGCCGCGCGATATGCTTCGCAGATACAAACAGATCATTCTTCACAAGCGATGCGTCGATCCGTTCGACGAGCCTCGCATCGACAGGCTGCTCAGCGAAGTACGCGCCAATGAATTTTATCTGGTCGGAACGACACTCGAGGGGGCGGTAAAGATGACGGCTCTAGGACTGCTGCAACGAGGCAAGCAGGTTACCGTAATAGTCGACGCAGTGGGCTCTCACAGTAAGAAAGAGGCGACGCTGACGCTTCGAAAGATGGAAACCAAAGGCGCAAAGCTGATCGATACCAGGAAGCTGGCCGGAACGTCTCATCTAAGGCTGGTCGGCACTTGCGGCTGTGAGAGCTGCGGGGGCGCCGCGCGTAAAGCCTCAGTTGGCGCCACAGAAAACAACTAAGGTCCCGACGACGGCAATTCTCGCAATAGATCAATCCAAAATCCACATTATGACCCAGCACTAACGAAACCACGAACGAACAGCAGGTTGCCAGAATATCAGGTTATCAGGGTGAAGGATATCAAATTACCATGGAACCAGATGCTGGGAGCTTACTGATAACCTCGTCCCCTGATAACCACTTCCTGATATCCTGATTACCTGATAGCCTCTTTGGATTGATTCGCGCTTTCATAAAAATTGGCTTCTTTTAATCATTGACACAGTTCGACGAAGGCAATATTTTTGCCGTTGCGTTTTGGACTCGTTTGATGATTGCTGCGTACGAAGTTTCAGGGAAGGAAGTCACTATGGAACACCACGACAAAGCGTGGAATCGCAAAGACAGCACTTCGACCGGGACTTTGAGGAAGACCCATTACTTTCCGGTCATCGCTGCGTTATGTGTGATATTTGCCGGCGGCATCGGCAGGGCGGAGGAAACAAGCGAGCGAACCCCCATTTCAGTCAACGGCGTCTTTCCGAATCTGACCGTTTTTGCGAAAGGCACCGGCAGCAACTCCGAGGCCGGCATAGGCGCGCTGATACCCTGGGCCGAGAAGCTCTGGGCCGTGGGGTACGTCGCACATATCCGCGGCGAAGGGCTCGGGCTTTACGAGATCGGCGAGGACATGACGATGCGGCGGCACCCGGCTTCGGTGACCGGTACGTTCGCAAATCGGATGGTGCACTGGCCTTCCGGCCAGGCGTTCATCGGACCGCACGCGATTGATGCCGAAGGGAATGTCAGAACAATCGAATCGCTGAAGAAGCGCCGTTTGACAGCTACGATTTCGCATCTGACCGATCCGAAGAACAAAGTCTATTTCCTCGGAATGGAAGGGCGGTTCTGGGAACTTGACGTCAAGACGCTCGAATCGAAGCTGCTGTTTAATCTGGTTAAGGAACTTGATATAAGGCCTGCCAAAGAGCACTTCAAGGGCGCCTACAGCGGCGCCGGTCGGGTCGTGGTTGCCAACAACACCTACGACTACAGGGAACACCTCGGCGAAAGAGACGCCGGACGGCTGGCGGAATGGGATGGCGAGAAATGGACCATCATCGAGTGCAATCCCTTCGTTGGCGTAGGAGGCAGTGCGTCGGGTTCCTCATACGGGGGGCACACGATCTACGCCACAGGCTGGACAAAATCCTCGGTCGTCCTTCGCGTTTTCTCACAGGACAAGTGGTCTCGCTATCTGCTTCCTAAGGCAAGCCATAGCTGGGATCATGCCTGGAATACCGAGTGGATGCGGATTCGCCACGCAGTTACAGAACGACTCCTGATGGACGTTCACGGGATGTTTTATGAGCTGCCCGCACTTTCTTACGAGGGCAGGATATGGGGCGTTAAGCCGGTATGCAATCACCTTCGCGTAACGCCCGATTTCTGCTATTGGCGCGGCATGTTCGTGATGGCCAGCGATCAGATCGATCACGACCAGGGTCAGCCGCAATCGGGGTTGTGGTTCGGCAACATAGACGATCTTTGGAAAATGGGCAAGCCCACCGGATGGGGCGGGCCGTGGTGGGAGATGCCGGTCAAAGCCGGCGAAGTCTCCGACCCGTTCCTGATGACCGGCTTCGACAAGAAAGTCGTGCACCTCGCTCACGATTCGGACCGCGGGGTATCTTTCAAAATCGAAGTAGACTTTCTCGGTAACGGAACCTGGAAAGAATACGAAGATATTCCTGTATCTTCCGGCTCGGGATATGAACACCATGAATTCCCGGACGGCTTTTCCGCTCACTGGGTGAGAGTAAGTGTAGATCAGGACTGCACCGCAACTGCCTACTTTATGTACAATTAGGAGATCTGGAGATCAGGTAATCAGGAAGTGGGTATCAAGTTATCAGTATATCAGGTTTAATCCGGCGGCTTTTCTGCCGCACCTGATCTCCTGATCTCCTGATAGCCTGATAGCCTGCAGCCTGATGGCCTGGTTCCCTGATTTACCGGTTTTTGATCTAAGCTATATAGTTGAATGGGAGCAAGGAATATGAAACATACAAAGCAGATTTCAGGAATCCATATCCTGCGGCTGGTGCTGTTGTTCTTTGTCATGGTGACGATTCCGAAGCCGGCGTGTGCCCAGGACCTGGCGAGCTTCGAGGAGCGAATGACTGAGTTTACGCTGGACAACGGACTGAAGTTTCTCGTCCTCGAGCGGCATGAAGCGCCGGTGGTCTCGTTTCACACCTACGCCGACGTCGGAGCGGTTGATGAGATCCGGGGCATAACCGGCCTGGCGCACCTGTTCGAGCACATGGCTTTTAAGGGAACCGAGACCGTCGGCACTGAAGATTACAGGGCCGAGGCGGAAATAATGCAGAAAATGGACGAGGTATTCTTGCTGTTAAAGGCCGAACGCCGCAAGGGAGAGAAAGCCGACAAAGACCGCCTGAGAGAATTGGAGGATAAGCTCCGGGAGCTTCAGGAGGAAGCCCGGAGATATCTGGTGCATGATGAGTACGAGGAGATTTTTATGAGGCAGGGGGCTTCGGGCTTCAATGCCTACACGAGCCAGGACGCCACTCAGTATATCGTCAGCCTTCCCTCGAACAAGGTGGAGCTCTGGATGCTGATGGAATCGGATCGCTTTGCCAATCCTGTGCTGAGAGAGTTCTACAAAGAGAGAGAAGTGGTCATGGAGGAAAGACGGCTGCGCGTTGAGAGTCAGCCCATAGGACGTTTACTCGAGGAGTTCATGGCGATTGCCTATAAAGCTCATCCCTACGGCGACAGCATCGTCGGCCACATGAGTGATATCGCCACATTGACCCGTGCCGAGGCCAAAGCCTTCTTCGAGAGATACTATTCGCCCGGCAATTTGACGATTGCGATAGTGGGCGACGTCGAACCCCATAGGATTGAGAGCCTTGCCGTCGAGTACTTCGGCCGAATCCCGAGCCGCCCGAAACCGGATCCCGTCGAGACGGTCGAGCCGGAGCAGCTGGGCGAGCGGCGGGTAGTTGTGGAAGACCCGGCTCAGCCGTTCGTTATGATCGGCTATCACAAGCCGGATATTCATCATCCCGACGACGCCGTGTTTGACGCGATCACGGACATAATGGGTATAGGCCGGACGTCGAGACTGTACAAGAGTCTCGTCAAAGAGAAAAAAATAGCCGCGCGGGCATCCGGATTCCAGGGCATGCCCGGCGCCAAGTATCCGAGCCTGTTTCTGTTTTATGCCGTCCCGGCGAAAGGACATGCGAACGAAGAATGCGAGGAGGCAATCGATGTCGAGATCGAAAGACTCAAGAATGAACTCGTCTCGCCGGAGGAATTGGATAAGGCCAAAACGCGGGCGCGGGCGAGCCTGATCCGGCAGCTCGACTCCAACTCAGGCCTTGCGGCGCAATTGACGTTCTACCACGCTGTCACCGGCGACTGGCGCAACCTGTTCGGGCAGCTCGACAAGATTGACAAGGTGACCGCCGAGGACATCCAGCGCGTTGCGAAGGAATATTTTACGACCAAAAACCGCACGGTGGGCATCATCAAGACAACCGAAGCGGCGAACTAAATTGTAAGGGAGAACCACAATGAGCGGGCAAAGAACGCTGGTCATCAAAATCTCTGTTTTCATAATGCTTGGACCGACTCTTTTGTGGTCCGGTTGTTCCGGACCACGGGCAACCGATTATAAGAGCCTGGAGTACTCACAATTAGGCGACGTCGAGGTCCCCGAGGTTGAGCAGGTAACGCTTAACAACGGAATGCGGTTGTTTTTGCTCGAGGATCACGAGCTGCCGCTGGTCAACATTTCCGTCAGAATTCGCACGGGTTCGATATATGAGCCGGCTGAGAAGATCGGATTAGCCTCGATCACAGGTCAGGTCATGCGCACGGGCGGCACGGCGAGCATGACCGGCGACGAAATCGACGAAGAACTTGAGGCCATCGCCGCCTCCGTGGAGACCGGCATCGGCTTGAATTCAGGCTCGGCGTCCATGTCCGTGCTCAAGAGCGACCTCGACAAGGGACTGTCTATCCTTGCCGATGTCCTGATGAATCCGGCTTTTCGCCAGGATAAGATACAGCTTGCCAAGATGCAGGTAGCCAGTGCGATCTCCAGGCGCAACGACTCTGTGGGGGCAATCGCAAATCGCGAATTCGAGAAGCTCATCTACGGTCCTGACAGCGTCTACGCCCGGCACGAAGAATACGCAACAATCGGCGCTATCACGCGGGACGATCTTGTTGCGTTCCACCGGAAATACTTCGGGCCCAACAATGCGATGTTGGCCGTGTGCGGTGACTTCGAAACGGACGAAATGGTCGAGAGGATCGAACGGGCCTTCCAAGAGTGGGAGAAGGTCGAGCTTGATTTTCCGAAGGCGCCCGAAGTCGATTACGAGCACCGAAAGACGGTGAACGTGATCCGCAAGGACGATGTCAACCAGTCGAACATATACCTCGGGCACATCGGCGGCCTGCGAAGCGACCCCGACTATTTCGCGCTCATCGTCATGAACAAGATTCTCGGCGGCGGTTTTACGGGACGGCTGTTCAGGAACGTGCGCTCGCGGCTGGGGCTGGCATACTCGGTGTTTGGGGCTTATTCGGCCAACTACGACTATCCCGGCGAGTTCTACGTTGGCTGTCAGACCAAGTCCGAATCAACCGTACAGGCGATTCGCGCGATGCTCAGAGAAGTCGAGAAGATTACTGAAAGTGAAGTCACCGATCAGGAGCTTGCCCTGGCCAAGGACAGCTTTCTCAACTCCTTCGTCTTTAACTTCGATACAAAGGGCGAAATTGTCAACCGCCTGATGACTTACGAATACTACGGCTACCCGTCCGATTTCCTCCAGCAGATTAAAGACAACGTCGAGAAGGTAACCAAAGAGGACGTCCTGCGCGTGGCCAAAGAGCATCTCCACCCGGAAAAAGTGCAGATATTGGCCGTAGGCCGTCCGCAGGATTTCAACGAGCCGCTATCAACCCTTGGACCCGTCAACGAGATCGACATAACAATTCCGACACCAAAATAAGAATGATTAAACCACGAATAGTGGTGGCTTGCCGCCATGAAAGATGTTGCCGGCAGTGAGTAGTGGCCAACCTGGGACGTGTAGATTCAGTTGGGCGATAAGGTGGATCGCCTGGTTGTGTCACTGGACGGACACGGCGAGAATAAATTGTTCCGGGGCCTCAACCGTTGTCCGGGCAGGAAAGATTCTGAACGAAAGTGTGATTACCAATGTTCGTAGTGACGCCGTGAGGCGTTGACAAATGCATTATGACGGGCCGGCGCCTTCGGGGCGGGCGAAGTTGCGGTTTGTTGTCATCAGCCATTTGTCGAATTCGAAGCCGTCTTCCCGCATGGAAAACTCGATCGTGTGCAAGCCGGGCTGTTCGATGTCGAGATAAATCTTATACGGCTCACCGCAGTGCTCCTTTTGGGTCCGCTGCTTGCTCTCCCAGCGCCACGAGTTCTTGCCCTCGCACCATTGCAGGCGCTGCCCCGATTCCGGCCAGGTTCCGTCGAGGCCGACGTGCAGGCCGTTGTCTTCGCTGCCCGTCGAGTAGGCGCGAACCCAGACGTAATATCGGCCCGGAGTTTTGAAGCGGACCGGATAGACCAAAATCCCTAACTTTCCCGGTTCGTTCGAGAAATTCTGGCCTCGAATGAGCTTCATGCCGTGATTCCGCCGCGTGTCGGGCAGTATCTCGATATAGGCCCCGCCGCTTGCAGACGCGGCGTGATTTCCGTCGCCGTCGGGCTTCACGTCGGGCGCCCTGTCGGTGGAAGTAACGTGCCATTTCCTCGTTTCCATATCGGTCTGGACGGCGAAGTGCTCGGCTTCGACCGCGACGAGGCCGTCTGACTCCTCGAAGACCGCAGCTTCGCCGCCCCCGCCGGGAGCCAGCGTCAGGGCGATCCATCGCCCGCGTGCGTAAGGTATGCGGCCGCTGGACTTGTTGCTGTTGGTTGCCGTGTTGAATTCGACCCTGACCCTATCGCCTTTTGAGACTGAGACATTCTTCCACGTCTTCGTCGTCGGTTGGTAGTCAACAGACGTCTTTGGGTTAGTGAACTTCCCTACGAGTTCATCGCCAACCATGACTTTGTAGGTGGATTCACCGTCGGTCTCGGTCATAGTGGTAAGCGTGATATCGTATGCGCCGCTGTCGCCGGTGAATTTTGTCTCTGCAGCGGCAAATTTATCCGGGTACTTGCCCGGATTTATGGCCAGTGCATCGTGGCCGCCGTCTTTGTATGCCGGAACGAATCCGCCGCCTTCGACGATTCGGAAATCCCTAACGGCTTTTAGAACTATCGCGCCTTCTGCATTGGGCACGACCTCAGGAGGCGGAGGCTGATCCGACGCGAGTTCCAGACTGCCGGAGCCTTTAACCATGAGCAGCCAGTCATTATTATCCGGTGCGGATGCTTCCACCTTTACGCTGCTTTTGACTGAGCCTGTGTGAAGCAAGCTGCCGGTCCCTTCGCCCGTGCGCGGATTGAACCAGCCGTAATCGAAATTGCCGCCGGATACGTCGATCTCGACTTCGCCGCCGCGCTTGAGATAGACCAGATATATCTCGCCGGGCTTGCAGAGAACGTAGTCTTCGGTGTTCTCGGTCATTTCGTCTTCGCACTTCATTTCCCAGAAAGGTATCTCGTGCTTATCGAAAAACTCCAGGGCGTATCGGCATAACGTCCACATCTTTTCGCGTGTGCGCCAGTCTTCGCAGGTCAGGTCGCTGTGCGGGTGCTGGTAGCCGAAGTACCATTCGAGACCGGCGCCGCCGGCCATGAGGTTACCCCACAGGCCGTTTTTTCTCGCGTTGTCGCGCGTCGGGTCTTCGGCGTCTGTGATCAGGGCGTGCGAGGCATCGCCCGGTTCGTCACACGCGACCACCCAGGGCTTGCCCGCGGCTACGGAACGACCGATGTAATTTTTAGTCTGGTCGTGCACCCGGCTGAAATCGGGCCTGTTGGTCTGAAGGGAAAAGCCGGTCAACTCGTACTTCGGCCCCATCAAATCATAGTGGTTTGCGCCGTTATGGATCACGATATGATGCTGATACGGGTCGTGCGTCCAGAAATATTCAGCCCAGGAAGCCTTCTGCTCTGTTGAGGCGTCGTTGATCTCCTCACCGAGGTTCCAGTTGAGCGCCAAGTGATGCCCGAATCGAGCTATCAGCTCGCGGTAGTAGAGTTTTCGCTGCGGACCGAGGTCGCCATTGTCGAGAAGCAGTTCGTTCTCGGTCTCCAGCGTCTTGAAGTGCAGGTACATGCCGAGCTTTGTGCCGTGCTCGAAGACGATCTCCCACTGAGTCAGCCGCGAGACATCCATTCGGAATCGCTCGTCGTATGTTAAATAGGGAAAGACGTTGCGGTCATCGCCGCCGATGTTCATTGGGATAAATGAGAAGACGTTCATTCCCTGGGCTGCAAGGTAGTTGATCGCGCCAATCATGCCTTTGCCCTTGCCGTTCTTCCAGGTCGGGTCGCCGGGCTTCCAGTCTTTGACGTGTGGTCCCCAATCCTTGACGAAGTTATCTTTCCGGCCGTCGGTCTTGAAATCGCCGTCGAAATCTTCGTACGCCAAAAAATTCTCCGGGGCGTCGGCGCCGCATTTCAGGAAGTACTCGCCGGTCTCGGCGAAGCGAAGATGATGCTTGCCGACATATTGCAGCAGACCCTTGCCGCGAAAATCTCTGCCGGTCTTGTCGGTCGGTGCGATCCTGAACGAGCCGGTTTCGCCGTCCATGTATCCGGCGCTTCGGCCGGTGTTCTCGCCTTCAGCAACGGCAACGTTCGGACCTTTCCTGAAAGAGACTTCATACTTCCACGTACCAAGCGCATCGGGCGCAAAATGGACCCGCCACTTGTTGCCCGAGTCGGCGCTCGTGTTAGCCGCGTCGCCATCAGCGGCGTAATAGCCCGGCACAACCTTGGTCTTGCCGCTGCCCTGATGAGCGAAGGTTACATTGAGCCGGTAATCCATAAAAGGATTCGGGTCAGCATTCTCGCTCGTCTGCGGCCCGTCGAAAGTTATAGTGACCTTATGCCATTTCTTCAGTTCCCCGCTGACATCGGCGGCGCAAGCCGACTGACTAACCGTGGCAGCTATCACGACGAAAAACCCAATCATTTTCAAAGACCTGACCATAGTTGACTCCTTACCAAGAAATTTTTTATATGTTGTTTGAGACTTTTGCAGTAAGTTTACTCGATGAATGGCTATTACTGCAAGCCTTTTGTTCTCTACAGTCATTAGCGGTGGGCAAGCCCCACCCTGCAGTCTCGGAATATAGATAAAAAGCAGGGGCCCACACCTTTGTGTTCGGGTGTGGGCCCGGTCTGTTACTCTCTATCAAGAAGCTGCCGGATCACGATTAGCCGGCAGAATTCCTGAAGCTAAGATGTCATCGTCTTCTACGGCGTCTGGTCGGTGTCGTGCAGGCCGATGTCGTCTATGAATATCGTGCCTTGGCCGCCGGGTGCTGTCGCTATTCTATTGCCTACCCCGACAGTCAGGTTCTTTATGCTCGAGAGGTTCACGCCCTGATCGGCGATCTCCTGCAGATCGATCGCCCACTGCGTCCAGTCTGACGTTTGCACCGCGGCGGGATTGTCCGGATTGGGCACAGTAGCGGTGCCGCCAGCCGTATCTTCGACCGTCACATAAAGATCATCCGGCCCGTTGACCGGCACTCCAATATCCACGAACGTATCGAACGGACCCGCCGCATCGACCGAGCCTGTAACGCTCGGCATCGACAATATCGACGTCGTCGTAGCCGGATTGGCCACTCCCACATCAGCCGAGACCGCCAGGCCCACGAACACCTGATCGTTCATCGACAAGGTTTCCGGATTGCCGATGGGATCCCAGGTCGTCCCGTCCGAAGAATGCTCGGCGGTGAAGACGTTACCCTGGCGCGTCAGCCTGACCCAGTGCGGCATGACTATGGTAGCTGGGAACGGGGGCTCCTCGGCCGTACCGGCAATATCGGTATCGGATGTGGCTCTCCACCTCATGAAGGCCTGCCCGGCGGCTCTTACGCCGCACATAGCAAAGATCGAGCCGGCATCCAGAGTGTTGCGAATCATAACGCCGGAGACGGCCCAGGCACTGGTGTTTTCAAGACTGTCCACCCGCACCGTAATAACGCCGTCGCCGGTCAGTTGCTTATGAGCGAAGCGTATGCCATCGGCACTTCCGTCGATTCCGGTTCCAGTGGCTGCAATGTTGTACCGGTCTCTCTCAGCATCATACTCGAAGTTGCCCTGCGGAGCGGTGCCTCGATACGCCAGCATGAGCGTATCGACTCCGGCCGCAGTCCAGTCCGTATGCGAAGAGATTGGCAGTGTGGCTTCGGAGATTCTCGCCGTACCGGTATTATCGTAGAGCATCGGTCCCGACTGCTGACCGCCATTTACAAAACCGACTTCGACAAAATGCTCGCCCGCGGCAAAGTCCGGCTCGGCGTAACCCATCGTCGAACCATTCTGGGGATCGTCCCAGCCGTCCAGCCAGGTATCGAAGATTCTGTCAGGCTCGAAATCGGTGTAATTCTCGAAATCGTCGATGACCAGATAGGGCGCCGTAGTGAAACTCCAGATATTGCCTTTGATCGGGCTATCGGGATCGCCCGCGATTACCTGGTCGACTCTCCAGTAGTAGCTCGTGTTAGGATCGAGATCGGCAGCAGCAAACGCGGCCTCATCCAGCCTTCCTTCGTATATGCCGCTATCGGCCGTGGTAGCCTGTGCTACGGCGTCGGCGTCGTCACCGATGAACAGGTCATGCTGCGCATCGGGATCGGCGGGCGACCAGGTAAGCCGCGGATTCTGAGAGACGTCGGCAGCCCCATTGGCCGGCGCAATCAGCCCGGCTCTGACTATGGGCGAGAGGGCCACAGAGGGGATCGGCTGCTTTGGAATCAGAGAGCTTTCCCACGAAACTACGATGTTGGCGTTGGCCCCGTCCTGCATGTATTCGACGACGATTGGGTAGGTCCCCGTCTCCAGGTCGATGGTCCCGGACGTGTCTCTGGCGGCGTGAGTGCCCCAGTCATCGATAATAAGCTGGTCGTTGACGTACATCCGCGAGCCGTCGTTGCTCCGCGTGGTAAAGGTATAGGTGTCATTGGCCGGAATCTCGATCTCGCCTCTCCATCTGGCCGAGAACATCTCGCGCTCGATGGTCGGCGCCGGCGGTTCCTGATTCCAGTTGAAGTCAATGTTGGAATCTACGCGCGTAACCTGCACCGCACTATCCAGATCGGTGCTGTTGGAATAATATGTGGCCTTCAGGCCGCCGGTGCCGGTAGGAAGTGTGGTAAAGCTCCAGACTGTGCCGGTTACCATATCGTCCCCTGTGAACTCATCGATACGCCAGAAATAGGTCGTGTCGTTCTGGAGCGCGCCCGGATCGAAGGTCGGCTCGGTAATAGAAGTGAACTCTCCGGTGCCGGCTTCCACCGCCTCGCGATCCGTGCCGAAATACACAAAATGCAATGATGCGTTCAGGCCGGCGTCCCAGTTGAGGTCCTGTTCGGAGCCGACGAAGATCGCGCTGTCTGCGGGCACGGGATTATGCGCCTCGGCCGGAAGAACCGAGAAACTCCAGACCTTGCCCGCCACTTCCGTCTGATCGTCTGCGGTCGTGACTACCCGCCAGTAGTAGGTTCCCGAAGGAAGGCCGTCCGGATAGGTTGTGTCGGGCCCCCAGATCACAAGCACAGTCTGAGTGCTTTCATCAACCATCGCCGCTTCGACCATATTTTCCACGTCGGCGACATTTTCGCTGAAGTAGACTTTCTGAGAAATCATCCCGGCGCCGGGCGACCAGTTCAGCACAGGCTGAGGATCGCCGATTGTCGCGCCATCTTCAGGATTCGGATTAAACGCGGCTGGCGACCCTATGACCGCACAGACACACGAGGGATCCATGCCGGGGCTCGTAAATTCCAGCCCGGCAATGATCGAATCATTGGTCAGCGGATCGCCGTTTTCATCCAGAAGATCGGTCACCTTGAACGCAATGCCGCCTATAGACTGGTTGTTGTTAGGTCCCGGCGAACGTTGGAGCGCTATATCCGGTTCGTCGGTGTTGCTGGGCTGCCATGTACCGGCGGGAACGACGACTTTCTGCCCCAACACCTCGCCCGGCAATACCGCCCGGACGGCGAACTCGTCATTGCGCCCCGCTTCGAAGATGAAAAAGTCGTAGCCGTCGCCGTTCGTGTCCTGCCAGGTTGGCGAGCCGCCGAAGTTAATCGTACGAAACTCCGGGGGCGTCGCTCCGTTTCGAGGAGCAAAACTGTTGAGGTCGAAGTCGTCGATCGAAGTGATATCTCCGGCGCCGCCAACGTTGACTACGCCGGTCGATTCGCCCAGGACGAGGTCCTCGAGCGGCGTGTTATGATCGATGAACGTAAATCCCTCCAGCCAATAGGCCGACGGGGACACGCTGTCATCAACGGTGTACTGCACGTCGAAATCCGACATGCCGTAGAATTCCGCGCGGGCCGGTGCGACGAGCAATGTTAGAAAAACAAATAAACCGATCAATTTAGCCTTAGACATGGCCGTCCTCCTTTGCTAATGAAACAAACAAACTTTAAATCAAAAGGGATACGCAAGACTCTTGGTCTCACGAGTTCCCTGACACATATCAAATATGCTTCGTCCTGTGAGGCGCCCGGCACGCTATACGCGGCACGAATCTACTGCGCAACAGAATCGGCGGGCAGGCCCCAGTCGACTACCGTCATTTCCATCGCGTCCATCTTGCCGGAATGGCCGTCTACGAACATGCAGTTGACCCAGCGTTCATGACGGTTGCGGGCCACCCGCCGGGAACCGTCAGGGGCGGACGGCAGATGGCTCGCTTTCCAGACGTCAAGCGATCGCATCTTGAGTATCATAACTGGACTTTTGCAATTTAGGCCAACTCTAAATGCAGCTTGATTTTTTGAAA
>CAZRBG010000046.1:0-45562 GCA_964598225.1 uncultured Pirellulales bacterium
TTTGTCGTCAAATTGCCCATTACGCCTTTAAATTTTCAACTTTGCAAAAGTCCAGGTACTAAAATAAAGGAGAATAGGTGATGACATTAAGAAATTGTTTGAAAATGGTTCTTGCAGTGGTGTTGATGTGCCCATTGGCCGGGTCGGTCGTCATGGCACAGCCGATTAATGGGGATTTCTCTAACCCACTGGGACCCGATGCAGATGGTCTCGAGTGGGAATATGATCCGTCTACTGTTAGCAGTAGCGGTGGTGTAGCTGTATTAGGTGAAGACATGTACTCAACTGCTTACCTTGAGCAGGCATTCACAATACCGGACCTTGCCGTAAGCTTATCTTTCGAGTATAAGCCCCGTTTTCAAGACTTCGACCCCTCTGACCCTTTTGGTGTTGGGTATGGTGATAATAATGAGGAGAGTTTTAGCGCTTTTCTGCTTGACCCTATTACTGGCCTTCCGCTCGTTCCGACCGATGCAGACACGACATTACCGGGACCGGAGGCCTACTATTTTATGCACGACTGGGACTTCTATATGGGCGTCGATGAGGTCGTCACAGATCCGGCCTATGTCACAGTGACGGACCTGGGAACTGGCTGGTTCGATGTGACCTTGGACTTGACGACTCTCGGAGGGACAGCGACAGGAGCACAAATCGCCTTCGATCTGGTGTCGGGATTCTATGACTACGGTCTCAACAGTCAGGTTGAGATTGACAATGTTAGTGTCGCGATCGTACCTGCATTTTCGTCGGTCACACTGGGATTACTTGGATTCGGTGCGATAGGTGCTCTCCGTCGTCGCAGGCGTGAAAGAGATCAATAAAACGAGTTGGAAGAAAGCACGCTGTTATAGCTTTTTCTATCTCGTTTAAATTAATGTGGTGATAGTGCTCAGATTTGGTGGCGAGGCGGCGATTTAGTACAGAATGGCCGGCCTGCGAACCTGGAGTGGTTTTGTGCGCGCTGCGAATAGCGGGCCGTCGACATCTGATGAACTAAACTATTTGGCCTAAGGACGAGACAGGTGGCCTGGCGATTCGCGCATAGGATCACCTACTGGTTTGATTTTAGAGGCTGATGCTAAACAGAACCAAGCAACATATCTTCTTTGTCGATGATGATTTTGGGGTCAGGGCAATGGTACATGAAGCGCTTGAGGGAGCCACTTTTAGGGTGACGAGTTTCAGTAATGCATCTGACTGCCTGGAAAAGTTAAGAAGCCAGAGTTGCGATTTGCTCATTGCCGACGTTGAAATGCCCGGAATGGACGGCATAGCCTTACTGACCGCAGTCAAGGAAGCCTGTCCGTGGATACCCATCGTACTCGTGACAGACGACGGTGACGTGAGGATGGCTGCGACTGCCTTTAAAAAAGGAGCTGCTGATTTCCTAAGAAAGCCTCTAACAAAAGAGGACCTGCTTTCTGCTGTCATGTTTGCGTTGGAAAATGTTCCTCCCGGCTGTCCGTTTTGCAGAAAACCGCTTACTACGGCAGAGGCACAGGTTTTGCGTTTGCTCCTGGAGGGCAAAACCAATAAGGAGATAGCGCGCGTCCGTCAGCGATCCCGTCGAACTATCGAGGACCAGCGTCGCCGAATTATGCACAAGCTGGGTGCACAGAACACCGTCGATTTGGTGAAACGAGGTATTTTGATGGGACTCTTGGGTCCGGGGGGAAATGGATTTTCCGAATGACTCAGCAGGTCCTGCGTAATCATGAATGCGGAGCTTCCCATACTTATACCTTCAAAAAAATACCGTAGTTTCCACGATAGACAAATACCTGTACAAAAAGGTATAATAAGCCTATACATTATTTTTCGGAAAGCTTCATTCCACAAGCAAAAGTCGTTAATGAATATTGGGAGTGGGCAAAACTCATGACGAGAAAAGTGAAAATAAGCAGCACGATTGCGCTGATTCTCGTGTGCACTTTGCTCGCTATTTGGTCAGTCCCGTCAACAGTAGTGGATCCTCGCATCAAGAAGATACTTGGACGGCCCGGCATCGTGGAGAATTATAGAATGGATCAGCGTAATATCCATGGTCGATCTGAAATTTCCCCGCTTGTCAGACAGGCCAAACTCTATGCTGAATATCTGAACCCACCGCGAACCGAGGAGAATCCCGCTGAGAGTCGGAGCAAATCTGCAATTTCAAATGCCAAAGCCGAGACGTCGGCCGCCTCACAGAAATACGCCTACCACACCCCAAAGTTCAAGCTCCACGGGACTTGCTATTACCCATCGCAGCCCGAGGCTTCTGTCGCACTGGTCTGGCAACCGGGCGGAGGAGGTGGCACATTTACATGGGTAAAACGGGGTGCGCAACTCGGGCATTTTGTCGTTGAAGAGGTAAAACGCAGCGCAATAGTATACGGAATTGGTAAGCAAAAAAATGTGATGGAGGTTAAGAACAGCCCTTCCCGGTCGAGCCTGGCACGAAGTCGCAGCAATAGTGCCGAGCCGAAATACACCGAGGCGCCGACGGTTCGACCGGTCGCTGTTAGGGGCAATCGCTTTCTGCCGGAAGTTGGAAATGAGGAAACAACCGAGGAAGACGTTTCTGGAAAATACGGTCCGATGCCGTCGAGTTTCACTGCTCCATAGACCAAAGAGCAGGCTAATACGGGTGATACCTTATGATCCTGCCGTACGGTTGGTTGTACCTGATCCTTGATTAAATTCGTTCATGATTTCACGGAGGAAGACAAATGCAGTAGTAGGTAACCATAATGCGACAAGAATGTATTTCTTACTGCAAGTTGCTAAGGGTTTTTGTTTCATGTCTCTTGGCCCTGTGCTTGTTAGGCGGATGCAGCCACACTCCGAAGGATCTCAGTCAACAAAAGCAAAGCGACCAAAAAACCTTCATTTGCAAAGAGATTACGGCGGATCAGGGAAAATCCATTCTTGAAAAACTAAGTATCGGCAAAATCTCTTTACTGACCGGGCCTAACGCAATTTTGGTGACCGGGTCGCCCAGCGAACTTCGAAAAGCAGGCGTGGTTCTTGAACTCATTGACGAAAAGCAGGAATTTGTAGTTAAGACTCTTGGGCCAGCCATTAAACTTGGTTTTGCCGAAGGACAAGACAAATTTGAGTCGAGAACTCTTCCCCGCACAGCTTCGCTGAGAAATTTCCCATCAAATGAACAGATAGCCAAGGCGGTTGGTGACATAGCAATTGGGACTTTTTTCAATCCGCCTGATCCAAATGAGCCTGCAAGAGCAATCATTGATAGTAACAAGAACCAGATCATTGCGATCGCCCCGGAACATCGAGTACAGGAGATCCTTGATGTTATTGAGTTGGGTCCCTTAGCGATGCGTAAAGCCGCTCTCAAAGGGCAGACACAGGCCGTGAGCAAGGCATCAAAGGAAGCAGCACAAGAATCTGACATTCAACACGAGCCGCGAGCGGCTAATGTTGATGACGACAAAGTTAAGCCTTCCAAGCCAATTCCAGCCCAAGTTTCACCTCGACCTGGTGAAAAGTCCCGACCAGGCGCGAAAACAGGTGCGAAAACAACTGCAAAAGCAGACTCTGCCGCGAGAGCAAAAGTTATTGTTATTGAAGAGCCGCAGGACCTTGCTGACAGCGATTCGGCTTTAGAAACGGTGCATTCCCATCCTGAGCCAAACTCCCTCCAGCCGTCCCTGGAACGCTCCTCGCCCATCACTACAGAGATGACACCAACGACAAAGGTAACGCCGCAGGTAGGTTCAACTGAAGACGTCGGGGCCGAAAAGGCTCAACCCGCTGACAAAGACGATCCTGACCAAGTGACGATAGTCACCCCAGAGACAAGACATAAGTCACCTGAGCCCGAAACGAACAAAACGTCATCAGAGAAGATGGATTTGCCTTTTTTCCCCAATGGTGATGACGTTCTTGAACTTGATCTTCCTGAGAAGATAAGCCTGATTCAGTTGTTCGACCTCGTGGGAGAATACCTGCACTTGGATTATCTTTATGATCCGGAATTGGTCAAAGACGATATGCTTGCCCTCAAGCTTCACGGCAAGCTGAAGGGCGAAATGAGGGTGAAGGATTTATATAAGTTAGTCGAATCGGTCCTCAAATTCAAAGGACTTGTCATGACTCGCCACGAAGGCAATCTCGTCACAGTTGTCCCGGTGGAGGATGTTCTGAAGATAGATCCTCAGCTTACCGGCCCCGACGGAAAAGATATCGAGTTGGGAGATATGGTCGTAACTCATGTTCTTGAGTTGCAGTACATAGATGCTCGTACGGCCGTCAGTTTGCTGGACAGTATGAATCTGGGTGTGTCAATTTCTCGAATTGAGGGCGCCCAGAAGCTCATCCTCACATGTTATGCACATCGTATCGGCCGGATCGAGCAGTTACTAAGAATAATCGACAACCCGGGAAAACTCAGGAAATTTCGATTCCGGCAGTTAAGATATACATCCGCTGACACTATTGCCGAAAAGGTGAAGGTTCTTGCAGAAAAGCTTCAGATCCTGCCCGTTACCGTCACCACCCTCCAGAAAAATCAGGCTCAAAAACCCGGTACTCTGCCGCGTCCGGCCCCCGTGCAGGAGAACGGAGGTCCCAAGTCACCAGTCAAGCAGGCTGTTTACCTCGAAGGCGACGTTCGAACAAATCGCATCTTGATGATTGGTTACGAGGAACAACTGTGTATGGTCGACGGGCTCTTGGATGCGCTCGACGTGGCGCAGCAGGATCTACGGACTCTTAAAGTATATCCTATCGAGAATGTCGACGCCGAAGAAGTTAGGGTCAAGCTGGAGCAGTTGGAAATAATTGAGGCAGAGGTGCCAACAAGGGCCTTACAAGGTGCTCCGACACCAAAGATTTCACGATCTGCCCTGGACGACAAGGACGGCGGGGCAGTGCTTGAAGCTGCACAGGTAGTCGTACTGTCGACAACAAATTCACTGCTGATAAATGCCGTTGAAGACCAACACGCCCGAATAGCTACAGTTATAACGTATGTTGATGTAGTGCCGGAGGATGTGCGGATTCTGAAGATTTACAACTTGGAGCATGTAGACGCGAAAGAAGCAAAAAGAAAACTGGAAGAACTGGGACTTGCGAACCATGTCGCCCAAAGCCGAAACGCCTTTAGAGCGGCATCTATTCCCGGTCCAATGCCGACAAGCAGACCGGCAACCACAGGTGCGATCGATGAGGCCTTGACCGAAGAAGCCCAGATAGTGATTTTGTCATCAACGAATTCACTGCTCGTTAACGCCAATAAAAAACAGCATGAGCGGATAGAGGCGATCCTTGCGTATGTAGATGCCGAGATCAGCGAACAGGCCATTCCGTATGAAGTTTATTTTCTTGAGAACCAGCAACCTGAACATCTCGCCGAAGTTCTTCAGCAAATAATCACTGAGACAGTAGAGAACAAGGAAGGCAAAATCGAAAAGGTTGTTCAGAAGGAGCAAGAGCGAATAGTGATTATTCCCGAGAAGGAGACGTTTTCGCTGATTGTCTATGCCACCAGAAAGAACCAGGACTGGATAAGCAAGCTTGTGACCACGCTGGACAGGCGAAGGCCGCAAGTTCTCATAGATGTGACGCTGGTTGAAATAAGGAAAACCGATGAATTCGACTACGATCTGAACGTGATAAGCAGTCTTCCGGATTTGGCGGAAACAGGTGGCCAGACCGGCAATTTTGTAGTTGGCGAAAACACCGTAGTGGACAAGTTGCTTCAGCCCGGCATGCGCGACAGATTCATTGACTTGGAAGCAAGTGGCGGCTTGGGGACCGGATTCTACGCAGATATTCATGTGAATGCCTTATTAGAAGCCATGCAGACCGAGAACTATGGGCGGATTCTTGCAAAACCCAAACTACTGGTCAAGAACAATCAAACCGGCGTTATAAAGAGCCAAGACACCACGTATGTGACCAAAAGGTCCTCTATCCCCGTAGTATCAGGCTCAGCGGGAGAACAAAACACTCTTATCGAAACCGCGATCGACTTCGAGGAATACGATGCCGGCATCACGCTCGAAATTACGCCGCACATAAGCGAGGTCGACCTGCTCAGCTTGGACATAAGCCTTGTACGATCCGACTTCGGGACTATAACAGGTGAAAAACCACCCGACCAGACAGTCAGCGATGTAAATACAGTCGTCACAATTCCCAACCGCAGCACGGTCATACTGGGTGGTTTGCTGAAATACAACCAAAGTAAAGGGGGAACGAAAGTGCCAATACTGGGAGACCTGCCGATCCTGGGGCTATTGTTCAGGAGCCATTCACATAGTGACGTCCAGAACAACCTGTACGTTTTTGTCAGAGCTGAGATAATAAGGCCGGCACACGCAAAAACGGGAATCCCGAGTGAGACACTGCAAAGAGTCTCTGACGAGAATAGAGCAGCCTTCGAGAGACACGAAAAGCAATTTCAAAATTATTCAGAAATGCCGGGGCTCAAACCAAGGAGAACAGATCCACCAAAGTTACTTGAAGCACGCTGATGCCTGTGCATAATCTTTTCGTGGCTCTTAGATACAGCGTATCGTTCCACGATTTTCGGTTGGAGTCCCGCATCCCAAGTAACGCGTCTCCTGGTATGAACCTGTCTCGTCACAGGAACTTCCGGGCTTTACGGCCCATAGGCCACCATGGCAAGAAAGTGACCCGCCCTTTACTTCAATTTCCGCCGCAAGATGTCGAGCAGGTGTGTGCTGAGCCTTGAGCGCGCCGGTTTGCCCGTGCCGCGCCATTGCAACTGTCTGCCTTCGAGGCGGCCATCGGGCAGACGAAAAACAACATCGACGTACTCGGTCCGGCGATCATCTTTCCACGGCTCGCCGACTGCAATCGCCCATTCACTGTCGGCAGCCGCCGCTGCCGCTTCGGCCAGCCGTTCGGTTTCCCGACGGGGAGTTTCGCTTTTATAATTCACAACACCGAGCAGCCGGCGCAGTTTTTGCGCATCCGCTGCCACATACCCGCCGGCCAGAACCTCGTCCGATCCATCGGCAGCACTCAGTGCGGCGGCGAGGCTTCCCCCGCTTCCTATCTCGGCCAGGGATAAGGTTACATGCCGTCCCGTGAGAAGCTCGACCACCCTCTCCTCAAGCGATGTCTCATCGTCAGCATATACATTTTCGCCGAGGTGCTCGAGTATCGCCGATTTCAGTTTTTGGAGCTTTGCCCGGTCCTGAGCCGTGTCGCCGGGCAGCGAGAAAGTAAAGTCCACCCGCGCCTGGTCGAATTGTGATGTAATAGTGACATCGGAAGGCAGCAGCGCGTGCTCCTCGAGCGTCTGATCGATCTTGGATTGCCCCAGGCCGACGAAGCGCAGCTTGAGAGATGCCCCCGGCAGCCGCGTGCCGAATCTCCGGCTTAGGTACGGCACAAGTTCGTTGCGGACCATGGCCTGCAACTCACTCGGAGGTCCGGGCAATGCGACAATTACTGTCTCGGTCTGCTCGAAGACGAGACCCGCCGCCGTGCCCTTGGCGTTCTTGAGATATGTACCGCGTGCAGGCACTCGCGCTTGTCGGCGCAGGTTTGTGCGGAGCTTTTCCGGTGAAACGCGAAAACGCCGGCTCATCTTCTGCAAAACCTCGGGCTTTTCTTCCAGCGGTATCGAAGTAAACTGCGAAAGCGCTTCGCGTGTGACGTCGTTCGGAGTGGGTCCGAGGCCCCCGGTAACAATTATCAAAGGCGCTCTCTCAACAGCATAGCCCAGGGCATCCTTGATATCGTCCTTCTTATCGTCAACGCTCATCGAGCCGACACACTGCAAGCCGAGCGGTCGAAGCGTTTGGGTTATGAAAAAACTATGCCCGTCGGCGTAGACGCCCGAGAGCAATTCTCCGCCGGTTACGACGATCATGTACCGGGTGGGCTCGCCTGAACAAACGTCCGGGAAACACGACAGCACGAGCGCCAGCAACATTGCCAACTGCGTCTTCATGTGTCTTTTCATAATACGTCGACTCCTGAATGGGCAGGGTGGGGCTTGCCCCACCCCACAAGATCTGTCGCACAGCGGCTGTTAGTCCATTAATTTTCACTTCATACAAATGACGTCACCGCTGAGAGCGCCGATATACAGCCGGCCGTTAGCGGCCGCCATGCCGTCCCAGACCGGCGGAGCGGCAAGTTCGTATTCGGCGAGTTTTTCACCGTCGGCAGCGGCAAAGGCCGCCAGGATACCACCCTTGCGGCCCTCCCACGCTCCGTGCGGGTCTTTAGGATCGACTATGTCCGGCGAGCCGGCAACAAAGATTATATCGGCGGCACGGACCATTGCTGTGACTCGGATTCCAAGTCGCTTTTCCCAGAGGGATTTCGGCCCCCGCCTTCGGCGCCTCTTGTTCTTCGAATCACCGCCAGGTTTCTTCAGTGGAATGCACCTGAGCCGGTAGGCTTTCTCACCGGGCGTGAAGACTGTCTCGCGGCTGCGCGAATCGTAGACTTCCATGCCGTAGGCAACGTCTTCGCCGAGAACCATCAGCCCCGAGGTGCTTGCCCTGCCCGCCTGCCAGAACGTGCGGTTGAACCAGCTCGGATCGAGAAAGCCGCCCGATGTGTAAAGGTGCTCCCCGGCGCGACCTTCGCATGAGGCGATCTTCTTTTGCCGGATGAACACATTTGCTCCGTCGGTGCCGGGGATGTCGTTGAGCATGCCTTCCATAGCATGCCCGCTGGTCTCGGGCGGGGTCTTGCCGGTCTCGGGACCGGGATTGTGGATCGTCTTTTTATTCATGACTTTACCGGTTTTCGGATCGAGCGCATAAATATGGATGCCACTGTCAAGATATGAAGAGCGGCCGGCGGCGAACCAGCACTTTCCATCGTGCAGGAGTACGCTTCCGGGTATGGGCCAGGATGACTCCAACTGTCCAAACGCCGTTACGAGTCGACGATTGGGAGCGGCGTCAAAACGCCAGACGAGTTCGCCGTCATCGGCATCGAGGCAATATGCCCGGCCGTCGGCCGAACCAAAGATCGCGAGCGCACCGTACAGAGTCGGAGGCGAATCAATTCGCGAGTCTACTGTGTACTTCCAGAGCTCATCGCCGCTCTCGGCATTCAGTGCATGGACTGTATGTCTATCGACCCCGGCTACGAGCAATTTGGCGTCTGCAACAACCAGGCCGCTGGGTTTGGTGCCGATATTCTGGCGCCACGCAGGGACCAGGTCGGCGCTGACGTTAAACTCAGTCGCGCCGCTGCGCCTGCCGTCATGGCGATACGTTGGCCAGTCATTGGGATCTTCGATCCTTCGGCTTCGCTCAAGACGAGCTTGAAATTTGGTATTTGAGATTTTTCGGTACGCAGGACCTTTCACCAGTCTTTCTGTCTTCGGCCTTTTGTATTCGGCCTTCTGTCGAGAGGGCGCCAGGGCATTGAAGCCGGTCAGCTTGGCGGTGATGTAGCAACTGCACGGGTGCGGTGTGACGTAGAGCAGTCCGTTGCAGGGCAGGTACCCGAGCAGGCAGCCGCTTCGGACCCAGTGGTTCTGGTAGTTGGTGCCGGTGGCCAGGTCAACGAATTCCACGCCGCGTCGGCATGACATCAGGAATCGCTCGGTGATCTTGTTGCGGTAGCAGCGGTGATGGTGACCGACGTTGAAGATTTCTTTGGTCGCCAGTTCCCGGCGAAGCTCGCCGGAGCGCAGATCGAGCGCCTGGATGCGATAGTCAACGATACTGGAGTCCTTGGCTCTGTAGCCGTCCCCCCAGACCGAACCGAACTCGGTCTCGGCATTCACATGGCTCCAGACAACGTCGTCTACTACGAATACATCCGGCGGTGTGCAATGGCCCCAACCGCCGTAAGAGTGTTTCCACATCCGGGAGCCGTCTTCGGCGGAGAAGGCAAACAGCCTTCCCGGCATCGTGTGATACGTGTGGTGCGTATTCGGCTCGGGCTGGGCCAGCAGCACGACGCCGTCGTGATACACCATCACGGTCAGGAGATATTCGAACATCCCGGAAAACCCCATCCGAGTTACGGCATCAGAGGGTAGTTCAGGACGTTGCTTTTTCCAGACGGTATCGCCCGAATCTATGTCCAGGCATACGATTTCCCCGGTGGTAAGGATAAAGGCCCTTCCATCACCTGCGGCTAATTCGAGCCTGCCGAACGGGTCCTGAGTCTGACCGGCTCTGATTCCCACGAAGGGGCCTTCCTTCCAGAGCACCCGGCCGGTCTCGGCATCAACGGCGCAAACTTGCTTGCCCGGTGCCGGAGGCGGAGCCTCACCTTTTCTGACGTTCGAGATCGAGGTTTTTTTATCCGGATTGATAGAGGCGATCAGCCGCCCGTCGAGAAATAGAATTTCATCTGTACGGGCCGTCTCCTTATAGATTCTTTTCTTTCGTCCGGTTGCGGCATCAATCGCTGTTATGGGCGCATGTGCACCGACTGTAACATAAACTGTGTCGCCAACGGCTACAAGTCGCTTGCCGGCGTTCGTCGGCATGGTGAAGCGTCCTACGCTGGCGACTCCCCTGGCGTCGTTGGGCGTACCGCTGAACTCCTCCGAGCCCCAGTGCGGGACGCGGCGCTTCCAAAGCAAGACTCCACTGAAGGCGTCGCGTGCTACGAGAAACCATTTGCTCGGCACCGTGCCGTCCATGCAGGTCAGCGTTTCGTCGCAGATGTAGAAGATTCTTCCTCCCGTCGACACCATCGCCGTTACACTCGGCGTCCAGCCGTGGCTGCGGGCCCATAGCGGCCCCGCGGTCCATTGCATGTGTTGCGGCGGACCTACTACTCGGTCGCTCGCCACTGCGTTGCCGCCGGCATCGTGCAGATCGTGCGTCCATTCATCGATAGAATCCGGCCGCTCCTTGACGACCTTCCTCCAGCCATTTGCCGTTTTAACGTGCGCCGCGCCGCCGGGAGCAAGCACGCGCATGCCTTCTTCTCTTGGCACCTGTCCTCGATCCTCAACCACCAGCAGGTTCACAAGGTTGTCTGCATACGGCAGGTCGGTACCCTCGAGCACCTGGACTGAGACTTTGCCGTACAGGCCGAGGCTTTGAATGTGCTCCCGCGCCCGCCGCACTGCCTCCGGGTCGGTATCGAGCCCGTGCACGAGGCAACTGTCATCGACATGCAAAGCTGCGGTAAGTTTTCCGTCACCGCAGCCGAGATGAACGATCAGACCACCGGTAAAATTCGTCTCTTCGATAATATCGGTCGCAGTTTTCGCATGCGTACAGGTCACAGACACAAACACCGTGAGCATAAATGTGACGAGAGTTTTCATGGGGACTCCTCGGATTTGTACTTCGTCTTCTTTCATAGCGCTACGATCATGATAGATTTCAATGTGATCATTCTACTAAAGTTTCAAAAGCCAATCAATCTTCCAGTGTCCGAATAGACAGATCGTAGAATCTCGTACAGAATGAGCGTGTGATCTCCCACAGGTCATCCGTGAGAAATGACCGGACTTTATTGACTATTGCCCCGGGAACACCACCATAAAATGCCTCGGCGGCGGCCCCGGCCATGCAGGCCATCGTGTCGCTGTCTCCGCCGAGAGAGACGGCATTGCGGACCGCATCTTCGAAGCAAGTCGAATCGAGGAAGGCGATTATCGATTCGGGAACCGAGCCCTGGCATGAAACATCGAATCGGTAACTCGGCCTGATTTGATCGATCGTTCTGCTGAGATCATATCCGAACTTCGACTGGATCGATTCGCGTATTTGAGATTTTTTATGACCCTTCCGAGCGAGAAAGACGGCAAGTGCAACCGCCTGCGCACCTTTGATTCCCTCGGGGTGATTATGCGTGATCTCAGCGGTCCTGGCGGCTTCGTCCAGCACCCGCTCGGCGCTGTCGAAGGCAAATCCCACGGGGCTGACGCGCATCGCAGAGCCGTTGCCCCAACTGTTGTAAGGCTCGGCGCTCTCCGAAAGGAGCCAGTGAATAAAAGTACCGCCGTAGCCCGCATTAGGGTACTGCCGGCCAATTTTTTTTACGGCGCCGACATAACTCGTGCCATCGACAATCGCTTTTGCAATCGCTACGGTGAGTACCGAATCATCGGTAAAGCGGCAGCCCTCGCCGAATAGAGGAAAATCCGTTGTCTTGATTGGACGGCCTTCGTATACAGAGCCGATTATATCGCCGGCGATTGCACCTGTCATGATACGTTTGCCCTTTATAGATCACATCACATCTGTTACAATACCGGGAAAAGAATGTAATGGGAAGTCTGTTCTATCTTGGAGACGCAATATGAATCCAGCACATCGGCACTTAGCAACTATTACCCTGGTCTTGTTAGTTTCTTGTATGTTATCACCGGCTTTCGCCAGTCCCGCCACGCAAGCCAAACAGATACTTGACGCCACCGGGGTTGAGGGAGGTCTGATCGTACATATAAACTGCGGCGACGGCCGGCTCACCACGGCGCTCCGCGCCAACGATCGTTATATCGTTCACGGCCTGGATGCCGACGCCGGGAACGTTCAAAGAGCGCGTGAACGCGCCCACACGCTCGGCGCTTACGGAGTGGTATCGTTCGACGTCTTTGACGGGAAACATTTGCCTTATGTCGATGATATGGTTAACCTGGTCGTGGCAGAGGACATCGGAAACGTTTCTAAGACCGAGGTTATGCGCGTACTGTGTCCTGAGGGCGTAGCGTATATAAAGGAAAACGGCAACTGGCGCCGGACGGACAAGCCGAGACCTGCCGACATCGACAAGTGGACGCACTTTCTGCACGACTCCGGCGGCAACGCCGTAGCTCAAGACGAGCGGGTCGGCCCGCCAAAGCGGCTGCGCTGGGTGGCCGAGCCCAAATGGTGCCGCAGCCACGAGTTTCCCAGCAGCGTCAACGCCGTTGTCAGCACGGCAGGGCGCATATTCACCATATTCGACGAAGGACCCGTCGGCATTTACCGGAAGATGCCGCAGGACTGCAAGCTTATCGCAAGGGACGCATTTAATGGCACGCTGCTCTGGAAAGTGCCGATGCGGCGCTGGCAGCCCAAATTCGGCACGGGAACTGGAAACCGCTGGCAGTTCCACCACACGATCCCCCGACGGCTCGTCGCTGAGGGCGACCGCGTTTATGTGACGCTGGGATTTGTCGATTCACCCGTTTCTGTACTGGATGCCGCGACAGGTGACATTTTAACAGAGGCCCTCGAAGGGACAAAGGGAACAGATGAAATGATCCTCTCCGACGGCATCCTGATTACCAAGATCACAGAGGGCCGCTCGATTGGGGCAAGCGCCCGCGTCGGCCAGCAATCGCTGAACGATACTCTCGCCGCCGTCGACGTCACCACGGGCCGGCAGCTCTGGCGCAAGGAAAACGTCCGCGTGATTCCGTATGCGTTGAGCGCTCTGAACGGGCGTGTGGTTTACCATAACCTCGAGGAACTGGTTTGTCTCAACACTAAGACGGGCGACGGAATCTGGCGTATTCCCAATGCGATCGGCTCAACTCTGGGAGCGGTCAGCACACTGGTTATGACGGATGACGTTGTGCTCTTCCACGGCCACGGAACCGAGCCGATGGACAACAATCAATCTAAAGGTAAAAAGAAATCAAAGCGCGGATTCTACCTAACCGCCCTTTCCCTGGAGGATGGCGAAATCCTCTGGCGGCGTAAAGGCCGCCGGGGCCAGGCGGGCGCCTGTACACAGCCAACCGACCTTTTCGTGGCGCAGGGAACCGTCTGGTGCGGCGGCTCGCTGGAAGGCTACGATCTTCACACGGGGAAAGTCGATAAGAAACTGAATATAGGCGAGCTGATCTCACCGGGGCACCATTACCGTTGCCACCGCAGTAAGGCGACGAAGAATTACCTGATCTGGCCGAAGCGGGGAGCCGAGTTCGTGGACTTGGAGGGCAACGACCACATGCGCAACGACTGGCTGCGTGCCCCGTGCTTTACGGGCGCTACGCCCGCCAACGGTCTGCTCTACGCGCCGAGCGACCAATGCTTCTGCTATCCCGGCGTGAAGGTATCCGGCTACATGGCAATGTCTGCCGAGCCCGCCGAAAAAGTCAAACCCGCCACCGATGCAAACCTCCAACGCGGCAATGCCTACGGAAAAATTGTCAATAGTCAATCTACAATAGTCAATCGCCGGGACTGGCCCATGTACAGGCGCGACGGACAACGAAGCGGCTCAACAGAAATGGACGTGCCGGCAGAACTGCACGAAAAATGGGAGATCGAACTGGCCTGTCAGGGATCGCAACCGGTAATCGTCGGCGACAGGCTTTGGGTCGCCGAGAAAGACACCCATCGCATACGTTGTCTCGATGCTGAAAACGGGCGCGATATCTGGAACTTCACAGCCGGCGGGCGGATCGACTCGACGCCAACGTTCTATGATGGTATGGTTATATTCGGCTGTCGGGATGGTTCGGTTTATTGCGTGCGGGCGAGCGATGGCGAGCTTGTTTGGAGATTCCTCGCGGCTCCCAATGATCGACGGATAATGTCGTACGGGCAGCTGGAGTCTCTCTGGCCGGTTCAGGGAAGCGTGCTCGTGCAGGATGGAATCGTCTACTTCGCCGCCGGGCGCTCATCTTTCCTTGACGGCGGCATAATCGTCTACGGCCTTGATGCCGGAACCGGCCGTGTGCTGTGCACGCACGTCCTGGAGGGTCCCTGGCCAGATATTTATGAGGACAAGGGGACACCCTTTGCGATGGAAGGCGCGCTGCCCGACCTGCTCGTCAGCGACGGCAAGAACCTCTACATGCAGCGCATAAAATTCGACGCAAAACTTAACCGCCTCGAAACGACTAAGGAAAGCCCGCTCGGCGAGCTGGACATGGGCGCCAACCATCTTGTCGCCACCGGCGGATTTCTCGACGACACGGGATTCGACCGGCTCTACTGGATGTACAGCCGACGGTGGCCGGGATTCTACTTTTCGCAGCACTCGCCCAAGGCCGGCCAACTCGTCGTGTTCGACGAAAATACGACTTACGCCGTTAAGTACTTTTATCGCCGCCACCAGTGGAGTCCTTTGTTCATTCCAGGCGAAATGGGTTATCTGTTGTTCGCAGACGACGTCGACAACGAGCCAATTCTTCAGAACAAGAACAAGCAGCCCAAAGCCATCGACTGGCTGCCGAAAGAGGCTTACAGCGACAGGCACCGCCGGGGCGGCCGGGGCGTCGAGAAAGGTACCGGCTACGTGCGGCAATATCCGGCCAAGTGGCAGAAAATGGTGCCGCTTCGCATCCGGGCGATGGTCCTCGCGGGCGATTATCTGTTCGCAGCCGGGCTGCCCGATGTGATCGATTCCGATGAACCGACAGCCGCTCTTGAAGGGCGTAAGGGCGCGCTTTTTCAGGTATTCTCGGCAAAAGACGGCTCGCTTGTGAGCTCTCACACTCTGGAATCGCCGCCCGCCTTTGACGGAATGTCAGCGGCATATGGACGGCTCTATCTGGCTACGCTCGACGGCAAAGTGATTTGCTTCGGCGAAGGCACAGAGGTAGCACAGCGCTAAATCAAGGTGGGGCAAGCGCCGCCCTGCCAGGCTATCGAGCGCTTGAAGGCACCGTGAAATCTTCTATCGTGAACGCTGCGCGCAGGACATCAGTGCGGCCGTCGGGAGAAGTCAGCGTTATATCGTAGATTCCTTCGGGAAGGCCGGCCGGGACGCGAATTTCGATACGCCCTGAAGAAGCATCGATTGCCGTTATCTCGACGGGCGTGTCGTTGAGGCGCACGTCGTGGCCGACGGAGAAGTTAAGCCCTTCGACCGTCAACGTAGCCGTCATGGGTATGCTGCTGTCAATCTGGACAACCGGTTCGACGGATTGAATCGAAAGCTGCTTTCTCGGGCCGCTCATAAGCCAGTCGAGACTGTTCTGAATGATCATATCCATTCCGTCTCGCGACACGCGCGGAACAGGCTGCACCCGCTCGAGCGGAAACGAGAAGAACACGGCGCGATAACTCTCGGTCTCAACGGTAATCGCGACGACATCTTCGGGGTCGTTATTTGTTATCAGAGCAGGCTCTGCCGTGCCGCTGAGGGCCGGTACCAGAATATCGCTCATGTTTGCGACGTCCGAGTTGAAGGTCGCATCCAAGGGGGGAAGGTTCGTGCCGATGGGGCTGCCGGCCACGGCGGAAATATCCAGCGTTCTTTCCTGAGACGCAACTTCTCCGGTCGGGGTGTATTGCACGAAAGGATCGTGGATGAATTCCGAGATATGCAGTACCTGCTGTCCGAAGAGCGTCTGTTCCTGCCCGTCGCTCCAGTCCATACCCGAAACGAGCAATCGCCCTCCCCGCGCGAGGCACTTCGTAAGGGCCACATTGAATCGTATCCTCTCGTTGGAGTTCAGCGTATCTCCTTCGCGTATGTTGAATAGTGACGTAGAAGCAAGGAACCATGAAACAGCGCCGAATTTCTGCATGTATTCGGTTGAAGGGTAAGCATCCAGCTCAGCGACGTCCCAGACTGTCGTTTCGTGTCCCGCAAGAGCAATCGATTCGACATACTGACTCTCGATAGATTCGCCGCTGTCATCGTCTACCAGCAGCACACTTCCCTGAACCGGCGGAGCGTTAATAACGCGAGCCCACACCGGTACCCGCAGTTCCTCACCAGCGGACTCATCTGCAAGTTCGATGACCACGTCGCCGTTTATGTCCTCGAAAGAACCAAAATCGCCGGGCGGAGGGCTGAATTCTACTTTAAGCGATACGTCGATGCCGTCTCGGGGCGCCAAATCGAACTGCTCGGGAATCACCTCGACAACCTGAGGACTTTCGCTGCCGGCCAATGCCAAAGAGACAGTGACGCCTTGGAACTCATCGGTGATGTTTTCCAGCCGAAGGGTTCTTTCGAGTCCGGTGGGTTTATCGATCAGAACATTTTCCCAGCTTAAGGTAGACGGCGTTGCTATTAATGAGACACTCATTGACCGGACAGTGTCGATGTGTCCGCCGCCACGCTCCATAACAGATAGTGGAACAAGGTTCGCTACACGTTCGCCGGAAGTCACTATCGCTGACTTAACATCCGCCGGCTCCCACTCGGGGTTCACCTGTTTCGCGAGCGCGGCAACGCCGGCCACCCTCGGCGAGGAGAAACTCGTCCCGCTGCTGAAAGTAAAGCCGGACAAGTCAAAAGAAGTAACAGTGAACATATTCAACTCGAATTGGCCCGGCAGGTCGTTCTGCGTCGCTGCGTAGCTCCCCTGGCCGATCGCAGAAATTTCCGGCTTGACGCCATATTCGAGTGACGGTCCTACGGAAGAAAACGAGCTTAGCTCGAAAGGCGTCAGTTCCCTCTCACTCGGTTTAGACGCATGGAATTCCACCTCCACAACCTCGGCGCCGGACAATGCTTCCTTGACAACCAATCCCGTATTACGCGAAACGAAATAAGAAGGTATCTCAGTTCCTCCGACGCTCGGACTTCGCAGAGGTTCGTCGGGACCTTCTTCAGCGCCCCGGCGATTGTAAACCAGCGCTCCCCAGCCGCCTGCCTGCCGCACGTGGCCGATCTTTTGTGTAAACGTGCAGGTTCCCCGCTGGACCAGAACCCATTTGTCCGGAGCCGAACCCGGCGGCAGGCTCCGGCATCCAAGCCCGCCCAAATCACCACCGAAACGACCGCCGTCAATTCTGTCCGCATCGAGAATTTCAAATCTTCCGAGCAAGGGACGCGAGAAGAAATCCGGATCCGGTCCCAAAATGACTTGCTCGTCCTCTATTATCAGTCTGTCGTCCGAATACACATTCATCATCGCTATATCAAACTCTGCCGAGCTTGCGCCGTTGTGAGAATTTGTCAGCGATCCGACGGTGATAACATCAGGTATTTGTCCCGGACTGCCGATCGTCTCCGGTCCGCCGGAATTTCCCGCCGCGGCTACGACTACGACGCCGGCCTTGATGGCATTACGAACGGCAATCGCCTCGGGATCGAGGACCGTATTTATGAAGGCCTCCGAACCCAGACTGAGATTTACGACGTCCATGCCGTCTTCGACGGCGGCTTCAAGGGCCGCGACAATCTGCGCCAACGTGGTGAATTCGCCCGTGAAGACCTTGTAATTGCCAAGGTATGCACGAGGAGCGATGCCCGATATCAAACCTAACGGCGAGAGGGTGTTGCTGTTGCCGGCGGCGCAGGACGCCACGTGCGTGCCGTGGCCATTACGGTCGCGGGGGGTCGAGTCCTCGGGCAAATCTCCGCTCTTGGTCAGCACGCGAGCCACGATAATCTTGTTATTAGTGAAATCCGTATTTCCGAGCGGATATCCTTCGGGCATCTCGAAATCCGAATCGTCGAACATGACGTGCGTATTGTCTATTCCGGTGTCTATGATACCGATCTTGATGCCCTGCCCTGCTATTTCCTGTCCGCCTGCGAGCTGCCAGGCCAACGGGACGCTCATCAGGTCGTTGCTCCGGGTCAGCGACATTTTATACCTGCGGTTCGGGACTACCGATAAAACTTCCGGTAGAGACCGAACCCTGGACGCCATGTTCCTCGGCATATTAATTGACAGCCCATTTATAAGGCCTGTGAACCTGCGTCGCGGAACAATATCGGGTGACAAACTCTTGAGCCGATTCTCAAACCGACCCAGTCGTTTTTCCATCCTCTCGCGACGCATGGTCATACGTTCGGTATGGCTTTTCGGCCGCGTGGCAATACCCTTGTACACGGAGCCGCCGCGACTATCAAGCATAGTGCGACTGAGAGACGGCTCGGTCAATACGACGATGTAGCTGTCGGATCGGGGAGTATTCGGGAATCGTGCCTGGGCGGCATCTATTACAAACACCCAGCACAGCAGAAACACAAAAGTTCTTTTCAACATACCTATCCTAAGCTCTTAAATTCGAGTAACTTACACACTTATTCGATATCGGCATTTATGCCGCATATATGAACTTGTCTCTGTAAAAAACAACGCCCATAAGTAAGTGCCATCAGAATCCTTTGAAATAACAACAAAAATACCGATGTGCCTATTAAGCGCATTGGTTCAATGTTGTTACAATGTACCTGCGTTAGGTACGCATTGTTCGCCGCGGCCAGGATTCGATTCTATTTGCGGCTTGTCGTGAACTTCCGTATCGAGCATTGAAATACGGCTAATAATATGTTAAAGCCAGATTTCGATGCGACCATTGCGGCAAAAAAATCGGCATCATCGGGATGAAGCCTTTTTTTCCCGTTTCCTTCTCGACCATCTATATAAGAGCGGAGGCAAGCCGGGAAGAGCGACAGTCAAATCTCGCCAGCCGACAAGCCCGACTCGACTGGCTTTCCTGGCAATACGGAGAAGTTGCGGCAGGTCGTAGAAATCCGAGCGGATCCGATTGCGGATTTGTCTCAGCTCTTTGCGCCCGTATTGGTCCGAATACACGGGACCGCCAAAGCGGCCAAAGCGGTAGCCCGGCGTTGCCTCGACCACTTCCTGTAAAGGCGAGAATTTCTCGATGCGAAGCTTTTGGAAACTGATGGAATCAAGCTTGAGCTCTTTAGCGAACTTCGGGATGTAGAGCATTTCTTCCTTTGTTTCACCTATGTTGCCGTAGATGAAGTACCCGTGCAGATAGATGTTGTACTGCGTCAAGACCTCAAAAGCGTCCCGGATCTGCTGCTGGGTGATGCCCTTTTGAAGCTGCTCGAGGATCCTGTCATGCGGCGACTCGATCCCTATCAGGAATATTTTAATGCCTGCTTTCTCGGCCTTTGCGAGGGTTGTGGGACGTTTTGCAACATCAATCCGGGTCTGGACGAGAAAGGTCTTCCTAATGTTGTTCTCAACAATCAAATCGCAAAGCTCTTCGCTCCTCCTCGGATTTGTGAAAAAGTTATCATCGCTGAAAAGAACGATATCAGCCTTGACCGTCTTCAATTCTTCGATAACCGATTCGACCGGCCTTTCCGTGTAATTTCTCTTCTGGCCGAGCGGATTGAGACTGAACGTGCAGAATTTGCACTTGAACGGGCATCCCCTCGTGCTCAGGACCGCATCAAACGTGTGGCTGCTGACCGGCACCCCGTACACAACGGCACGATAATCGCATCTTCTCAGAGAACGGTCGGGAAAAGACATATGCGTGATGTCGGGCAAAGGATGAATTTTGTTATGGACAACCTGCCCGTTTTCCCTGTAGGAAAGCCCCTCGATCCGCTCGCGCGGGACTCCCGTGACGATTTGCCTGATGATCTCTTCGCCCTCACCCCGTACGATCATGTCTATGTTCGGACACCGGTCAAGCAGGAACTCGACCTCCTCCGTTGCTTTGAAGCCTCCGACAACTGTGCAAACCTCGGCAGGCAACCCGGCGACGAAATCACAGACTTGTTTGAAGCCGGAGTGCCACTGGATGCTGACGCATATAAGATCGACCGAGTCCCTGATAAACTCGTTGAGCGTCGCCGGATCCTGGTACGTTCTCTCATGTCGAAGATCGAGAAGAGTTACCTTACCGACCAGGTCTTTCATGCTCGCAGCGATGTACTCGAGTCCCGTACCCGGAAAAATCGACATCGCAGCCGTCGAATGCCCGAAATAGGGATATAATGCTAAAGCGTGTTTGTACTTACCCATCGGTGAATCATACCAGAAAAAAAAGAACATTCAACCATAAATACAATAACCTGAAAAAGGATGTTCGCGGATAATTTTCCAACATGGGTTCCCTGATGACAAATCTCGACTTTTGTTGTCGGCAGCGAGGTCAATAACAGATATAATGATGCTAAAATCAACCTTGAGCACGAGAATTAAGGAATTCGCAAAATGAAGACAACCGCTCGTACATTCATTTACTGTTTCTTTATCCTGATGTTATTCGCTCCGGCCGCGCTGAGCAAGACCCTGCCTTTGACTACTCCGAAGGCGGCGGATTTGTCGGAATCCGGCCTTGCCGAGATTACGGCGCTGATGCAGGAACATGTGGACGACAAGAAGCTCGCCGGAGCGGTCGCTGTAGTTGCCCGCCACGGGAAAATTGCGTATATGAAAAGCGTCGGAAAGCAGGATATCGAAGCCGATATCGATATGAGCGACGACACTATCTTCCGGATCGCCTCGATGACCAAGCCGATCACCAGCGTCGCAGTGATGATTCTGTACGACGAGGGGCTGATTCGCCTCGATGATCCGCTCTCGAAATACATCCCCGAATTCGCCCGGGCGACCGTGCTGGCGCCGAAGGGCCGAGATGCAGACCCCGTGCCGGCCAAGCGGCCTATCACGACCGAGCATCTGCTTACACACACCTCCGGCCTGACGTATCACTGGAACGCCAGGCTGGGACGGATGTACAAGGAAGCCGGGATCACCCACGGTCTTCTGCCTGATGACAGCACGCTGGCCGTTAAGATGAAGAAACTGGCGAGCATTCCCCTGCTCCATCAGCCCGGCGAGGCGTGGGAGTACGGCCTCTCGGTGGACGTGCTCGGGCACGTAATAGAAGTGGTGTCCGGAAAAACCCTTGAAGAATTCTTCGAGCAGCGCATTTTCGAGCCGCTTGGGATGGACGACACCCACTTTTTCATCCCGCCCGAGAAGATGGATAGACTGGCGGCGGTATACGCCCCGAAACCGGGCGGCGGGCTGAAAAGACTGGATAGCGAACCGGTCGTAGAAGGATCGTTGGTCTACAGCGCCGATCACCCGTATACAGGAAAGCGAAAGTACTTTTCCGGCGGTGGCGGCCTTTGCTCGACCGTCGGCGATTATCTGCGATTCTGCCAAATGCTCCTAAACGGCGGAGAACTTGACGGCAAGAGACTGCTCAAGGCCGGTACAGTCCGCCTGATGACAAGAGACCACGTAGGCAAGCTCAACAAAGGCCACGGCTTCGGACTCGGTTTCAGCGTGGCAAGGAACGCCGCCGAAGCGGGAGGGCTGGACTGCATCGGCTCGTATGGATGGGGAGGCTTCTGGTACACAACCTTCTTCGTCGATCCGAACGAAAAGCTGATCGGCATCTGCATGGGCCAACTACACCCCGAAGGCAATGCTACACTGAATAGGCAATTCAAAAAGCTGGTGTATCAGGCCGTACTGAACTGACCTGCGGTTGCAATTATATGCTATTCAGATATCCTTCGAGATCCGCGTCAATCGCATCATCTTCCCCGAAGAATGGGCCGACAATGACGACCCGCTCAGATGGGTCACCGTCGAGTACACAAAGGCCATCGAAGATTTCGTCCGCGAAGACCCCACCCAATACTGGTGGCTCCACCGCCGCTGGAAGCACCGCTCCAAAGAAGAACAGACCAGAGAATAGTCCAAAATTGGCTTCGTTTTATGTCGCGGACGTCCCGTCCGCGCGTCCCGAGGGCGTCTCCCTATGGGACACCTCAGGTGCCGCCCTCTTTTGGCCCTGATTGGCTTTGAATTGGCTTTGTTTTACAGGCGCCTAAATCGAAATATCTTCATATAAACCTTGTCATAGGCGATACTTGCGCCAATTCTATCCGTATAAAATTGGCTTTGTTTGACAAAATACCCCCATCCTTTTGCTGTCATTCCCGCGAAGTGCCTGCCCCGTTCGACAGGCTCAGGGCAGGCTCTGAGTTCAGCCGAACGGGCGCGAATCCACTGTTTTGGCTTTGAATTGGCTTTGTTTTCTGGCTCTCCGAATAAGGTACATTCTCGTAATCGTTTGTAATAAAATACGTTACGTCCACTTACGCCTGTCGAAAATTGGCTTTGTTTCGCATTTTTTTGCTAACCGCCGAGAACGCAGATGAAAAACTTCGACATTCTGATGATATCCCCTTACTGATTGACCTCATGACCGTATCCGCCCATCCTATTACCCTGATTCCCTGTCTACGTGCTCAATTCTAAATTCCTAATTCACTAACTGAGTATTGTACCATATAATCAGATAAATATCAAACATAATTTGTAAAAACAGCCAAAATAACCGCAGACGCCGTCCTGAGCGCAGCCGAAGGATCAACGCGGCTCTTTCTTCTTCACCACGAAGGCACGAAGGGCACGAAGTTTTGTATCAAGACTGATTAAATATATCTTTCTTCGTGTTCCTTCGTGCCTTCGTGGTAGAAAAAAAATTAGAGTAGATTCGTGCAAATTCCCGTTCGACTTCGCTCAGGGCGGGCTCTGAGCTTGCCGAATGGGGCAGGCTGTGGCAGAAAGCATGACAAGATGAACAGGATTTTGCCCGGATTTTGATTGTATCGGATCAAGAAAATGTACATGATATGAAAGAGCAGCTTTGGCAGATGCAACCGCTGCCAAGCGAGAACGCGAGTTGTTGGAACAATAGATGAGTCGGCGAAAAATGCACCGGAACCTTTAATTCTTCCCAGGCAATTGGTAGGATGATAATACCAACACATTTGAATGATAGCGATATAGACCCATGAAGAAACCGACGCTGGAAGATTTTGGTTTGACAAGTCAACAGTATACAGCTTTATCGGCGGAGCGTACTCGGCTTAATAAGGCTATTGGTAGATTGCCTATGCATGGGCGTTGGCTTAATTCGCTTTTCGAGATACTTTTTACTTGTCTTGTAGGTGGTTGGATTTTTGGTATTTATGCGTGGTGTGCAGGCTTAATTGTAGGAATGATTCTTGAGAAGGTAACCGGACGGAATATCGTATTTGTCTTCTCTATTGCAGCTTGCATTATCATTGTATCTGTGTATTTCATTGTCGTATTCAAAGAACACTACACAGCAAACAGAAAGCGCCGGAATTATCGTCGGCAGCTTGCCAATCCACAACATTTAAGGGCTGAACAGTATGAAAACGCGATAAGACGATATGAGCGAACACAAGAATCTTACTGGAAGTTTCTAAAAGGTACTAAATTCGAAAGAGCTTTAGCTCGCTTGTATAAGAAGATTGGATATGTAGTTTCCCAGACAAAAGGTTCAGGCGATGAAGGAATTGACTTAATCCTTGTTAAAGAAGGGGTAAGAACGGTAGTACAATGCAAAGGACACGCCAAACCTATTGGCGTAAGTGCTGTCCGAGACCTGTATGGAGCGATGATGCACTTTGGAGCCAAAAACGCAGTCCTTGCCTGTCCCGCTGGTTTTACAAAGGGTGTTATCGAGTTTGTGAAGGGTAAGCCAATACAGCTTCTCGCGGCAAGTGAACTTGTTGAGTTGGCAGAGAGCATCTGCCAAGAAGAATAGTTACGCCAAGTCCTTTCGATCATGGAAGGTGAATACGAACATGAGTAAGCGTATCACGACTCCAAAAGAATTACTTGAGCATTTCAGAAAGACCCATCCAAGACTGGATTTCTATGGGGTACGTTATTATGAGATTTGTAGCGAGGCTTGTACTTTGGTCCAAGACCTTAACTCTGAGTTGAAGAAAATAACCGAGCCTTTGTCGAAAGCAGAGGACGGCAAAACAGTTAGCAGGCTTGGACCGAAGAGGATTTCCTTGATTAACAATATACTCAGACAGGAATCCGTGACCATTGCCTTCGCAGCTATGTGTCTTGAAGCTTTTATTTGGGATTATGCATCCTGCGGTACATCCCAGAACAAAGCTGATGAACTATTCGGGAGTCTGAATCTTGTTGCTAAATGGGTAGTCATACCTCGCCTTCTTAGTGGCTCGGACATAACGAGGCATAGGATAGGGGATACAAGCCTTTTAGGCAGATTGCGGAAACTCAAGGAAGCGCGAAATGACCTTGTGCATCCGAAATCAAAATCCCTTCCAGAGGACGTTGATGATGCTATCAATGCTTTGCGGTCCAAGAAAAGACAGATAAAGGCCAAAGATGCATTTGGTCTGATAGCAACTCTACTCGCAGAATTAGAGAAGGTTGATAAGACTAATTGGTGGTTCTTCGGAGATATTAGCTATAAAGATATCATCAGGAAAGACGGGAAGTCTGAGAAGACAACTTGAAAGAGTATACTGGGATGCCGCGACGGTACCGCTAATTGATTCGGGTGGTTGTACGGTGTTTTCGGATTGAGAAGCCGAATGTTAGGGATTCGATTTCTGACGGATGTTTTACACAAACCTCTAATGATTTATTCACACAGGGAGAGGGGTCGCATCTTTTTTTACCATTTATTTTGACATGGCTTCTCTTACTTTTCTGTGTACGCGGTTTTAATATGGATTTATCGCTTTTGAGGCGACGGCATTATATCATTTTCCGCGGCGGGGGGATTGGTCTGTGCAGTTAAATCCATCTGTGGTTGGGTAATATCAGTCACGTAGGGTGGGAAGCCTCGCATCAATTTTTCCTAGGAGGCCGTCTGCTTCTTGGGAGGAGCCTTGGGCGGTGGAGAGATGAGCCGCTCGGGATGCTGCTGCTCCTGTTGACGCAAGTCCGCCACAATGGCTTGTAGGTCATAATTGAACCGTTTCGCATGCTCTTGACGGATTTGCCGGATTTCTTCAATAATTGGATCCGAGACCATGTTCAATCCTCCAGCAACATAGACAACTTGTTTCATGTTAAGGATTGTATTGATCTCCGACTGTTTCGGCAAGAGAAATGCACAAGGGAAATTAAAGGTGTCCTGTATTGTTCCCGAGCGTTTGTTCAAGATACCGGGTGATTCGATCCCGGTTTGTGCCGAGACTTGAGAACTGTTTTTCGCAAACATCGCTGAATCTTGCAAGGACTTTACGGTTGATGGTTTCCTGATCCTCGAAAATTCCGATAGACTTTTGCGGCAGGCCCCATTTTTCGAAATTTAAAAGGGCAATTGTGGCATCTCGAACGCGGTCGTCGTTCTGCAATGCAAAAACAAACAACGGCTGCGCCGTGCCGTTAATTCGGCAATCTACCGTATACTTGGATTGAGGGTCTCGCTCCGGATCGTTCCAGTCGAACGAGCGGCGAATCTCCGGGATTTTCTTTTCCAGCATTGTCCGAAAATCTTCCATAAAGGTCGAACGGACCTGCTCGCGCGATAGAAATGAAACGTCCGTGACTTTCATCAAGGCCTGAATGAAGGAGTAGAGCGCGTTGCCAAATTCTCCATCCGATATACGAAGTAGCAGCTCTCCTTCTCGGTCTTCGATATGAAACGTTGTCAGAGCATTTGTTATAATTTTCTGCCGCGTGCCCCGCTGTAAATCCTTTTCGTCCAGATCATACGTGAGATGCATATAGGTATGGCCTTCGTCGGAGAGAATCCAGGCCGAATCTTCTCGCTTGAGAACAATAGCGAGGTGATCACCATCCTCAAATAGGAAAGGGGTGAAAACGCGAAAACGATCCATGCCTTCGCTCGCCAGTCGGATCTTATCGCAGACTTTGGCCTTGAAATCTTGCTCAATTTTTTCGATCTTCATATCCCTTTACTCCTCAAACAAAAGCCTTTGAGGATCCTTTGGTATATATCCGGGGACACCTTACCTATTGCGATACCGAATTAAGTAAGGTGTCCCCGGATATTCCCATTATTCCCATTTTTGCCAGGACCTTCCGGTTAATGGTTTCCTGATCTTCGAAGATTCCGACTGACTTTTGCGGTGTGCCCCATAAAAACTTAACGTCCACTGTAATAAAATGTACCATAGTAAGGCTTTAGGTCAAGCATGAAATTAGATGGTTTAAGGAGAATGTCATGGATCTTTATCGCGGTGTCAAATTCTTTCCTGCGGGGGATATGTTCGTAGCTGTGCTTTCCGCGTGCGTGTTATTGGTTTCGGGGGCGGCTTTGGCGGCGCCTGATGGTCAGGCCTTGTATCAGCAATACTGCTCATCCTGCCACGGCGTTGAGTTGCAGGGCGGTAATGCTCAGAGCCTCGTAGACGGTGTCTGGCAGTACGGGGATTCTCGCGGCTATATCTATCGCAATATCCGGTTCGGCATGCCCCATCTCGGCATGCCTTCTTACGACGAGACGCTGAGCGACCGGCAAATCAAGGCCATTGTGGATTATCTCGAACAGCAAGAATCCGCCGCCGCCGTCGCGGAGCCGCGCCTGCCCGAACAGTTGGAAACGCTGGATTATAAACTGGACGTTCAGGTTATTGCCGAAGGGCTGGAAGTGCCGTGGGCGATTGCGTTCATCGATAAAGACACGATCCTGGTTACCGAACGGCCCGGACGCGTGCGTCTGATCGAAGGCGGCAAGCTCGATCCCAGGCCTGTTGCAAACACGCCTGAGGTGCTCAGCGCGGGGCAGGGAGGGATGCTGGACGTCGCTGTGGACCCGGACTACGAGCAAAACGGCTGGATATACCTGGCCTACAGCCACAACCTGAGCAAACAGCCCGATCAGGCCCGCGCCCCGGCGATGACTCGCATCGTTCGAGGGAAGATCGAGGATCATAGCTGGACGGATCAACAGGTCCTGTTCGAGGCGCCGCATGAGACTTACGTGACGACTCGCCACCATTACGGCTGCCGAATCGTCTTTGACCGCAAGGGCCATTTGTTCTTCGGCATCGGTGATCGCGGCCGTCGAGAAAGGGCGCAGGATTTGTCGATGCCCAACGGAAAGATATACCGTCTCTATCGTGACGGTCGATGCCCGCGGGAAAATCCCTTTTACGAAAAAGAGGAGGCGCTGCCGCAGATATTCGCTTACGGCATACGAAATCCGCAGGGTCTGGCAGTGCATCCTCAGACTGACCTGTTGTGGGAGACCGAGCACGGCCCGCTGGGTGGCGATGAAGTCAACCTCATCCGGCCAGGCAAAAACTACGGCTGGCCCGAGATTACCTACGGCAAGAATTACAACGGCACGCTCATTTCCGAATACCGGGTGAAAGCCGGCATGGAGCAGCCGACATATTACTGGCGGCCTTCAATCGCCGTCTGCGGGATGGATTTTGTCACGGGCGATCTTTTCCCGAAGTGGGAGAATTACCTGCTGGTCACCGCCTTGAAGTATGAAGAGGTGCGCCTGTTGAACGTCAAGGACGACTGTGTCCTGCACGATGAAATCATCCTCAAAAACGCCGGCCGGGTGCGGGACGTGGGCTGCGGCCCGGACGGCGCAATCTACCCCGTCCTGAACGCCCCCGGCACGATCCTCCGACTGACGCCAGGATCACAGAAGTAGTGCATTGCTGTGAAACTCACCTTGACCTTAGTCGAACGGATTCGTATACCGAAGACATGTGTGCAATAGTGGGATTTGATTTGTTGAGATGGAGAGGGGAATATAATCATTGCTGTGTATCATATTTTTATGGGCTCTCCGAAACCCACGGCGCAGTCTCCTTCGACGGCACGAAATTCTGTGCCGTGAGCAACTGGGCAATCCCCGGCGGCCAGGTGCAGGCGTACATAATAGACGTTAACCACCTCTGCGGCTCATCGAAATAAGCGAACGGCTGGTCAGGATTCTTCAGCCGTTCATCGTCCAAGACAAAACCCTTGACGATGAAGCAATATTGCGGATAATGGCAGGTCGAAAATGGAATACCTTTTGGAGAAGACCCGACCATGAAGAAAACTATTTGCATCTCACTTTTCGTTGTGCTGACCTGCGTTTTCTGCTTTCAGGCGGCGGGCAAAAGCACCGTGAATGAATCTGCGAGGGAAGTTCCCGTTGCTTATGACGTCGATGTAGTGGTTGTCGGCGGGACATCGGGCGGAGTAGCGGCAGCGGTCGAGGCGGCACGACAGGGGGCGAGCGTGTTTCTCGCGGCGCAGCGGCCGTACCTCGGCCAGGATATCTGCGGCACTTACAGGCTGTGGTTACAGCCCGGCGAGACGCCGGATACGCCGTTAGCGAAAAAAATCTACGCTGAGCCTTCCGGCTCATCGCTTTTGCCTAAGGGAATCAAGTTCAGTTACCAGGCGGACATGGAATCTGCCACGATTCACAATGACACTGACCCGCCGTCGCTGCTCACTGATGGTAAATGGCACAGCGCTTCCAGCCAGAGCGTTCAGTACGATGGAGACGTGGCCATTACCGCCGATCTCGGTCAAGAGTGTAGACTGAAGAAGGTCCACGTCATGGCTTATCAGCGGCGGAATCAAGCCGAGGACAATTTCGAGGTTAAAAACATCGCCGTTCACATCAGCAATGACAAGAAGCAATGGAAACAGGCCGCTATTATCAAAAACAAGAGAGCAGGCGAGTCGCTCCCACAACCCTGGGGGCCGGTCGAATTTTCTGCTCCGATAAGGGGCAGCGCCCGTTATGTGAAGTTCGCGGTCGAGAAATGCGACGACGTGAATCGAGTTCTTTTAGGCGAGATTGTTATAGAGGACGAAACTCCGGAAGTTGAGCCTGACACGCCGCCTGTACGAATCCCGCCGACGCCGATGCAGGTTAAGAGGGTGCTGGATGAAGCTCTGCTCGAAGCGGACGTGCAGTTTCTTTATAGCTGTTACGCTACAGACGTCCTGCGCGACGGCGAGGGTAAGCTTGCCGGTATTGTCATGGCGAATCGCTCCGGCAGGCAGGCGGTCAGGGCCAAGATTATCATCGACGCGACACCGAGAGCGGCTGTAGCGAGAATTGCAGGTGCTTCTTTCGAGCCGTATCCGGCCGGCCCGCAAACGTTCAAGCGAATCGTTGTCGGCGATCAGGTCTGGACGGATAAGGGCGTTCCGGCGAGAAAAATGCCCACGATGATAACGGCAGGGAACGGCCCGCCGCGTCTGGCGGTCGAGTACACGCTCGAAATACCGATGAGAGACGGCTCTTTCGCATCTTTTGCCGGGGCCGAGCAGATCGCACGGGACAAGACATGGGACCCGGCGGTTGAGGATTCTTCGGAAGTTTTGTTCCAGGTTCCGCCCGATCCGATCGAGGGCGAAGCGAGGCTGGTGAGTGACTGGCCGGGCGCCGATAAAGTCAATTTGGAGCCGTTCCGGCCCAAAAAGATTGATCGCCTTTTCGTAGTCGGTGGTTGTGCGGATATAAGCCGAAGTGCCGCTGAGAAGCTTCTTCGTCCTCTGGAGCTGATGAAAGTCGGCGCTCGCATCGGCAAAGCCTCCGCTTTGCAGGCAGAGAAAAGGCCGAAACCGCGTGAAGCCACGCTGAAGGGTGAGGCGGTCGCTACCGACTCCGGCAGTGTAGAGGAGGATTTAGGCGGCATACGATGGCGCAAAGGCGTGGACGCGACTGTTACCTCGGAAGAGCGCGGCCTGCCGGTGCTGGGTGAATATGACGTGGTGGTGGTCGGCGGCGGAACAGGCGGGGCGCCGGCGGGAATCGCCGCGGCAAGGCACGGCGCGAAAGCCGTTGTCCTGGAATATCTCAACGGTCTCGGCGGCGTGGGGACGATGGGGTACATCAGTTCGTATTACTACGGCTATCGCGAGGGGTTCACAAAAGAGATCGACGACGGCGTCAAAAGCTTCGGCGGATACGCCCGGCCGAGACGCGGCGGCTGGAACGTCGAATGGAAGAAGGAATGGTACCGCAGCGAGCTGCGCAAAGCCGACGCCGATATTTGGTTCGGCACGCTCGGATGCGGCGCCTACGTTGACGGCCGAAATGTCAACGGTGTGGTAGTTGCCACGCCTGAGGGGCGCGGCGTGCTGCTTGCGAAAACTGTTATCGACTCGACGGGTAACGCCGACATTGCCGCTTCTGCAGGCGCCAGGTGCGTTTATACCGATGGTTCCAGCGTTGCGGTTCAGGGATCGGGCTTGCCGGGGCTAAAGCTCGGTGCCGGATACACAAACACCGACTGGACTTTCATCGACGATGGCGACATGATCGACGTCTGGCGTTCGTTCGTCATCGCCAAGAAGAAATACAAAAACGCCTACGATCTGGGGCAATTGATCGACACTCGCGAGCGACGGCGGATAGTCGGCGAGTTCACGATGTCGCCGATGGACATCTCCACGGGCCGAACATATCCCGATACAATCGTAATCTCACGGAGCAATTTCGACACGCACGGATTCACGGAACATCCGGTCTTCGCAATCAGACCGCCCGACCGAAAGGAGATGTTCGTAAACGTGCCGTACCGATGCCTGCTGCCGAAGGGACTTGACGGCATTCTCGTTACGGGTCTGGGCGTCAGCGCGCATCGCGACGCTATGCCGGTCATCCGCATGCAGGCGGATATCCAGAACCAGGGCTATGCCGCAGGAGTGGCGGCGGCGATGGCGGCCGAAAGCGGCGTTAGCGTGCGAGATATCGACATCAAGACGCTGCAGAAGCATCTTGTCAAGAAGGGCAATCTACCCGAAAGCGTCCTGACGGATACGGATTCGTTCCCGCTGTCCGAGGAAAAGATCGCAGAGGCTGTCGAGGGCGTCACCAAAGATTTCAGCGATTTGGATATCATTCTCGCTCAGCCGGAAGATGCCATGCCGCATCTGTTGAAAGCTTATCGTGATGCCAATACGCAGGAAAACAGGGTAGCTTACGCGCATATTCTCGGCATGTTGGGCGAGCCTTCGGTCGCCGAGACTCTCGCGGCGGAGGTCAGCTCGCGGAACTGGGATAAGGGTTGGAACTACAAGGGGATGGGCCAGTTCGGGCGGTGTATGAGCGAGCTTGACAGTCTTATTATCGCTCTGGGCCGGACGCGCGATTTAAAGGGGCTCGATGTGATTCTGGAAAAGGTCGGGCAGATCGATGCCGAAAGTGAGTTTTCTCACAGCAGGGCGGTTGCGGTGGCGCTGGAGACTCTGGATCATCGCGGTGCGGCCAAACCTCTGGCTCAACTGCTGAGAAAACCAGGCTTTCGAGGCCATGCTTTCACCGGCATAGAAGAAGCCCGCGAGCGAACGCCCGCCAATCCCACAGACAACGAAACGAGAAACAAATCCTTGCGTGAATTGATACTGGCTCGCGCGCTCTATCGTTGCGGAGATTATCAAGGTCTCGGAGAGAAGATACTGAAAGAATACTCCCGCGACCTTCGTGCTCATTACGCGCGCCACGCCGGTGCCGTACTGGAAGAGAAGAAATGACAAAGATTTAAGGAGATGTAAGATGCCGGGAAAATATCGCTTTTCATTTGGCCCCTGGAACATTCACGAAGGCGCCGATCCGTTCGGGCCGCCCGTTCGCGAAACAGTCGATTTCGCCAAGAAACTCAAGCTGTACAAGCAACTGGGCTTCGACGGCGTTCAGTTTCACGACGACGACGTCGTACCGAATATGGACAAGTTAACACCCGATCAGATAATCAAACAGGCCGAAGAGGTACAGTCCGTACTGGAGAATGAAGGTCTGGTTGCGGAATTTGTTGCGCCTCGATTGTGGGAAAGCGATATGACCGTCGACGGCGCTTATACGGCCAACGATCCGACGTGCCGCGAATATGCAAAAGAGCGTACCAAGCGGATGCTTGATATCACGCTGGCTCTGAACTGCAAGCTTGTGGTCCTCTGGCTTGCTCGAGAAGGAACATACATCAGAGAAGCCAAGGACAGCAAAATAGCGGTGGATCGCATAGTCGAGGCGACAAACGATATGCTTGCATACGATCCCAGCGTCAGGATCGCGATTGAGCCCAAGCCCAACGAGCCGATGGACCAGGCGTACATCCCGACCACCGGGCACGCCGTAGCTATCAGCTATCTTACCGACGATCCCAAACGTGTCGGCGTCAACATCGAAACGGCTCATACTATTCTCGCCGGCCTCGATCCGTCGGATGAGATGGGCTTCGCCCTTGCCTACGACAAGCTGTACACCGTTCATCTGAACGATCAGAACGGCTTAAAGTTCGACGAGGACAAGACCTTCGGCTCGGTCGATCTCAGAAGGGCGTTCAATCAGGTGCGCATACTCGACAAGTATGATTACGGCACTCGCGGCGAGTTCGTCGGGCTGGACGTCAAGGCGATGCGGACCCAGAAGGAGGAAGGTGCTACCAAGCATCTTTCCAACAGCCGGTCTATTTTCCTGCATTTGCTTGAAATCGTCAGGAGTCTCGACCAGGGCATAGTTGCGGGATTGATCGCCGAGCGCGATTACGAAGAATTGGACATGCACATAATCAGCCATCTGATAGGCAAATAGGACGACTGGGAGGTTTTCCAAATATGACTGCTACCGGCGGCAAGACCGTATTGAGTTTGGGCGCTCATCCCGACGATGCCGAGTTTCTCTGTGCCGGAACGCTTGCCCTGCTGCACCAGAAAGGCTGGGAAGTACATATCGCCACAATGGCCCCCGGCGATTGCGGGACGGTACAGTACAGCAGGGAGGAAATCAGCCGTATTCGCAGGGGCGAGGCGGCGGAATCGGCGGCTCTTCTGGACGGCAGCTATCACTGTCTCGAATCCGGTGACATTTTTATCCTTTACGACAGGCCGTCGATACTCAACGCGATCGAGCTGGTGCGCAAGGTCAAGCCGATAGTTGTTATCACGACCAGTCCAATAGATTATATGGTCGATCATGAGATGGCCAGTAAGCTTGCCAAGACGGCTTGTTTCGCCTGCGGCGTGGTCAATGTCGAAACACCCGGCGCCGAGCCTTTCGAGCCGGTGCCGTATCTGTACTACATGGATCCGGTCGAGCATAAGGACAACTTCGGTAGAGAAATCAAGCCCGGTATGATCGTTGACATAACCGACGTGATGGAAACCAAGGAAAAGATGCTCTGCTGCCATGAAAGCCAGCGGCACTGGCTGATGACGCATCACGGCATGGATGAGTACGTCGACATGATGAAAAGGGCGGACGAAAAAAGAGGTAGTGAAATCGGTTCGAAATACGGCGAAGGTTTCAGGCAGCACTTGGGCCATGCATATCCACAGGATAACATCCTCAAGGCCGAACTGGGCGATTTAGTGCGCATAATGTAAGGAGACAACAGATGGCACGGAAGATAAGCATGCTGGCGCCGGAGTGGTGGGACTTTACTACGCTCGACGATGAGATTCTTAACGATGCGGCAAAGCTGACGCCCGACGATATGCTCGGCCTGAGCAGGGACGGCTTCAACGTCGTGTTTTACGACACGCTCGAGGATTTTTACCTGGCCGAAGCGCTGGAGTACGTCACCGCATGGAAGCAGGCGACGCCCGACAACCCCGTCGGCATCTGCGGGCCGATAGGGCCGACAGAGCAGCTTCCTCTTGTCGCTCGGCTTGTCAATGAATTGGGGATCAACCTTGCAAACGCGCATTTCTGGGGCATGGATGAGTGGTTCATGCACGGCAGGGAAGTGCCCGCCTCGCATCCGCTGTCGTTCGCCAAAGCGGATATGGAGCTTTGCTTCGACAGGATAGAAGAAGGATTGAAGATGCCTCAATCCAACATTCATTTTCCCAGGGCGGACGCAACCGAATACATAAGAAGCTGGGATGGCGTTCGCTGTGCGGTCATGCAGGGCGGACAGGGCGACATCAAACACTGGGCGTTTAACGATCCGCTCAAACGCCAGGGCGAGTACCAGGACGAGCCGCCTTCGCCGGAGGATTATCGCAAGCTGAACACACGTGTGGTGGACCTGCATCCCGTGACCGTCATGCAGAACGCGCGAACCAGCGGCGGCGGCGTTGTAACCGGCGTACCCACAAAGGCTATAACAGTCGGCCCCGTCCAGACGTGGAAGGCCGAGAAGGTCTCGATCTGGCAGGCGGGAACGCACGACAATCCTTTCGGCATGAGACTGACGACACTTATGATAGGTAAACAAATAGCCGATAGCTCGGTGCCTATGTCGCTGCTGGCGGGACACCCGAACGTCCAGTTCAATTTCTATCGGCCCGCGATAGGCGCGTGCGAAGCGGAAATGCATTAGTATGATGTCAAAGCTGAAATGAGCAAATTGTCATTGCGAGCGCAGCGAAGCAATCTCAATGCTCGCGACAGTTGAGATTGCTTCGTCGCTGCGCTCCTCGCAATGACATTTACCGTTTTAAGGTAGTCTCTGAGAGGCATATTCTAAATGGCAACAGACATTCTGATATTGAACACCGGCGTTACCGATCTGAGACACTCGGATTTTGAATTCGCCGACGAGCTGGTCGGCAAGGGCGGACTGGCCAAGTGTAAAACAGAAGATATGCCGGGCTATTCTCAGCAGCGGATACGAAAGTGGATAGAGGACGGCTCTGCTACGGCTGGAGGTCCGGGCAATACAGCCCCGCTGATCGCTCGGACCGGGCTGAATGTGGCCGTTGCGGTGAATCTTGGCAAGGGCGACTATGACGGTCTCGACGCTCAGGGCAGATTCTTCCACGACGTGATGACCGCCAACGGCATCGACCTGTCGCAGACGCACGTTCACCCGAATCTGCACACCGGCACGACTTTCATCCACAGCACCTCCGGAGAAGATCGCGGGGGCATAGCCTACTTTCCGAACGCCAATAACGATTTTGATTTTGAAGTTTTCAAACCGGCGGTCGAAAAGCTGCGGCCGAAGATTGTTTATTACATGTATTCAGGCCTGTCCGACAGGGGCGACGCCAACGAAGGCCGGGACCTGGCCGAGTTTATAAAGTGGTGCCGGGGAGTTGGCGCCGTGACGATTGTAGACAGCCACACCCTGACGGGCAATCCACACGAGCTTATAAAGGCCGGCACGGCGATTGAGCAGTACAGACTTCTCGAACCGCTGCTGCCGGAGGTCGATTTGTTCTTCACCTCGTGTGACGAGGCGAAACTGACGCTGAACACTCTTGCTCCGGGGCGGAGCTGGGGCAATTTGAGCGAGCAGGAAAATGATGTATATTCTCTCGATTTCCTCACCGAGAGATTTTGGCGGGACGACGGCAGGACAAAGCTGTTCGGCATAACCGTCAGTGACGGCGCTTTCGAGAAGCACATGCTCCCGGACGGCTCGGCAAACGGACCGAATAGAATCAAGTCTCGTTTCATGGCCGGTGAAGTGGTCGATCTCGTCGGCGCAGGCGATTCTTTCAGGGCCGGGCTTCTGAGTTATATCGCATCGCACATGGATGAGTTTAGAGACGGCTCCATCGACTTCGGTGAGGCGGTGCAGATGGGCAATTTATTCGCGTCGCTTTTCATCAAGGCGCCGCTCGGCGACAGATACGCCAACATCAAAAGTTACGACAAAATGCTGAAGGTACTTCGCAGCGGACAAGCCTACGCAAGCTTTGATGCGCTGCGAGACGCGCTCGATTAGAAGAAAAGAAAGGTCTTTATATGGCGAAAAAAACTTCACAATTTGAGTGGCAAAACAAAATCGGCAATCCTGCGCAGATCGGAGGCATCGAGACCTCGATACTGGACAACGGCCCGGCCAAAGGCACGCGAATCGCCTGGGTCAATACCGGCTCGGGCCTTCGATACAGGGTGATTATCGACAGGGCACTGGACATCGCGGACGCTTTCTTCAATCAACACAGCCTGGCGTGGATAAGCCACGGCGGCGTGACAGCTCCCAAACCTGACGCCAACCGGGGCCTGGAATGGCTATATACCTTCGCGGGCGGGCTCGTCACTACCTGCGGCTTAACCCACGTCGGAGGTCCTGAAACCGATGAGTTCGGAGATCGCGGCCTGCACGGGCGAATCAGCAACCTTGCCGCCACAGTCGAATCCATCGTTCAGCCCGATCTTGCCGCGGGAAAGCTTCAGATGAACATCACGGCCGTCGTGAAAGAGTCCCGCGTTTTCGGTCCTAATCTGGAGCTGAGGCGCACCATATCAAGTACGCTCGGCGAGCCAACCATTCGGATTCGGGATGTGGTGACTAATCGCGGCAACACACCGGCGCCGCACATGATACTGTATCACTGCAACTTCGGCTGGCCCCTCGTCGATGAAGACACGGATATTATCTGCAAGGGAAATTGGGCGTCACGCAGGCTGGAGATGGACGACGCCGTATTCAATGACAAGCGCAACTATAAAAAATGCTCCAAACCTCTTGACAGTCACAAAACCGGCGGCGAAGGTTGTGCATTTATCGACGTTACGGCAGACAAAAAGGGAATGTGCACCGTCGGGCTGCACAATCAGAAGCTCGGCCTTGCTCTTGCAATGAGGTATAAGAAGAGACAACTGCCCTGGCTGAGCAACTGGCAGCACTGGGGGCCGGGCGAGTACGTCACGGCGCTGGAGCCGGGGACCAATCCGCCGATAGGGCAGGCCGCGGCAAGAAAGCAGAAAAAGCTGATCCATATCGCGCCCGGCAAGAGCAAAACCTACGATCTGGAGATAACCGCGCTGGCCGACGAGTGGCAAATCGACAGTTTCCTAGAGGCCGCGGATCAGTAATCATGGCCGGGCATATCTTCACGGGATTCGGATTCGGGCCCATACAGGGCGGATTGTTTGCCAAGGAGGCATTCGAGAGCGGCAATTTCACGCGGATTGTCGTGGCCGAGATCGATGCCGAGCTTGTTGACGCCGTTAAGGCAAACGACGGTTGCTACTACGTCAACGTCGCTCTATGTGGCGAGGGCATCGAAACAATTAAGATCGAAGGCGTCGAATTGCTGAATCCTGGAGTTGAATCTGACAGGCGGATTCTGCTCGAAGCCCTCACACAGTCCACAGAGATCGTTACCTGTCTGCCGTCCGTGACTTTCTATGAAACCGGCGGAGCGGACAGCGTTGCGTCGTTGATCGCAGAAGGTCTCGAACGCAGCACGGCGGAAGCAACGATAATCTACGCTGCGGAAAATAACAATCACGCGGCCGAAATTCTGGAAAAAGCCGTTATTCGGAGAGTCCCTGACTTACAGCAAAGCAAGATACAATTCTTAAACACCGTAATCGGCAAAATGAGCAGGGTGGTCCGCGATCCCGCTGAGATTGCGGATTTGAAACTAAAGCCCATAGCCCCCGGTCTCGAACGGGCGTTTCTGGTCGAGCAGTTCAATCGAATCCTGGTGAGCCGCACGCAGATCGCCGGCTTCAGGCCCGGCATCGAAGTTTTCGTCGAAAAGGACGATCTGCTGCCGTTCGAGGAGGCAAAGCTCTACGGCCACAACGCGATCCACTCGCTGCTGGGTTTTATCGGCGCGCTCAAGGGCTATAGAGCCATGAACGAAATAAGAGACGACGCCGCTTTGATGCAGGTCGGCAGAGATGCTTTTCTAAAAGAGAGCGGCGCGGCGCTTGTAAAAAAATATTCTCATCTCGGCGACGACCTTTTCACCGAGGCGGGTTTTGCAGCCTATGCCGATGACCTGCTCGAACGAATGACGAATCCAAACCTTGCCGACACGATCGCCCGCGTCGTTCGCGACGTGCCGCGAAAGCTCGAGCCGGACGGGCGGATATTCGGCACGATGCAAATGGCGCTGGAGTGCGGCATCGAGCCTGAAAACATGGCGCTGGGCGCTTTGGCGGGCATAGCCGAACTGCTGAAAAATCCCGAGCACAACAATTTGCCCGAAGATCTGCGTTTTGGAGATTGGCGTAAATTAGATGAAGACAAAATGGAACGACTTCTCCGCTGGCTCTGGAATGATCGGCAAGCGGATGCATTGTTAAGATATTTTTTGGGTTTTGTACGGCACAAGTACGGTTAGCGCGGCTTGACGCTCTGCTGATCATTGCAAACAGCGAATTTTCGATTAGAATGGTTCGCCGAAAAAGTAGGTCTTTAGTCATTAGGGAGACGGCTAACATGACTAATAACGATAATCAGCTACAGTCGTCCTTCAACCGACGACAGTTGCTAAAGTCCGCTTGCAGCGGTGCGACCGCCTTGGGCTTAATTGGATGCGCGGCGGCAAGCCCCACCGCACAACCTGCACGAAGCAATGTATCGACAAGGCAAAACATCATCTTCGTGCTCAGCGACGACCATCGCTACGACTTCATGGGATTTATGAAGGATGCTCCCGAGTTTTTGGAGACACCGAACATGGATCGCATGGCGAAACAGGGCGCGCACCTGGCAAATGCGTTTGTCAGCACGTCGCTGTGCTCACCGAGCCGGGCGTCTATTCTCACGGGTCAGTACATGCACCACCACAAAATCGCCGACAACCAGAGGCCGGCGCCCGAAGGAACGGTCTTCTTCCCCAAATACCTGCAGGAAGCGGGCTACCAAACCGCTTTCATCGGCAAATGGCACATGGGCCACGGCCACGATGAGCCCAGACCGGGCTTCGACCACTGGGCCAGCTTCAAAGGCCAGGGGACATATTTCAATCCTACGCTGAACATCAACAACAACCGCCGGACATTCGAGGGTTATACCACCAACGTCCTCGCGGACCAGGCACTGAGCTGGCTTAAGAACGGCCGCGATACCGATAAGCCGTTCTTTTTGTATCTCTCGTTTAAGGCGGTCCACTACCCATTCCAGCCCGCCAAACGGTACAAGGGTCGGTACGCCAAAGAAAAGGTCAAACGGCCCGAGACGATGGCCAATACCGAGCGCAACTATCAAACGCAGCCGCGCTGGGTCCGCGAGCGGCGATACAGCATTCACGGCGTCGATCACATGGAAACCGGCCAGTTCGACAACGATCCCGTGCCGTCTTTCGATGAGCTTTATAAGCAGTACTGCGAAACCGTGCACGGGCTTGACGAGAATCTCGGCCGGGTGCTCGACTATCTGGACGATACGGGCCTGAGCAAATCTACGCTGGTCGTTTATATGGGCGACAACGGCTTCGAACTCGGCGAGCACGGCTTCTACGACAAGCGAGACGCCTTCGAGGAGTCGGTCCGCGTGCCGATGCTCGCGTACGCGCCCGGAATGATCGAGCCGGGCACCAAAATTACGCAAATGGTCCAAAATATCGACATCGCACCGACGCTTCTGGATGCCGCCGGCGTGGAACCGCCGAAGCCGCCCAAGCCTGTCCCGGGCAAAGCGGAGGAAATGGACGGCAAGTCTTTCCTGCCGCTGCTGCAAGGCAAATCCATCCCCTGGCGAGATCACATACTTTATGAGTACTACTGGGAATGGAACTTTCCCGCCACACCCACAGTGTTCGCGATTCGCAGCGACAGGTACAAGTACATCTACTACCACGGCATCTGGGATCACGACGGCTTCTACGACCTGAAAACCGACCCGCACGAACGGCACAACCTCATTAACGTCCCGGCCTACAGCGACAGGGTCGCGGCGATGAAAAAGCAGCTTTTCGACGAGCTCGAAGCAAGCGGGGCTTTGAATATCCCGGTGCGCCGCCCCCTCGGCGAACGCCTCGACCAGCGCAAGAACCGTTAGTAGCGTGCCCGTTAGGGCATCTTGAGAAACGCCTCACGGCGTCACTACGAACGAATATCCGACACTGTGTAAGGCTCGCGATAAAAGCCGCGAACGAGCTGGTTGGCCTGCTCGTTGTCTTTGAAGCACTCGTTCTCCCTGTCGATCTCCAGCCACGGTCCCAGCGTCACCGTTTTGGCGTCAACGTCAATCTCGTTAGCGGCCAGGTGCTCCAGCAGCCGCTCGTACATTTCAGCAAACAGGGGAACGTCCTTGACCGCACTGTCCATGTGGCCTTTCAGGGCCTTTTTGCCGAGACGGTGCGAGATGTTGCCGGCATGACAAATCGAAGTCGAGCGATGGCCTGCGAGGATCTCGGCGTTGAGGTCTTGCCGGCGGCCGCTGCGCACTGCCGAGATAAAGTTTGCGAAATGATCGCCGCCGCCGCCGAACGAGGCAACCTGCTTGCCCTCGTTGTCCCAGGCGATGCCGCGATAGAGACTCATCGATCCACCTTCGCAATTGACTATCACGCCGACCCGCTCACCTCGAAAAGTGGGCGCCTCGTTGGAATCCTTGCTCTTACGAAGATTGTGCACCTCGTAAAGAATCGGCGCCGTTGGAAAATCGTAGTAGATTATCTGCGTGTTAGGCACATCGCACGCGTCGTTAAACACGAACCGCCCGCCAATACTCATCACCCGCCGGGGCAGCTTCTCCTCACCAAGACACCAGCGGGCCACATCAATTTCATGGACGCCCTGATTGCACGATTCGCCGTCGCCGGTGTTCCAATCGAAACTGCAATCGTATTGCAGCCGGTCGCGATATATCGGCACCTTCTTAGCCGGCCCGCACCAGAGGTCGTAGTCGATTGTCTCGGGTATCGGCAGCGGCATCTCCCGCTTGCCGCACGAGGATCGGGGTTTATTGGCGAACGCCGTAATGTACTTGATCTTGCCGAGATGCCCCTGACGTATCCATTCGATACCCTTAGCGAACTTGCTCTCCGAGCGATGCTGCGTGCCGCATTGAACAATGCGGCCGTACTTCCTGGCCGCATGTACCATCTGCCGGCCTTCCCAGATGTAGTGCGACAGAGGCTTCTCGACGTAGACGTGCTTGCCCGCCTGGCACGCCCGGATCGTGCTCAGCCCGTGCCAGTAATTCTGGGTCGCGTTGCCGATTACGTCGATGTCACCCCGGTCGAAAATCTCTCGCATATCGACATGCTGATCGACCTTGTGGTCGTATTTCTCCTCGATCATTTTAGCCGCGGCGCCCATCCGCTCCCGGTCGGGATCGCTGACGGCCAGAACCGTCACGCCCTGCTGCTTCTCGAACGACGGCACATGTGCACCCCGACCTCGACCGCCAAGTCCGATCACACCTACGCCGATCCGGTCGTTCGCGCCTCGCGCCCGCGAAAACGGCAGAGCCGATGCAAATCCCGCGGCTATCGTGCCTTTCATAAAACCACGGCGTGTAATAGCTTCCATGATCTACCTCCCTTCCAGGGAATCAGAAATCGTATGATTGACGGCATGAAGCTTTTCGGTAATCTCGGCAAGCTCATCGAGAGTTGCCGCCGTCTCGACCGAGCGCAGAATTCCTTCCAGCTCCGCCGCACCTTCGATCTTGTCAAGATTGTTGTTCTTCATCGTAGTAAGCACATGCTCGATCCTCGTCGCAAGCCGGCGGCGAAAGAAATCAAGATACTCGTCCTTCAACGCCCCCTGCTCGAAGGCCGGCTCGAACTCGTGAAACGCGGTGCACGCCTTCTGGATATACAGCAGAACCATACCTTTTGCCGGATCGCCCGCCGAGAGAATCCGCGACCACTGAAACTCCTCCTGCCGCCAATGCTCGTTTTCTCTCGTCGTTTTGTAGCCAAATTCGTCTTGATAAACCATAGCCTTATAGGATATAAATCAGAGATCGATATGCAAAGCCTAAAATTTTAGAAGGGATAGAGCTATGAAGGACTTCAGAAAAAAACTCCTGATTGTCTGGGCAATTGTGATAATCATGACAACTTTTGCCGTTCACGCAGCGGCCGAGCAACATCCAATCAGCATTTCCGAAGCCGACCAGGGTTTTGTCGTTTCAGACGGCTCGGAAAAAGTAATGGTCTACCAACGTGAGCACAAGTCGTTAAACGGCAGGTACACCCGCGCCAACTACATCCATCCACTCTACGGCCTCGACGGCCAGGTCCTGACCGAAGACTTCCCGCGGGACCACCCTCATCATCGCGGCGTATTCTGGGCATGGCACCAGTTGTGGCTCAGCGATATGAAAATCGGCGACCCGTGGGCCACGCAGGACTTCCGATGGGACGTCCACGACGCCAAAATTCTGACTCCCGATTCCAAATCGCGCGCCTTGCAGCTCGGCGTCTACTGGAAGTCGCCGCTGCGGACCGATTCGACCGGAAAGATGGTGCCGCTCGTGAAGGAGAGAACAACAATCACCATCCACAAAGCTGAGAACGACATGCGCAAGATAGACTTCCGGATCGAGCTGCTCGCCATGCAAAACGACATGCGCCTCGGGGGTTCCGAAAACGCCAAGGGCTACGGCGGCTTCTCGACGAGAATAAAACTATCCCCGGGCCTTGATTTCACCGGCACGGACAGTCCCGTCGAGCCGACAACGCTGTCCCTGGAAGCCGGCCCCTGGATCGACGTCTCAGGCAATCTGGCCGAAACCGGCAAGACAAACGGCATAGCAATCCTGACTCACAAGTCATGCCCCGGCTACCCCCATAGATGGATACTCCGAAGAAGCGGAAGCTGCCAAAACGCCGCCTGGCCCGGCCGCGATCCCGTGCCGCTTTCCAAGACAGATCCAATCGTCCTGCGCTATCGACTCATAATCCATCGCGGCAACGCCAGTGACATAAACTTCGACAAATTGCAGGCCCAATACAACAGCGAGAATTAACAGGTATCTGAAGTCGGAAGAGGAAAAACCAATTACTGGCCCACCACAAAAAAGGAACTCCGGAAACGATTCGAATGCCCCGAATTCGGAATTAAGTAAGCTGTCGCCGGATTCTGGATCTCATCGTCAAAGTAGGCCTTGTTTTATGAAGCGAAATTGCTTAACTTAGTGCCATTATAAGGTGTCCCCGGATTTACCGGATTTAATTTGGTATGGATGAGCACATTCGAAAGGTTGTGAGTAAGCTGATGGACGGCATAGCTTCGGAGACCGGCATAGTTCGGGTCTATGCCTACGGCTCCCGGGTCAGGGGTGATTTTGATCCCGTCTCGGATCTCGATCTGCTAGTTGAGCTGCGGCAAGTGACTACTGCGGCTCGACGACAAATCCTGGACCGGGCCTGGGAGTTAAGTCTGGAGGAAGGTTACGTAATATCCGTCGTCATCGTCAGCCAGGAAGCATTCGAGCAAGGCCCTCTATCAGTATCGCAATTCGCTCGCAACATTCGTCGGGAAGGCGTCGAGATCGCCGCATGAGAGAAAAAGACATCAACGCTCTGATCGAATACCGCTTGGAAGAAGCACGCGAAGCCCTGGCGGATGCAGAGCTCCTGCTGAAAGCCGAGCGTTACAGAAGCGCGGCCAATCGATTGTACTATGCAGCTTTCTACGCCGCAGTTGCCGTCCTTCTGACGAAAGACAACAGGACGATTACATGCCTTTTGTGGAGATGGATACCGACGAAATCGTGAGCCTCTTTGCAGATGTAAAAATCATGGTCAACGGAATCAGCGATTATATTGTAAGACGCACTTGAAGGTTTATATTATTGTCTATCGAGCCCTGGATTTAGGCCGTGATCCGAGGTTGCAACAAAAAAATAAGTGAGATGTCCCCGGAATTCGATGGTCATTCGGCGTTGATGTTAGCCGCTGCCCGTTTGCGGCATATTGCCGGAACGAAGTGGAGTACATATCGGTACTTGAATATGAAACGACTGCAGGAACAAAGAAAAGAACAGCAGCAGGAACAGGCAAGGGCGACAGCTTAGTCCTATAAATCGACCCGCCCCATGGGGCGGGTATGGCAGCAGAGGTGACCGGATTGAGAGAGCTTACACAAAAATGTGCGAAATATATTTGACACTACCAGCACGGCTCTTGGGTACTTTCCTTAATCCCAGCGATCAATACCACTGACTACCCGCGGCTTTAGCCATTTTTTGAATTAGTGCGATCAGGATTGGCGCCGTATCCTTGGTAATTCCAGCAACGCACAGGTCCATGGTTTCTGAGCTATTAGAAGTAAATTTTTCTGAAATACGAATACGTGTTCCATGATATTTCAGTTTTTTAATCGCCGACAATTTGAAGCATTTGCGCACAGATCCAAAATCGTGAAAGTACACTTTATTCGCTGTGATTAACATGCCGCTTTTGGCTCCGCCAAATACAGAGTTGTCGATCAATATTAAAATATCGTGCGGAGACAAGCCTCCTGCATAAGATTTGATAGCGTTAACAGCCTTTCGTCGAGGAATATCCGGGGCAAAGTAAATCTTATCGCTCTTCAGTTGATCCGTGTAAGGTGCAAGGATCTCTTCAAATATAAGTTTTTTCTCGGCAACGGTATCTCCCTGGTTGCTATTGTCCTTTTCTCTACCGGCTGGGTTCATCCGGTTTTGCATGGGATCTTCCAATGAAAAAGTCAACGAATGGTTTGCCGCGATAGAGGCGGAATCTGGACGTTGATGGTATTTGCAGGCTTCAGTAATGAATTTGGCGATGGCGGCAATCTCTTCCGTTTCGAATGAGATTAATGGGAGTTTGATATCCTGTCCCAAAAATATGGCTTTGGAAAAGAGTGTCTTCTTAAGTTGTATATCTTCCGGCTTGAACTCATGGAAAAAAATGTACTGGGGCGGTGTGCTGCTATCTGCTCGATGCACCAGCCCCGCCGTGGTGAAAAGCACGCCTTCCTTACCGGATTTCATGATCGAAGCATCATATATGCCCAGGATATGCCCTATCCTGGTTGATTTTTCTTTCTCTTTGCAATATTTGGATATAATAACATCTTGACCGCACCGACAGTCGTCTGAAGCTCCCAGAAAGAATGTTGCAATGTTTCTGCAATATTTTGATGAAAAAGCCGGATAAATTACCAGATGTTTGAACTCATGTATTCTTTTCAGAAATGCATTCCGCACCGAGTGTTCATTTCGCGTCAGCTCTTCTCCGTAAGCGATTTCGCCAAACAGGTATGGTTGCTCCTGATTTTTCGACGTTCCCGCCTCAACCCATCGTGAGATTACGCTAGGTATAAACCCGGAAGACAGGGCCGTAAACACATACCTTATATTGCCGGTAACGCAATCAATGGATATAGTCGATTCATTACTATCAATGTTTCTTATGTTCTGCAACGAAATTGCCGAAAAACAGCGTTTATCCCCATATAGATTTGCCACAATTCGTCTTCTTGAAGTGATGGCGCCCAGTTCTTGACGTTGAGCGGAGATTTCCTTTAAAGCCTCTTTGACTTTGGGCTCGAAGATTCGTTTGTAAGCGCTGTATGCTAGTACAGCATTTCATAAGTATCACGACTAAGCAACTTTCTTTTCCACAGCCAAA